>NZ_JBHRSK010000013.1:2500-149775 GCF_042643245.1 Acidimangrovimonas pyrenivorans
ATATTCGGTTATTGTTACCTTCGGGTATCAATAATCGGATAAGACAGGTACTTAAGACCTGAATACATAGGGTTTTAAGAGCAAACCCGGGGAACTGAAACATCTAAGTACCCGGAGGAAAGGAAATCAACAGATACTCCCCTAGTAGCGGCGAGCGAACGGGGACCAGCCGAGCCTTGAGAGTGACCAGAACATGCTGGAAAGCATGGCCAGAGCGGGTGACAGCCCCGTATGGGAAGCTCGATGGGACGTATTAAGTAGGGCGGGACACGTGAAATCCTGTCTGAAGATCGGGGGACCACCCTCGAAGGCTAAGTACTCCTTGCTGACCGATAGTGAACCAGTACCGTGAGGGAAAGGTGAAAAGCACCCCGACGAGGGGAGTGAAACAGTTCCTGAAACCGGACGCCTACAAGCAGTCGGAGGCTCCTCGAGAGCTGACGGCGTACCTTTTGTATAATGGGTCAACGACTTGGTCTCACGAGCAAGCTTAAGCCGCTAGGTGTAGGCGCAGCGAAAGCGAGTCTTAAATGGGCGCATGAGTTCGTGGGATCAGACCCGAAACCGAGTGATCTAGGCATGAGCAGGATGAAGGTAAGGTAACACTTACTGGAGGTCCGAACCCACACCTGTTGAAAAAGGTCGGGATGACTTGTGCCTAGGGGTGAAAGGCCAATCAAACTCGGAGATAGCTGGTTCTCCGCGAAAGCTATTTAGGTAGCGCCTCGGACGAATGCCTGCGGGGGTAGAGCACTGCATGGGTGATGGGGTCCCACAGACTTACTGAGCCTAAGCAAACTCCGAATACCGTAGAGTACTATCCGGGAGACACACGGCGGGTGCTAACGTCCGTCGTGGAGAGGGAAACAACCCTGACCTACAGCTAAGGCCCCCAATTCGTGGCTAAGTGGGAAAGCATGTGGGACTTCCAAAACAACCAGGAGGTTGGCTTAGAAGCAGCCATCCTTTAAAGATAGCGTAACAGCTCACTGGTCTAAATAAGAGGTCCTGCGGCGAAGATGTAACGGGGCTCAAGCCACGAGCCGAAGCTTAGGATGCACAGCAATGTGCGTGGTAGCGGAGCGTTCCGTGATATAGCACCTTCCGACTTTAGCCGATCCTCGGATCGGCCTTGGTCGGATCGGTGCTGACTGTGAAGCCGGGCTGTAAGGCATCCGGTGGAGTGATCGGAAGCGAGAATGTTGACATGAGTAGCGACAAACAGGGTGAGAGACCCTGTCGCCGAAAGTCCAAGGGTTCCTGCTTAAAGCTAATCTGAGCAGGGTAAGCCGGCCCCTAAGGCGAGGCCGAAAGGCGTAGTCGATGGGAACCAGGTTAATATTCCTGGGCCAGGAGATGGTGACGGATCCCGAGGGTAGTTCGTTCTTATCGGATTGAACGGGCTGCTTAGGGGTTCCTGGAAATAGCCCTCCATCAGACCGTACCCTAAACCGACACAGGTGGACTGGTAGAGAATACCAAGGCGCTTGAGAGAACCACATTTAAGGAACTCGGCAAAATACCTCCGTAAGTTCGCGAGAAGGAGGCCCCGTTGGCAGGCAACTGTTGGCGGGGGGCACAAACCAGGGGGTGGCGACTGTTTACTAAAAACACAGGGCTCTGCGAAGCCGTAAGGCGACGTATAGGGTCTGACGCCTGCCCGGTGCCGGAAGGTTAAAAGGAGGAGTGCAAGCTCCGAATTGAAGCCCCGGTAAACGGCGGCCGTAACTATAACGGTCCTAAGGTAGCGAAATTCCTTGTCGGGTAAGTTCCGACCTGCACGAATGGCGTAACGACTTCCCCGCTGTCTCAAATGTGGACTCAGCGAAATTGAACTGTCTGTCAAGATGCAGACTTCCCGCGGTTAGACGGAAAGACCCCGTGCACCTTTACTACAGCTTCAGACTGGCATCAGGATTGCGATGTGCAGGATAGGTGGTGGGCTTTGAAACCGGGACGCCAGTTCCGGTGGAGCCTCCCTTGAGATACCACCCTTCGCACTCTTGATGTCTAACCGCGGCCCGTTATCCGGGTCCGGGACCTTCTGTGGCGGGTAGTTTGACTGGGGCGGTCGCCTCCCAAAGCGTAACGGAGGCGCGCGACGGTTGGCTCAGAGCGGTCGGAAATCGCTCGTTGAGTGCAATGGCAGAAGCCAGCCTGACTGCAAGACTGACAAGTCGAGCAGAGACGAAAGTCGGCCATAGTGATCCGGTGGTCCCGAGTGGAAGGGCCATCGCTCAACGGATAAAAGGTACGCCGGGGATAACAGGCTGATGATGCCCAAGAGTCCATATCGACGGCATCGTTTGGCACCTCGATGTCGGCTCATCTCATCCTGGGGCTGGAGCAGGTCCCAAGGGTACGGCTGTTCGCCGTTTAAAGAGGTACGTGAGCTGGGTTTAGAACGTCGTGAGACAGTTCGGTCCCTATCTGCCGTGGGTGTAGGAGACTTGAGAAGAGTTGCCCCTAGTACGAGAGGACCGGGGTGAACGCTCCACTGGTGGACCAGTTGTCGTGCCAACGGCAGTGCTGGGTAGCTATGAGCGGACAGGATAACCGCTGAAGGCATCTAAGCGGGAAGCCCCCTTCAAAACAAGGTCTCCCTTGAGAGCCGTGGAAGACCACCACGTCGATAGGCCGGAGATGTAAGCGCAGCAATGCGTTCAGTTGACCGGTACTAATTGCTCGATAGGCTTGATTTGATCCAGCAGAAGCAAGACTTCCGCTATCCCAGATCAAAAGCAGAACATGACTTGGACATAAGTGACCAACCCCTTCGAACCAGGCGCCGGCCATGACTTCAGGACAAGCTCCCGAAGTCGCGCCAACCGGCCTCAAGCAGCGAAGCGGTAGGCCACGCATTCAGTGTTTCTTCCTCGGTTTGGTGGTCATAGCGCGAGCAAAACACCCGATCCCATCCCGAACTCGGCCGTTAAGTGCCGCCGCGCCGATGGTACTGCGTCTCAAGACGTGGGAGAGTAGGTCGCCGCCAAACCTAGAAAGAAACACTGCGCCTCAAGCTACCAAAGCGACAGGCAATAACGTATCTCTCCAAAACGATGAAAAACCCCGATCGCAAAAAAAGCCCTCGGGGCCCTGTCGCGGGGTGGAGCAGCCCGGTAGCTCGTCAGGCTCATAACCTGAAGGTCGTAGGTTCAAATCCTACCCCCGCAACCAAAATCTCAACACCAGATCAACACGTCGGCGCCCTTTGGGGCGCCTGTTGCATGCATGCCTGGCGCATGCGGTGACGACGGTCGAGAACCACCCCGCCTCCGTGCCTCTCCTATCGTGGACCCGAGGTACAGGGCCGTCCGTCAAGCAGCGCAACCTGCCGCAGCTTCGCGACAATCTCTTCCGGGGTGCGAGGCCTTCCTCGGATCAGGGGCGGAACGCCCCTCCAATGTCGTTTGTTTGCCGTCCCTGGCCTTCCGTTTCCCAAGCATGGCGCTGGACCAGATCAGCGGCAGAGGCTCGGGGGAGGCTCAGGGCGTTTCCTGACCCGTATCCCGGCGGAAGGAGCGCCGTCGGCGCTCGCGTCAGAGCGTCTCGAGCAGGGGCGCGACTTTCGCCCGCGCCTCTTGCGCCGCCGCTTCCTTCACCGGCCCGTAGCCGCGGATCTCGAGCGGCTGGGCGAGGATCTGTTGCCAGGTCTCGAAGCTGCCGCCGTCGCGCCCGGCGCGGGCCAGCAGGTCCTCGTACCAGGCGATCAGCGCGCGCTCCATCCGGCGTTCGGCGGTATGGCCGAAGGGGTCGAAGGCCGTGCCGCGCAGCGTCTTCATTTTCGCCAGCACCGGGAAGACCGGGCGCAGCCACGATCCGAACTGGCGCTTGCGCGGCCGGCCGCGGGCGTCGCGACCGGGCAGGAGCGGCGGGGCGAGGTGGTATTTCAGCTTCGCCCCGTCCTCGAACTCCGCGGCGATGCGCTTGGCGAAGCCGGGGTCGCTGTGCAGCCGGGCGACCTCGTATTCGTCCTTGTAGGCCATCAGCTTGAACAGCGCCTTGGCGGCGACCTCCTTCAGCTCCGCCGGCAGCGGCGCCAGCGCCTTCTGGTAACGCGCGGCATAGGCGGCGTCCTGATAGTCGGTCAGGAAGGCCGCGCGGGCCGAGATCAGCTCCTCGACCGTCCGCTCGGGCTGCGGCCTGTCGCCGGTGACCTCGCGCAGCAGGTCGGGGTCGGTGCTGGCCAGCCGGCCGATGGCCAGCGCCTTGCGGTTCTTCTCGGGCACGACGCCGTTGAGCTCGATCGCGCGTTCGAGCGCGGCGAGCGAGACCGGCACCAGACCGGCCTGCCAGGCGAAGCCCAGCATGATGACATTGGCGAAGACGCTGTCGCCCAGCAGCTTCTCGGCCAGCTTGTTGGCATCGACGGCCGACAGGTTCTGCACCCCGACCGCACCGGCAATCGCGCCGATCCGCTCGCCCACCTTCAGGCTGGCATCGCGGCGCAGCACGATGTCGCCGGTCGGCATCTCGGCCAGGTTGACCGCCGCCTTGGTGCCCGGCCGGTAGGCGATCGAGGCCTTGGGCGAGGAGGAGACGACGACGTCGCAGCCAATGAGCGCATCCGCCGCGCCCTTGTCGATACGCACCTGCTGGATGTCCTCGGGCGTGGGGGCGAGGCGCAGGTAACTGATCACCGGGCCGAATTTCTGGGCGAAGCCGGTGAAGTCGAGCACGCTGGAGCCGCGCCCTTCGAGATGCGCCGCCATGCTGATCAGCGCCCCGACCGTGACGACGCCGGTGCCACCGACCCCCGTCACCATCAGGTCATAGGGCTTCACCAGCGCCGGCAGCTCGGGTTCCGGCAGGGTCTGCAGCGCCGCCACCAGCTTCGACGAGGCTTTCGGCTGCGGCTTGCGCCGGGCCGCGCCCTCGACGGTGACGAAGCTGGGGCAAAAGCCGTTGAGACAGGAATAGTCCTTGTTGCAGGTCGACTGGTTGATCCGCCGCTTGGTGCCGAACTCGGTTTCCACCGGCTCGACGCTCAGGCAGTTGCTCTCGACCGAGCAGTCGCCGCAGCCCTCGCAGACCAGTTCGTTGATGACGACGAATTTCTGCGGGTCTTCCATCGTTCCGCGCTTGCGGCGCCGGCGCTTCTCGGTGGCGCAGGTCTGTTCGTAGATCAGGACCGAGACGCCGGGCACCTCGCGCAGCTCGCGCTGGACCGCGTCCAGCTGGTCGCGATGGTGGACGGTGGTGCCGGCGGGCAGGTCGCGGCGGTCGTATTTCCCGGGCAGGTCCGAGACCAGGGCGATGCGCTGCACGCCCTCGGCGCGGCAGCTCTGGGCGATGGCCTGCACCGAGACCGGGCCGTCGACCGGCTGGCCGCCCGTCATCGCCACGGCGTCGTTGTAGAGGATCTTGTAGGTGATGTTGGCGCCGGCGGCGACCGCCTGGCGGATCGCCATCGAGCCGGAGTGATACCACGTCCCTTCGCCGAGGTTCTGGAACACGTGGCCCTTGCCGGTGAATTTCGACGAGGCGGCCCAGTTGACGCCTTCGCCGCCCATCTGGATCAGCGACGAGGTCTCGCGGTTCATCCAGCTGGCCATGAAGTGGCAGCCGATCCCGGCCAGCGCCTTCGAGCCCTCGGGCACCTTGGTCGAGCTGTTGTGCGGGCAGCCCGAGCAGAAATAGGGCGTGCGGGTGGCGCCGGGGATCTTGAGCAGGATCGGCTTCGGCGCGGTCAGCGCCCGGGCCTTCTCGGCGAAACCCTCGCCCGGGAACAGCGTCTCCAGCCGCGCCGCGACCACCGGCACCAGCATCAGCGGCGTCAGCTCTCCGGTCCAGGGCAGCAGCCGGTCGCCGTTCTCGTCGCGCTTGCCGACCATGCGCTCGGGCTTGTCGCCGGGCCAGTCGTAGAAATATTCCTTGAACTGGCTCTCGACGATGCCACGCTTCTCCTCGACCACCAGTACCTCGCGCTTGCCGCGGACGAAGTCGAGCGCCGACTTGCGCGCCAGCGGCCAGACCATGCCGACCTTGTAGATGTCGATCCCCAGCCGGCGGCAGGTCGCTTCGTCGACGCCCAGCAGCCGCAGCGCCTCCATCAGGTCGAGATGGGCCTTGCCGGCGGTGACGATGCCGAAGCTGGCCTCGGGCACGTCGTAAATGTGGCGGTCGATCGGGTTGGCCTCGGCGAAGGCGAGGACGGCGGCCTTCTTGTCCTCCATCCGCTCTTCGATCTGCGGCCCGGGCAGGTCGGGCCAGCGGTAGTGCAGGCCGGTGGCAGGCGGGGTGTAGTCGGGCTGTTTGAACTCGCGATCGGCCGGCAGCTGCACCGAGGCGGCGGATTCGACGGTGTCGGAGATCGCCTTGAACCCGACCCACATGCCCGAAAAGCGCGACAGGGCGTAGCCGTATTCGCCAAAGGACAGGTATTCGGCCACCGAGGCCGGGGCCAGCGTCGGCATGAACCAGGACATGAAGGCGACGTCGGACTGGTGCGGCATCGAGGAGGAGACGCAGCCGTGGTCGTCGCCGGCCACCACCAGCACCCCGCCATGGGGCGAGGAGCCGTAGGCGTTGCCGTGCTTGAGCGCGTCGCCCGAGCGGTCGACGCCCGGTCCCTTGCCATACCACATGCCGAAGACGCCCTCGACCTGGCGGTCGGGATCGGTTTCGACCTGCTGGCTGCCGAGGATAGCGGTGGCGGCGAGGTCTTCGTTCACCGCCGGCAGGAATTCGATGCCCGCGGTGTCGAGCTTCTTCTTCACCCGCCACATCTCGAGATCGAGCCCGCCCAGCGGCGAGCCGCGATAGCCCGAGACGAGGCCGCCGGTCTTCAACCCCGCCTGCCTGTCACGCCGCGCCTGATCGAGCACGACCCGCACCAGCGCCTGGGTGCCGGTCAGGAAGACACGGCCCGAGGTCTTTTCATAGCGGTCGGAAAGCTCGTAGGGGGCGAGCGGCAGTTTCTGTTCGGTCATCGGCGATCCTCCTGCGCGGAGTCTACGCCTGTCGGGCCGGGAGGGGATTTCATTCGTTGCGGCTTTTGTCGAAAATCTGGTAGCCTGTTCCGGATAGTCGCTGTTCACGGGAAGAAGCTGCCAATGACGGGGTTCGAGCTGACGGATCAGGACCGCCGGATTCTGGCGCTGCTACAGCGCGACGGGCGGATCTCGAACCAGGATCTGGCCGAACGCACGGCGATGTCGACCTCGGCCTGCTGGCGCCGGGTCAAGGCGCTGGAGGAGGCGGGGATCATCGCCCGCTACGTCGCGCTGGTCGATGCGCGCCGGGCCGGCATGGCCTTCCACGCCATCGTCCTGGTCAAGCTCAGCCGCCACAGCCGCGACCACGTGGTGAATTTCATCGCCGAGGTGCAGCGGCGCGAGGAAGTGCTGGACTGCTTCGCCACCACCGGCGAGTCCGACTACCACCTGCGGGTGCTGTGCCCCGACCTCGACGCCTATAACGACTTTCTCGACAATTTCCTCTTCGGCCTGCCCGGCGTCGCCAATGTCCACACCAACATGGTGCTGAAGCAGATCAAGCACGAAACGGCGGTGAGTTTCGGGTGACGGCGTGGGCCGAAGCGGGGACGCCACGCGTCGACCGAGCCGGCTTTCAGATCTTGCCCAACCATGCGGCAAGATACGAGAAGAGCGGGGCGAGTGCCTGCTCGTGGGGTGGCGCTCGCAACAGTAGACCGGCGCGCTTCATGGCTGCCAGGTTCCTCCGCCATACGAACTCAGCGCGAGGATGGCCAAGGCGCCAGCCCGCCGGGGCGGGCAGGCGCTCGCCCTGCGCGGTTCCGGCGCGCACCGGGCGGGGTGCTCGGGGCACGAAAGGTTGCTTCGGCTTGCCGATTGTCCAAATCGACTTAGCCGTCAATCCACCCGTTACAGCGGCACGATATGGTGGTCCCAGCTGCGCGGCGCCTTGGTGTGGCCGGTGAAGCGGCCGTGCTCGACCGTGGCGAAGGTGCCCAGCCCGTCGGTCACCACCAGCGCCCGGCCCTCGGCCGCCAGACCGCAGACATCGGTGCGGCGCAGCTCTTCCAGGTAGCGCCCCTTGGCGTCGAAGATCTGCACCCGTCCGCCCCAGGGCGAGGAGATGGCGACCCGGCTGTCGCGGGCGAAGAAACTGACCGAGCCGACATAGCCCTTCATCGCGAAATGCCGCTCTCCGGCCTGCGCCCAGACCGGCGCCGCATCGCCCAGCCGGTGCAGCCCCAGCAGCGGCGGCGTCTCGAGCAGGTCGCCCTGCCATTGCATGGCAAAGGCGACGAGGCCGGTGGCGCTGATCGAGACATGTCGGATCGACTGCATGTGATGGGCGGGGGCGATCTGCTGGCGCAGGGTTCCGTCCGGGGCGACATAGCTCAGGTTCGGCGCCATGGTCGGGATGTTCAGCTTCTCGCGCCCGCCGGGCTGGGTGTGGATACCGCCATTGGCGACCACCAGCAGCTCCGAGCCCGGCATCCGCCGGATCTCGTGCGGGCCGATCCCGTGCGAGGGGATGTCACCCACTCGCCGATAGCCCGCGTTGCGGTCCCAGAGCCCGATCCGGCCCTCGCCGGTCTCGGCGATCACCTCCGAGGTGTAGAGCCTGTCGCCGCCGAGCGAGAACGCCCCGTGGCCGTTGAAGGCCCGGCCCTCGGGCGCCGCCAGCCGGTGCCTGACGTGGCCGCCGACGCAGCTGAGCACGAGGGCATAGGTGCCGGGGCGGCGGGCGAAGACCACCGCCTCGGGCCGCTCGGGATGGGCGGCGCCGGCATGGCCGCGGCCGGGCAGGGGAACGCGGAACAGGTCCTCGCCGCGGGCGGTCAGGCCGAACAGAGCATAGGCGCCATTGCGTTCACGTGCGGCGGCGAGGAAGGCGGGGCTGCCGGCATCGGCCCAGCTCAGCCGCGGCATGGCCGAGGCGGCGAGCAGGGTGCCGAGGAAGCGGCGTCGGTCGGTCATCTGTCCCTCCTTCAGTCGCCGTCGAAGGCGTTCAGGCCCATGGTGACGCCGAGCGCGGCACTCAGTTCCTGGTTCACCTCCTCGCGCAGCATGGTCAGCGCGGTCTGCAGCGCCTCGATGCGGAAGCGCCGCTCGGGGTCGGTGACGCCGGCGAAGACGGGCTCGTCCAGCTTGCCGGCCATCCAGCGCACGCGCTCGAAATCCTCGCGGGTCAGGGTGTCCTTGTCCGGGCCCGGCACCAGCGCCTTGGCCAGCGCCTCATGGGCGGCCAGCGACAGTTGCAGATTGCGCAGCGAGCGGCCGGAATGGCGGCTCTCGGCCCGCGTGGGGCGCGGGCGGTCGAAGGTGCCCAGCGGTTCGCCCAGCCTTTCGTCGATGTCGAACTGCATGCTGGTCAGCAGCGCGGTGAAGATCGCCTGCCGCGCCTCCGAGGGATCGAGGAAACGCTCGTTGTCGTCGGCGCCGGCCGTGCGCATGATCTGGGCGAAGCTCTCGCGCCATTGCCGGTCGACATCGGCGGCGACATTGGCAAGGTCGGCGCTGGCCGCCCGGACCAGGGTGCAGCCGGGATCGCCGGCGCCGTATTTCGAGAAGGCGGGATCGTAGAGCATCGCCTCGACGGCATAGAGGCCGCGGGCGGCGACCGACTCGGCCTGGTAGCGGTCCGGTGCCTTCAGGATCGGGTCGGCGCCGGTCAGGATGCGCTTCAGCGCCCGGCGGCGGTGGCCGTTGCGATCGGGCCAATAGGCGATCGCCTGGCGCCGGCCACCGTCTTCCAGCGGGCCGAAGCGGAAATCCTGCACCTGCAGCCAGGCATCCATGGCGCCGTTCCAGGCCTTGCGGAGTTCGGCGTTGTCGGGCCGGCAATCGGCCTTGGCGGCGGCGGCAAGCCCGGCGGTGACGGTCTTGAACGCGGCGATCTTCGGCAGCACCAGCGTGTCGAGCACGCGGTCGACCACCGGGTCGGCGGCGCTTGCCGTGCCCGGCAGCAGCAGGGCGCAGGCGGTGAGGGCGGGGGCGAGAAGTCGGGAGATACGCATCACAGGCTCTTCAGGTAACGGATCAGGGCGGCACGGTCTTCGGGCGGCATCGAGACGACGCGGTCGCGCGCGGCTTTGGCCTCGCCACCATGCCACAGGATGGCCTCGAGCAGGGTGCGGGCGCGGCCGTCATGCAGGTAGCTGGTGCGGCCGGTCACCTGCTCGGTCAGCCCGATGCCCCAGAGCGGCGCGGTGCGCCATTCGCGGCCGGTCGCCCGGCCCTCGGGCCGGCGATCGGCCAGCCCCTCGCCCATGTCGTGCAAGAGCAGGTCGGTATAGGGCCAGATCAGCTGGAAGCTCTGCGCCGGCTGGTCCTTGAGCCGGCCGGTGACGAATTTCGGCCGGTGGCAGGCGATGCAGCCGCTGTCGTAGAAGACCTTCTTGCCGTGCAGCACCTGCGGGTCGTCCATGTCGCGCCGGGCCGGAACGCCGAGGTTGCGGGCATAGAAGGTGACCAGGTCGAGCGAGGCCTTGCTGACTTCCAGCCCGTCCTCCGGGTCGGCGCCGTCGGGCATGGCGCGGCAGGCGGTCTGATCCTCGGTGCATTCCCCGGCGCCCGAGGGATGGATCGGTGTCGACAACCCCATGTCGCCCGAGAAGGCGGCGGCGGATTGCTCGCGGATGCTGGGCTGGCCCGCCTTGTGGCCGAAGCGGCCCAGCATCGGCACGCCGAACTGGTCCGAGATCACCACGTTGGCCCGGCCCGAGATGCCATCGCCGTCGCGGTCGTCGGGATCGGCATGGGCAAGGATTTCGGCCGCAGGGATCGCCTCGAGCAACCCGAGCCCGATCATCTGCGGCGCGACGCGGGGCGAAATCATCAGGTCCTTGGGCAAGGGGCCATAGCCCGGGTCGGCGATCGAGTAGTGCGGCTGGCGCAGCCGGACCACTTCGCCGCCGGCCAGTTTCACCGGCTTTTCGGCATAGCGGATCTTCATATGCCCCTCGGCGGGCAAGCCGGGCAGGGCGAAATTCTGCAACTGGCCGCCATAGACCGGTGCCGGCGCGGTGGCGAGGTAGCCGGCGATCCGGGCCATCGCGGCATCGGGCTTGGCCGGCACCGACAGGCGCAGGAACATCGACACCGCGGGTTCGTCCGCCGTCGCCGGCGGGTGGCCGCGGCCGTCCTTGAGGTGGCAGCTCTGGCAGGCGCGGGCATTGTAGAGCGGGCCGAGCCCGTCGGCGGCGGTGGTCGAGGACGGGGCCGAGACCCAGCTGCGGGTAAAGAGGCCGTTGCCGAGGTTGAACGTCATCCGCCCTTCCAGCCCGACATTGGCCGAAGGGTCGGAAAAGGCGTCGGTGGTCGGCTTGGCGCGCACCGTTGCGGCGCCGGCCGGCTTGGCCTCGAACCGCTCGGGTTTCGAGAAGTCCCGCGTCGGGGTCACGATACGCGAAATCCGCGCCGCCTCGTCGGCGGTGCGGGGCAACATCCGGACCTGGAGGTCCTTCAGATCGGGCAGATCGGCGGCGGGCGCCGCCGCGCCGGCCAGGATCAGGCCAAGCGCGGCGGCGCCGAGGGGCGTTGGTTTCACTTGAACACTTCTCCCGGGGCGTTGAGGCTGTCGTCGCCGGCGACGTTGACGCCGGACAGGTGCAGCGCCGTCGACACCCGCTCGATCGAGCGCGACTGCGCGACCAGGGTATCGACCAGCGCCATGATCAGTTTGCCGCCGGCATCGTTGCCGACCTGCAGCATCATGTCGTAATGCATGCCCCTGGCCGAGGCGTCGCGCAGCGCCTGGGTGGCGGCGAGCGAGGCCGTCAGCTGGCCCTTCAGCGCCGCGTCGAGATCGGGATCGGCGGCGGCCACCAGCGCGGACAGCGACGGGCCCGAGACCACCGAGCCGTCGGTGCGGGTGTAGCGGCCGAGATAGACGTTCTGCACGCCGAGCACGTCGTCATGATGGCTCTCGGGCGTGTTGTCCGAGAAGCAATCGTGTTCCTCCTCCGGATCGTGCAGCATCAGCCCCAGCTTGACCCGCTGGCCGGCGAGCTCGCCATAGGACAGGCTGCCCATGCCGGTCAGGATCGCGGCGATGCCGGCGTCCGGGTCGGCCATCAGCCGGGTGCGGGCGGGGCCGTCCTGGGTCCATTGCGCGGTCATCCAGCTCAGGTCCGAGACCAGCAGGTCGGTGGCGGTCTTGAGATAGGCGGCGCGGCGGTCGCAGTTGCCGTGGGTGCAGCCGTCGCCCTGGAGGTAATCGGTATAGGGGCGCTGACCGGCGACCGGCTTGTCGCTGGTCAGGTCCTGGCCCCAGAGCAGGAATTCGATCGCGTGGTAACCGGTGGCGACATTGGCCTCGTTGCCGTCGGCCTCCTGCAGCACGTCGCTGAGCAGGGCGGGGGTGATCCGGCTCGCGTCGACCTGCTGGCCCGAGAGGGTGAATTTCGGCGTCGCGACGACGTTGAGCTCGGCGACGGTGTTCTCCTCGGCGCCGAAATAGCCCGGCGCGACGTAGTCGATCAGGCCCTCGTCCAGCGGCCAGGCGTTCACCCGGCCCTCCCAGTCGTCGACGATCGGGTTGCCGAAGCGGAACACCTCGGTCTGCATGTAGGGCGTGCGGGCGGCGCGCCAGGCGGTGCGGGCGGCGGCGAGCGTGTCCTCGGAGGGCGCGGCGAGGAAGGCGTCGACGGCCGCCGACAGCGCCTTGGCCCCCGTCAGGCTGTCGGCATAGCCGGCGGCGGCGATGTCGGCGTAATTGGCGACAATGGCGCTGCGGTCGATCTCGGCCTTGGCGGGGGTCAGCGCCGGCAGGGTGAAGGCCAGGGCGCAGGCGGCCAGATGGGCGGGTCTCATCATTTGTCCTCTCTGTTCACGCGTCGAATCGTTTCCACTAATGCCTACTAAATCTGTCAGATTTGTAAACCTGAGCAAAATACTCACAAATAAATTTTGACGCGACGGCAGCCTGCGAAGGGCCGTGGACGGCCACGCGAAAACCCCGCTCCGCGCGGCGGCGGAACGGGTAGCGATCTGGAAAGGCGGGGAATGAAGGACCGGGCTCAGTCTTCCAGCTGGCGCGGGACGACGAAGTCCAGCGCCGCCGCCATGCCGGGCGCCGCCTCGCTCCAATCGCCGATCTCGAACTCGGCGACCAGCGTCGCGCCGGTCGGGTAACGTTGGAATTCGGGCTCGAGCGGCGCACGGGCGACCAGGCGATGGGCGAATTCGGCAAGGCCGGGATTGTGGCCCAGCATCAGCACCGTGTCGCCGGTGGCATGGCGCAGCACCGCCAGCATGGTGTCCGAATTCGCCTCGTAGAGCCGGTCGGTCAGCCGCGGCTCCGGCGCGGTGGCAAGCGCCGGAGCGATCCGCTCCCAGGTTTCCTGCGTCCGGCGCGCATCGGAGCAGATGACCTCGTCGGGCAGGTAGCCGCGCGAGGCGAGCCAGCCGCCCAGGGACTCGGCTGCGTGCTTGCCGCGCTTGTTCAAGGGGCGCTCGCGGTCGGGCAACAGCGGATCGTCCCAGCTCGATTTCGTGTGGCGGATCAGGATCAGGCGCTTGGTCATCGGTGGAACAGCCCCATGTGATAGGCGGATTGCTCCGCCACTCTGGCATAGCTTTGCGACACGGGACAGGCCCGACGGACTGCACAGCCGCGTGACAGGCAGCCGGTGCCGTCGGGGCCGTCGAGGAAGGCGTGGCAGGCGGGCACGTCATAGCCCGCGGCCGTCAGCGCCCCGGCCGGGCAGGCGGTCAGGCAGGGTTTCTCTGCGCAGCTGCCGCAGGGTGCGGCCGGCGGCGCCGGCAGGTTCAGCCGTCCGGGCAGGGCGAGGGCGCCGCGATAGGAGACCATCAGCCCGGCGCTATCGTGCACCAGCAGGGTGACCGGCGAGGCCCAGGCCCGGCCCGAGCGCCGCGCCCAGGAATAGAACGGCCGGTAGGGCGGACCGCCGAAGGGAAAGTGGGCCGCGCCGCCGAACGCGTCCGCCAGCGCCCCGACCACCCGCGCCGACCAGCGGTCGAGCGGGTCGGGCGCGCCGTCCCGCCATTCGGGCTGGGCGGTGAAGTGGCGCCAGAAGCCGGGCTCGGCCGGGCCGAGCAGCAGCAGGGTGCCGGCGTTTCCGAGATCGTCCTGCGGTTCGGGATGGAGGCCGCCGAGGATCGCCAGATGTTCCGCCCCGGCGGCGCGGGCGATCCTGTCGAGGTCGCCCATCGCGGGGCTCACCGCGACCGCACCCGTTCCTGCGAGGCGGAGGAGCGGATGATGCTGCCGGCGCCGTGCTCGGTGTAGAGCTCGAGCAGGCAGGCATTGGGCACCCGGCCGTCGATGATCGTGACGGCGCGCACGCCGGCGTCGATGGCGGCCAGCGCGGTCTCGGTCTTGGGGATCATCCCGCCCGAGATCGTGCCCGCCTCGGTCATCGCGCGGACCTCGTCGGGGGTCAGTTCGGTGACCACGGTGCCGCTTTCGTCCTTCACCCCGGCGACGTCGGTCAGCAGCAGCAGCCGATCGGCCTTCAGCGCGCCGGCGATGGCACCGGCGGCGGTGTCGCCGTTGACGTTGAAGGTCTCGTTCTCCTCCATTCCGGTCGCCACCGGGGCGATGACCGGGATCATGCCCGCCTTGTAGAGGTCGCGGATGATCTCGACATTCATCTCGACCGGCTTGCCGACGAAGCCCAGCTCCGGGTCGTCGGCGACGCAGACCATCAGGTCGTCGTCCTTGCCGGAAATCCCCACGGCGCGCCCGCCCTCGTCGTTGATCGCCTGGACGATGCGCTTGTTGACGAGACCGGAGAGGACCATCTCGACAACCTCGACCGTGGCCTTGTCGGTCACCCGCTTGCCGCGGACGAATTCGGATTTGATCCCCAGCTCGCCCAGCAGCTTGTTGATCATCGGCCCACCGCCATGGACGACGACCGGGTTCACGCCGACCTGCTTCATCAGCACGATGTCGCGGGCGAATTCGGCCATCGCCTGCTCGTCGCCCATGGCGTTGCCACCGAACTTGATGACGACGACGGCGCCGGTATAGCGCTGCAGGTAGGGCAGGGCCTCGGACAGGGTCCGGGCGGTGGCGATCGGGTCACGCATGGGCGGCTGCTTCTTCATCGGCGGCGATCCTGGAACTGCCTTGTTGGTAGTCGTTTTGCGTCGGGCTGCCAAGAGCATGGGCGGCCGGCGCTCACATGGCGTTGAATTTTCCTTCCCGCGCTATAGGGTCTGGCCGAACGATGGAGGCGGCGATGAGCGGCGAAGACAGACAGAAGACGCTGGTGCTGACCGGGGCGAGCCGGGGCATCGGCCATGCCACGGTCAAGCGGTTCTCGGCCGGCGGCTGGCGGGTGCTGACCTGCTCGCGCCAGCCCTTCGATCCGCGCTGCCCCTGGCCGGGCGGCGAGGAGAACCACATCGAGCTCGACCTCGCAGACCCGACCAGGACCATCGCCGCGATCGAGGTGATCAAGGAAAAGCTGGACGGCAAGCTGGACGCGCTGGTCAACAATGCCGGGATCTCGCCCAAGGGTCCGGGTGGCAGCCGGCTGAACACGCTCGATACCGACCTCAAGACCTGGGGCCATGTCTTCCACGTCAACTTCTTCGCCCCCGTCGTGCTGGCCCGCGGGCTGAAGGAGGAACTGGCGGCGACCGGCGGCAGCGTGGTCAACGTGACCTCGATCGCCGGCAGCCGCGTCCATCCCTTCGCCGGGGCGGCCTATGCCACCTCGAAGGCGGCGCTGGCGGCGCTGACGCGCGAGATGGCGCATGATTTCGGGCCGATGGGGGTGCGGGTCAACGCCATCGCCCCGGGCGAGGTGGAAACCGCGATCCTGTCGCCGGGGACCGAGAAGATCGTCGAGGCCTTGCCGCTGCGCCGTCTCGGCCAGCCTTCGGAAGTGGCCAACGTGATCTGGTTCCTGTGCTCGCAGGATTCGAGCTACGTCTCCGGCACCGAGATCGAGGTCAACGGCGCCCAGCACGTTTGAGGGCGAGCACAAACCAATCGGGGGATGCGCGGAACCTAGCTGCCGCTGATCTGCCGTTCCGCCCGGGGGCTATGCTTTACCGAACACCCGCCAACGTGGTTCCAGCATCAGCTCGGGCCGTGGAACTGACGCCGGCAGCAGGGGCCAGCCGCTCAGCCGCAGCCGCTCAACGTTCGGACAGGCGATGGCATCTCCCACCTCGACCAGACGGCTCTCGACATCGCGGTAAAGCCCGACCTGCCCTGCCGCCAACCCGTCATGCGGCCCGGCCATGAAGGCATCGTAGGCCGGGCGGCTTTCCCACAGCGCCAGCGCGCCGAAGCGGTCCGGATCGTCCACAGCCCAGCCCGCGACCTGCCAGCGGAAACCGGGCACCGACGCCAGCGCCCGCCAGCCGTCCTGCGCCGTGGCGAAACCCGCCCGGTGCGCCGGAGGGACACGCAAGGTGATCCATTTCAGCAGCATGGCGAGCGCCTCAGCGCTCCCGCTCGTGCAGCAGGCGCTGGCGGGCGATTTCCTCGTGATGCTCGGCCTTGCGCTGGCGCAGCAGCGCCGCCTCGACATAGTCGAGATGCGCCTCGACCGCGTCGCGCGCCGCGTCGGGATCGCGGGCCTGCAGGGCGTCGTTGATCGCCCGGTGCTGGTCGAGCAGCTGTTCGCGGTTGGTGCGCTGCTTGAACATGACCTGGCGGTTGTAGAACACGCCCTCGCGCAGCAGGTCGTACATCGAGCGCATCATGTGCAGCATGATGACGTTGTGGCTCGCCTCGATGATCGCCATGTGAAAATCGGCATCGAGCCGGGCCTCGTCGGCCGGGTTGCGCTTGGGCAGGGCGGCTTCCATCTTCTCGAAGATCGTCCCGATCACCTTCAGATCGGTATCCGAGCCCATCCGGGCGGCGCGCTCGGCGGCCAGCCCCTCCATGTCGCGGCGGAAGGCGATGTAGTCGAACACCGCCTCGTCATGGGCGGAGAAAAGCTGCACTAGCGCCGGCGAGAAGGCCGAGCCGAGGACCTCGGCGACATAGATGCCGGCGCCGGCGCGGCTGGCCAGCAGCCCGCGCTCCTGCAGCTCGGCCACGGCGTCGCGCAGGCTCGGCCGCGAGACGCCGAGTTTCTCGGACAGTTCGCGCTCCGATGGCAGCCGCTCTCCCGGCCGCAGGATGCCGCGCAGGATCAACAGCTCGATCTGGCGCACGACCGATTGCGAGAGCTTTTCCGACTGGACCTTGTGGAACGGCATGATGTCTCCCCGAATTGGTCAATTCATATGACCGCGACCGGGAAGTCTCAACAGAAAAGCCGGGCGCCCCAGGGGGCACCCGGCTGCGTTCAGGCCTTGGAGATCAACCGTTGTTCGGGATGATGATGATCTCGACCCGGCGGTTCTGGGCCCGGCCGGCCGCCGTCAGGTTGGTGGCGACGGGCTGGGATTCGCCCTTGCCGATGGCGGTGATCCGGGCCGGCGCCACCCCGGCGCCGATCAGCACCCCGGCGACCGAGCCGGCGCGGCGTTGCGACAGCTCCTGGTTATAGGCGGCCGAGCCGGTGTTGTCGGTATGGCCGATCACCTGGACATGGCTGTTGGGATACTGGGCGAGGTTGTCGGCGACGGCGCGCAGGTCGGCCTGCAGGCTCGGGCGGATCTTGTCGCTGTCGGTGGCGAAGAGGATGTCCTGCGGCATCGTCACCACCAGCGACGAGCCGGTATTGGCGACCGAGATGTTGTCGTTGCCGAGCTGGGCGCGCAGGTCGGCCGCCTGCCGGTCGAGCGACTGGCCGATGGCCCCGCCGACGGCAGCGCCGACCGCGGCGCCGGCCGCGGCCTGGGCCAGACGGTCCCCTTTGCCGAACACCCCGGCAAGCCCGGCGCCGACGATGGCCCCGGTGATCGCCCCGCTCTTGGTGCGGGCATTGGGATCGTTCGGATAGGCGTTGGGGTTCGGCGCCTCGCAGCCGGCCAGCGCCAGGGCGCTCGCGGTGGCGAGCATCAGGGGGAGTTTGAAACGCATTGCTAAGCCTCTTGCTTGCGGCCTGTTCGCGGCCATTGGCGGCAATATATCAACGCGTTGGTCGAGGCGTAGCCACCCCGGCGGCCTTCGGCATGAATTCGCCCATCAACTCTGGGCGATTGCACGGTCCCGTGATGCCGCCGCGTCGTCGCGCGCCGCCTCCCAGGCCAGCATGGAGCGCTTGACCGGCAGGCCCCAGTGATAGCCGCCCAGGGCGCCGGACTTGCGCAGCGCCCGGTGGCAGGGGATCAGCCAGCTGACCGGGTTGCGCCCGACCGCCGTGCCCACCGCCCGCACCGCCCTGGGATTGCCGATCGCGGCGGCGATGTCGGAATAGGTGGTGACATGGCCCGAGGGGATCTGCAGCAGCGCCTCCCAGACCTTGATCTGGAACGGCGCCCCGATCAGGACCAGCGGCGCCTCGGCTCCCGGCCTGCCCGTCCCGAAGGCGGCGGCGACCCAGGGCCGCAGCCGCTCCGGGTCCTCGACGAAATCCGCCCGCGGCCAGCGCGCGAGCATGTCGGTCATCACCGCTTCGGCCCCGGTCTCGGCGGCGAAGCCCATGCCGCAGATGCCCTTGTCGGTGCCCATCGCCAGTGCCGGGCCGAAGGGGCTTTCGAACCAGCCCCAATTGATCGTCAGCCCGGCGCCGCCGCGGGCATAGTGGCCCGGGCTCATCGCCTCCCAGCGCAGGAACAGGTCATGCAGCCGGCCGCCGCCCGACAACCCGGCATTGAGCGCGGTGTCGAGCACGGTATGGCGTTCGAGCAGCAGCCGCTTGGCGAGGTCGAGCGTCAGGTATTGCTGGTAGCGTTTGGGCGAGACCCCGACCCAGCGGCTGAAGACGCGCTGGAAATGCGCCGGGCTCATCCCCATCCGCCCGGCGAGATCGTCGAGCGACATCTGCGGCCCGCCCTCGTCGATGATCTTCAGCGCGCGGCCGATGACGCGGTAATGATAGGCGGGGTTGTCGGGGTGATCGAGCATCGGGCATCCTTTCACCCCTCGACTGTAGGGCGCCCGCCGCGCCCGCGCGACCCGGTTCTTGCGGGTTGGAGGGCAGGGCGGAACATTCCCTTCGGGCCTCGATGCTCGGCAAGGCATGAACGGGCCGCCCCTACTTCACTCACCCCTGTGGCCCCGCCGTCAAGCCGACCGCGCGACCTGCGACCCTTCCGCCCACAAGCCTTGCAGCCTTGTGTCCCACAGGGCATACCGCTGCGGATGGCCAAGCAACTCGACTACCACACGATCCGCGAGATCTTCCGTCGCTTCCAGGCGGCCGAGCCCGAGCCCAAGGGCGAGCTCGAGCATGTCAACGCCTATACCCTGCTGGTCGCCGTCGCGCTCTCGGCCCAGGCCACTGATGCCGGCGTCAACAAGGCGACGCGCGCTCTGTTCAAGGTCGCCGACACGCCCGAGAAGATGCTGGCGCTGGGCGAAGAGGGGCTGACCGAGCATATCAAGACCATCGGCCTGTTCCGCCAGAAGGCCAAGAACGTCATCAGGCTCAGCCGCATCCTGGTCGAGCAATACGACGGCGAAGTGCCCTCGTCCCGCGCCGCGCTTCAGGCGCTGCCCGGCGTCGGCCGCAAGACCGCCAACGTGGTGCTGAACATGTGGTTCGAGCAGCCCGCCCAGGCGGTCGACACCCATATCTTCCGGGTCGGCAACCGCACCGGCATCGCGCCGGGCAAGGATGTCGCCGCGGTCGAGCGCGCCATCGAAGACCACATCCCGGCGGAGTTCCAGCGTCACGCCCATCACTGGCTGATCCTGCACGGTCGCTACATCTGCACCGCGCGCAAGCCGCGCTGCGGCGACTGCATCATCCGCGATCTCTGCCCCTATGAGGAAAAGACACTGTGACCAAGACCTACCAGGTGGTCGGCATCGGCAACGCGATCGTCGACGTTCTGACCCAATCCGACGACAGCTTCCTCGACCTGATGGGGATCCAGAAGGGCATCATGCAACTGGTCGAGCGCGAGCGCGGCGAGATGCTCTACGGCGCGATGAAGGAGCGCACCCAGGCGCCCGGCGGCTCGGTCGCCAACACCTTGGCGGGGATCGGCAACCTGGGCCTGAGCACCGGCTTCATCGGCCGCGTGCATGACGACGCGCTGGGCCGGTTCTACGCCGAGGAAATGGCGCGCGGCGGCACCGATTTCGTCAACCCGCCGGTGCCGGGCGGCGAGCTGCCGACCTCGCGCTCGATGATCTTCGTCTCGCCCGACGGCGAACGCTCGATGAACACCTATCTCGGCATCTCGGCCGAGCTCGGCCCCGACGATGTCGCCGACGAGGTTGCCGGCCGGGCCGAACTGCTGTTCCTCGAGGGCTATCTCTACGACAAGCCCAAGGGCAAGCAGGCCTTCGAACGCGCTGCCCGGATCTGCCGCGACAATGGCGGCAAGGCCGGCATCGCGCTCTCCGACCCGTTCTGCGTCGATCGCCACCGCGACGACTTCCGCCGCCTGGTGCGCGAACTCGACTACGTCATCGGCAACGAGCAAGAATGGGAATCGCTCTACCAGACCGACCTGAGCACGGCGCTGGAACAGGCCGCGGCCGAAAGCGGCCTTGTCGTCTGCACCCGCTCGGGCCACGACGTGGTGCTGGTGCGCGGCGACGAGGAAGAGATCGTGCCGGTGCAAGAGGTCACCCCGGTCGATGCCACCGGCGCCGGCGACCAGTTCGCCGCCGGCTTCCTCTACGGCCTCGCCACCGGCCAGCCGCTGCAGACCTGCGGCCGCATGGGCGTCGCCGCCGCCGCCGAGGTCATCGGCCATTTCGGCGCCCGGCCCGAGACCGACCTGAAGGCGCTGTTCCGCCAGTCCGGCCTGATCTGAGGCCGCGTCATATGTGGCGAGGCCGGGGGGCTGTCTGCCCCCCGGACCCCCCGAGGATATTTTCGCTGAGAGGAAGAACAGGGAAGAGTCAGGCACCCCGGTCGCTGCCGGGTTCGGCTCACGCCGGGGCGCCTTCCCCTCAGACGGTCATCGGCTTCCCAGCCTGTACCGCCCCTCCAATATTTGAATCCGGCGTTAAGAAAGCCTGAATGGCTTTCCTCTCAGTCCAAATATCCCGGGGGTCCGGGGGCTGGCCCCCGGCCGCGGCCATGAAGTCCTACTCGCCCAGCTTGGCGTGCACCTCGTCAAGGTCGATCTCGCTCACCGGCATCTTGTTGGCCGGGTTTTCGAAATCGTATTTGAACAGCTCGAAGTCGCGCTTGTAGATCTCGTAGACGAGGTGCATCGACAAGTCGTCGAAATAGGCCACGACCGGGTGGGCGCGCTTGGGGCCGTGGCCTTCGCTCTCGTTGAAGCGCGGCACCGCGGCCAGATCGACCGGCACCGGCGTTTCGATCGCGTCGAGCACGCTCTGCATGCCCTCGTTGAACCTCTCGGTGAAGAAGATGTTGTCGTAGCGGCCGCCGTTGACGATGAAGGTCGAGACATGGCCCGACATCGCCGACCAGTGGATGTCCGGCTCCATCGGCTTGCGCCAGCGGATGGTGTCGCGGGCAAACAGCAGGAAGCGGCGGAAGCTGGCGATCTGGTCGAATTCGAACCCGTCCTCGGGGCTGCCGACCTCGATCCCGTATTTCTGCACCAGCAGCGGCACCAGGTTGCCGCGGTAGCGCTTGCCGTTGCGCTGGATGCCGCAGATCTTGTCGAAGAAGGACGACAGGATGCGGGTATAGGGATTGCGGACGCAGGTGAAGGCATAGGACTTGTGCGCCTTCACATTGGCCTCGATCAGCGGCTGGCTCTCCTCCTGCGCCCATTTGTGAAGGCCGGCGGTGGAATCGTGGATATCGCCGTCGAAGAACTCCCCGTGATCGGAATAGTAGAGGATCTGGCCGATGGTCGAGCAGGCGCATTTCGGGACCACGCGATAGACGACGCTTTCGCTCTCGGTCATCCAGGTGCCGGGAAAACCCATAGATGTCTTGCCTCCAGTGCCCCGGCGCCGGCCGGGATGGCGCGGGCGGGACAATCCGTCTCAACAGAGCAAAGAAGTGCTGTCTTTTCAACGGGCGATCACGCTATCTAGGGGAAACCGAGCGGCAAGAGGGGCCGGCAGAGCCAAGCGATGGCGCGGATCGCCTATATCCTGTTGTGTCACAAGGACCCGGACGGGGTCATCGCGCAGGCCGAACGTCTGACCGCGGCGGGCGATGTCATGGCGATCCATTTCGACGCCCGCGCGTCGCTAGTCGACTATGGCCGGCTCCGCGACCGGCTGAAGGACAACCCCAACGTCGCCTTCGCCACCCGCCGGGTGAAATGCGGCTGGGGCGAGTGGAGCCTGGTGCAGGCGACGCTCAACGCCGTCGAGGCGGCGCTCGACGCCTTCCCGCAGGCGAGCCATTTCTACATGCTCTCGGGCGACTGCATGGCGATCAAGTCGGCCGAGTATATCCACGATTTCCTCGACCGGGACGAGGCGGATTACATCGAGAGCGTGGATTTCTTCTCCTCCGACTGGATCAAGACCGGGATGAAGGAAGAGCGGCTGATCTATCGCCATTTCCTCAACGAACGGAAGCACAAGCGGCTGTTCTACTGGTCGCTCGAGGTCCAGCGCCGGCTCGGGCTGCGCCGGACGATCCCGGCCGATCTGCAGATCCAGATCGGCAGCCAGTGGTGGTGCCTGCGCCGGCGCACGGTCGAGGAAATCCTCGCCTTCCTGCGCGACCGCCGCGACGTGATCCGCTTCTTCCGCCGCAGCTGGATCCCCGACGAGACCTTCTTCCAGACCCTCGTCCGCCACCTCGTGCCCGAGACCGAGATCCGCTCGCGCTCGCCGACCTTCCTGATGTTCACCGATTACGGCATGCCGGTGACCTTCTACAACGATCACTACGACCTGCTGATCGGCCAGGACACCTTGTTCGCGCGCAAGATCTCGCCCGACGCGCTGGAGCTGAAGGCGCGGCTGGGCCGGCTCTATGCCAGCACCGGGGTCGCGTTCCCGATCTCGAACGAGGGCCGCAAGCTGTTCCAGTTCCTGACCGGCCGCGGCCGCATCGGCCGGCGCTTCGCGCCGCGCTTCTGGGAGGCCGAGGCCAGCCTGGGGCGCGAGCGCGAGCTGATGATCGTGACCTGCAAGAAATGGCATGTCGCCAAGCGGCTGGTCGAGCGCATCCGCCAGGTGACCAACCTGCCCGCGGTCGATTACCTGTTCAGCGAGGAGGACACGCCGCTGCCCGATCTCGGCGGTATCGAGACGACGCTGGAAAAGCGCACCCGCCACCGCCGGGCGCTGGTGCGGATGCTGTTCGACTATTTCGAGACCGACCGGCTGATCCTGTGCATGGACACGGCGAACCTGGACCTGATGCAGGACTTCTATGCCGACAGCTCGACGACGCGACTGCTCGAGATCGACTGCGCCTTCTCCGATGACTACCTCGCCGGCCATGCCCGGCGCATCGGGCTGGCCGGCGACCAGACCCCGCGCGCGGCGATGACGCGGCTGCTGCCGACGATCCGCTACGATATCAGGTCCGAGGCCGACCGCATCCGCGATGCCCGCTTCCCGGGCCATTACCGCCTGCGCGAGGGCGCCTCGGTCGACGAGAATGTGCCGCCCCTTGCGGGTTTCCTGGATGTGCCCGAAAACACCGCGCGCGAGATCGCGGCGACCGACCGCCTATTTGCCGATTGAGGAATGCCATGCCCTATAACTATGACGACCAGAATATCTTTGCCCGCATCCTGCGCGGCGAGATCCCGAACAAGACCGTGCTCGAGACCGAGCACACGCTGGCCTTCGAGGACATCAACCCGCAGGCGCCGGTCCATGTGCTGGTGATCCCCAAGGGCCCCTACGTCACCTACGACCATTTCGCCACCGAGGCGACGGATGCCGAGATCGTCGACTACATCCGCACCATCGGCAAGGTCTGCGAGATGCTGGGCGTGCGGCCGGGCGAGGGCGGCGGCGGCTATCGCACGATCTCGAATGCCGGCGAATCCGGGGTGCAGGAGGTGCCGCACCTGCACGTCCACGTCCTCGGCGGCCGACCACTGGGGCGGATGCTGCAGCGGCGGGACTGAAGCCGCAGGAACCGGGTCGCGCCGCAGGGGGCGGCCCGGCTAGGCCAGGGGGCAGGAGGTGCCCCATGGCCATACGTTTCATTCCCATTCCCACCGAGACCGTCCGCGCCCTGCAGGCCGGCGGCCCGGACGCCAACGGCCAGCGGCCCGAGCGTCGCACATCCGACGGCGTCGGCGTGCCCTGCCGCCATTGCCTGTCCCCGGTGCCGGCCGGCCGCGACTATCTGGTCCTTGCCCACCGCCCCTTTCCGGCGCTGCAGCCCTATGCCGAATGCGGGCCGATCTTCCTCTGCGCCGATCCCTGCGCGGCCGGTGGCGGGGCGGAGCTTCCGGACATGCTGGCCGCGCCGCAATACATCGTCCGCGGCTACGGCGCCGACGACCGCATCGTCTACGGCACCGGCGGGGTGGTGGCGACACCGGCGATCCCCGACCGCTGCGAGGAATTGCTGGCCCGCGACGACGTGGCTTATGTCCATGTCCGCTCGGCGGCGAACAACTGCTATCAGCTGCGGGTCGAGAGCGCCTGAACCGCCGCCCGCCCGGCCCAGCGCCCGGTGGCGAGGCAGCCGGTCAGCAGGTAGCCGCCGGTCGGCGCCTCCCAGTCCAGCATCTCGCCGGCGGCGAAGACCCCGGGCAGGGCGCGCAGCTCGAGATCGTCGGTGAGCGCCTTCCGGGCGATGCCGCCGGCGGTCGAGATGGCCTCGTCCAGCGGCCGCGGGCCCTGCAATGGCACCGGCAGCGCCTTGAGCAATCGCGCCAGTTGTGCAGGCTCGGTCGGCAACGGCCGGCCCCATTCCTGGAGCAGCGCGATCCGCGCCGGGTCGAGCCGCAGCGCCTTGCGCAGGTGGTTGGCCAGGCTCGCTTTGCCGCGGCGGGCGAGGCGGGCCGAGATCTCGGCTTGCGCCAGGTCGGGCATGAGGTCGAGCGCCAGCGCCGCGCCTTCGCGCAGGGCCCGCGAGACGGCGTAGATGCCGCCGCCCTCGAGCCCGCGCTCGGAGATGACGAACTCGGCCCGCAGGCGCCGGTCTCCGACGCAGAGCGCGGTGCCCTTCACCGGGGCGCCGAAATGCCGGGCCATGTGGTCGGACCAGTCGCCGCGGAAGCCCATGTTGGCGGGCTGGAACGGGGCCAGTGCGACGCCCCTTTCGGCCAGCCACGGCGCCCAGGCGCCGTCCGAGCCCAGCCTTGACCAGCTCGCCCCGCCAAGCGCCAGCACGGTGATACGGGGGCGCAGCCGGCGGCGGCCTTCGGGGGTGTCGAAGACCAGCGCGGCACCATCGAAGCCCTGCCAGCGCCAGCGGGTGCGCAGGGTGACGCCGAGACTGTCGAGGCGTTTGAGCCAGGCGCGCAGCAGCGGCGACGCCTTCATCGCGGTAGGGAAGACCCGGCCCGAGGAGCCGGTGAAGACCTCCTGTTCCAGCCCGCGCGCCCAGTCCTGGACCTCCGCCGGGCCGAATTCGGCCAGCATCGGCCGCAGCCAGCCGGCGGCCTCGTCATAGGCGCCCAGGAAGGTTTCGAGGGGCTCGTCCTTGGTCAGGTTGAGCCCGGATTTCCCGGCCATCAGGAACTTCCGCGCCGGGCTCGGCTTGGCTTCGGCCATCAGCACCCGATGGCCGGCGCGCACCAGTTCCTCGGCCGCCATCAGCCCGGCCGGGCCGGCGCCGACGATCAGCGCGTCGAATGGGTCCTGTGGCGTGTCGGTCATGCTGGTTTTCCCGCGGGCCTCGTCGCTGTCGCATCCTCGGCGGCGTCAGGCAAGGGGCACGATGGGTTTGATGTGCATTGCGAGATGTTGCAGGAGGTCGGGCCAAGCTCGCCCCCTGCTCGCCTGTGCATGTCGTGCCAGACGGCAACGGCCGCAAAGGCAACGGCTGCCCGGCAGGGGGGCTCTCCAACGAAAAAGGCCCCGGCGTTTCCGCCGGGGCCCCGATCTGTCGGAAAGGCCGCCTTACTCGGCGTCTTCCTTCTTCTTCTCGGGCGAGATTTCCTCGCCGGTCTCCTGGTCGACCATCTTCATGCCGAGCCGCACCTTGCCGCGGTCGTCGAAGCCGAGCAGCTTGACCTTCACCTCCTGGCCCTCTTTCAGCATGTCCGAGGGGTGGTTGAGGCGCTTGTTGGCGATCTGGCTGACATGGACCAGGCCGTCGCGCTTGCCGAAGAAGTTCACGAAGGCGCCGAAATCGACCAGCTTGACCACCTTGCCGGTGTAGATCTTGCCTTCTTCCGGCTCGGCCACGATCGACCAGATCATGTCATGGGCCTTCTTGATCGCCTCGGCATCGCTCGAGGCGATCTTGATCACGCCGTCGTCGTTGATGTCGACCTTGGCGCCCGAGGTTTCCACGATCTCGCGGATCACCTTGCCGCCCGAGCCGATCACTTCGCGGATCTTGTCGGTCGCGATCTGCATGGTCTCGATCTTCGGCGCGTATTCGCTGAAGCCCTGCGGGGCCGAGATCGCCTTGGCCATCTCGCCCAGGATATGCATCCGGCCGTCCTTGGCCTGGGCCAGGGCCTGCTCCATGATCTCCGGCGTGATGCCGGCGACCTTGATGTCCATCTGCAGCGAGGTGATGCCGTCTTCGGTGCCCGCGACCTTGAAGTCCATGTCGCCGAGGTGGTCCTCGTCGCCCAGGATGTCGGTCAGGACCGCCCAACGGCCATCCTCTTCGAGGATCAGGCCCATGGCGACGCCGGCCACCGGGGCCTTCAGCGGCACGCCGGCATCCATCATCGCCAGCGACGAGCCGCAGACCGTGGCCATCGAGGACGAGCCGTTCGACTCGGTGATCTCGGAGACCAGGCGCAGGGTGTAGGGGAAGTCGGTCGCCGCCGGCAGCACCGCCTGCAGCGCGCGCCAGGCCAGCTTGCCATGGCCGATCTCGCGCCGGCCCGGGCTACCCACACGGCCAACCTCGCCGACCGAGTAGGGCGGGAAGTTGTAGTGCAGCAGGAAGTTCGAGCGGTAGTTGCCGTGCAGCGCGTCGATGATCTGCTCGTCCTCGCCGGTGCCCAGCGTGGTGACCACCAGCGCCTGGGTCTCGCCGCGGGTGAACAGGGCCGAGCCGTGGGTGCGCGGCAGGATGCCGGTTTCCGCCACGATCGGGCGCACCGTCTCGCGGTCGCGGCCGTCGATCCGGGCGCCGCCCGAGATGATGTCGCCGCGCAGGATCGAGCTTTCCAGCTTCTTGAAGGCCGAGCCGAGGTTCGGGTCTTCCAGCTCTTCCTCGCTCAGCGCCGCCTTGATGGCGTCGCGGGCGGCGGCGATCGCGTTGGTGCGTTCCTGCTTGTCGCGGATGGCGAAAGCGGCGCGCATCTGGTCCTCACCGGCGGCCTTCACCTTCTCGTAGAGGGCGCTGTAATCGGGCGGGGTGAAGTCGAAGGGTTCCTTGGCGGCGTCCTCGGCGAGGTCGATGATGAGGTCGATCACCGGCTGCATCGCCTCGTGGCCGAACTTCACGGCGCCCAGCATCTCGGCTTCCGAAAGCTCGTAGGCTTCCGATTCCACCATCATCACCGCGTCCTTGGTGCCGGCGACGACGAGGTCGAGCCGCTGCTCGGGATTCTCGCGCAGCTTCTGCATGTCGTCGACGTCCGGGTTGAGGACGTATTCGCCGTCGGCGAAGCCGACGCGGGCGCCGGCGATCGGGCCCATGAACGGCACGCCCGAGATGGTCAGGGCGGCCGAGGCGGCGATCATGGCGACGATGTCGGGCTCGTTGACCAGGTCATGGCTCAGCACGGTGCACATGACGAGGACTTCGTTCTTGAAGCCCGGCACGAACAGCGGCCGGCAGGGACGGTCGATCAGGCGGGCGGTCAGCGTCTCTTTCTCGGACGGCCGGGCCTCGCGCTTGAAGAAGCCGCCGGGAACCTTGCCCGCGGCGTAGTATTTTTCCTGGTAGTGGACCGTGAGCGGGAAGAAGTCCTGCCCCGGCTTCGGCGCCTTGGCGAAGGTCACGTTGGCCATGACCGAGGTCTCGCCGAGCGTGGCGATGACCGAACCGTCGGCCTGGCGGGCGACCTTGCCCGTTTCCAGAGTGAGGGTCTCACCGCCCCACTCGATGGACTTTTTGGTAACGTTGAACATCTAGCGTATCCTATGAGGGAGCACTCCCGGGCCCTCCCGGGTCTCCCGTTTGCATGGCGGCCCCATTGCCGCCGCCCCCTATCCTGTTGCACGCGCCCGGGGGCCGAAGGCGTCACGTCTCAGATGCCGGGGCCATACAGCAGTTTGCGCCGATTTGGAAGCGGAAAGCCGAAACGGGCTCCGGGCCGGCGCGCCCGGCGCATCCGGTTCCATCCCGCCAAGCTTCCGCCGGCTTGGCTGGAACCGGGAGACGTGTGGCGGCGTCCCGAAAGCGCGTTGTTCCGCTTCGCGGAGGAAACGGATCGTCCTGCTCTGCGCCGCTCCGCCCGGTGCGCGCGTGTAACGCGCAGGGCGAGCGCCTGCCCGTCCCGGCGGGCTGGCGCTTTGGAGGCCGGCACGCGACGCAAGTATTCTGGCGGGGCTTGGTTGCCATAAAGCGCGTCGCTCGACGGCTGCGAGCGCCACCCCACGGGCAGGCACTCGCCCTGCTGGTGGTGCCGTCTGGCAGCGATGTTCGCAAAGGGCCCAAGGCGCGCGCCCCCGGCCAAAGGGCGAGCGCCGAAAGAAAAAGAGGCCGGGGCGCGGGCCCCGACCTCCTGAAACTGGCTGTGCCGGACGCTTAGCGGCGCAGGCCGAGACGCTTGATCAGGTCCTGGTAGCGGCCTTCGTCCTTGCCCTTGAGGTAGTCCAGCAGCTTGCGGCGCTGGGCGACCATCATCAGCAGCCCACGGCGGGAATGGTTGTCCTTCTTGTGGGTCTTGAAGTGTTCCGTCAGCGTGGCGATCCGCGAGCTGAGGATGGCAACCTGGACCTCGGGCGAGCCGGTGTCGCCTTCCTTGGTGCCGAATTCCTTGATGACGCGGGCTTTCTCGTCGGCGGTGATCGACATCGGGGTCTCCTTGAACAAAAGGGTTATGGCGCAAGCCGGGATGTCGTCCAGCAGGGCCCTTGGAGGGTCCGCCCCGGCGCATCCGGGGACGGATGGGCGCGTATAGGGGGAATCGCCGCAAAAGGAAAGGGGGAATTCGGCGCCGCCGCCCTCGGCGCCGCCCGCGCCGGCGCGGCGATCGCTAAAACCCGATCTTTCTGCCGCCCCTCCGCCGGCCGCCGGCCTTGTTTGCGCCACGGTCGGCGCGCGTAATCTTCATTGCTGAACAATGTGTTAACGGACGTGCGCACGGCGTGGCGCGCGACGGAGATTGGAGGGGCGGCAATGCTGGGGCTGGCAAGTCTGTTCGGAATCCTTGGGCTCGGCCTGTTCGCTGACCTGTTCGTCGGGGGGACCCATGACGGCAGTGACGGCGGCGGTGACGCGGCCGCCGAGGACGAACACGGCGCCGCCGGGGCGGGTGGCACGGCGCATGACATGAACGGTGGCGACCTGCTCGACGCGATCGACGGCGGGAAGGGGAGCCCGGAGACGAGCCCCGATGACGGGGCGGGGGCGGAGGCCCGGGAGGGCGCGGGCTCCGGCACGGCGACGGACCAGCACGGCGCCGATCACGACGGCACGGGCCGGGACGGGACAGGCGGCGGGGGCCAGGCCGGCGCAGAGCTTCTCGGCGGGCCGGGCGATGACATCCTCTCGGGCACGCAGGCGGCCGACAGGATCGAGGGCGGCGCTGGGGTCGACCTGATGAACGGCCGAGCCGGCCCCGACCTGATCCGGGGCGGCGCGGGCAACGACTGGGCGGCAGGCGAAGGCGGTGCGGATACGCTGCAGGGCGAGGCCGGCGACGACACGCTGACCGGCGGCGCGGACGACGACCGGCTGGAGGGCCGCGTCGGTGACGATTCTCTCGCCGGGCAGAGCGGTCGGGACGTTCTTGTCGGCGGCGGCGGCGCCGATACGCTGATCGGGGGCGACGGGGCCGACAGCCTGAGCGGCGGCCGCGGCGACGATGCCCTGGTCGGCGATGCCGGCGCGGACGTGATGATCGGCGGGAGCGGCGGCGACACGCTGGACGGCGGGGCGGGCGACGACCTGCTGATCGGGTCGCGGGCCAGGCATCCGGTGGCGCCGGACGGCACCGATTACCTCAACGGCGGCGCCGGCGACGACCGGCTGATGCTGGGGGCCGGCGATCACGGCACCGGCGGCGCGGGCAGCGATCTCTTCGTGCTGGGCGAGGGCGGGCCGGACGGTCCGGAGGCGCGCGGCGACGAAACCGCCGGCCCGGCGGTGGTCCACGATTTCGATGGTGCGCAGGACAGGCTGGTCGTGCTGGTCGATCCGGCGACCCAGCGGCTGCCGGTGGTGGGGGTCGAGCCGGGCAATGGCAATTCGGTCTATGTCACGCTCGACGGTGCACGCCTGGCCGAGATCCAGGGCGGCGCCGGGCTGCGGCCCGAGGATATCGACCTGCGTCGGGGCTGACGGCGGGCGCGGGCCAGGCCCCGGCCGCCGGACGCACCGCTCGGGATCGTTTCCGCGGCGGCCGGGAGGCGCAGCGGCTGGGCGGCGGGCTCAGTCCCAGGGCTCGGGCTGGCGGTCGTAGCTGATATAGAGCGGGTGCTTGGGCTGGCCGGCCTTGGTCAGGCCGAGATGGTAAAGCGGCAGGCCGGTGGCGCGGAGCAGGTTCTCGACCGCCGCGCCGCGGTCGAGATGCGCACCATGGGCGCCCCAGGCGCAGATGATCTGGTCGGCCCAGTCACAGCTTTCCAGGATCGCGGCATCGTTTTCCGGCCCGACCGGATCGGCGGCTGCGCGCATCTTCTTCGGGTCGGTGTCGCGCCAGGCGAAGATGTTGCAGACCCGGAAGGCGCCGAAGCCAAGTGCCCGGGCGCGGCGCTCGCAGCGTTCGACCGTCGGGTCGTTCTGGACCTCGGTCGCGGTCGAGGGGTTGAGCATGATGAACAGCGCCTTGCGCCCGCCCGCGTCCCAGGTCCGGGTCAGCAGGTAGCGGTAGCTTTCGCAGGGCGAATAGACCGCGGTCGAGGGCGCGTCGCCCTTGGTATGGCTGCGGGTGATCATGCGGCGGGCGTCAGAGGCCGAGCACGTCGAACATGTCGTATTCGCCCGGCGCCCGGTCTTGGCCCCAGAGCGCGGCCTTGAGCGCGCCGCGGGCGAAGATCGCCCGGTCGGTGGCGACGTGGCGCAGCACGATGCGCTCGCCATCGGCGGCGAAAATCACGTCATGCTCGCCGACGATGTCGCCGCCGCGGATCGCCGAGAAACCGATATGGCCGCGCTCGCGGGCGCCGGTGATGCCGTCGCGGCCGCGGTCGGCGACCTCGCCCAGTTCGACGCCGCGGCCCTCGGCCGCCGCCTCGCCCAGCATCAGCGCCGTGCCCGAGGGCGCGTCGACCTTGTGGCGGTGATGGGCCTCGACGACCTCGATGTCGAAATCGGCGTCCAGCGCCGCCGCCACCTTGCGGGTCAGCTGGACCAGCAGGTTGACGCCGAGGCTCATGTTGCCGGCCCGGACGATCGGCGCGTGGCGGGCGGCCAGCTCGATATGGCGCAGGTGCTCGGGCGCCAGCCCGGTAGTGCCGATGACATGGCAGGCGCGGGCCTGGGCGGCGAGCTTGACGAATTCCACCGTCGCCGCCGGGGCCGAGAAGTCGATCACCGCCTGGGCGCGGGAAAAGGCGACCAGCGCGTCGTCGGTCACGGTGACGCCCAGTTCCGGCCCGCCCATCGCCACGCCGATATCCTGGCCGATCCAGGGATGGCCGGCGCGCTCGACGCAGCCGACCAGCCGCGCCTTGTCGCTTTCGCTCACGGTCTTGACCAGCATCTGGCCCATCCGGCCCGAGGCCCCGGTGATGACGATACCCGGCAAGTCGGTCATGGCGCTCTCCCTCTGTCTTTCGCGTCGTTTATCCGCTTCGTGCCCGCTTGGCAAAGCCCGGTTGCCGTGGCGCCTGCGATACCCTATCTGACGCGGATGGCATCGAACCGCTTCAACACGGGCTCCGGCCCCTCGCAACGTCAGCTCCGCGTCGGCGAGCTGATCCGCCGCCGCCTGTCCGACGTGCTGCTGCGCGGCGACGTCCACGACCCGGATCTCAACCGGATCTCGATCACCGTGGGCGAGGTGCGCTGCTCGCCCGACCTCAAGGTCGCCACGGCCTATGTCCTGCCGCTGGGCGGGCAGGGGGCCGAGGAGGCGCTGGCCGGGCTGCGCCGCAACACCCGCGAGCTGCGCCACCTTGTCGCCAAGGAGCTGTCGCTGAAATTCGCGCCCGAGCTGCGCTTCGCCCTCGACCGGACCTTCGACCAGATGGACGAGACAAGGCGGCTGCTCAACGAAGAGACCGTCAAGCGCGACGTCGCCGGCGAGACGGACGAGGACGGCGGCACCGAGTGACCGGCCCCGTTGACAGGCCCCGTTGACGGGCCGGCCGTGCCGCGCTAGCAGGCGGGCTTTCTTCGCAGCGGCTCTTCGGAGGGGCATATGGCACGCAAGCGCAAGGGGCGCGACATCTCGGGCTGGCTGGTCGTCGACAAGCCGGCGGGCATCACCTCGACCTCCGTCGTCAACAAGGTCCGCTGGGCCTTCGACGCCAGGAAGGCGGGCCATGCCGGCACGCTCGACCCGGATGCGACCGGGGTGCTGGCGGTGGCGCTGGGCGAGGCGACCAAGACCGTGCCCTACATCACCGACGCGCTGAAATGCTACCGCTTCACCGTCACCTTCGGCGCCGCCACCACCACCGATGACGCCGAAGGCGCGGTGATCGAGAGCTCGGATCGCCGCCCCAGCGACGAAGAGATCGCCGCCGCCCTGCCGGCCTTCCGCGGCGACATCCTGCAGGTGCCGCCGAAATTCTCGGCCGTGAAGGTCGCGGGCGAGCGCGCCTATGACCTCGCCCGCGAGGGCGAGGAGATCGAGCTGGAGGCCCGCCCGCTCTGGGTCGAGAGCCTCGAGGTGATCTCGCGCCCCGATGCCGACCATGTCGAGCTGGAAATGGTCTGCGGCAAGGGCGGCTATGTCCGCTCGATCGCCCGCGATCTCGGCCGGGCGCTGGGCTGCCTCGGCCATGTCCAGAGCCTGCGCCGGACCTGGTCGGGCCCGTTCGAGGCCGAGCAGGGCGTCAGCCTCGAGCTGCTGGACGAACACGCCAAGACCGAGGCGCTCGACGCCTACCTGCTGCCGCTGGAAACGGGCCTCGCCGAGCTGCCGGAACTGAAGGCGACAGCCGAAGGCGCGGCGCGGCTGAAGAACGGCAATCCGGGCATGGTCCTCGCCTCGGATGTCGAATTCGGCGACGAGGCCTGGGCCAGCTACCAGGGCAAGGCGGTCGCCGTCGGCCTCTACAAGGCCGGCGAACTGCACCCCAGCCGGGTGTTCAACCAGTAGCCCTTTTCATCTTCACGCAAATATCCCACGGGGGTCCGGGGGTGTGAAACCCCCGGCCTCTCCGCCGATCTCACCCCGACAGGCTGCTCACCGCCCGGGCCAAGACCTTGAGCCCGGTGACGAGGTCGGCCTCGTCGGTATCCTCGTCGAAATTGTGGCTGATGCCGTTGATCGACGGCACGAACAGCATCGCGACGGGCATGTGCCGCGCCACGTTGGTGGCGTCGTGCAAGGCGCCCGAGGGCATCCGGCGCCAGCGGCCCGGCACCTCGGCCTCGGCGGCATCGGCCAGCGCCTGCTGCAGCCGGTCGTTCATCGCCACCGGTTCCAGCCCCAGCAGCGGGCCGTAGTCCAGTTCCAGCCCGCGTTCCCTGGTCACCTCCTCGGCCGTCGTGCGGACGATGGCCTCCATCGCGTTCAGCCGCTGCGGATCGCCGTCGCGCCACTGCATCGAGAAGGCGGCCTTGCCCGGCACGATCGAGGCGCCGTTGGGGGTGAGGGCGACATGGCCGATGGTCCAGACCGTCTCGGGCCGCACCACCTCGGCGAAGCGGACATTCAGGCGCGCGGCGAACTCGACCAGCCCCTGGAAGGCGTCGCGGCGCAGGTGCATCGGCGTGGTGCCGGCGTGGTTGCTCTGGCCGGTGAAGGTGATCTGCATGTTGCGGATGCCGACGATCGAGGTAACGACACCGACCGCCTCGCCCTCGGTATCCAGATAGGGGCCCTGCTCGATATGGGTCTCGATGAAGCCGGTGAAGCGCGACGGATCGAGGAAATCGCCGCTGACCAGATCGGCCATCCGCGCCCGGCCTTCGGCATAGGTGGTGCCGTCAGAGGCGTTGAGCTTGTCGGCCTCTTCGAGGCTGCGGCCACCGGACCAGACCGTGCTGCCGGTGGTGACGCCGTAGCGCCCTTCCTCGTCCTGGAACGAGACCACCGAGATCGGCGGCCCGCCGGCCTCCTTCGAGGCCCGCGCGATTTCCAGCGCCGCCATCACGCCGAGCGCACCGTCGAGCCAGCCGCCCTCGGGCTGGGTGTCGCTATGCGAGCCCATCAGCAGGCTGGGCCCGTCGCCGGCGAGGCCGAACAGGTTGCCGACCGGGTCGAAATAGGGCGTCAGCCCGGCCTCGCGGAACTGCTCGGCCAGCCATTTGCGCGCCTCGATGTCGGTGTCGGAATAGGCCGGGCGCACGACCCCGGTGCCGACGGCGCCGATGGCGCGTAGGGCGTGCAGGCTGGCAAGGAAGCGGTCGGAATCGGGGGTCATGGCGGCGCCTTTCGGATGGTTTCTGCCCCCTTGACTAGCAGCGCGGCGAGGCGAACGCCAACCCTTGGCGCGGCCCGCGCTTTGGCATAGGCAGGAGCGCGAGACAAAGGAGCCGAGGCGGATGACACATCTGTGGGTGCGGGCCGAGCAGCGGCCCAACGAGGAACGCGTGGGGCTGACCCCGGACGGCGCCGCGGCGCTGGTCGAGGCGGGGATGCGGGTGACGGTCGAGGAAAGCTCGGTCCGGGCGATTCCGATCGACGGCTACCGCGCCGCCGGCTGCGAGATCGCGGCCGAGAATTCCTGGCCCGACGCCCCGCGCGACGCCATCGTCTTCGGCCTCAAGGAACTGCCCGAGGACGGCACCCCGCTGGTTCATCGCCACATCATGTTCGGCCATGCCTACAAGGGTCAGCCGGCGGGGCGGGAGCTGCTTAGGCGCTTCAATGCCGGCGGTGGCACGCTCTACGACCTCGAATACCTCGTCGACGAGGCCGGCCGCCGCGTCGCCGCCTTCGGCTACTGGGCCGGTTTCGCCGGTGCCGCCGTGGCATTGAAATGCTGGGCGGCGCAGCAGCGGGGCGAGATCGCCGGCCCGGTCCGGCAATATCCCGGCAAGGATGCGCTGCTGGACGAGCTGAAGGCGGAACTCGACGCGATCGGCGCCGCCCGTCCGCGGGCGCTGGTGATCGGCGCTCTGGGTCGGGTCGGCACCGGCGCGGCCGACCTGTGCGACATCATGGGGGTTGCCGTCACCAAGTGGGACATCGCCGAAACCGCCCATGGCGGGCCGTTCCCCGAGGTGCTGGAGCACGAGATCTTCCTCAACTGCATTCTCGCCCGCCCCGGCTGCCCGGTCTTCGTTCCGGCCGACGCCGTGAGCGCGCCGCGCAAGCTGACCGTGATCGGCGACATCGCCTGCGACCCGAGCTCGGATTTCTCGCCGGTCAAGGTCTATGACCGGGTGACCGACTGGGATGCACCGGCGCTGCGGGTGGCCGAGAACCCGCCGCTCGACGTCACCGCCATCGACAACCTGCCCTCGATGCTGCCGGTGGAAAGCTCGATCGACTACGCCGGCCAGCTTCTGCCCTCGCTCATGACGCTCGATGCGCTCGGCGACGGCGTCTGGGGCCGGGCCAGGGCGGAATACGACCGCCATATCGCAACGATCCGACAGGAGGCATGACATGACGATCCACTGGTGCGGCACCGGCCTATCCGCCATCCCCGGCTTGCGCCGCCTCATCGAGGCCGGCCACGAGGTCGCCGTCTGGAACCGCACGGTCGAGAAGGCGCGTGCGGCGGTGGGCGACCTGACCGACGACATCCGGCCCTACAGCCTCGAAGCCCTGACCGCGGCGCTGCAGCCGGGCGATATCGCCGTCTCGATGCTGCCGGCCGACAACCATGTGCTGATCGCCAGGGCCTGCCTCGAAAAGGGGGCGCATTTCGTCTCCTCCTCTTATATCGCGCCCGAGATGAAAGACCTGGACGCCGCCTTCCGCGACAAGGGGCTGGTGTCGGTCAACGAGGTCGGGCTCGACCCGGGCATCGACCACCTGATGGCGCATTGGCTGGTCGCCGATTACCGCGCCTCCAAGGCCTATGACGGCGCCAACGTGATCTCCTTCACCTCCTATTGCGGCGGCTTCCCCAAGGTGCCGAACGCGTTCCGCTACAAGTTCAGCTGGTCGCCGCTGGGCGTGCTGAAGGCGCTGCGCTCGCCCTCGCGCAGCCTGCGCCAGTTCACCGAGCTCGAGGTCGCCCGGCCCTGGGACGCGATCAGCCGCTACGACGCGCCGCTGCCGGTGCCGGAAAGCTTCGAGGTCTATCCCAACCGCGACAGCATGCCCTTCATCCAGGATTACCGCTTCGACCCGGGCTGGAAACTGCGCGACTTCGTCCGCGGCACGATCCGGCTCAACGGCTGGTCCGAGGCCTGGAAGGACATCTTCGCCGAGATCGAGACCCTGGAGGGCGAGGCCGGCGAGGCGCGGCTCAAGGAGATGTCGGACCAGTTCTGGCGCGACAACGCCTATGAGGAGGGCGAGGCCGATCGCGTCGTCCTCTTCGTCTCGCTCAAGGCCGAGAAGGACGGCGTGCCGGTCTATCACAAGACCTACGCCATGGACGCCGCCGGCGATGCCCGCGGCACGGCGATGGCGCGGCTGGTCTCGATCCCGGTCTCGCTGGCGATCGAGGCGGTCGCCAATCGCGAGATCCCGGCCGGCGTCCACCCGGCGCCGCATGATCTCAAGCTGGTCAATCGCTGGCTCGACGTTGTCAAGGGCCAGGCGCAATACATGGCGGTGGTCGACCACCTCGGCTGACCTGAAGCGGGGAAGGGACGAGGGCCCCTTTCCCGTTCATCTTCATGAAAATATCCTGGGGGTCCGGGGGTGAAACCCCCCGGCCTTTCTCTCAGCCCTCGCCCGGCTTGGTCAGCGGCACCACCGCCGTCTCGCTCTCCGGCGCCAGTTCCTCGAAGTCGAAATTGTCCAGCCGCCGCGCCCGCCGCGTCGCCTTGTCGGACGAGATCTTGATCTCGGCGATGTCCTTCGCCGCCTGGCCGAAATGGCGATCGAGGTTCTCGACCCGGCTGCCCAGCCGCTCGACATCGGCATAGAGCATCGACAGCTCCTTGCGGATGGCGCCGGCCTGCTCGCGCATCCGCGCGTCCTTGAGCACCGCGCGCATCGTGTTCAGCGTCGCCATGCAGGTGGTGGGCGAGACGATCCAGACCCGGGCGGTGAAACCCTCGCGCACCAGCTCGGGGAAATTGGCGTGCAGCTCGGCATAGACGGCTTCCGAGGGCAGGAACATCAGCGCGCCGTCGGCGGTTTCGCCTTCGAGGATGTAGCGGTCCGAGATCGCCTTGATATGGGCGCGGACGGCGGTGCGCAGGCCGCGGGCGGCCTCGTTGAGTTCGGCCTGGTTGCTGGCCCGGCGCAGCGCCTCGTAGGCTTCCAGCGGGAACTTGCTGTCGATGACGATCGGCCCGGGCGGGTTGGGCAGGTGGATCAGGCAGTCGGCCCGGCGGCCGTTCGACAGCGTCGCCTGCATGGTGAAGCTGTCCGACGGCAGCGCCTTCTGGACGATGTCGTGGAGCTGGATCTCGCCGAAGGCGCCACGGGTCTGCTTGTTCGACAGGATGTCCTGCAGGGACAGGACGTCGCCCGACAGCTTCTCGATCTTGGCCTGGGCGCGGTCGATGGTCTCCAGCCGCTGCTGCAACTCGCCAAGGCTGCGCGCGGTGCGGGTGGCGGTGCCGTGCAGGCTCTCGCCCATCTTCTCCTGCACCTCGGCCAGCCGCTTCTCCATCAGCTGCAGCATCGAGGACTGGCTGACCGCCTGGCTCTCCGAGACATGGTGCAGCCCGCCGGCCAGCCGCTCCTGCCCGTCCGACAGCATCTGCACCCGCTGGCCGAGCCAGCCGAGTTCCTTCAGCAGCGGATCGGCCGAGCGCGCCGAGCGCCCGGCGGCGCGCAACACCAGCAGCAGCAGGATCACCAGCAGCGCGACCACGCCGCCGACGCCCAGCACCAGCGGATCGTTCCACGCGAATACCTGTTCGCCGATCTTGATCATGTCCGTCCGAACAACCGTTCGATATCGGCCAGCCGCAGCTCGACATAGGTCGGGCGGCCGTGATTGCACTGGCCCGAATGCGGCGTCGCCTCCATCTCGCGCAAGAGCGCGTTCATCTCCTCGGCCCGCATCCAGCGGCCCGAGCGGACCGAGCCGTGGCAGGCCATGCGGCTCAGCACCGCCTCGATCCTTGCCTGCAGCGTCTGGCTGTCGCCCATGTCGGCCAGCTCGTCGAGGATGTCGCGGATCAGGCCGCTGGCGTCGACCTGGCCGAGGATCGCCGGGGTCTCGCGCACCGCGACCGCACCGCCGCCGAAGGGTTCCAGCGTCAGGCCGAGCCGGGCGAGGTCCTCGGCGAAATCGAGCAGGCGGGCGGCGTCGGCCTCGGACAGCTCGACGATCTCGGGGATCAGCAGCGCCTGGGCGGCGACGCCGGTCTCGGCCATCTGGTGCTTGAGCTTCTCGTAGACCAGCCGCTCGTGCGCGGCGTGCTGGTCGACGATGACGATGCCGGTCTCGGTCTGGGCGATGATGTAGTTTTCGTGCACCTGCGCCCGTGCGGCACCGAGCGGACGGTGGATCTGCTCGACCTCCTGCGCGGTCTCCTCGACCCTGGCCGAGGGCATCGGCGCCTCGGCAAAGCCCGACATCGGCGCCGGGTTGTAGGCCGGGGCGGGCGCGTAGTCCGGCGCCTCGCCCGGCGGCGCCTGGAAGCGGTAGGACGACTGGATCGCCCCCTGCGACGGCCGGTCCATCTGGTAGACGCGCGGGGGCTGGCCGGCGCCCTCGGGCCGCATCGCGCCGAGGGTGGCACCGGCGACGGTGGTCGAGGCGCGGTGCCCGGCCTCGGCCAGGGCATGGCGCAGGGCCGAGACGATCAGCCCGCGCGCCAGCCCGGGATCGCGGAACCGGACCTCGGACTTGGCCGGATGGACGTTGACGTCGACCAGCTGCGGGTCGCAGTCGATATAGAGCACGGCGGCCGGGTGGCGGTCGCGGCTGAGGAAGTCGAAATAGGCCGCGCGCAGGGCACCGATCAGCACCTTGTCCTGCACCGGCCTTCCGTTGACGAACAGGAACTGCGCCACCGAGGAGCCGCGCGAATAGGTCGGCAGCGCGGCATAGCCGGTCAGGTGCAGCCCCTCGCGCTCGGCGTCGATGCGCAGCGCGTTCTCGGCGAACTCGTTGCCAAGCACCCGGGCGAGGCGGCCGTGCAGGGCGTCGAACATGTCGCCGCTCTGGCCGTCGGCGCGGAAGGTGACCCTTCCCTCGCCGCCGCCCGAGACGTCGCGCAGGGTGAAGGAGACGAAGGGCTCGGCCATCGCCAGCCGCTTGACCACCTCCGAGATCGCCTGGGTCTCGGCCCGGTCCGAGCGGAGGAATTTCAGCCGCGCCGGGGTGGCGTAGAACAGGTCGCGCAGCTCGACCACGGTGCCGCGCGACAGGGCGGCGGGCTTGACCGGCGCAATCCGGCCGCCGGCGACGGCGATCTGCGCCGCCTCCGACCCCTCGGCGCGCGAGGTGATGGTCAGCCGCCCGACCGCCCCCAGCGAGGGCAGCGCCTCGCCGCGGAAGCCGAAGCTGTGGATGTTGAGCAGGTCCGAGCCGTCGATCTTCGAGGTCGCGTGGCGGGCCAGCGCCAGCGGCAGTTCCTCGGGCGTCATGCCGCAACCGTCATCGGTGATCCGGATCAGCGTCTTGCCGCCATCCGCCTGCTCGACCGTGATCCGCCGCGCGCCGGCATCGAGCGCGTTCTCGATCAGCTCCTTCACCGCCGAGGCCGGACGTTCGACCACCTCGCCCGCCGCGATCCGGTTGATCGCGGATTCGTCGAGCTGGCGGATCACCGGGCGGGCGCCAGCGGGGCTTATTTTGCGGCTCTCTGCGTTCATCCCACTAGGATTAGCACGGGGCCGGAGATTCGGCCATATCGCTTTCCATGCTTGCGGCCGGTCTCAGCCCATGCCGTGACCGGCCCAGGGGCCGTGCTGGCCGGAGCCGCCGCCGTCGACCCGCTCGAAGCCGTGGGCGCCGAAGAAGTCGCGCTGGGCCTGGATCAGGTTGGCGGTGGTCCGGGCCGAGCGCATGGTGTCGAACCAGCCCAGCCCGGCGGCGAGCGCGGGCAGCGGCAGCCCGGCGCTGGCGCCGGTGGCGACAGTGGCGCGCAAGCCGGGCAGGGCGGTCTGCAGCCGCGCTGAGAAGTCCGGGGCGAAGATCAGGTTGCGGGCCGGGGCGTCCTCGAGCGCCGCGGCCATGTCGTTCAGCATCGCCGAACGGATGATGCAGCCGGCGCGCCAGACCCGGGCGATGCCGGCCATCGGCAGGTCCCAGCCATAGGCCTCGGAGGCCATCGCCAGCAGCCCGAAGCCCTGGGCGTAGCACAGCACCTTGCCCGCGATCAGCGCCTGTTCGAGCTGGTCGATCCCCAGCGCCTCGGGCGCCAGCGGCTGCGGCGCGCCGAAGATCCCGGCCCCGACCTGCCGCTCCGCGAGCCGGGCCGAGAGGTTGCGCGCCGCCACCGCGGCCTCGATCGCGGGGACCGGGGCGGCGAGGTGCTGGGCCTCGATCGCAGTCCAGCGGCCGGTGCCCTTCTGCCCCGCGCGGTCGAGGATGACGTCGAGCATCGGTTGGCCGGTCGCCGGATCGGTGGCGGCGGAAACGGTGGCCGAGATCTCGATCAGGTAGGATTGCAGCGGGCCGTCATTCCACCGGGCGAAGACCTCGGCGATGGCGGCAGGGGGCATCCCGAGCCCGTCGCGCATCGCGCCATAGGCCTCGGCGATCATCTGCATGTCGGCATATTCGATGCCGTTATGGACCGTCTTGACGAAATGGCCGGCGCCGCCCTCGCCCATCCAGGTCGCGCAGGGCGTGCCTTGGTAGTCGGCGGCGATGGCGGTGAGGATATGGGCGACCCGGTCCCAGGCCGGCCTGGGACCGCCGCCCATGATCGCCGGGCCGTGGCGCGCCCCTTCTTCGCCGCCCGAGACGCCGATGCCGAGATAGGGATGGCCGGCCTCGGCGGCCGCCCTGGCCCGGCGTTCGGTATCGTGGAAATCGGCATTGCCGGCGTCGATGATCAGGTCGTCGGCCTCGAGCAGCGGCCGCAGCGCCGCGATCTGCTGATCGACCGGCGCGCCGGCCGGCACCATCAGCATGATCGCCCGCGGCGGTTGCAGCGCGGCGACGAGCTCTTCCAGCGTCTCGGTCGGGACGATACGGTCGGCCAGCGCGCCGGCGCCGGCATGGAAATCCCGCGTCACGGATGGCGTGCGGTTCCAGACCGCGATGTCGTGGCCCTTTTCGGCGATGTTCAGCGCCAGCGCGGCGCCCATCGTGCCCAGGCCGACCAGCCCGATATCCGCCTTGCCCATCGTCGATCCTCCGCCGGTTGCGCCCCGCTGCGACAGAGGTAGACCCCGGGGCCGGACGGGGCAAGCCGCGCCCGGCCGGCGCGCGACGGTGGCGGTCGGCCGCGCATTTCGGCGCGGCGGTCCACCGTCAGGGCTTGATTTTTCGCGCCCCACGGGAACAAGAGAGGGCCGGACCGGCCGAGCCGGCGTTCGCGGCTGGGGCAAGCCGTGGCGCTCGGGCTGCCGGCGGGAGGAGACAGGGGCGTCTGGATGCAGGACGACAGGGCAGAGACCGACGGCACGACGGCGGCCGAAGCGGGGCACAGGCTGTTGACCCGGTTGCGCCAGGCGGCGCCGGTTCTGGTCGGCATCGGCCTGTTCGCCGCCGGCATCTTCGCGCTGGTCCGCCTGCTGGGCCCGATCAAGATGAGCGACGTGCTGGCCGGCGCCCGGGCGATGCCGACATCGTCGCTGCTGGCCGCGCTGGGGGCGACGGCGGCGGGCTATGCCGCCCTCATCGGCTACGACTGGTCGGCGCTGCGCCATATCGGCCGCAAGCTGCCCTTCCCGGTGGTCGCGGCCGGCGGTTTCCTCGGCTATTCGCTGGGCAACACCATCGGCATCTCGATCCTGTCGGGCGGCGCGGTGCGCTACCGGATCTATTCCGCCTTCGGCATCAACGCGATGGAGATCGCCGCGATCTCGACCTTCGTCGCCCTCGCCTTCGGCCTGGGGATCAGCGTCATCGGCCTGGCGGCGCTGTCGCTGCGGCCCGACGCGCTGGTCAATGTCATGGCCCTGCCGTTGCACCAATTGCGGCTGCTGGCGCTGGTGGCGCTGATCCTCGTCGTGCTGGTGATGGGCTGGATCTCGGTCACCGGCCGCGGCCTGAAGCTGTGGCGGTTCGAGCTGCGGGCGCCGTCGCCGGGCATCCTGCTGGGCCAGCTCGCCTTCACCGCGATCGACACCTGCGCCGCGGCGCTGGCGCTCTACGTGCTGATGCCGCAGGGGGCGCCGGATTTCCTCACCTTCCTCGTCGTCTATGCCACGGCGGTGATGGTCGGGGTGCTCAGCCACGTGCCCGGCGGGCTGGGGGTGTTCGAAAGCGTGGTGATCGCGGCGTTGCCGGCCGGGGTCAGCGTCGAGCACGCGGCGGTGGCGCTGCTGCTGTTCCGGATGATCTACTACCTCGTCCCCTTCGGCATCGCCATGCTGGCGATCTCGATCAACGAGGCGCGGCTGGCCTCGGGCCCGATCGCGCGGATGATGGGCGGCGTTTCCGAAACGATGACGCCGGTCAGCAGGGCGATGAGCGGCGTCGCCCCGGCCGCCACCGGCACGATGGTGCTCGGCCTCGGCGTCTACCTGCTCCTGATGGCGCTGATGCCCAGCGTGCGGCCCGACACCTATTACCCGCACGATCTGCTCTCGGCGATCCTGCTGGAAGGCGGGGCGCTGGCCTCGGCGGTGCTGGGGGTGCTGATGATCCTGCTCGCCCAGGGGCTGCTGCGCCGGATCTCGGCGGCGTTCTGGCTGACCGAGGCGGCGCTGGCAGCGGGCGCCGTCGCCTCGCTCGCCAACGGGCTCGACATCAAGAGCGCGGGGCTGCTTCTGGTCGCCGCCGCGGTGCTGTGGCCGATCCGCGGCGAGTTCTCGCGCGCTGCGCGGCTGACCCAGAACCTGCTCTCGCCGGGCTGGTTCGTGCTGATCTTCTCGATTCTGCTCTCGGCCGCCGGCTTCCTCTACCTGATGCAGGAGAACATGCCCTATTCACATGAGATCCTGCTGCGCTTCGCCACCGATGCCAACGCGCCGCGCGCGCTGCGCGCCGGGCTGGCAGCGACGGCGCTGATGACCTTCGCGCTGATCTACCTGGCGATGCAGCCGGCCCGGGCCCATAGCGCGTCGCCCGACGCCGCGGCGCTGGCACAGGCGGCGGCGATCGTCGCCAAGCAGGAGGCGCCCGAGGCCATGCTGGCGCTGTCGGGCGACAAGACCTTCTACTTCTCGGAAAACAACGACGCCTTCATCATGTACGGCGTCCAGGGCAAGTCCTGGGTCGCCTATGGCGATCCGGTCGGCCCGGCCTTGGCCGTGCCCGACCTTGCCTGGGCCTTCTTCGACGCCGCCTATGCCGCCGGCTGCCGCCCGGTTTTCTACGAACTGTCCGAACGCTACCTGCCGATCTGGGTCGAGATGGGGCTGAGCGTCAACAAGATCGGCGAGGAGGCGGTGATCGAGCTGCCGGCCTTCGAGCTGGAGGGACCGGCCCGGGCGCCGCTGCGCGAGCTGCGGGCGCAGGCCCTGCGCGAGGGGATCTCGTTCGAGCTGCTGCCGCCGCCGCACAGCGCCGAGTTGCTGGCCGAGCTGCGGCGCGTCTCCGACGCCTGGCTGGGCCAGATGCAGGGCCGCGAGAAACGGTTCTCGGTCGGCCGGGTCGATCCCGCCTACCTGCAGAGATGCCGGATCGGCGTCGCGCGCAGGGCCGGCCGGATCGTCGCCTTCGCCAACCTGATGGAAACCCCGGCGCGGCGGGCGGCGACGATCGACATGCTGCGCTTCGGCCCCGAGGCGCCGGACGGGGTGATGGAATTCCTGTTCCTGGCGCTGATCGAGACCTGCCGCAACGAGGGCCTGGCGCGGTTCAGCCTCGGCATGGCGCCGCTGGCGGGGCTGCGGACGCGGCACGGGGCACGGCTGTGGAACCGCTTCGGCGCCGTGCTGTTCAAATATGGCGGCGCCTTCTACAACTTTGCCGGCCTGCGCGGTTTCAAGCAGAAATTCGGCCCCGACTGGGAGCCGCGCTACCTCGCCGTGCCGGGCACCCTGCCGCCGCTGACCGCGCTGCGCGACGTCACCGCCCTGATCTCCGGCGACGCGGAAGCCCGCGCGGAGCGTCCGCGCCGCCGCGGCGGTGCGAGGTCAACTGCGCAGTGACCACATCGCGGTGATCGGCTGGCTGTTGGTGACGTGATGGACCAGCGCCATCCCGGCATGGCCGATCAGGTAGACCCAGGCGAGGTTGCCGAACAGCGCGTGCAGCTCGATCACCGGCCGGGCATAGCTCCAGGAGACGCCGCTCTGGACCATCAGGAAGAAGGTGGTGCCCGAGACCGCCATGAAGGACATCAGCAGCAGCCCGAGCCCGTGGATCGCGGCCGGGAAGGCGGCGCCGTCGACATGCGGCGGCAGGCGCAGCTGGCGGCCGGCCCGGACATGGGCGATCAGGTCGGCCATGAAGGCGGCGCGGCGCCGGGCCGAGAACCAGGGAAACAGCGCCCCCAGCGGCGTGCCGCGGCGCCGGATCAGGATCGACAGCCAGAACAGGAAGGCGAGGCCGAAGGCCACGAGGCCCGAGAATTCATGCAGGTTGAACAGGGCATTGGCCGGGCGCCCGCCGCGCGGCGGCTCCATTCCCAGGCTGGTCAGCAGCTGGGTGAGGATCGCGAGGGCGAAACAGGCGTGGAACAGGCGGGTCAAAAGGGGATGGCGCACGCTCTCGGCGTGCGAGGACAAGCTTCTGGTCATGCGGGTCTTCCGATGTCTTGCGTTACTGCTCTGATCGCCGATTCCCGGGAACCGGGCGATCGCCTCGGGCTGAGTTAACGCGCTCGGGCTGACGGGCAACTGACATTTTCCGCAGTGCGGCGTTTCCTTGCTGCACGCGCGATAACAGTTGCGCGCCCGTCCGGCCCCCATGGCGCGGAGCGATGGGGGCGATCGGCGGCAGCGAGGGTACGATTCCCCCTTGACGCCCCGCGGCGGCTTCATTACCTACGCGCTGCCTTGTGGCGGAGTAGCTCAGTTGGTTAGAGCAGCGGAATCATAATCCGCGTGTCGGGGGTTCAAGTCCCTCCTCCGCTACCATTTCCCCAATATAGCTTGAAGCTAAAAACCCTGCGAAAACATACGCTTGAAGCGGAGTTTCGGGGGTGTTTCGGCGTGTTCGCCGGATACCCGAAAACCGCCGTATCTGAGGTTTTCCACCTTTTGTCAGGAAAAAGAGGTGGCAAAAGAGGTGGCAAAAACACTTCTGGCGACTCGTGGGGCAGGGGGATTCGGTGCTGGGGCGCGTCAGCGCCCCGTGGTGCCGACGGATTCGCCTCTCCGACCTTTTCTAGCATCCTGACGGAAAGCTCTTGACTTTTCCGTTAAGCATGAACCGTTGTGCCTCAAAGCTTGATTCGTTTTTGGCTTTGTGCTAGAAGAAGGTATGCGGGCGATAGACGCCGACAGCATCCCCGAGGGTCCGGAGTGGGCTCTTCCCAGACATATTTGGAGGCGCATTGTGAGCGACCTTTTTACGCTGTCGCGGGCGGATGTCGCGGCAACCCTCGACGTGGGTTATTCGTCGGTCGGCGCTTGGCTCGCGCCCCTTCCTCTGCCCACGATGACCGGGGCGGATGGACAGCGACGGTATAGGCTGGTCGATCTGATCCCGGCCCTCCGCCAGAACCGCAAGCGCGGGCTGGTCGGTGAAGACCTCTCGCGTCTGATTGCCGCCGACCTCGCAGAGCGCGAGCGTCGGGGTGCGCTTGGCGCGGGTTTTGATTTGGACCTCGCCACCGCCGAGAATTTCCTTGGCTGCCTCACGCCGGAAGAGGGTGAGCGCGCGCAGCGGCTCTATGGGCGCGTGACCGCTGCCTTGGTCATGGCCCTGTGGGATGTTGCCGAGCCCACGCTTGCCGTGCGTGCATTGGCGCTGCCTGCCCATGTTCGTGCGATCTTCGGGGACCCCGCCGAAATGCCGCCCGAGGGCCGCGAAGTGTTTTTCGTGACTGCCTTCGCCGCCCGCAATGCACCTCATCTGTTCAACAAGGAGGCCGCATGATGGCCGAGAATCTGCAACATCTTGTCTCGCTTCTGGGCGACGAACACATGTCCGCCCTTCTGGACTCCACCACCAAGGTTGCGATGGCGGCATCCGCACTGGGTATTGAGGCCAGCACCGAAGAGCTTGTGCAGCTTGAGGCCGTGAAGCTGGCGGTTCTGGCAGATATGCCGCTCGACACGGTGCAGGCCGTGAGCCAGCTCAAGCAGGTCCCGAGCGTTGCAGAGCGCCTGCGCGCAAAGCACGCCGACGCCGAGACGCAGCAGCAGATTGCCGATGAAATGGCGAAGTTGAGCCCGCAGGCCCGGCTCACTAAGGCTCGCGAACTCGGACTGACCGGCCCGAAGGTCGCGCCGAAGGGGCCGCGCGACCGCGAGAGCGACCTTCGTGTCGTGAACGGCATCAAGAGCTTGAGCGTGCGCCTTTCCGAGGCCCGGAAGCGGGGGCTTGCGTGATGGACCTGACCGAGATCATCAACCGCCTGCGCGAACTGCCCGGCCCGTGGACTCGCCATTTCGACGAAAGCCGCCGCCGCCACGTGCTGCGCGAGAGCGGCGAGCCCCTGCCAGACCGGCACTATCGTCGCGTCATGCAGGCGCTTGGGGCAGTTGATCCCGACCCGCTTGACCGGCTGCCGGAACTGGCGCGATAGCGCCACCTAACAATCTGACCCAAGGAACACAGATGACTATCTACACCGACGACAACCGCGCTGTCGAAGAGATCGCGGACTATATTCGCTCGCTGCCGCAGCCTGCCCCGGCAGGCATGTGGCGGGCATTTTTCACCGCGCCAGCGCCGGATGGAAGCAGGACCTTTGACCCCCAGCTTGTCTATCGACGCACGATCAGCGCGGCAGACTTCGCAGCGCTGGAACGACAGTTCGAGGCCCGTGATGCTTGAGAAGATCGCCTCGTTCCTGATCGACAGCCCACACCTCAATCGCTGGCGGAACTTTTTCGTCCGCAGGGCGCCCGGGTATCACTTCGCAATGTGGCCCGCCGTCCTCACCGAGACCGAGTTTGTCGAAGTTGCGCGGCGCTGTGACGCCGCCATCCGCGCCGCTGAAACCCCGGCAGAGGCCCGCGCCCGCAAGCAGCGGGAACGACTCCACGCTCGTGCTGACGAAACCGAGCGCCGCCATGGCGTGTGACCCTCTCAAGCTCTGGACCGCTTTCGAGCGCGCCCGTGAACGCGCCCGGCTTTGGAAGCTGGGCCTGTCAGAAACCGATATCGGCGCCCGGCTGGCGCTGCAATTTCCGCACTTGGAGAAGTAGAAATGATGAATGGACTCGCTACCGAACGCCAGCGCTCTGCACTGTATCTGGCGATGGTCGATGCCCTCGCCCTCGACCATGGCAAGGTGGAAAAGAACGACGCCCGGGCGATGCGGGAGCGGTGCGCGGTCTTTGCCCGCCGCCCCTTCGATGTTTGTGCGGAGGTCTTTGATGTCGCGGCGCAGCTCATGGCGATGGCGGGCGGTGAAGGCTTCAGCGCGACCATCTCGGATGTCTGCGCACACATGCAGACGTCGCCCGAAGCGGCTGAAATGGCTCTGCGGTGCTGCGGCTGCACCGACCGTGCGCCCGGCGAGTTGGCATCGGGCAACAAGATTCTGTTCGGCCCCGGGCTGAGGGCTGTAGCCTGATGGCGGGCCTGCGTGTTTACACGTTCGCGCGGGGCTACTTTCACACGGGAGGGCGGATGGATGTAGAGCCCCCGCTGCCCCGCGACGGCGAGGCGCAGTGCTACATCGCCGCCGAAGGTAGCGAACCGCGTCTTTTCCGATCCGAGGACGACCTGCGGGCGGTGATCCGTGGATGCGCGTTGCCGGGCGATGTGGAAGACCTCGTGGCGTTCTACATGGGCCGTGATCCGCTCGCAGCAGAGGCCGCGTGACTGTTTTTCGCTTGAAGCGGAATGATTTCCAAATCGGAAACAATCGAGGCCAAAATCAGCGGATTCGAAGCAGGTTTTTAGCTTCAAGCTAACTTTCAACATGCTGATTTTGCACGATTAAACGTCTAGTGTGGCGCCCTGTCGGCAGCTACATTGACCCTGTATTATCAACGAAGAGGACGGCAGCGAATGGAACACGATGCGCAGGCCGCGCGCCTGATTAGGGATGCACACTTGCTGACTCAGATCGCTGAGCAGCCGGTCACGAAGAAGAGCCGCCAGCGTGCCCGGGCGGTGGCGATGGACGCGCTGGCAGCGCTCGACCGGCTTGACCGGCTTGACGGCGGGCGAGCCGCTTAGAGGTGGGCGCCGTCAGGCGCCCCCACCACCACCAAGAAAGGAGGATGCGCCATGGACCAGCGCGAGCGAATAGCCGCCCCCCGTTAAGCCGGGCGCGGGGCGGGCTTTGGAACACCGGCAGGAGTGAAGAGAAGATGAAGGCAGAATGCGCGGCTGACGTCGCCAAGAACACTGAGGCTCGCCATGCTTAAGGGCGAAGCTGGCAAGATTTACAGGAAGCTGTCGGAAGACACGCGCAAGAAGCTCGCGAAGACGCCGGGCGTTTCGAAGGACAAGGCGCTTGCATGGATCAATGAAGCCACGGCGCCTTCCGATGCCGAGCTTGTGGGGATGTATTGCGGGCTGATCCGGGCGGACGTGTCGGGGACGGAATACCCCGAAATCACCGACGCCATGGTGACCCGCTGGAAGGTCAAGCGCACCTATGCCGACGCCCTCCACAAGGTCGCCTATCACATCCGCAACGCCCCGGGCATGGACACCTTGCGGGCGGGCGTCATCGTGAATGAGGCGGGCCTTTCAGATCAGAAGACCTATATCCACAAGCGTTTGGAACAGGTCCATGACCCCCGGAACGCCCCGACCCTTTTCCGCCACGGCCTGACCGTGGCGGAAGTTGTGGAGGTAGCAGAGGCCGGGCTGTCCCAGATCGACGTCTTGACCAAGGATCAGTTCCAGCGGGCGCTGGCGGACTCCGTCAAGTTCTTTAGGCGGTCCGGGGACGACCTGACCGAGTGTCTGCCGCCGGACGACCTGACCAAGTATATCTACAACAGCCGCGACCTGCCGCTTCCCTATCTCGCGGCGCTGACGCGCCTCCCCACCATGGGCGAGAACTACAGGATCACGACGACGCCGGGCTACAGCCTCAACGGTTACGTCTACTATGCGCCCCCCGCTGATCTGGATATTCCGGCGCTGCCTTCGAAGGTGACGGCGGAAGACCTGTCGGAAGCGCGGCGCATCCTCGTGGAAGAATGGCTTGGCGACTGGCCGTTCGACGGGTGGAAGCGCGCTGACTTGGAGGCGGCAGCGCTCAATGGCGATAAGGACAACCCGCCGCCGCCGTCGCTTCTCAACGCCGTGGGCTTCGCTCTGGAACAGGTTGTGCGCCCGATCATCAAGGGGCCGCTGCCTCCGACGCTGTTCACCAAGCCCACGAGCCGCACGGGCGCCACCATGCTGGTGAACGCGGTCCAGACCGCCGTCAGCGGCGGCACGCACTCCATGGCCCTGACCGGCGATGACGAGAAGCTGGAAAAGGATATTGTCGCGGCCCTCAGGTCCAGCAACGCAGTTGTTCTGATTGACAACGTGTCGGGCGAGGTAGACTCCCCGATCCTCGCCAAGTGGTGGACCGATCCCATCTTCGCCGGGCGTGAACTCGGCAAGTCCAACATGCTGTCGTTGCCCGTGCAGCACAGCACCGGCATTACCACCAACAACGCCACCTTTTCGCGTGAGCTGACCGAGCGGCTTGCCGTGATCCGCCTCGACGCGCGCATGGCCCACCCCGGGCAGAGGACGGGCTTCCGTCACGCCAACATTCTGGACTGGACCCGTGAGAACCGGGGCCGGATCATCTGGGCGCTGTGTGTCCTCGCGCTGAATTGGGTGCAGCAAGGACGCCCGGCGGCCCCTGCGCCGACGACTTGGAAGGGCGGGCCTGAGGGCGTGCCCGAGAAGATCGTGTGGGGCGGTTACGAAAGCTACGTCGAAGTGGTCGGCGGCATCGTGGGCGCGGCTGCGGAGAACTGGACCACGTGGCAGGCGAACCGGCACCTTGTCGATAGCACGGCATACTCGGGCGAGGATGATCCGATCCTTGAGTTGCTGACGGCATGGCGCGAGGAAGGTGGCGAGAGCATCGCGGTTGGCGACCGCTGGGAAGGCGGCATCCGCGTGGAGAACGGACTCGCCGGTATTGCGCGTGAGCGCTCAATCTCGCTGCCTTACCCGGTGAAGCCGGTCAACCGCGATACCCCATTCGACTACACGCCCACGAGCCTTGGTGCGTGGCTCGCCAAGTATCGCGACCGCCCCTTTGAGATCGACGGGCAGGAGTGGGTGCTTGAGCGGTCGGAGAAGCGGGGCAAGCGCGGGCATATGTGGAGTCTGACCGAACTGCACGACGCAGACGAGGCCCCCAAGGCGGTCGCAGAGCCCACCGCGCCGGAGGCCACGCCCGAGTCCAACGTCACGTCGCTGCCTCGGCGGGCACGGCGCACGTGGGGCGATCTGTCGGACGAAGAGAAGGCGCGCAGGAGGGCAGCGTGTAAGTTTTGATCGGAAGACTGCGAACGCCCCTCCCGCCTATCGCGAAAGGCGTGAGGGGCGTTATTCTGTTTAGTATCAATGCCTTGCGGAGAAATTGGCGATTTGCGGCGAGGGTGTAGACCCCCGGAGTCTACACCGACTCTACACCCGACTCTACATCGCCTATTTTCCATTTAGAATCAGGTTGTTAAGTAGATTCTTCTGGAAAAGGTGTAGAGGTGTAGACTCCTCCCTACCGTTCAGGGAAATCACACATACCTTCGCCGCTGTCGTGAATGTATGTGTGTTCTGGGGGGGGAGCGGGGAAAGAGTCTACACCCTACACCCGTCCGCGAAAAATCGACATAAGTTGCTGAAGTTAAACGATAAAATTGACGTGTAGACTCGGGTGTAGACTCGCGGGGTCTACACCCGGTTTTCGCGGTGGTTGTCGTGATCGGTGGCGCCCGTCAGGGCGCGGAGGGAAAGCCTTTGGCGATCAGTCCGCCATGTTCTTTGCGCAGGCGTAGCATTCGTCGGCTGCGTGTTCTTCGTATGCTTCCTTGAGCACGTCCGTATATTCTCGGGCTTCCAACTCTGCCGCCCACGGGACAGGACCATTCTCGCCGCGATTCCGGTCTGCCATGGCGAACCGGTAGAAGTCGCTGTCCAAGTCGCTGTAGCCGCCTCCGTATGCCAGCCCGTGGAACTCGCAGAACTCCAAGGCCCCCTTGTCCACCAAGTATCCGGTGGCTGCCGCAAGGTTGTCCTCGTGTTCCATCATCGCACGCTTTGCACCGCCCATGGTCACCTCCGATGTCAGGGCGCGTCCGCTGCACGCCACCTCCACTACATAGTGCTGCGACAAGCTGCCGCAACCCTCACGCCGACGCGCCTCGCATCGCAGGGCCATGTACAGCTCCGACGCCTGCGCGTGAGGTGCCCTCTATTCAAGGCGATCCGAAACTTCGTTATAGCGCTTCTGAGCCTCGTCCCATTCGAATTTTGCCAAGGCCAAATTACCTGCACCGACCCGAAGAGCGTTGGAGTACGTTTCGTGGGCCTCTTTTAGGTTCGTCAGAGCTTCGTCCCACTCATTGAAAAGCTTATGATCTTCAATTGCCATAGCGCTCTCTCCTTCTGATTGCGCACATCTAGGCCGACCGCTCGACATGTGTCTAGATAATCTTGACCGGTCGCGGCCGTATGGGCGTGCAAGGTCAGATTTCCTTGCTTCGCGCCACATGCTTCGTCTAGCCTCAACATATGGTTGTGATGATAGTGGGCGCCCAGCATGCCTGAAATCGACGAATGGAGCTTCGAGCGGCAATCGGATCGGCTCTATTTCCACTTCGACGTTTCCGAACACTTCCTCAAGCTGGAAACCTTCATACGCACCGCTGAGAGCGCTAGCCGGGTAATCGGGGCTCTGAATGCAGAGTTGTTCGACGGAACGCTTGACTATGAAATCATCGTGCTCCCTCCTGAACCGGGGACATTCCTTTCCAAGCTCGCGATATTTGTCACCAGTATTGGCAGTGTGTTTGCTTTCGTGAACTCAGATGTTGGTTCCGCATACATCGAAGGCTTGACCGGCAAACCCTCCGTCTACTGGGCGAAACAGGTCGGTGAGACCTCGCACGATCTCTTGGAAAAGGGCAAAGTTGCGCTGGAGGCTGAGCAGCCACCCACCAGCGTGACACCCCCTGTGCCTAAGGACACATCCGAGCAATGCAGGGTTGGCGCTCAGCTCGTCACGGATATGGCCCGGGGCGTCTTAGAGAAGGACCCCATCAAACTACGCTTGCTCGGCATTGACGGTGACGACCGGATGATTGATGCGCTCGAAGCGCGCGGAGATTTCTACCGCGCCTGCATCGACGACCGCGAGGTCAAGCGGATCGGCTTTACTCCTGAGGGTGATTTTCCAATCCCAAGAAACTCCTTCCCTGAGCGAGCTCAAAAACCAGAGCGCAAGGAGAAGGAAGACGAGCCGTTGCCTTGGATGCTGGCTATTGAAAACGTCCGGGTCACCTCTCCTAACTGGGAGCGGGACGATCAGAAAGCGAGGCAGTGGAAAGGCAAGGATTCGGTTCGGAGAGAGTGCTTCTTTGTAATCGAAGACGCCGAGTTCTGGTTTCACGTAAAGAGGAAAGACCTAATCGTTGACGTCCTCGATAACCTGAAAGTGCAGTGGGCCTATCAGGTTGTCGGCAAGCGTATCAAGAATAGACGAGTTCTCCGGGTTCTAGAGTTCAACGGAGAGAAGCTGGCGGACCCTCTCAGTGACGATGCCGTCCGGGCAATGCTTGGCCAGTTCACCAATGCTGAGACCCCACCTGCAAACGGCGACCTTTTTGACGACACGGACCGCTGAAACACCCTGTCAGCCGCCGTCGAGATCGACTGTAGCAACATGGACCGATCAGTTCACTTTGTCGGTCATGACAGTTTTAGTCAGGAATAGCCGAAAACGGCGCTAAGCGCCGCTAACGCGGCCACCATCGCGTTCCAAAAGACCCTGCCTGAACGGAACACACACCCCGAACAGATTCAGTGTTCCACACACATTAACATTGCCATTTTGGAACAGATTTGGCACAACATCCTAAGATGTATGTGGAACAGATTCGGAGGTATCATGTTTATCGGCTACGCTCGGACCAGCACCTTGGAGCAAGAGGCAGGACTCGCCGCTCAGAAGCGCGATCTGGACGCGCTGGGGTGCGACAAGGTGTTTGAGGAACAGACCTCCGCAACCGGGGAACGACCCCGCCTGACGGCGGCTATCGACTACCTGCGCGAAGGCGACACGCTGGTGTGCACGAAGCTCGACAGGCTCGCGCGTTCGGTGCTGCACATGGGTGAAATCGTCAATGAAATAAGGGCGAAAGGCGCCAATCTGCGCATCCTTGCGCTGGACATGGACACCAGCACGCCGACTGGAACGCTGTTGCTCAATATGCTTGGATCGGTCGCCCAGTTTGAGCGCGAAATGATGCTGGAACGGCAGCGCGAAGGCATCCAGAAGGCCAAAGAGGCGGGCAAATACAAGGGCCGCAAGCCTACCGTGCGGGCGCAGTCCGACGAGGTTCTGGGGCTGCATAAGGCGGGCGTCAGCCCGACCGAGATTGCCCGCAAGCTGGGGATCGGCAGGACGTCCGTCTATCGCATCCTGAACGCCGCAGAGACGCCCGCCTGACGGCGGGTGACGGGCGCCTCGGCGCATCCCCATCCGGCCCACACCCCACGCCTCTGAGGCTGCCTGATAGGGCGGAATCTGAAAGTGAGGCGGATTGGGCGAGCCCGCGTCAGCGGGCAACCCTTCAGACACTATCTCTGGGGTCCCAAGGCACCCCTACCTCAATATATGGACGCAGGCGCGGTAGCTGTATGCGTGCAAACCGCAAACCACAGGGTAGGTGAATCTTGCACTTCACATCCGGTTTGTATCCGGGACACATCGCACTCGAAAAGGGGGACCCGCCGGGAAAACAAGGGGGGCCTGCTTTCCCGTTTCCGGCCCCAAATTTTTTTGGGTAAACCGGTAATATTTTGGTGCACATGTGAAGTGACCCGTTTTGGCCAAATCCGGGACTTTGAGGCCCTTTTACGGTATAATTATAGCCACTCAGACCGGCGCGGGGACGCTCCATTCCCGTTGGGCCTGTCCATAGCCCGGGGCCGCTGGAAAGCTTCTCTGTCTTCTCAATTTCCAGCGGCTCGTCCCCGCGCGATGCTGAGCGTGAAGCGAAGGCTATCCCTGCAATACTCAGGCCGGGGGTTATCCGCCACAGCGTCCGCGCCGCAGAGCATGTCCACCAAATATTGATGTAAGCCTGTCTCCTGTTCACTCTGAAGTCGCCTCTAACACACTCGCCTGACGAGAAGGTGGAGGGAGGCATCAATTCGATGCGTCTAGCGCAAAGGGCACAAGTAAGAAAGGGCAGGGAGGCCTGCAAAGCAGCAGCATCTCTTCCCCATAAAGTGCTCGACCTAGGATGCTAATACGCGCTGGCGCGGCGCACTGCCAGTTATTGACACGCCATCTATGACATCAATAAGCGCAATATAGTTTGAAAATCCAAGAATTTGTGGAATCTTTCCACTTACTTCAAAATGCCTTCGAGCTTCATGGCCGAGTTGAGAAAGAAGAATCCCATCTATGTATTTGGGGAGTGACAAAATTGAATATAGCCATGTCGAGAATATTTCAAGATTGATTTGATCAGTTTTGTTGGTGGGAATGTCAGGGTGCTGCCATTTTTCAACACTAGAGGAACGGAAAACGCGCTGAGCGCCAGCGGACTCACCTACGACATCAATACCTTCAATGCTATTCAGAAGCTCAACATAGCTCCTAAATCCAAGTGAATCCGGGATTCTTCCGTCGAAGTCAAAGTGCTGCCTTGCCTCCGCGCCAATCCTTGAAAGAAGAATGCCTTGAGAGGCATTCGATTCTGCAAGGAGTGCTTTGGTCCAATTTTCAAAATTATTAAGAGTGAGGGGAACTCTTTCTTCCTGACTTTTGCCTGAGAAGTCGGCCTCCTCGATGTGCTTTGAGTAATTAACCCACTGTGATCCGCCGGGCTTTCCGAGGACACTAATGCCATCTATATCTTTTACAAGGTCTATATAGCTCGAAAAACCTAGAGCGTGAGGTATCTTTCCATCGCACTCAAAGCTTTGGCGCGCTTCCACGCCCAAACGCGATAGGAGAAGTCCTTGCGAACTGGCAGTCTTGTCGAGCGCCTCTTTCAGCCAATTTTCAAAGGCGTCTCGACTCAGTTTCTGCTTTCTAAAAGTCTCCTCGCTTGTCCAGATTTTTTCCTTTCCAGAAATATTTACCCAAAGATTTGGTGAATCACCTGAGACTTCCAATCCGTCGGTGGCGTTGACTAGAGCTGCTAGCGATTCGTAGCCCAAAACCTCATGAAGCTCTTTTGTAGATTTGAATTCAGTGGATAGCTCTGCTCCCAATTTATATAGCGACATAGATCCGTTTTTGCTATTTGATTTCGCTATTTCTCTAATTTGCTTTCCGAAATCAATTTTTATGTGATTTAGGTTTAGTACTCCAAGGCTCATGGAGAAGACGGCATTGTCATAGAAGCTGACTTCAATCGCAGTCTTCCCTCTAGGGTTTTCAGCATAGCGGAATTTGGCAACAGCTCCAAGTTCTACAGGTTGGCCTGTGCGCAGATGGCCATTCTCAAGTCGCAAAAAGTATCTATTGCTTTGCACGTCCAAAAGAAAGGCATATAGGCCGCGCTTCTCAACGTAACTCACATATCCATCTCGATATAGATTGTCGGCATCGAAGACGTTTTCGGGCGATTTTTCATCTTGCTGTGGGGTTTCATCGATTGTCGCGCCGACGCCATCAGCTCGCTTTTGTAGCTTCTGGCATACTTCAATCGCGGTATCAGCCCATCTGTCGATTTCATTCAACCCAAAATCAAATAGATTTCCAGCCATTTCCATCCATCGGGCGCTAAAAGACTGCCCAATGTCCACTCCTACCTTGACGCCCTTTGCGGCTGTCTCTATCGCCTTTGGCATTTTTTTTGCTGCGGTAACAATGTTTTTGTACCACCTAACAACAACAACGCCAAAACTTAGCTCCGCCTTTGAAACCCTTGCTAGACCCTCAGTATCTTTCAGGGTTCGAGATAACGTGTCAGCACTTTGCGAATCAGCATTCGAAATGCTATCGAGTTCTTCAAACGCGGTTCTCATCATTATCTCGATCTTGTCCGCATCGGTGACGACACGAGAAATTTCGGATTCGGATGATACCGTTACAGATCGAAGATTGCTGAGATCTTCCTCATTCTGTTCGCTCGCTTGATACCGATACTCATCGAGAGCAGTCGTAATTGATGCAATCAGCTCACTAAGTCGTTGATCAAGCGACATTCCGCGAAGTAGTGCAGGCTCACCGCTAGGTGCACCTGCGGCTTCATTCGGATCTTCTACAAGAAAGTGGTTTCTGCGGATAGCAGGTACGCGACCTCTTGCATACTCCAGAGGGGCCCGACAACCCTCCGCTGTACCATTCTTGAGATCTGACAGAGTTGTGCAAATGTCGATCAATGAAGCCGTCGGAAAATCATCTGGCAAGAAATTCTGCTCATTAATAGCAGAAATGACCTCCGTCGCAGCTTGGGATACTGATACTAGCTCTTGGCGGAGTGCAGCATTCGGTTTGTTGTACTTAAGTGCCAATAGTCAGTCCCCGCACGCGCCCCAAGGTGGCATGACTGTACAACAACTCGCGTGTGTGGGAAGGGCCCAGTCTGCCTCGCAGTCAAATCGGCATAAACTGATTGTGGTCGGCTGTGGGGCCGCGGGGCGTTTCCTCCCTAGAGCTAGCGGATCGTGTCGGGGTCTTGATGTTCCACATACGAACGTGGCCAAGCAGCTCGGGCGGCATGCCTGCCGTGCTGCACCCAAACGGAGCCGTTATCCCGCTGAGCTGTGGTCGCGAGGTGCCGGTGGAATTTGTCCGGCGCGCAGAACGCTGGCAGGGTCGCCAGAGTGACGAACAGCTTCACGATTGACACGCTAGATGCGGACAGCTTCCGCAAGAGCAAGGGGCAGACCGCGCTGGGCATGGCGATGGCGGGACAGCGGGCACTCAATCCGGACGGTTGAGAAGGTAGAGGGCCTCTTGCGTGGTTCAACCCGCGCGGGGATAAGAGGGGCGCAATGACCGATTCAGACAAGTTCGAAGTTGGGCGTTTGGCCCGCCGATTGGCTTCTGGATACTACGCGTTTGTGGTGGCGCATCAGGTGGCGGTGAATCCACTTTCGGCAAACGCGCTGCCGCCGCCGCAGCGCCTCGGGCCAGAACTGATAAGATTCCCCACAGGTAAGATCAAACGTAAAGACGGTACCTATCATTCAGTCCATATGCTTCATTTCCTCGACTTACTGCGCGAGGACCAAAGCTTGCAGGAGGAGTTCTTGCGCGCATGGGCAATAGGGGCGCTTCTGACACTAGATGATGCTCTGAAGGTCCATAATCACTTCGACAACGCCCCGGTCCTTGAGCTTGTTTATCACCTGCGCAACGGTGTGGCCCACGGCAATCAGTTTACAATCAACAGCTCGGGCAAGAAGCGTCTCGCGCGTCATCCCGCTCACAATCGAGACGCCGTGGTGCGGAGCCCAGAAGAAATCGTGTTCGAGATTACGGAAAGCACATCCGGTCCGGTCCTCTTCGACTTCATGGGTGCCGGGGATGTGATCGACCTCCTACAGTCTGTTGAGTGTCATCTGACTCGCTAGCCTTGACTGACCTGCCACTGAACTGTCATCCAGTCGGAACCAGAGCCCGTTTGGTTGATACGCCTTCCGGCCCAAGTGGAGCAACCGACATCCGCGCGGAGCTTTCAGATCGCGCAGCGCGGCTGTCGGTTGCGGTGAACAGGCGCTCGGCGAACGCCTTGGGCGTATCGTAGCCAAGCGCCGACCGCCGCCGTGGTCTTGCCCTGGATGATCTCGATCACCAAAGCGGTCTTACGCTTCGCGATCCATCGCTTGATGCTGTCGTCCATCGTCATACTCATCGCTACGTTCTCCCTTGTGGCATGAGCAGGATTTCACTGGGTCAATACAGTGTTCGCGTCCGCAGTTGCCAGCGGGCGGCGTTCGACAATCGCCGCGTCCGGATCTGTCACCCTCACCGACTACAAAGGATTCTCAGTTCCTTTCGGAGATGACGATGAGTCGGCACGAGCAACTTCACCTCTTCCAGGCCGCGCAACGCGTGGCGCGCTTCCTTCCCCCGTCGAGAGGTCTGGCGCTGCGGTTCTCGGAATGGATGGAGGACGCCGATCCCGATTTCGAATGGGAGCCGGACCGAGACAGAAGCTCTCGACGCGTTGAGCGATCGGAGTGGAACGATCTCAACCGTCGTATCGACACGCAGGTGACTCGGCTGGCGCGGGCAAGGCCGGACCATGCCGCGCGGTTCGCCGAGATGCTGGCCCGGATGATCGGCCTCACCACGACCGAGACCTCGCTTCTCGTGCTGGCGTTGCGAAGCGACGGGCGCCAGGGGCTGGGCGGGCTGATCGACTTTCTGCTGGATGACTGCCACATGCCGCGTGTGCAGGCGATTGCGCTGATCACCGGACTGCCGCTCTCCGCCGTTCGTCGCGCCTTGGCGCCAACTGGCCGGATGCAGGCTTCGGGTCTGCTCGAGGATTCCTCCCACATACATCGGCAGCAGTTGGGGCTCGAACTTTCTTCTCGTCTGGCAACCGCCTTTGCCAAGGGTGTGAATTCAGAGAAGGCCCTTCTGTCCGCTCTCTTCCCCCGGGCGCCCGCGCCGGAAACGACCTGTGATGACTTCACCCATCTCGGGGCCGGGGGCGATCTTGCCCAGCGGTTGCTCCGCGCTGCGCTGAGCGGCAAGCGTCGTGGCGTGAACATTCTGCTCTACGGTGCGCCCGGGACCGGCAAGACTGAGTTCTGCAAACTTCTGGCGAGGCGCCTCGATGCGCCGCTCTTCGCGATCGGGGAGGCCGATCCCGATGGGGACGAGCCTTCGCGCGGCGAGAGAATGAGCGACCTGCTTCTCGCCCAGCGTCTCCTGGGACGACCCGGGTCCGCGTTACTGCTGTTCGACGAGATGGACGATCTCTTGGACCGCAATTCCTTCGCCGCGATCTTCGGGCTGCGTCGGGGCACGGGCCGGTCGAAGATACATCTGCACCGCATTCTCGAGACCAACCCGCTGCCGGTGCTGTGGACGATCAACGACATCTCCGACTGTGACCCCGCCTTGCTTCGAAGAATGTCGCTGTCTCTCGAGATCCGCGCGCCCGGTCCGAAGGTTCGAGAGCGAGTCTGGCGGCGACTGGCCGAACGTGAGCGCCTCGACCTCGGCGAGGGTGCGGTCCGGCGGCTGGCGCGGGATGTTGCCGTGCCCCCGGCGCTTGTCTCGGGGGCGCTGCGGGTTACGCGCCTGACTGGAGGTGGGGAGGACGACCTGACTCTGGCGATAGAGGCGGCAGCAAAGGCGCTGGACGGTGGGCGGCGGAGGCCCCCGTCGCCCACGAAAGGCGCCCCGTTCGATGCAGAGCTGATCGAGGCGGACCTTAATATTCCCGCGCTCGTCACGCGGCTCCGGGATGCAGATGCGGACCGCGCCGTCTCGTTCTGCTTCCATGGACTGCCCGGCACCGGCAAGAGCGCGCTTGCCCGCCATCTGGCAGAAGCGATGGAACTGCCCGTAATCCAGAAGCGGGCCTCGGACCTGCTCTCGAAATGGGTGGGCGGTTCCGAGCGCAATATCGCGCGCGCCTTCGAGCAGGCCTGCGACGAAGAGGCCTTTCTGATCTTCGACGAGGCGGATTCCCTGCTGGGAGATCGCAGCCGCGCCGCGCACGGCCACGAGATCATCCAAGTCAACGAGATGCTGACCTGGATGGAAAGCCACCCTTTGCCATTCGCCTGCACCACGAACCTTGCCGCGAGGCTCGATCCCGCGACGCTCCGCCGCTTCACCCTGCGCGCCGAGCTGAGGCCGCTGGGCGGCGCGCGGCTGACACGGGCCTTCGAGACGTGGTTTGCCCGACCCGCGCCGGAGGACCTGCTCGCGATCGAGGGACTGACACCGGGGGACTTTTCCGTGGTCGCCCGTCGCCTGGTCCTACTCGGGCCCCGGGGCGCCGAAGACCTCGTGGAACTTCTGCGCGAGGAAGTGCGGGCCAAGGGCATGAAAGCTTCCCGAGTGGGATTTCATTGACTAACCTGCAGGTTGAAGGGGGAAGCTCATGCTCAAGGCTGTTGCGCAAGGGAAATCCGGAAGCCTGCTGAAACGGTGGGCCGAGGGGGATCATGCGGTCAAGAGCCGCCCGCAAGAGGATCTGGTCACCTCGGCGGTGTTCGGCAATCTCGACCTGCTTGCCGAGCCGGATCGGCGGGAGGCGCTGAGGCTTCTGCTCGGCGAGGAGGCGTGGAAGGCATTTGCCCCCCCGAAGGGCGCAACGATCAGGATCGAGCTCTGGCGCCAGGGCCTGACGGCTCCGGAGGACGGCACGAAAGTGGAGCCCGATCTCCTGCTGAAAGCAGGAGAACGGACTGCGATCGTCGAGGTGAAATGGTATTCGGCCCTGTCCGAGGACCAGCTGGGTCGCCAGCTGCGTGCCGTCCAAGGGGCGGGGCGCGAAGTCTGCGCGATCCTCCTGCTCGGCCTCCCGGGCGATCTCCGTATTGAGGGTGTCAAAGCAAGCGCGCGAACATGGCGCGACGTGGCGCGGGCGCTGGGCGACCCGTTGGCACAACCGAACACGCCGCTTGGTCACTGGAAGTCCATGGTGGGCGCATTCTTGGCAGCAACGGAACGCGGCGCCGTGTTCCACGGCTTCGGGGGGCTCGAGCTCACGCCGGTCACCGGCGTGGAATATCGCTTCAGGTGCGGCTCATGCCCGCCTTGGTTCGAAAGGAATCTCCTCGAGGTGACCGAGGTTTCTTATGTGTGGAAGGGGAGGAAGAAATGACGCAGTCCGACGAGGAAAAGGCCCGTATTCTCTGGCATTCGGCCAAGAATGTCTTTGCTTCCTACAAACATCTCGATGCCTTGTATGGGGCCGTCGATGAGAACTTTTGCGAGATTTCGTTCAAACATGACGGTGACAATTTCACCGGCGATCAATCGAATTGCCCCAAGGACGGCCACTTTGACAGCGACTGGGTGAACTTGGTCTGGAGCAGCCACGCCAATTTGCGTGCGCAAAAGAAGAAGGGGCGGCCAAAATTGGTTGGAACGGTTTCTGCACATCTCATGCTTGCGGATGGGGGTGACGCAGATCTTGCGCCGGACTGGACCTGGCGCGGTCAGCCCTGCCTGATCGCCGGCTGGCACGAGGAGGGGTCCAGGATGGCCTCTGAATGGGACGATGGGGGCTACTGGACAGTGGACTGGTTTGACCCGACCGACGAAGACAGCACCGGGCACATCTCAGCGGGAGGTAAGTGCATTTGGCGCTACAAGGATGAAATGGGCTTGGATTTGAAGACTGGCTTCTTCGTAGTCCCGATCTTCGACCTCACCAGCGAAGAAGATCTCGAAAAGCACGTCTTCAAGCCCTTGATAAGGCTTTTCCAGGGCGCCTCCGAAGACGACGCCTTCCCTGAAGACAGCCCCGCCGTCCGCACAGCCAAGTGACAGAAAACCCGCGCAAGCTCGGCATCGTGCAGCATATCGAGCTTGCCCTGCGCCTTGCCGCCACCTCCGAGGGCTTGACGATCGACGAGATCGCCGAGGAATTCGAGGTCAGCCCGCGCACGGCGCAGCGGATGCGGGCCGCTCTCGACACAGTCTTCGAGATCGAGGCGTTGAAGGACGGAACCCGCCTGCGCTACCGGCTGGCGCAGCGGCTCGATCCTGCATTGGTAGCGCCGTCTCGGGCCGAACTGAGCGAATTGGCGCTCGCCGCCCGGGCGTTGGCGGACAGTGGGCAGGAAAACCGCGCGCAGGTGCTCGAGAGGCTCCACAAGCGCTTGCTCGCTGCGCTGCGCCAGCGCGACAAGCTCCGCCTCGCCCCGGATCTCGAACTCTTGGAACAGCGCCAACTGCCGATCATTCCCGCTGGACCGCGCGCGCCTGGTGCGCCGGGAGTTGTCGCGGCTTGCCAACAGGCGCTGCTCGCCGACTGTCTGTTAGGTTTCGACTATACTTCTCCGCGCGGCTACCGGCTCCACGAGGTTGCCGTGCGTGGCTTGCTCGTCGGTGCGCGCTCCTACCTTGTGGCCGCTGGGAACGACTGGGGTGATCCTATGCTTTTCCGCATCGACCGGATTTCGGGCCCACGGGTCACCGAAGCGCCTGCATGGCCTGACACCACGTTCGATCTTGAAGCTTTCGCGGCGCGCTCTTTCGGCGTGTTTCAGGAAGATATGCAGGACGTTGTTCTGCGTTTCGACGCGGTGATCGCCGGCGAGGCTCGGGCTTTCCGCTTCCATCCCGCCCAGATGGTTCAGACACTTCGGGATGGGCGTGTAGAGGTGCGTTTCGAGAGCGGAGGTCTTCTCGAACTTGCGCAACACCTGTTCACATGGCGCGGCATGGTGGAGGTGGTTTCACCTGAGGCTCTGATCGAGATGTTCAGGACGGAATTGGAGACCGCACTGAAACGCCTGCCCGATAAGTAGGCCCCCTCAGCAGAATGTGAGGGGGATCATGATACGAAACCTACTGATTTCGTGATTGAAGTGGACCGAAGACTTGTCGCGCAGTGCCAATGCGGAGTTTGGAAGAGTATGTTTGGACTTGGAAAGAAGGATAGGAACGGCAAGCAGGTTCGCTTGGAACACCGCGGAAAACACGTTCGAGCCAGTCGCACAGGAGGCGTGGCTGTGCGTGCAGAAAAGCGTGTCGGGCGCGTAAACTTGACCGCCAATTCGGCCCACGGTTTTCGTGCGTCAACCCGCGTTGGGAACAATACTCGGGTTGCCCTACAGGATGGTAGAGTTCAGTTGATCGGTCGCTACAGAAGGGGACCGTTCCAGATCAACTTGGCGAAGAGCGGCTTCAGTTTCTCGGCGCCAAGCAAGCATGGCACGCTGAACCTGACAAAGCCCCAATATTCGAGTTTCAGGATGTTCGGCCTCCATATAAGGGGGCGTCGGGCAGCGCGGCTAATGCTGCTCTATTTGGGGGCGCGGCTGGCATGGATGGCGCTCAGCATCATCCTTATGGCAGCGATCTGGCTGATCAACTTGGCCTTGCAGGTTATGTGGCTGGTCTTGCTGCCGCTTATCTCCGTTCTCGATAGGCGAGCTAATGAAGTGCAGACCGCACCAGAAACTGACGATGGTGCGGCCTGAGAACAGCTATTCCGCAGCTTCCTGCGCTGCCGCCTGCTCCTGTCCAGATGGATCGAACTCTTCTGAAAGCAGACGCAATAGGCAGGCCTCGATTTGAGGCTGCACCTCCTTTACCCATTCGAAGACCTGGTCAGCGATTTCTGCGTTTTTCTCGGCATCCAGTGAACCTGTGCAGCTCACTCCTTGTGGCGCGAGCGTAACCGACTGTCGGGAACGATCCGCCCCGATGAGGAAACGCAGCTTGCCGCCTGCAATTTTTCGAGTTCGCCACGACGCTTTTGCAGGAACTGGAAGACTTGCAGCGCATCCCCGTCCTCTGATGTTGTGCTTTCGATGCGCAGCGGGGCCGAGGGACGGTTTGTCATGGTGAATTGGAGGACATCCGTCGGCAGGGTATCGAGTTTTCGGATCAGGTGCGGAGAAGAATGGGTTGCGCGCATCCCGCTCTTCTGAGGGTCGAAGACGCAGCCCGTTCCGGCGATCGTCTTTCTAAACCGTTCCCAATACTGGGCGCGGTCACGCTTCTCCTTAGATTTGTCGTCTTCAGCCGAGGCGGCGAAAATACCGTCTTCGCTGGCCGCAACGGCGGTAACAGCCGTCATTTTCAGGCCCGTAATCATGAATTCGGCAAAGGTTTCATCGTCAGTGCCATTAAGGATCTGCTCCTTGATTTCCGACATCAGGCTGAATGCTTCGGGCAAGCGGTTGCGATCCCACTTTTTCAGCCAAACAATGCGGAACAGGGCTTGGGCCCAAGGCTCTTCGGATTCAGCAAGATGGAATTGCATCGCGCGATTGAGTGCAGTTGCGATCTTCGCATCGTCCTCTACATCCGCCGTCATGCGATCGGCGAACTCCTCGTCCCATTGCGAAAAGTCCGGCTCGCGCAAGAGCAGGTCATAGATCCGAGGGAAGCTGATCTGGAAACAGACGAGCGCAAAGACCAGACGACGAAGTTGCGCGGTTTGCAGTGAGATCTTCGTCGTCGACCTGTCTTTCTTTCCCCCGTTATCGTTGTCGCCAACCTCGAGTTCAGCCTGCAGTCGAATGAGCGAAAGGGCATTGATCAGACGTTTCATGGAGCGGGGGTTGTAACCCAGCGTCAGCTTGACCACTCGGGCAAGTGTTCCGTCCTCGAGGTAGAGGTTCCTTTCCGATGCTCTGAAATACTCAATATCCAGCAAGTGCTTGGTGAGATAGTTATCCAGTTTGTAGCGTGCCATCGGCATCATGAAGGGCAACTGGATGATCTTGTCGAAGAAAGCGCGGAACTCCCACTCGTTGTCTTCGGTCTGCTCTCCGAATTTGTTCTTCAAACCTTTCACCACGACCTGGTAGTCGATCGCGAGGACGAACACGCAGTGTTCGAGTGTAAAGATGTTCTTGAGCAGTTCGAGAACCATCACCGCAACGGCAGGTTCAAGTCGGTCAAGGTCATCGACGAAGATGACGAAACGTTCGACTTTGTTCGTATCTCGATTGACAACCGATTCAACGATGTCGGCGAGTGACTCCCGCAACTGCTTGATCTTGTTGACCTTGCGTCCTGAGATAAGGTCTTCGGCTACTTGCGCTCCAGCCGCCCCCGCTGCCAGGCCGGCTCCCACTTTGAGCGCGCTCTGGGCGAGGCCGGCAAGGGCGGATTTGGCGCGTTCCGCTGTCTTGTAGCTACCATCGACCTCGGTGACAGCCTCAATGATTTCTTCGATGATGGACAGCAGGCATTCCTCGGGCGAACGCAGCAAGGAATGTTCCCAGGTGTTAACCCAGATCGTCTTGTATCTGTCCTTGCCCAGCAAAGTTCCCGTGCCGCGCTGCGCAACTTCGCTTTCTTCAATTTCCTCGCGGATCATGTTGAGAAGCGAGGTCTTGCCTGAACCCCATTCGCCCTGAATACCAATGGTCAGAGGAGTGTCGCAGCGGCGGATGAAGCCTGCGAGCGAATTGGCATAGGTTCCCGTCTCCAGACTATCCGGGTTTTCTTTCTTCTGGAGCTTTGCCCGAGGAACGACCTTTCCATCTTTGACGACAGATTTGATTGGTTCGTCAGCGACAGAGATCTTCGACATATGGGGAAGCCTTCTCAATTCGGCGTTGCGGTCGGTTGGGAGTATTCGCCTGAGCTTATCCGGGGTCAGCGGAGAGACACCAGAGTCTTGAGATCAAGAAAATGCGGGATTTTTTCGATTGAACCCCTCGGACCTTCACGTAGCGCGCAGCTCAGACGATACGGTCGTCGGCGGGCAGCGCACTTCTAAAGCACGTAAGGCGCCCATACCAAATGCCAGCCGCTCGCGCTCAAAGAATGACCTTCGCGCCCTGGAAGCGATGCTTAGGATCAGGCAGGCGAGATGTCTGCAATGGCCGGATCGAAGATCACTTCCAGCAGCCCGTGATCAACCCAGAAGACGGCAACACCTTGCAGGGGATGGCCGGGGGCGATCTGTGGGACCAGTCCGGCATAGGTCGAGAGCTGGGGCCAGTAGGCCCCCAAACCCTGGCCGGTTCCACCCGACTTGTGGTCGACCAGCAGGCAGCCCCGGGTGCCGAGGGCCAGGAGATCAATGGTCCCGGGAATCTCGGCACCTTCCGGCGATCGCCCGAGAACCGGGATTTCGCACTGCAGGTCGCTGTAGCCTTGCTCTGTCAGCCATGACTTCAGCGCTGCGGCGCGCTCCGCGACACGGGCAAGCGTTGTCTCGTCGAGGCCTGTGGCCTCAGGGAGGGTGGGGCCCAGGTCAGGGCGCGTGAGGTAGGTGCGCAGTGCGAGGTGCAGTGCCGTGCCCCGGGCCGCGTTGCTGGCCGTCTCGGGCCAAGCCGGTCCGAGCGCAACTGCCTGGCTGGCGGGGGCAGCCCCTGGGGAAGTTGCCTGCGAGGGTTGCAGGCGCCATGGGGTCAACGGAATGGCAGGCAATGGCGTGGCTGCGCCAAAACGCGCCGGGTTGGCCATGTGGTTCTCACCATACACCGTGACTTCGGCATGCTCGGGCAATTCCCTGACAACTGCCGGGCAGTTGGTCTCGCCGATCCGTAGACCATCTCGTCCAATCTGTGGCGCGCAGGCATCCTCGAACACATGAAAAAGACAACTCGCCTCGGGAGCCTCGTCATCCCGTGGCTTCAGGAATGAGGGCCACTCCAGCACCAGTCGATCGCGTGCACGCGTCAAGGCGACATAGAGCAGGTTGCGCGTATTAGCTTCGAAATCCGGGCGGCGATCCTCGATGAAGCGGGCCTGCACCTCGGGCGCCGCGAAGGCAGGGGTATGGATCAACCTGGCGGAGGCCAGCACTGCCCCCATGTCGTCTATCCGGTCCAGGGCATCGAAGCGTGCCGAGGTCGTGCCCGGTCGCTCCTCGATATGATTGTCGAATTCCGCCACGACGGTGATCGGCCATTCGCGGCCCTTTGCGGCGTGCCATGTAAGGATCTCGACCGCTTCTGCGCTGTCGGCTGAGGGATCAGGGCGGCGGTCGAAGTCGCGCTCGTCCGCTCGCGCCTCCAGCCAACCGAGGAACACCTTGGCTGTCTCGCCGTGAAACCCTGAGGCTGCCTTGAGGTCGCGATGCGCGGCCTCGAATTCTGCCGCCTCGGCCTCGAGGCGTAGGAGGTCGGCACGCGCTTGCGGGCCATCGGACAGGCGTTCCGCCCAGGCACGAAGGCCTGACATCTCGAGCACTTGGTCGAGGGCGACCGAAACCGGTAGGCGGGCAAGGGCGTCTGACAGCCCGGCCAACTGCATGAGCATGGGGTCGTCGGCGAGACTTCCGTTGATCTGGGCGGCAAGCGCGACCTGTAGGTCCAAGGGATCGGGGCCGAGCGTTCGAAGCACGAGACCAGAGTGGATGTCCGCCGGGTTCGCAGCGAAGGAGAGTGCGGCGCGCGCGGCCTGAATCACGGGGCTCTGTGCCCAGCCATCTTCGGCGATGCGCACGGGCACGCTTCGTGCGCGCAACTCGTCAGCATAGCGGGCGGCGGTCGCATGGCGGCAGACCAGAAGCGCGATATCTGACGGTCGGGCCTTACGGATCGCTTTCGTCTGCCGATCCGTAACGGTTTCGCCATCCTTCAGGAGCAGTGCGATGCGCTCGGCAACATGCTCATGCGGTTTGGAATACTTCCTGACCCCGCGTCCCTTGACCACGTTCAGCACTTCAAGGGCTGGACCATCGACCGCTTCGCGCGTCGGCGTCAGCGGATTGTAGCCCTCTCCGAACAACCCCGCACCAACGGCATTTACGAACGCCATTACCGCGGGTGTTGAACGCCAGTTGCGATCCAGAGGCTGCACCGAGCCGGGGTTTGCTTCGGCCAGGGCAGTGGACAGACGCGGATCGGCCCCTTGGAACCCCATGATCGACTGCTTGACATCTCCCACGAGCAAAGTGCGTGGCGCAAGTTGGCCAAGTTGCCAGAGCAGCGCGAATTGCACCGGGTTGGTGTCCTGGAACTCATCGATGATAACGCAGTCGATTTCGTCCAGAACCGCCTGCCGCACCGCCTGGTCTTTGCGCAAGAGCCGCTCCGCCCCGGTGATCATGTCGGCGAAATCGATTAGGCCCAGCGCCTTCTTTCGGTCCTCATAAGCTCCCATGACTTCTTGCGCGCAGGCGATCAGGCATTCGAGATGGAGCTTCGAGTCGGCCAGTGGCCCAGGGTGGCGCGGCAGCAGGTTCGCCGCTTCCATGATCGCGGTAGCGCAATCGTCGTAGCCCTCTGGCGTCTTACTCCTACTATTCGACACGAAAAGCTTGCGCAGCGATTGCCACAGGCCCCAGTCGCGGTCCAGCAGCCCCGGATCCCGCGCCACCATGCGAAAGAGCGCGAGGTTTTTTTCCAGCGTCTCGCGCGGGCCCTTGGCCGTGACGGTATCGAGCCCCCCGTCCGGAAAGGCCGTCAGCATTGTCTGAACCGCGCGATCGAGTGCTGTGCGCGCGGCCGTGAGGTCGGTGAGAGTTGGGCCATAGATCGCTTCCAACCGCGCCAGCCCCGGTTCGATCAGGCCTGGATCGAGACCCTTGTCACCGAGCCCGCGCAAGAGGTCGACCATTGATAGGATCCGGCCGCGAAGCGAGTCCTCGATCGTCTCGCCCTTCTGCCAGTTCGGCTGGTAGCCGAAGCGCTCCGGGTCCGCCTTGATGGGGTCCAAGGATTTCGCATGGGCCAAGGCTTGGCGGATGAGCAAGTCCCGCTCAGGATCGGCAAGATGGCGTGGCTGGGGCGATACTCCCGCAGCAAACGCGTGTTCGGTCAGGATTCTGAGCCCCAGCCCATGAATGGTCGAGACATAGGCGCGCTCGACTGCCAGCGCCTCGGTGACCAGCCCGTCGGCCAGCAGCCCCGAGCGGATGCGTTCGCGCAATTCACTGGCCGCGGCCTCGGTGAAGGTCACGGCAAGGATGCGTTCGGGCCTGACGATCTTGCGCCCCACCCAGTCCGACAACTGGGTCTTGATATGATGAGTCTTACCGGCACCCGCCCCGGCGGGAACTATGACCAGTCCGTCGTCCATGCTTAGTCCTCCTCGACGTCGCGGATAAACGCCCGGACAAGGGGGGATCCATCGGTCAGGGCGTAAGGCTTGAAGCCGGCCTCTTTCTCGAAGAAGTCCTCGTCTTCTGAGGTGTTCAGTCTGACACGGCCTGCGCCGAGTTCCGCCAATCGCTCAGTGAGTGATACGATCGCTTGCGCATTGACGGCTTCGCCCATGTCGCGGGCGGGGGAACCATTGGCAAGGGCGACGCCTGAGGTCAGAAGCCCGCCGTCGTTCATCAGGTGATAGGCGATACCGACCGTGTGACCGATCAGCTTGTCCATTCCGTCGCCGTCCCTCCGGATTGGGCGGGCGATCATGTCTCGATATAGACCTGCCTGCAGGTCCCACCCGGCCTCCATCCGTTTGCTCCTATTGCGCGTGCCGCTTTTCTTGTGATCGACGATCAAGAGGTCGCCATCAGGCAGTTCGAGAATCTCGTCGGCCTTTCCATGCAGTCGGATGCCATGTGCCTCGCCGGCCAACCACATCTCGTTGCCGATGATGCGCGCGCCGAGCGCCTGCAGGTGATCGCGCCAAGTAACGGCTGCCTGCTGGATTTCACGCTCCAACCCCTTGCGCTCCATCTCCCATGCTGAGCTGCGCAGGAAGCCTGCGTGACGGGCGAGGGCACTGTCGTAGGTCTTCGAGACGGCTTCGAGCAGAGCCGGAGGATCGGGCAGGTCCTCTCCTACGCGAAACACGTGCTCGAACACCTCGTGCGCGATGTTGCCCTTGATCCGGACGTCCAGCGCTTCGGCCGACCAGCCCATGTCGCTGGCGCCCAATTCTTCGAGAAGCCAGGCGAGCGGGCTAACGAGCAGTTTCTCAAGCCTGCTGGGCGATTGTGGCTTGGCGGTTCCGTCATCCTCGCGGCGCAGCGCAAGCAGATCCTCGCGGGGGAAGCAAAGCGCTTCGGGGAGCGGCGATGCCTCGGGCAGCGGCGCTGAACTGTGATACGCAATCGGCCAGTCTGCAGGGGCCAGGCGCGAAAGATCCGTCAACAGGTTGGCCGGTTCCTCGATGCCTTCAATCGCTCGACCGACGAGGGAAAGCCCGGTGGAAGGGGCGAGACGTCCCCCAGACATATCCCGCCACGGAACGAGGAAGGTGGCACTTTCGCTGACCGCGCGAAGTTGCGCATCGAAGAGCGCAAGGCTGTGAGAGAGGCCCTCCGCCCGGTCGCGCAGTTGCAGGCCGGTCGACGCGCGGATCGCCGCGATCTCGCTGTCGAGGAACATCGGATTGGTCCCCGGGCGCGTCGGATAGGCTCCTTCGGTGAAGTCTGCCAGGATGAGGTGACGACACGACCGCCACGGACTTTCGAGAGCGGACCAAAGGCTGACTCCCTGGAGATTGCGCACGGCTTCGGCCCGGGCGGCTTGCCCCACTTGCATTGACCGCAGAAGGGCCTCCCAATCGAGGAGGTCATCGCCGGCAGGAAGGGGAATGCGCGCACGCAAGGCCTCCCCTTCGGACAACTGAGTGCATATCCGGTCGATCAGGAAGCGCAGTTGCTGCAGGCTGGCTGCCGAGGCGCGGACGTCCTTCCACAACGCCTTGTGTTCCGTGTTCGGATCAAGAATCTTGCCTCGAAAGTCTCCCTCCATAAGGCTCTCTGCGAGATCGCGGCCGGTCTGGGCGGCCCAGGGCATAAGGGGAGACAGGGCAAGGCTTGCCAGCACCATGGCAGGCGTGGGTGAGCGTTTGGCCAGAAGCAACTGGAGCGCCGTCTCCCCAAGGATGTCGCGCTCGGGCGGGGCTGCCGGCAGCCCCGAGAGCGGGACACCCTGCGCCGCAAAGGCCCGGGCTAACTGACCCGGATCGGCAGAAGTCAGCACGGCTATCTCGCGGGCAGGGACGCCCACTTCGATCAGTGCGCGCGCCCGCGCCGCTGCGAAATCGGCACAGGCGGCGAGGTCGCGCAGACCGAAGAAGGAAAGGCTGTTGTCAGCCGGACCGGCAGAAAGATCCTTCGCCCCGACCCCTCCTTGCAAAGCGTGTAACCGGCTGCCCGCCGGTGCAACGGGCATTTCGACTGGGGCCGGAATCGCACCGAACTCCGCCTTTAGCCGATCATGTAGCGCGCGCATTGCTGCGGACGCCGATGGATCGAGCGACCCCTCCACGACGGGCAGGCGATCGAGAAACCGGCCATGCGGGAGCTCCAGCACATGGCGAACCGTGGCGAGCCCTTCGGGCAAGGCATCGCCCAGCCGCTGCCAAAGTGCGACCAGGGCCGTGAGATGCCGTTTTGCGCGGCTGTCGGGTAGTGCTTCCGCCGACGGCAGCCGCAGATCCGGTGTGGCAAGCACCAGGTCCTCGAGCGCCGCGACCACCGCCGCGATCGTCTCGACCGGTGCATTGGCCATGCTCTCTGCCCAGACCGGATCGGGCGCTTCTGCGATGGCACTGCCCGGCGCCCAACTCTCAGCCTGCGGAGCGAGCGAAAGTTCGGCCAGACGATCGGCGCTTAGCCGGTAGCGCACGGCTGAATGAGGATCGGCAACGAGGAAGGGGGTGAACATCCTGACACCTTAGGGGCTAAGAACGCGAAACTCACCACATCTGGATGTTTTGTGCGGATCGAGGAAATGAACCTATTCCGTGCTTTTCGCGATTTGTTGTCGAACTCGGTTAGGTTGTTGCGCGTTCACCCTATCGCCCAAGGGTGGAATTGCCAATCCAGTTTGAATAGCCTCATGGTCATGGACGCCTTCTCCCCGATTTTGAGGCAGGGAGGCAATGATGGGCAAAGCAACTTCAGCGACGAGTTCAAGCGGGACGCTGTCGCGCAAATCCTGTGAAGGCTTCATCTCCTGAACCCGTTGCGTCATCCAGAAGACATGCTTCTGAAGTGCTTTGGGACCGAACCAATCAGTTAGCCTTGGGCGGTTCAAATTCTCTTCATCGGCCACAGCTATGAAATGCCAAACCTCTGTTTGAGCGCCTCGACCGTCGAGCGCCACTTCGGGGTGACGGGCTTGCATACCGTGTTTTGATTGCCAAACATTCCCACCTCTTGAATGCCTTGGTCTTCCGGCAGCGTCTTCAGCCACTCGACCGGCACGAAGTATTCGGCTTTCTCTGGATCATCGACGAACTGTCTATGGTAGTTTCCTTGCAGGGTCTCCAAGGCGAGGTTCTCATCGATCTCAAAGTCCCTCGCAGGCACCCGCGGACCAGTCACACGTCCGACTCCAACAAAGCCCTTCCCAGGGATCTTGACCCAGACGCGATCCCCCTCCGAGAGCATGCGGAGCGAGTTGCTATACCAACTGCCGCCCCCGCCCGAGATGAACCCGTATTGGACGGCCTCATCCCAGCGACGGGTGTTGTCAGCCCCAAAGCTGACGTAGAATTCGCCATTCCACGGCTCCTTCTCTCCGCGACGTGCGCCGCTGGCAGCCTGCACCTGAACTTCGCCCGGGTCGATCAGCCAAGCGCGGCTTAGCAACTGCTGACCGTCGTGGTCGAAGACCTGGAAAAACAGCACGTTGATGGCGAGCCCACGATCATTCAGGTAGTTCACGATCCGCTCGCTGCTGGCATCGAGCGATGCAGCGACGATCACGACTTGATGGCTCTCATTGATGGTATCTTCATCGAGGGGCTGTCCGAAGCTTGCGAGGAAATCCTCAGACAGGCTGCGATTGGGGCGGAAGCGCCCGTATATGTTGGCCACGTCGTCTGCGTCCAGTCGTTCCACCCACGAGGCGTAGTCGAGTGCCTGTGCCACTACCTCTCTTGGTGTCCTGTCCCGCTTCAACTCGACGAGGACAAGAGTGCCATCCGGCGCGATGGCAAGCAGGTCCACTCGGCCGCCAAAGCCGGTGTCGATCTGTCGGCCGATCAGCATCCATTCGGAAGAGAGGATCCTCGGTTGGGCGACGATCATGTCCTCAAGCATCTGCTCGGACGGCAATGTGCCTTGGGAGATTTCGGTCGGGTTGGGCGAAACGGTCCAGACGGCATGACTGATGGGCATGAAAACTGTTCCCTTATCCCGAAGTGCGATCATCCGCTTCGAGGCCCCTGACGACGTTGATCAACCGTCGGAACTCCGCGTCGTCGGATGCCTGTTTCCAGAAGTTGATGAACCGGCAGACCAGCTGAACATTGCCGGCTTCATAGTGCCCGTCGCTGTCGATGCGATCGAGGGAAGGCAACATATTCGGGTCGTCGTGGCTTCCGCTGAATTGGAAAGGAAGACCTGTAATCGCACACCGATCTCCCTGAATGTCCAGCAGTTCCCGTATCTTCTTGTCCAACTCGTAGTCGGACATGCGAAGCTCCTTGTCCTTGACCGTTCGTTCAACGACCTGGCCGTTCGAGTTGAAGACAGTTCTGTTGACCGAATATTTGATCTCCGCGATCGAGCGTTCACGGCCTCCAAGCACCCGCTCGCTGCCTCTTTCTCCAGATGCCAGATCTCCAGAGGCTTCCAGCTTGAGAAGCGTCGTGTAAACCCAGCAGAATGAGTGAGCGTCGATCAGTCGGATGCCCGAGAGGCCCGTCACCGTTTCGATGGCCGGTCGCAACCCATCCAAGACGGCGTTGTAGGTGCGGTAGTTTTCCCAAGAGCAGGCGCGAAGGGTGTGGAATTCGATGCCGAGTTCCCGGAACACACGATCGAAGCCTGTGGGCTGGATCGGCATGAAACGCGCCATGTCCTTGAGAAAGAACAGATAGGCGAGCAAAGGATACTTCGAGTAGGTGAGCTCTCTCAGGTTCTCGAAAATCTCTCCCTCGTTTCTCGTTGAACGATACAAGTCGAACAGGAGGCGCTCGATTGCTCCTTGGCTTGCGGGGGAGGCCTGAGCCTCCAATAGACCACGGTGGTCGCGGTTCGCATGGCCGTAACGGTTCTGCCAGAAGACGAGGTTGTTTGTGAGATCGCCGTGGGTGGCCTGGATCTCGATCGCCGCGATTGCATGCTCCAGGATGCCTCCCGTGCCGATCATGTCTTCGGTCCAATCCTCTGGTCGAAGCTTGGTTAGGGCGAGGTCGCGAAGGCGCGGCTTGTAGCTTTCCCAAGCCGCAATGAGCCCTTCATCGAACGGGGTGAAACCTTCCCCGGACTTGACCTTGAGAAGCTCTTCGAAACGTTTGAACGAGTCCTCGAAATTGCGAGGCGCGGGAATGCCGATTTGCGTTTCCCGCGAGGTATTGGATGCCGCGGCGCCGTCATACCAGTCCAGAAACGACCGTAGGGCGCCGGGGGTCTCGAACCGGGCGCGCAGGGTTTCGGGTTTCTTCAGAATGGCAAGTGGCCCGTTTAGGTTTGAGTTTCCGTTGTTTGCGTCGACCATCAACTCGACGCCGTCGAGCTGTGGCGGGGGGGGGCGGGAGGAACCAGATCATCGCCTCGGACACCGTCCGGTGCAGCGCGAGCACCTTGCCGTTTGGCGCGGTGAAGCCGATGACGTATTCGGTCGGGGCCTTCGCAGGGGCCTGGTATCGGTCGAGTAGAAGACGCTCGGCCTCGGGAACGGGAACACTCATTCAGCGGCCTCCATGGTTTTCTTATCGGGTTCCAGCGCCTCGTGGAGGAGGGCTTCGAGAAGGCGGGTGCGGGTGGTGTCGGCTTGCGCGAGGGCGACCTCCAGCCGGTCGCAGAGGGCCATGAGGGCGTCGACCTTGGCCACGATGCGGTGTTGTTCGGCGAGGGGGGGAAGAACCACGTGCATGGCCAGCCAAGCGGGGTAGTAGATCGTCTGGTGAACCGCCCCCTTGCTAAAACGAGAAATCGCAGGTCGCTCCGCAATCATGACCAGCTGAAGCCATTCTGAGGCAATCGCTTCTGTCGGCACCCAGTTCACGAAGTCCTGACTGGTTGCCATCTCTCGTCCCATGATGACCACATAGCCAACGGAGGCGGTCCGGCTGAAGCAGACCGTCCCCTCCGGTAGCAGTCTTGCCGCTGAATTCGCCAAGCCAGCTTCATTGGTGTGCTGGATCGTGTCGTGGATGCGCCCGTTGTTGTGGGCGCGCGCGTCGACGAGGCCCATCCAAGGGATATCGCCGCCCCACCAGTCCGCTCGGTTCCTGCTGGGTGTATGCCCGCTTTCCAATCGCGCCACCTGGACGAGCGGAACCCAGAGCCAGCCCGAAGGGACCGAGATGTCCGGCTTGTTGATGGACAGACCGCAGTCGCCCGGAATGAGCTCGGGGCTACGCTTCGCATATCGCGGAGGTGGAGGCAGCTTCTCGGAACGTTTCAGCAGTTCTGACGCCGGCTCATCTTCGGGATCCTGCTCCACCAGCTTTCCGCGGACGGCGAGGTTGAGGATGGTCTGGCGCAGGGTCTTGATCTGGTCGGGGCGGGTCGTGAGGGCGGGGAGGGTGTCGAGGGCGAAGCGGGCGTGGGCGGGGAAGTCCTGATTGGTCGTTTCGAGGGCGGTCAGGCGCGCGAGGCTGGCGGCGGTGAGCCGGTCGCGCGTCTCCTCGCGGGTCTTGCGGGCCTCCTCCAGCCGATCGCAGAGCGCCATGAGTTCATCGACCTTCGCCACGATCCGGCGCTGCTCGCCGAGAGGTGGTAGGGGAACCACAAACTGAGTTACATCGGTCAGGCGAAAGCTGTTTTTTATGCCGCGCTGAGGGGCGTTGAACTGATCCTGAGCGAATGGCGATCGGAATAGTTCTGCAAGATAGCGGCTCCTCATCTCCGGCATCGGCCTGACCATCGCTGTATGCTGGTTTATGTATGCCTCTCCGAACCCATCAGGTATTAGTCCCAGCATACCCACATCGCCCGTGATCGAGATCAGGATATCTCCGGCTTCAAGCCGAGTTCGCGTCCCTTCACCATCCGCCGGTGGTTGCACCCGCTGTATCTTGTCGAGGCGAAGGCGATAGTGGTCTTTCGAGAGGTTTCCCATCCGAACGAAAATTGCGCCTTCGTTCGAGTAATGTTTCGCCCAGTCACGCGAGCCGCTCGTCACGAATTGGCTTAGTGAGCCAAGCCGCGCCCAAGCCCAACCGTCCGGTAGCTCAAATGCCTTGTCGGCCTCCGACAGTGGCGGCAAGGGTTTCTCCCGCGTAATCTGGCCCGTCTTCGCCAGCTGCACCTTTTCCGCCCCGATCCGCTTCAGCAGCTCCGACGCCGACTCCTCCGCCGGATCCTGAGCCACCAGCTTCCCACGCACTGCCAGCTCCAGCACGAACCGCCGCAACCGGGCGATGGCATCCGGGGCGTCGCTGATCTGCTCGTAGAGCTCCAGAAGGCGGTCGGCGTTCATCGGGCCAGTGCCTCGGTCAGGATCGCCTTCAACTTGGCCCGGAGGCTTTCGACCGAGGTCTCGGTCTTGCGCAGGTCGGCCAGCAGGACCTCGGGGTCACCGTGATCCTCGACCTCCTGTCGCGGGTTCTTGATGTCGAGGTTGAAGCCGCGCTCGCGGATCTCGTCGATCGAGACCTTCCAGGCACGCTCGCCTTCCTCTCGGCCCTGACGCTCGGCCCCGCCCCACCAGGCGGCGCAATCGTCCAGATGCTCCAGTCGGATCGGTCGGGTCATGGAATAGGCCTTCTGGCCCTCGGGCACGCGGTGTTCCCAATACCAGACGTCCTGCGTCGGCTGACCCTTCTCGAAGAACAGAAGGTTGGTGCCGATCGAGGCATAGGGGCGGAAGACCGAGTTGGGTAGGCGCACGATGGTGTGCAGGTTGCACTCGGTTAGCAGGTGTTCCTTGAGCCGGGTCTTCACCCCCTCGCCGAAGAGCGAACCGTCGGGCAGGACGACGGCGGCACGGCCGTGAGGCTTCAACAGGCGGATGATGAGGGCGAGGAAGAGGTCGGCGGTCTCGCGGGTCTTGAACTGGGGGAAGTTGTTCTCGATCCCGTCCTCTTCCTTGCCGCCGAAGGGCGGGTTGGTGAGGACAATGTCGACGCGCTCGTCCCGGGTCCAGCTGATCAGCGGGCGGGCGAGGGTGTTGTCATGGCGCACCCAGCTTGGCTCCTCGATGTTGTGGAGGAGCATGTTGGTGGTGCAGAGCATGTGGGGCAGGGGCTTCTTCTCGACGGCGCGGAGCGAGCCCTGCATCAGCGCTTCGTCCTCCGGGCGCTTCACGTAGCGCTCGCGCATGTGGCGCATGGCGCAAGTGAGGAAGCCGCCGGTGCCGCAGGCCGGGTCCATTAGGATCTCGCCCGGATGGGGGTCGATCTGCTGGACCATGAAGGAGGTGACGGCGCGGGGGGTGTAGTATTCGCCGGCGTTTCCCGCATTCTGCAGATCGTTCAGCAGCTGTTCGTAGAGGTCGCCGAAGTGCTGGCGCTCCTTGAGGTTGTTGAAGTCGACCTCGTTGATCTTGTTGATCACCTGCCGCATCAGCTGGCCGGATTTCATGTAGTTGTAGGCGTCCTCGAAGACCGAGCGGACGACACGGGCGCGGGGCGTTGCCGCGAGAAGGTCCTTCAGTTTGGGGAACAGGTCGTCGTTGACGAAGTCGAGGAGTTCGTCGCCGGTGATGCCCTCCGGATCGGCCGCCCAGGCGCGCCATTGCAGCGTTGCGGGTATCGGCGATCGGTAGTCGTCCTTCATAATCTCGAGCGACTGATCCTGATCGTCGATGATCTTGAGGAAGAACATCCAGACGAGCTGTGACAGGCGCTGGGCGTCGCCGTCGACCCCGACATCCTTGCGCATCGTGTCCTGGATCGACTTGACAAGCGTTCGCATCGACATGGGTCAGTATCCTTGAAGCTTCGCAAAGACCGCAGCCTCGATATCGCATATCCGGAGGTGCGGATGATCTTCAGCTACAGTATTCAGAATGGTGCGGCAGTCGGACAGGAAAGCCTCGTAACCACCTGCTGTCTCGGCATAACCCAGCGCACCACGGATCACGCTGTCGAATATCACAGCTTTCTCCGGAGCAAGAAATCGCACCATCTTGGACGCAAAAGATTGTCCCAGCTGGTTCAATTGCCGGAGAACCTCTACAGCCTCCGCGGGTTTATCCTGCTCGAGAAGCATCTCCGAATGTTGTAGAGATACTGCAATTCGCTCAGGCGGATTCTTCTGATTGAAACGCCCAACGAAGCGATGGCCACCACCCCACCGAATTACATCGGCGGCGAATTTTGCTGCACGGGGCACAGGGAAATCTGACGCGATCAAGGCCTGACCCTCAGCCTCGAGCCGGCCTGGCGCTTCCCAATTCTTTCGGTGACTTTCAAGAAGAATAGGTATCTCTGCTGACGCAATCTCTAATCTGACGAACTTCAGGCGTCCGTCGTGCAGCAGAATCGTCATGGCTACGCGGTGTCCTTGTAAAGGGCGGATTGAAGGTCGCGAACGGCCTGCTGATAGGCCGGTCTTCCCCCGAAAGCGCGGACGAGTTCAAGGGGCGTTCCCATATGGGCGAAGGGGTCGATGCTGAGGACGTTGGTATCGTCGAGGTTCAGGACGCCCTCGTCGGCGTATTTCGCGAGAAGGGCTTCCAGAACCGCCTTCGCCGTTTCGCCGTATTTGCCGAAGGCGTTGCGCTTGCGAACGTTGTTGGCGCGTTCCTGGCGGGTCAGGGGCTTGGCGTCGAAGGCGACGTGGCAGACAAGGTCGAAGGGATCGAGGTCCTTGCCCAGCTCGGCACCGATCACCCCGAGATCGAGCCCTTCCTCCGCCAGTTCCTCGACGATCGCCTGCTTCTGGTCCTCGGAGTTCCAGCGCCGAAGGAAATCGTCGAGCGATGCGAAGTGGCGGTGCAGCGCGCGCTTGGTGAAGTCGCGCAGGCTCTCGGTCACCAGCTTGCCGCTCGTATCGAGATACTGGATCCGCTCTGCGACGATGCTGGCCCCCACGCCGTCGACATAAATCTTTCGGCGGGGCTCTCCGGTGGTCTCGATCGCTCCGGGGCCGAGATCGACCGGCTCCGATCCGGCAGAGGGGTCGGCGGGAATGGTTTCGAGCGGAGTTTCCTCTTCCTCGGGCGCCACTTCGTCCGGTTCGTCCGGAGGAACCATCGGATCCTCCGCGCCCGGCTCATAGATTTGCACGGGATCACCATCGAACTCCGGGTCGGCGAAGTGGTTGGTCGCCCCACGGAAGTCCATGAGCGTGAAGTAGTATTTCCCGGTATCCGCATGAACCCGGGTTCCGCGCCCGACGATCTGCTTGAACTCGGTCATCGACCCGATTTCCCTGTCGAGGACGATGAGGCGACAGGTCTGCGCGTCCACCCCGGTGCTGAGCAGGCGGGAGGTGGTGACGACCACCGGGTAGGTTGCCTCCGGGTCGATGAAGTTGCTGAGCTGGTCGAGCCCTTCCTTGTCGCTTCCGGTGATCCGCATCACGTAGCGTGCGTTCTTGGCGACGAGATCCTCGTTCTCGTTGATCAGCGCCTGGCGCATCCGGGCGGCGTGTTCCTGGTCGACGCAGAAGATGATGGTCTTCTGGAACCTGTCTCCGCTTTCCTTGAGGAACTGCGACACCCGCTTCGCGACCAGCTTGGTGCGGTCGTCGATGACGAGGGTGCGGTCGAAATCCTTAGTGTTGTAGAGGCGATCTTCGACCTCATTGCCGTCGCGGTCGAGCTGACCCTGCTCGGGGCGGTAACCTTCGACATCCCTGTCGATATGGCACTTGATGACCTTGTAAGGGGCAAGGAAGCCGTCGCTGATCCCTTCCTTGAGGGAGTAGCTGCAGATCGGCTGGCCGAAGTAATTGATGTTCGAAACGTATTCCGTCTCTTTCGGGGTCGCAGTCAGGCCGATCTGGGTCGCACCTGAGAAGTGTTCGAGGATCTCGCGCCATGCGGAGTCATCGGCGGCGCTACCCCGGTGGCATTCGTCGACAATGATGAGATCGAAGAAGTCGGGCGAGAGTTCCCGGTAGATCTTCTGTGCGTCTGTCGGGCCGGTCAGCGCCTGGTAGAGCCCCAGGTAGATCTCATAAGCGGTGTTGATGCGCCTCTTGCGATCCATCGCGAGGGTCACGTTTTCGAGGCTGCCGTCCGGCCGTTCTATCGTCTTGGCGTTTGTCGAGAGCTTTGCCATTGCGCCAATGAAGGGACGGAAATCGTTGACCATGGTCTGGTCGACGAGGACATTCCGGTCGGTGAGGAAGAGAACGCGCTTTTTCGCACCGGCCTTCCAGAGCCGCCAAATGATCTGAAAGGCGGTGAAGGTCTTGCCCGTCCCGGTGGCCATCACGAGCAGCAGGCGATCCTGCCCCTTGGCGATCGCTTCAACGGCCGCGTTGATGGCGTTCATCTGATAGTAGCGAGGCGCCTTGCCGTCATCGTAGTAATTCTGGAATGCGATCGCGGCTTGCGGCTCCGTCAGCCCCTTCCAGATCTCATAACGGCGTTTAAGGTCTTCCGGCGAAGGAAAGTCTTCGAGTCCGATTGTCGTTTCCATCGAAGCCGACTGGCCGGTCTTGTCGTGGAAGATGAAGCCGTCCCCGTTCGAGGAGAACGCGAAGGGCACCCTCAGCATCTCTGCATAGGTGAGCGCCTGCTGCATCCCGTCGCCGAGGGCGTGGGACTTGTCCTTGGCCTCGATAATAGCGATCGGGATGTTGGGTTTGAGGTAGAGGACGTAGTCCGCCCGCTTCTTCCTGCCGCGCCAGGTCATGGGGCCTCGGACGATGATGCGTCCGTCGGTCAGGGTTTTCTCTTCAGAAATCTGCGTCTGTAGATCCCAGCCCGCGCGCTGCAGAGCTGGGGTTATGAACTTGCTACAGACATCGCGCTCGGAAAGTGAAATGACCTGCAACTCCCTGCTGCCTACCGTTTACCAGACTACGCCCGGTAGTTGCAGTGACAAGTCAGTTTGCCAAGACAATTGCGAAGGCTTCCAGTTCTATTGGGAGAGGGAGGGCTGAAGTTCGACCGAAACGGCCGGTTCGGCGCCTCGTTCTTTCGAAGATCAGCACTTCCTTCGACGCGGAATCCATATTTTACAGAGAGTTATCTGGTGGGGTTTCCGTCCAAGACGGACCTCCGCTACCATTCTTCTCCCTTGTTTCTCTGGACTTCCTCGCTTGGGTGGGGGCGTGGCCTTTGGTCGTCACGGAACGGGCGGCGCCAAGGTTGAAGGGTGCGCTTCCCGCCTTGACGCTCCATGCGATCTTCCCGCTGGACGGTGGAGTCCGGCCGCGGTCCGGGCCCTTGTCGCGCATTGCCGGGACTGCCGCCTGTCCTGTCCTGTTCGTCGCCGGTCATACCGCCTCCAAGGCCACGGCCAGTGCCAGTTGAACCGCCGCGACGACGGCCAGGGCGGCGGCCAGGCTCCTGTCGCCGGTCGACAGCAAGGCGCCTGCCGCCGAGGCAAAGATCGCGATCTTGAACAGCAGCAGCGCCGGCATCCTCAGCCGGCCCGGGGCGCTCGGGGCGGCGAAACGCGCCCACAGGATCGCGATCACGGCGACGCAGAGCGCCGCCGCCAGAAACCTGGGGACGAGACTGTCGAACCGCATCCAGCCCCAGCGCCCGAAGGCCGCCAGGGCCGCCAGTTCGACGAGAAAGGCCAGGGACTGCTGTAGCGCGCTCATGCCGACTTGTTCCTTGCTCCGGCGGCGAGCATAGCCGGAGACCGCGGCGCATATCATGCGGAATTCGAGAAATCACAGATCACGACCGACGGGATCATCCGCCCCGTTGCGGGGGGATAGGGCTCTGCCCCTGTTGCGAATCCCGGAGGTTGCCATGTCCGAAAGCCGTCTAGCCCGGGCTGCCGCCTGTCTGCCGTGCCACCGGGCCGGGCGGTCGTGGCGCAGTCATGACGGGCGACGGAACAGGCCGCGGCGACGGGTTTCCCGGTCGTCGCGCCCGGCCTTGCCGGGGGGCGCCCAGCAGACCCGCGACCAACTGACCGGCCTTCGCGGGCGCAGGTGTCGCGATCCCTGGTCCTGGTGCCCCGCGGATCGACGATCGGCTGCCGTCAAGGACCGCGGAGGGGCGCGCTCCGCATCGAAGGTTCAAGTGAACGCCAAGAAAGCTTCATGTGAACGCAGAGAAATCTTCACATGAATCCGGGACTTCATGCCGGGAAGAAAACGGCAGCAGGATCTCGGCAACATGGCCTCCCTCTCGGAACGCCAGCGTGACATTCTCGGGCGGGTCCGCGCCGCGGGCCATGCCGAGATCGGGGCGCTGGCGCGCCTCTACGACGTCTCGCCGCAGACGATCCGCCGCGATGTCAACGCGCTCTGCGCCGCCGACGCGCTGCGCCGGGTCCATGGCGGGGTTGAACTGCCGCGCCAGGGCGCGAACCTGCATTATGCCTCGCGCCGCAGCCTGAACGAGGGCGCCAAGCGCGCCATTGCCGAGGCCTTCGCCGCGCTGATCCCCTCGGGCGTCTCTCTGGCGGCGTCGATCGGCACCACGCCGAGCTACGCGATCCAGGCGCTGGAGGGCCAGCGCGACCTGACCATCCTGACCAACAACCTCAATGTCGCGATCTGCGCCTGCGACCGCGAGAGCTGGCAGGTGCAGCTGCCGGGCGGCACCGTGCGCCCCGACGACCGCGACATCCTCGGCCCCGGGGTCGAGGCGTTCTTCGCCCGCTACCAGGTCGATTTCGGCGTCTTCGGGGTGGGCGGCGTGGCCGAGGACGGCACATTGCTGGACTTCACCGAGGAAGAGGTCGCCGCGCGGCGGGCGATCGCGGGCAATTGCCGGCGCTCGGTGCTGCTGCTCGACCGCACCAAGTTCGGCCGCCCGGCCCACGTCCGCGGCGGCCACCTGACCGAGGTCGACCACGTCATCTGCGACGCGCCCCTGCCCGGGGCGCTGGCCGCGGCGCTGGCGGCCCGGGGCGGGGAAATGACGATCACCGGAGAGGCACAATGACGAAGGAAACCGTTCCGGGGCGCGAGATCCGTCTCGACGGCATCGCCAAGCACTGGGGCGAGACCACGGCGCTGCACGGCGTCGAGGTGAGCGCGCCGGCCGGCAGCTTTACCGCGCTTCTCGGCCCCTCGGGCTGCGGCAAGTCCACGCTGCTGCGCATCGTCGCCGGGCTCGAGGACCCCAGCGAGGGCCGGGTGCTGATCGGCGGCGAGGACGTGACCCTGCGCCCCGCCGACAAGCGCAACCTGTCGATGGTGTTCCAGTCCTACGCGCTGTTTCCGCACCTGTCGGTGGCCGAGAATATCGGCTTCGGCCTGCGCACCCGCCGGGTGCCGAAACCGCAGCGGGCCGAGCGGCTGGCGAAGGTGGCCGAGCTGCTGGGTCTTTCGCCCTATCTCGACCGCAAGCCGGCGCAGCTGTCGGGCGGCCAGCAGCAGCGGGTGGCGCTGGGGCGGGCGGTGATCTCGGAACGCCCGGTCTGCCTGATGGACGAGCCGCTGTCGAATCTCGACGCCAAGCTGCGCCAGTCGATGCGGGCCGAGCTGCGGGCGCTGCAGCGCAGCCTGGGCTTCACCATGCTCTACGTCACCCACGACCAGGTCGAGGCGATCACGATGGCCGACCAGGTCGTGCTGATGAACGCCGGCCGGATCGAGCAGGTGGCGCCGCCGCATGACCTTTACGAACGCCCCGCCACCGTCTTCGCCGCGCGCTTCATCGGCACGCCGCCGATGAACATCCTGCCGGCGCAGGCGCTGGGGCCGCTCGGCCAGCGGATCGAGGCCGCCGCCGGCCGGCGGCTGCAATTCGGCATCCGTCCCGAGGCGCTGCGGGCGCAGCCCGAGGGCGCGCTGGAGCTGGCGGTGACGGGCGGCGAGTATCACGGCGCCGACGCGCTGGTGCAGGGCCGGATCGGCGGTGCCGAGGTCCTGATGCGCGTCCCCGGCCAGGCGCTTCCCGCCGCCGGCACCGCGCTGCGGCTGGCCCTCGTGGCCGACGATCTTCACCTCTTCGACGCGGATACGGGGCTTCGGGTCGACCTGCCCCAGCTCGCGTCGCTGATCGCCCGACCGGACGACCCGGCGGGTGCCTCCGGCGCAACGGCGCCTTTCACCAACCGGAAGGATACCTGATCCATGTTCGGACCTCTCTTCAAGGGTGCCGCGACCGCCGCGGCGCTTGCCCTCCTCGCGGCGGTCCCCGCGCGCGCGGTGGACCTGCAGTTCTACTTCCCCGTCGCCGTCGGCGGCGGGGCGGCGAAGACCATCGAGTCGCTGGCCGACGAATACATGACGGCCCATCCCGACGTGAAGATCGACGCGATCTACGCCGGCTCGTATCAGGACACGATCGCCAAGGTGATCACCGCCGCGCGCGGCGGTAACGCGCCGCAGATCGCGGTGGCGCTGTCGGTCGACATGTTCACGCTGCTCGACGACAACCTGATCCTGCCCTTCAACGACTATGCCAAGGGCGCGGAGGGCGAGAAGTGGCTCAAGGGCTTCTACCCGGCCTTCATGAAGAACAGCGAATTGGACGGCAAGGTCTACGGCATCCCGTTCCAGCGCTCGACCCCGGTGCTCTACTGGAACAAGGACGCCTTCAAGGCCGCGGGCCTGAACCCCGACAAGGCGCCCGCCAACTGGAAAGAAATGGTCGCCGACGGCATGAAGCTGACCAAGCGTGACGCCGACGGCAACGTCACCCAGTGGGGCGTGCGCATCCCGACCTCGGGCTTCCCCTACTGGCTGTTCCAGGGCCTGGTGGCCGAGAACGGCGGCAAGCTGGTCAATGCCGAGGGCACCGAGACCTATTTCGACAGCAAGCCGGTGGTCGACGCGCTGCAATACCTCGTCGACCTGTCGGCCAAGGACAAGGTGATGGAGCCCGGCATCATCGACTGGGGCGCGACGCCCAAGGCCTTCTTCGAGGGCCATGCCGCGATGATGTGGACCTCGACCGGCAACCTGACCAACGTGCGCAAGAACGCGCCGTTCCCGTTCGGTGTCGCCATGCTGCCGGCCAACAAGTCGCGCGGCGCGCCGACCGGCGGCGGCAACTTCTACCTGTTCAAGGGCTCCTCGCCCGAGCAGCTGACCGCCGCGGTCGACTTCATCAAGTGGATCACCGCGCCCGAGCAGTCGGCCAAGTGGACCATGGCCACCGGCTATGTCGCCCCGCGCCCGGCCACCTGGGATACGCCGGTGATGAAGAAATACGCCGCCGAGTTCCCGCCGGTCCTCGTCGCCCGCGACCAGCTGCAATACGCGGTGGCCGAGCTTTCGACGCATGAGAACCAGCGCGTGACCAAGATCTTCAACGACGCGCTACAGGCCGCGATCACCGGCCAGAAGACGCCGCAGGCGGCGCTGACGGAAGCCCAGAAGAAAGCCGACGCCGTCCTCGCCGCCTATCGCTGAGGCGCGGACCACGACAGCTTGCGGGGCCGTCCGGCGGCCCCGCATCCACCGATCACGAGGGGAAAACGGGATGGAGCGCAAACGCGAATGGATCTGGGGCTGGCTGCTGATCCTGCCGGCGCTGGTCTTCATCTTGCTGTTCACCCATTACCCGGCCGTGCGCACGGTGATCGAAAGCCTGTGGTCGACGCCGCGCGGCACCCGGCCCACGCACTTCGTCGGGCTGCACAATTACGAGCGCCTGCTGAACGACCCGACCTTCTGGCAGGTGCTGACGAACAACGTCGTCTACGCGCTGGGCACGATCCCGGTCTCGGTCGCGCTGGCCATCGTCATGGCGATCCTGGTCAACCGGCCCTACAAGGGGCGGGCGCTGGCCCGGATGGCCTTCTTCACGCCGACGATCCTGCCGCTGATCGCGGTCGCCAATATCTGGCTGTTCTTCTACCTGCCGGGCTTCGGCCTGATCGACCAGGTCCTCGGCCTGTTCGGCATCGGCCAGACCAACCTGCTGGGCGACCCCGGAACCGCGCTGCCCGCGGTGATGGTGGTGTCGGTCTGGAAGGAGGCGGGCTTCTTCATGATCTTCTACCTCGCCGCGCTGCAGGCGATCCCGCCGCAGCTGACCGAGGCGGCCCGGATCGAGGGCGCCGGACGCTGGACGATCTTCTGGCGCATCACCTTCCCGCTGTTGATGCCGACGACGCTGTTCGTGTCGATCAACGCGGTGATCAACGCCTTCCGGCTGGTCGACCACATCTTCATCCTGACCGGGGGCGGGCCGGACAACGCCTCGTCGCTCTTGCTGTTCTACATCTACGAGACCTCGTTCCGCTACTGGGATACGGCCTATGGCGCGACGCTGACGGTGGTGCTGCTGGCGCTGCTGTGCCTGCTGGCGATCGGGCAGTTCTTCCTCTTCGACCGCAAGGTGCACTACAAATGAGCCGCTTCGACCGGACGCTCTGGATCACCGGCGCCGCGCTGCTGGCGCTGCTCTGGGTCGCGCCCTTCCTCTATGCCGTCTGGACCGCCATCCACCCCTCGGCCTACGAGGCGCATTTCACCCTGACGGCGCCGCTGACCTGGCAGAACTTCGTCAAGGCGTGGAACGCGGCCCCCTTCGCGCGCTATTTCCTCAACACCTTCGTGCTGGTCACCGGGATCACGGCGGCGCAGTTCGTGCTCTGCACGCTGGCGGCCTACGGCTTCGCCCGCTTCGCCTTCCCGGGGCGCGACATCCTCTTCGCGCTGGTGCTGCTGCAGCTGCTGGTGATGCCCGACATCCTGATCGTCGAGAACTACCAGACGATCCGCGCCTTTCACCTGGTCGACACGCTGGCCGCGATCGCCTTGCCCTACGTCGCCTCGGGCTTCGGCATCTTCCTGATCCGCCAGACCTTCATGACCGTCCCGCGCGAGCTCGACGACGCGGCGCGGATCGAGGGGGCGGGGCCGTTGAAGATCCTCTGGCGGGTCTACGTGCCGCTGGCGAAGCCGACCTACCTCGCCTACGGCCTCGTCTCGGTCAGTTACCACTGGAACAACTTCCTCTGGCCGCTGATCGTCACCAACTCGGTCACCACGCGGCCGGTGACAGTGGGGCTGAGCGTCTTCGCCACCACCGATTCCGGCGTCGAGTGGTCGGTGATCAACGCGGCCACGCTGATGACATCGGCACCGCTGCTGGTCGCCTTCCTCCTGTTCCAGCGCCAGTTCGTGCAGAGCTTCATGCGCGCCGGCATCAAGTAACCAGAAAGGCCAACCTCCATGCCCCTTCCCCTTCTCGGCACCGCGATCCGGCGCCCCGACCTCGACACGCTGCGCGACTGGATCTTCGATGCCGGCCGGGCGATCGAGATCCAGGATTTCGTCATGCCCGAGGTCATCGCGGGCGACACCTCGGAGCTGGTCGCCGATTACCGCACCGCCCTTGAGGGGCACGAGGGTCCGCGCGGCATCCACGGGCCGTTCTTCGGGCTCGACCTTGCGAACCCGGATGCCGAGATCCGGGCGGTGATCCAGCGCCGGCTGCTGAAGGGGCTCGAGATCGCCGAGGCGCTGGGCGCCACGCATATGGTGGTCCACAGCCCTTTCACCTATTGGCACGTCCTCAACCGCGACAACTACGCCGCGCTGCATGGCCAGATGCTCGACGCGATCGCGGCCTGCCTGGCCCCGGTGCTGACCCGCGCCGATGCGGTGGGCTGCACCCTGATGCTGGAGAATATCGACGACACCGATCCGGCGCATCGGATCGAGGCGATCCGCCGGATCGGCCATCCGCGGCTCAAGGCCTCGCTCGACACCGGCCATGCCGAGCTGGCCCATGGCCGCTACAACGCCCCGCCGGTCGTCGATTTCATCGCCCGGGCCGGGGACGCGCTGGGCCATGTCCACCTCCAGGACGCCGACGGCCACGCCGACCGCCACTGGCACCCGGGCGAGGGGCGGGTGCCCTGGGCCGCGGTCTTCACGGCGCTCGACCGCCTGCCCGCCCGGCCGCGCCTGATCCTCGAGGTCCGCGACCGCCCCGAACGCCTGCCCGAAACCGTGCGCCGGCTCGAGGCGCTGGGTCTGGCCTGCTGACCGGCGCGTTGCCGCCGACCTCGTTTGCGAGCGGGTGTTCACCATGACGACGCGCCTTGGCGAGCTCTGCCGCCGAGGCTCCGGGCGACCAGTCGCCGCAAGACGCGGGTACTGCGACGATCCGCGCGAGGCCCCCTCTTGTGGTCCTTGCAAGGCGATGACATCATGACGTCACAAAGTCGGTTGGAAGACGGCGGGCGCCATGGCGAAATCGAAAAAGGCCGATCCCAAGGCGGAGGCCGGCAAGGACAAGAAGAAGAACACCTCGCTGCGGCTGGACGGCAAGACGCTGAAGGCGCTGAAGCTGCGCGCGATCGAGGAAGACAGCAGTGTCCAGCAGATCGTCGAGACCCTGATCGACAGCTACCTGAACAGTCCCCGGAAGAAAGACACATGACGCAATCCGCGCGCGATCTCTATTGCCTGCCGGCCGTGGCGGCAGAGGACCTGGCCACGGCCGGGTTCGGCAAGCTGACGGCGCGGTGGACGCGCGGCGAGGGAGAGAGCCCCTTCACCCTGCGCGACTGCTTCGACCAGTCGCTGCAAGGCTCGGGCCGGCTGCTGCTGGAAAGCGAAGAAACGTTCGAATTGCTGACGGCCGACGGCGGCAGCATCACCCAGAGCGCCCGCCGCGAGGGCGACTTCGTCGCCGATTTCGCCGATGGGCCGGTCAAGGCGGCGCTGGCCGACCTGTCGGAGCTGCGCTGCCTGCTGCCCGTTGGCAATGGCCAGATGCGCGCCGACCGGCTGACCTTGCTCGATGACGAGGGCAAGACCCAGGCCCGCGCCCAGTTGCGGATCTTGACTGCCGACGAAGGCGGCGCGCTGCTGGTGACGCTGCAGGGGCTGCGCGGCTACGACAAGGCGCTGCAGCTGCTGCGCGGTCGGATCGAGGAAGCCGGCGGCAAGCCGCTGGCGGAGGCCGACCTCTACGCCCTGCTTTTCCCCGCCCGCGCGCCTTACGTCGCCAAGCCGGAGATCGAGATCGGGTTTGACGAGGCCGCCTTCGACACCGCCACCGACATCATCGCCGCCTACCTGCCGGTCGCCCGCGCCAACGAGCCCGGCGTCCTCGCCGATCTCGACAGCGAGTTCCTGCACGACTACCGCATCGCGCTGCGCAAAATCCGCTCGGTCCTTAGCCTGTTCAAGGGCATCTACGAGCCGGACCAGACCGAGGAACTCAAGGCCCGCTTCTCGGCGCTGATGGCGCCGACCGGGCGGCTGCGCGATCTCGATGTCTACCTGCTGGAGAAGCACGTCTATTACGAGCTGTTGCCGGAAAGCCTGCAGGGCGGGCTCGACACCCTGTTCGCCAACTTCGCCGCGGAACGGGAGGCCGAGCAGGCCCGGCTGGCGCGCCACCTGCGCTCGAAAGGCTACGCCAAGGAAATCGACAAGCTCACCAGGCTGTTCGCCAAGCGCAAGAAGCTCCGGCCCGGGCCGATGGCCGACCGGCCGGCGCATGACTATGCCTGCGCGCTGATCTGGAAACGCTATCGCAAGGTCTGCGAGACCGCCGCCGGGATCGGCCCCGAGACCGAGGATGCCGAGATCCACCAGCTGCGCATCCACTGCAAGAAGCTGCGCTACCTGATGGAATTCTTCGCCCCGGTCTTCCCGGCGGCCGAATTCAAGAGCCTGATCAAGCCGCTCAAGCGGCTGCAGGACAATCTCGGCCTGTTCAACGACTACGCGGTGCAACAGCACAGCCTGCAGGCCCTGCTCGGCGGGCTCGACGGCACGCCCGATGCCGCGACGCTCGACCTGGCCCAGAGCGTCGGCGCGCTGATTGCCGTGCTGCATGGCCGCCAGCTCGAGGAGCGGGCCAAGGTGGTGGAGAGTTTCGCCCGGTTCGACAGCCCGGAGACGCAACAGACCTTCCGCGCGCTGTTCCATGAGGGGAAAGAATGAAGATCATCGCCTGCTATTCGAACAAGGGCGGGGTGGGCAAGACCGCGGCCTCGGTCAACCTGGCCTATGCCTTCGCCGCCGCCGGCCGGCGAACCCTGCTGTGCGATCTCGATCCCCAGGGCGCGTCGAGCTTCTATTTCCGGGTCAAGCCGTCGAAGAAGCTGACCGAGGCGCGGTTCTTCAAGGATGTCGAGCAATTCACCAAGGCGATCCGCGGCAGCGATTACGACAATCTCGACATCCTGCCGGCCAATATGAGTTTTCGCGACTTCGACGTCTTCCTCGCCCGGATGCGCAACCCGCGCTCGCGGCTGAAGAAGGCGCTGAAGGGGGTGAAGGCGGATTACGACGTCATCCTGCTCGACTGCCCGCCCAACATCTCGACCTTGTCCGAGAACGTCTTCCGCGCCGCCGATGCCATCGTCGTGCCGGTGATCCCGACCACCCTGTCGCAGCGCACCTTCGAGCAGCTGACCGGCTTCTTCCGCGACCACGACCTGCCGCTGAAGAAGCTGCACGGCTTCTTCTCGATGGTGCAGGGCGTCAAGGCGCTGCATGGCGAGACCATCGCCGAGATGACCCGGACCTACAGGAAACGGTTCATGAAGACGCAGATCCCCTTCGCCTCGGATATCGAGCGCATGGGCGTCCACCGCGCCCCGGTGATGGCGACGGCCCCTGCAAGCGCGGCCAGCAAGGCCTACCGGGCGCTTTACGAGGAAGTCGAGCGCCGGGTGAAAGGCGCCTGACCGCCGCGCCGGTCGCAACCCGCGGGAGCGGAAGGGCAAGGCGGGCGGCGGTGCGCGATCAGAAGGCGGCGCCGCCCGAGACGATGAACTGGACGAAGACCCGCGCCGCCTCGGCCGGGGCCGCGTCGTGCCAGATCAGTGAGACCTGGTGCTCGGCCTCGCGCTCCTCGATCTCGATATAGGTGACGTTGGCAAAGGCGCTGTTGCTGAGCGACTTGGGCACCAGCGAGACGCCCATGCCCTGACCGACCAGCGCCACCACCGTGAACCAGTGCTGGATCCGGTAATGGGGATAGGGGTCGATCCCGGCGGCGTGCAGCAAGCCCGCGATCCGGTCGTGGAAATGGGCGGCGAACTCGCGCGAGAAGACCAGCACCCGCTCGCCGGCCAGGTCGCTCAGCTTGACGCGGCTGCGGCCGGCCAGGCGGTGGTCGCGGGGCACGCAGCACATCAGCCGCTCGGTCTCGAGCGTGTGCTGGGCGATCTCGTCGGGCAGCGGGACGGCGTGGACGAAGCCGACATCGACCTGACGGCCGAGGATTCCGTCGATCTGCCGCGTCGTGTTCATTTCCTGCAGGATCAGCTCGATATCGGGATGGGTCTCCTGGAACGCCTTGAGCGCCCGGGGCAGGCGGCGGAACAGCATCGAGGGCACGAAGGCGACCGTCACCTTGCCGGCGACGCCCTTTGCCGTCTGGGCGGCGATCGCCTCGGCCGCGGTCAGCTGGCCGAGGATGCGGCGGGCGTGATCGGCGAAGACGACCCCGGCCGGGGTCAGCCGCACCATGCGGTTGCTGCGCTCCATCAGCGGGAAGCCCAGCGACTGCTCGAGCTGCTTGAGGCTGGCGCTGAGCGGCGGCTGCGAGATGTGCAGTTTCTCGGCCGCGCGGCCGAAATGCAGCTCCTCCGCCAGCGCCAGAAAATACCGCAATTGCCGGAAGGTAATGGCCATTTCGATTCCATGATACATAAAACGGTATCAAATAGTAGGTTAATAGTATTGGAAATGAAATCAGTCTTCTGGCCCTCTCGACGGCGGAGGGGCGGCCCCTGGGGTCGTCGGACGATACGCCGCGCCGAGGAGGAGAGGATTGGCTTCATCGATACACCAGAACATTCCCGACAGTGCCGGGATGAACGTCTTTCATGCCGATCCGGCCCTGGCCGAATTGCTGCGGGTGTATCTGGCGCCCGAGATGCTGGCCCTGGCGCTGCCGCAGCTGGAGCGCATGGGCGCGCTCGTCGGCGGCCGTCTCGAGGAGCTGGCGCTGACCGCCGACAAGAACCCGCCGGTGCTGCATATCCGCGCCCGCAACGGCGCCCCGCGCGAGCATATCGAGAAACACCCGGCCTATCAGGAACTCGAACGCGTTGCCTTCGGCGAATTCGGTCTGGCCGCGATGTCGCATCGCGCCGGCGTCTTCGGCGCGGATGACAAGCTGCCGCCCTTGGTGAAATACGCGCTGGTCTACCTGTTCGTGCAGGCCGAGTTCGGGCTGTGCTGCCCGCTGTCGATGACGGATTCGCTCACCCGCACGCTGGTCAAGTTCGGTTCGCCCGATCTCGTCGCGCGCTATATCGACCAGCTCACCAGCCAGGACATGGACGCGCTGTTCCAGGGCTCGATGTTCATGACCGAGCAGGTCGCCGGCTCGGATGTCGGCGCGATCGACACCACCGCCCGATTCGAGGACGGCGAATGGCGGCTCTACGGCGACAAGTGGTTCTGCTCGAACCCCGACGCGGCGCTCGGCATGGTGCTGGCCCGGCCCGAGGGTGGCGGCGCGGGGACCAAGGGCCTGTCGCTCTTCCTGTTGCCGCGGCACCTGCCGGACGGGCGCCGGAACGGCTACCGGATCCTCCGGCTCAAGGACAAGATGGGCACCCGGTCGATGGCCTCGGGCGAGATCGCGCTGGAAGGCGCCACCGCCTATCTGGTCGGCGATGCCGGGCAGGGCTTCAAGCAGATGACCGACATGATCAACATGTCGCGGCTGGCCAATGGCGTGCGCTCGGCCGGGCTGATGCGGCGCTCGGTCAACGAGGCCTTGTTCATCGCCCGGAACCGCACCGCCTTCGGCAAGCGGCTGATCGACCTGCCGCTGATGCGCCGGCAGCTGATGAAGATGCTGGTCGCGGCCGAGCAGGGCCGGTCGATGGTGTTCCACACCGCGCGCGTGCTGCAGGCTTCCGACGGCGGCGATGCCGGGATGGCGAAGGTGCTGCGCATCCTCACCCCGCTGGTCAAGTTCCGCACCTGCCGCGACGCGCGCAAGGTGGCCGGCGACGCGATGGAAGTGCGCGGCGGCTGCGGTTACATCGAGGAATGGTCGGATGCGCGGGTGCTGCGCGACGCCCATCTCGGCTCGATCTGGGAGGGCACCTCGAACATCGTCGCGCTCGATGTCGCCCGCGCGGTGCGGCGCGAGGATGCGTTGAGTGCGCTGGACGCCTATCTCGGCGGGCTGGCCGGGGAAACGGCCGATGTGCTCGGCCCGCAGCCGGCCATTGCCGACGGGTTCCGCCGCGCCGCCGACCTGCTCGACGCCGTCGCCCATGACCGAGCCCGCGAGATCGAGACCCGCGCCGCCGCCTCGGCGGTCTACAACGCCACCTCGGCCGGGATCATGGCCTGGGAAAGCGCCCGGCTGACCGCGGTGACCAACGCCCGTGCCGGCGACCGGCTGGAACTGGCGCAGGCGGTGGTGCGCCACAAGCTCGCCGCCCGCGATCCGCTGGCCGCGCCCGAGGCGGCCGAGGCCGGGGCGCTGGCGCTGATCGAGCGGACGCTGGGCGACGGCTGGACGGCGGAGGCGGCGGAATGAGTGCCGCGACGGGAGCCCTTGCGGGTCTGCGCGTGCTCGACCTCAGCCGGGTTCTGGGCGGCCCCTTCGCCGGCCAGAACCTCGGCGATCACGGCGCCGACGTCATCAAGGTCGAGCCGCCGATGGGCGACGAGACCCGCGAATGGGGACCGCCGTTCCTCGACGGCACCGCCTCGTATTTCCTCGGCCTCAATCGCAACAAGCGGGCGATCTCGCTCGACCTGCGCCAGCCCGAGGGCCGGGCGCTGCTGCTGAAGCTGCTCGAAGAGACCGACATCCTGCTGGAGAACTTCAAGACCGGCACGATGGAGGCCTGGGGGCTGGGCTATGACGAGGTCTTGGCCGAGCGGTTCCCGCGGTTGATCCATTGCCGGGTCAGTGGCTTCGGTGCCGACGGGCCGCTGGGCGGACTGCCGGGTTATGACGCGATCCTGCAGAGCATGAGCGGCATCATGAGCGTCAACGGCACGGCCGAGAGCGGCCCGACGCGCGTCGGCGTGCCGGTCGTCGACATGGTGACCGGGCTCAACGCGGTGATCGGCATCCTGCTGGCATTGCAGCACCGCGCGCGGACCGGGCGGGGGCAGTTCGTCGAGGCGTCGCTGTTCGATTCCGCCCTCTCGCTGCTGCATCCCCATGCCGCCAATTACGCGCTGTCGGGCAAGGTGCCGGGGCGCAGCGGCAACGACCATCCCAACATCTCGCCCTATTCGACCTATGCCACCGGAACCCGGCCGATCTACCTGGCCGTCGGCAACGACCGCCAGTTCCGACGCCTCTGCATGGAGATCGGCGCGCCCGGCATCGCCGAGGACGCGCGCTTCCGCTCGAACGGGGCGCGGGTGACCAATCGGGCGGCCCTGCGCGAGGAACTCGAGGCGGCGTTGGCCGAACATGACGGCGCCGAGCTGGCCGAGCGGCTGATCCGCGCCGGCGTTCCCGCCGGGCCGGTGCTGAACGTCGCCGAGGCGCTGGCCCATCCTCATGCCGCCCATCGCGAGATGACGGTCGAGATCGGCCCCTATCGGGGGCTCGGCGCGCCGGTGAAGCTGTCGGCCAGCCCGGCCAGCTATCGCAGCCGCCCGCCCGGTTTCGCGGAGAACCGCGAGGAAATCCTGACCCAGGCCGGCATCCCGGCCGCAGCGAGAGAGGAACTCGACGCCCGCGGCATCGCGCCGGGCGTCCGCCGGTCGGGATAGCCCGGCCCCGTGGCCCGGGGGCGAGGAGGCCCGGCCATCCACAGACATCGAAGGGAGGAAAACGATGAAATCCAAGATCCTGAAATCCATCGCGCTGGCAGTGGCGTGCCTGGGCGCGACGGCGGCGCTGGCCGACAAGGCCGAGTTGCCGCGCAGCATGCTGTGGTCGACCTACGACGTCGGCTCGAGCGGCTATGTCGAGGCCTCGGCCATCGCCGATGCCTTCGCCAAGGATTACGACACCCGGGTGCGGATCATGCCCTCGGGCACCGCGATCGGCCGGCTGCTGCCGCTCAAGACCGGGCGGGTGCAATATGGCTGGCTGGCCAACGAGCTCTATTTCGCGACCGAGGCGCTTTATGATTTCGCCGCGCCGGACTGGGGACCGCAGGACCTGCGCGTCGTTGCCGGCCGGCCCTCGACCTTCGGCATGGCGACGGCGGCGGACAGCGACATCCACAAGATGGCCGATATCCGCGGCAAGCGGGTGCCCTATATCAAGGCCAACCCGTCGATCAACATCAAGGTGCAGGCGATGCTGGCCTTCGCCGGGCTGAGCTGGAACGACGTCGACGTGGTGCAGGTGCCGTCCTACGGCGCGGCGCTGAAGGCGCTGGTCAACGGGCAAGTGGACGTCGCCGGCACCACGCCGACCGCCTCGGCGCTTTACGAGCTGGCCTCGTCGCGCCACGGCGTCGCCTGGGTGCCGATGCCCGAGGACAACGCCAAGGGCTGGAAGGCGATCGAGTCGATCGCCAGCTTCTTCGCCCCGGCGACGGCAACGGCCGGCGCGGGCATCACCAAGGATCACCCCGCCCATATCTTCGCGGTGCGCTACCCGATGATCACCGTCTACGCCAAGGCCGACGCGGATCAGGTCTACAATTTCGTCAAGGCGCTCGACCAGACCTACGGCATCTATTCCGGCGCCACCGCGGCGACCAGGCTGTGGAAGCTCTCGCTGTCGGGCAAGACCCCGGCCGACGCGCCCTTCCATCCCGGCGCCATCCGCTATCTCAAGGAGATCGGGGTCTGGTCGGCGCAGGACGAAGCGTGGAACGAACGGCGCCTGAAGCGGCTGCAGGCGGTGATGAAGGCGTGGACGGAGGCCCGCGCCGAGGCCAAGGCCCAGGCCGTCGCCGATGCCGACTGGCCCGCCTTCTGGGCCGATTACCGCAAGACGGCGCTGACCAACTGACCACCGGCAGACCGGAGGCGGCGCCCGGCCCGGGTGCGGTCTCCGGCGCCACGCCCCCCGGCAGGTCGGGTGGTCCGCCGCCCGACCTGCCGCTTTCGCCGCCTTCCGCCTGCGAGGTACTCGCCGTGACCCAGTCGCCTTCTGCCGCATCCACCGCACAAGAGCCGGCCCCGCGCCTCGGCCCGGCCGGGCGGGCCGCCGTCGGCCTGTTCGGCCTCGTCGGGCTGGTCCTGATCCTGATCCAGACCTTCAACGTCGAGGCTTTCGGCGTCTTCCCGCTGCTGGCCAACCGCTACTACTACCTGCTGATCGGTCTGTTCCTGGCCGCCGCCTTCCTGCTGATCCCGGCTCGGCCGGGCCGCGCCGCCGGGCTCGTCGACTGGGCGCTCGCCGCCTTGTCACTTTGCGCCGGCGGTTTCCTCGGCTGGAACGCCGAGGCGATCATCACCGGCGGCTGGGACGTGGTGGCGCCGCACCCGGCGGTCGTCGTCTCGGCGCTGCTCGTGCTGCTCTCGCTCGAGGCGGTGCGCCGGGCCGGCGGGACGATCCTGCTGGTGATCTGCGCGCTCTTCGCCGCCTATCCGCTGTTCGCCGACCAGATGCCGGGCTTCCTGTGGGGGCCGCGGCTGTCCTTCTCCGAGACCGTCGCCGCGCATGCGATGGGTATGGAGTCGATCATCGGCATCCCGCTCAGGGTGGTGGCCGACACGCTGGTCGGCTTCATCATCTTCGGCTCGGTGCTCAACACGATGGGCGGCGGGCAGTTCTTCATGGACCTGTCGCTGGCGCTGATGGGACGGTCGCGCGGCGGGCCGGCCAAGGTGGCGATCCTGTCGAGCGCGCTGTTCGGCTCGCTCTCGGGCAGCGTGATCTCGAACGTGCTGACGACGGGGCGGCTGACCATCCCGTCGATGCAGCGGGCGGGCTACCCGGCGCGCTACGCCGCCGCGGTCGAGGCCTGCGCCTCGACCGGGGGCACGCTGATGCCGCCGGTGATGGGGGCGGTGGCCTTCATCATGGCCTCGTTCCTCGACACCCCCTACACCACGATCATGATCGCGGCGGCGGTGCCCTCGGCGCTGTTCTACCTCGCGCTGCTGCTCCAGGTCGATCTCTTCGCGGCCCGCGCCGGGTTGAGCGGTGCCGAGCGCGACCAGTTCCGGCCGCTCGGCAGCATCCTCGCCGGCGGCTGGCATCACATCGTCTCGCTGGTCGCGCTGGTCCTGATGCTCTTCGTGCTGACCCCGGCGCGGGCGGCCTATTACGCCACCGCGCTGATGCTGGTCATGGGCCTGCTGCGCCACCGCCGCCTGCCCGAGACGGCGGCGGCGCGGGCACTGCTCGACGACGTCACCGCCAATATCGCCCAGCTGGTGGCGACGCTCTGCGGCATCGGCCTCGTCGTCGGCTCGCTGGCGATCACCGGGGTCGGCAGCGCCTTCTCGCGCGAGCTCATCCTCTACGGCGGCCACAACGTCTTCCTGCTGCTGGTGCTGGGTGCGCTGACCAGTTTCGTGCTCGGCATGGGGATGACGGTCAGCGCCTGCTACATCTTCCTCGCCACCGTGCTGGCGCCGGCGCTGACCGGGCTGGGCCTGCCGCCGATCGGCGCCCATCTTTTCGTGCTCTACTGGGGCATGCTGAGCTACATCACCCCGCCGGTGGCGCTGGCCTCGATCACCGCGGCGCAGATCTCGGGCGCCCGCGGGCTCGACACCGGCTTCACCTCGATGCGGCTGGGGGCGGTGCTGTTCATCCTGCCGTTCATGTTCGTCTTCGATCCGGCGCTGTTGCTGGAAGGCGACTGGCTGCAGATCCTGCGGGCGATCGCCCTGGCCGTCCTGTCGGTGGTCGCGATTTCCTGCGCGCTCGAGGCCTGGCTCTACCGCGTCGGCCGCATCGGCCCGGTCGAGCGGGCGGGCCTTCTCGCCGCCGGGCTGCTGATCCTGGCGCCGCTGCCGGGCGCGACCCCGGTCGGGGCGCTTCTGCTGGCCGCCGCCACCGGGCTGGCCCTGCTGCGCCAGCGCAGCCAAAGGGCAGTGCAGCCCCGCTGACGAGAGGCGAAGACGACCGAAGCGTGGCCGCATCCGGCCCAAGCGGGGCGACCGACCGCAAACCGCGGCCCTGTCGCAGAGATGAGGCGGGACCGGCAGGATCGGGCCCCGGTCAGGACCTTCGGGCGCGAAGTCGCGAGCACATAAATGTGATCCGCAAGGTCCCGTGGGGCGCCTTGCGCCGGAAGCGGCCGCCGGGGCGCTTCTAAGTGGCTGTAATGGCGTGACATTAACCCTCAGCATTGACGGCCCTCTGTTGCCGGCTGCGTCGGAGCGTCACAGGGGGAGGGGCGAGACTTGCTAAGAAAACCGATTGCGCAAACGTTTTTCTAAAACCATTGTCGCCTCCGGAAGGCCCGTCGGCAGGATGGCCGACGCGTTCGGGAGGAGGGACAATGAAGAAATCGGGGATCCTGAATCCCGCGCTCAGCCGGGCGCTCGCCAGCATGGGCCACACCGATTCCATCGTGGTCTGCGACGCCGGCCTGCCGATCCCGGACGGGCCAGAACGCATCGATCTCGCCGTGCTTCCCGGCCTGCCGGCCTTCCGTGACGTCCTCGCCGCGATCGCGGCCGAGCTCCAGATCGAGCACGCCCTGATCGCCAGCGAATTCGCGCAGGCAAGCCCCGATCTGCATCGCGCGACCGTCTCGCTGCTCGAGGCGCAGGAAGCGGGGCAGGGCGCCCCGATCGCGCTCGCGACAGCCAGCCATGCGGAACTCAAGCAGGCGGTGCGGACTGCCCGGGCCGTCGTGCGCACGGGCGAATGCACGCCCTACGCCAACGTGATCCTCTATTCGGGCGTGCCGTTCTGAGCCCCCGATTCAGCGACAGGAGACAGGCATGAGCGCAGCTCTTCTCGACCTTCGCGATATCTCCAAGACCTTCGGTTCGGTGCGGGTTCTCGACCATGTCGGCCTGCAGGCCCGCGCCGGCCGCGTGCTGGCGCTGGTGGGCGAAAACGGCGCCGGCAAGTCGACCCTGATGAAGATCGTCACCGGCATCCACCAGCCCGATCCCGGCGGCGAGATCCGCTTCAAGGGCGCGGCCGTCGCTATGGCCAGCCCACGCCAGGCGATGGACCTGGGGATCGGCATCATCCACCAGGAGCTCAACCTGCTGCCTGGGCTGTCGTTGGCCGAGAACGTCTTCCTCGGCCGCGAGCCGCGTGGCGCGCTGGGCCGCATCGACTGGCGCCGGATGCGCCGCGAGACCGCCGAGATTCTCACCTCGCTCAAGCAGGATCACATCGACCCGCGGCTGCCGGTCGAACGGCTCGGCGTCGGGGCGCAGCAGATGGTCGAGATCGCCCGGACGCTGTCGCAAAACGCCGAAGTCATCATCATGGACGAGCCGACCGACGCGCTGACCGATGTTGAGACCGAGATCCTGTTCGGCGTGATCCGCCACCTCAAGGCCGAGGGCAAGGCGATCATCTACATCTCGCACCGGCTGGGAGAGATCTTCGCCGAATGCGACGACGTCGCCGTGCTGCGCGACGGCCGGCTGGTGCACGAGGGCCGCGTCGCCGATCTCGACGAGGCTCAGCTGATCCACCACATGGTCGGGCGCGACATCACCGATCAATACCCGTTCGAGGCGCAGCCGCCCGGCCCGGTGCGGCTCGAGGCGCAGCACCTGACCGCGGAAGGGATCACCGATATCTCCTTCGAGGCGCATGCCGGAGAGGTCGTTGGCTTTGCCGGGCTGATGGGCGCCGGCCGGACCGAGCTGGCCCGGGCGATCTACGGCGCCAATCGCCTGACCTCGGGCAGCGTCCTGGTCGACGGCGCGCTTCAGCGGCTGCGCCATCCCAGCGACGGCGTGCGCGCCGGCATCGCCTATGTCACCGAGGACCGCAAATCCGACGGCCTGATCCAGCCGCACGCGATCCGGACCAACATGGCGCTGAGCGCGCTGCCGGGGCTGTCGCCGGGCGGCGTGGTCCGGCGCGGCAAGGAACGCGCGGTGGTCGCGGAATACATGCGCCGCTTCGCGGTCAAGGCGCCGGACATGGAGACCGAGGTGCGCAACCTCTCGGGCGGCAACCAGCAGAAGGTCTCGCTGGCGAAATCGCTGCTGGCCGATCCGAAGGTGGTGATCCTCGACGAGCCGACGCGCGGCGTCGATGTCGGCGCGCGGCGCGAAATCTACACCCTGATCAACGAGATGAAGAAACGCGGCCTGTGCATCCTGTTGATGTCCTCCGACATGCCCGAACTGCTGGGCCTGTCGGATCGCATCCTCGTGCTGTCGCAGGGCCGTCTGACCGGCGCTTTCGCGCGCGGCGAGGCCAGCCAGCACGCGATCATGGAACGCGCCGTCGCGTGAACGAGAAGGATTTCCCAGCCATGGACACCAGTTCCGCTGCGCAAGCCGCAACCCCGGAAGCGGCCAAGACCCCCGGCCCGGTGGCGCTGCTGCGCGCTCTCGGCACCCAGAAGTCGCTGATCGGGCTCCTGATCCTGATGGCGGTGATCACGGTGCTCAGCCCGCATTTCCTGACCACCTCCAACCTGCTGATCGTCCTGCGCCAGACCTCGATCAACGCGATCATCGCCTTCGGCATGACCTTCGTCATCCTGACCGCCGGGATCGACCTGTCGGTGGGCTCGGTGCTGGCCCTGACCGGGGCCGTCTGCGCCGCGCTGATCGGTGCCAATTTCAGCCTGCCGGTGGTGTTGGTCGCGACGCTGGCGCTGGGCGCCGCGCTGGGCGCGGTCAGCGGGCTGATCGTCTCGGTCGGCCGGGTCCAGCCCTTCATCGCCACCCTGGTCGCGATGACGGCGCTGCGCGGCGCGACGCTGGTCTTCAGCGGCGGCCGGCCGATCGACGCCGGCGAGGGCGCGGCGGCCGATGCCTTCTGGCATATCGGCGGCGGCTATGTCCTCGGCATCCCGGTCCCGGTGATCATCGCCGGCCTGGTCTTCCTGATCTGCTGGTTCGTGCTCTCGCAGATGCGCTTCGGCCGCTATGTCTACGCCGTCGGCGGCGGCGAGCAGGTCGCCCGCCTCGCCGGCATCGACGCCGGCCGGGTCAAGGTCGCGGTCTATGCCATCTCGGGCCTGATGGCGGCGCTGGCCGGCATCGTGCTGACCGCACGGCTGCAGAGCGCCCAGCCCACCGCCGGCACCTCCTACGAGCTCGACGCCATCGCCGCCGTCGTCGTCGGCGGCACCAGCCTGATGGGCGGGCGCGGCACCCTCTTCGGCACCCTTGTCGGCGCGCTGATCATCGGCGTGCTCAACAATGCGCTCAATCTGCTGGACGTGTCGTCCTACTACCAGATGATCGCCAAGGGCGCCGTCATCCTCCTCGCCGTTCTGGTCGACAGCCGCGGCAAGGTAAATAACTGATCCAAAACGTGTAAAACTGATGGGAGACAGGAACAATGCGTAAGCTACTCACCTTTGCCGCGACGGCGGCGCTCATGGCCGGGGTCACCACCGCGCACGCGGCCGACAAGCTGGGGCTGGTCGTCTCGACCCTCAACAACCCCTTCTTCGTGTCGCTCAAGGACGGCGCGCAAGCGGAAGCCAAGAAGCTCGGCTACGACCTCGTCGTGCTCGACAGCCAGAACGATCCGGCCAAGGAGCTGTCCAATGTCGAGGACGTGCTGGGCAAGAACATCAAGGTGCTCCTGATCAACCCGACGGATTCGGACGCGGTGAAGGCGGCGGTGCGCACGGCCAACCACGCCGACGTGCCCGTGGTCACGCTCGACCGCTCGGCCAATGGCGGCAAGGTCGCGACCCACATCGCCTCGGACAACGTCGCCGGCGGCAAGATGGCGGGCGACGAGATCATCAAGCTGCTGGGCGGCAAGGGCAAGGTGGCCGAGCTTCAGGGCGTGCCGGGCACCTCGGCGGCGCGGGACCGCGGCAAGGGCTTCCATGACGCGGTCGCGGCCGACAAGAACATCGACGTCGTTGCCAGCCAGCCGGCCGATTTCGACCGCACCAAGGGCCTCAACGTGATGGAGAACATCCTGCAGGCGCATCCCGACGTGCAGGCGGTCTTCGCCCAGAACGACGAGATGGCGCTGGGCGCGCTCAAGGCGATCCAAGGCTCGGGCCACAAGATCTACGTCGTCGGCTTCGACGGCACCGATGACGGCGTCGCCGCGGTGAAGGCCGGCACCATGGCCGCCACCATCGCGCAGCAGGCCAACAAGATCGGCGCGCTGGGTGTCGACGCCGCTGCCAAGATCATCAAGGGGCAGAGCGTGCCGAAATACACCCCGGTTCCCCTCAAGATGATCACGAAGTAAGCTCGACCGAACCTGACGCGGGGCCGGGAGCCTCCCGGCCCCGCAAGCCATGGCGAACATGAAAAACAACATCACGATCAAGGACGTCGCGCGCGCGGCCGGGGTTTCCAACAGCACCGTGTCCCACGTCATCAACGGCACGCGCTTCGTCTCGCCCGAGACCACCGAGCGCGTCAAGAGCGCGATCGCGCGGCTGGGCTTCGCCCCCAACGGCGTCGCGCAGGCGCTGAAGGGCAGCCGCACCCGCACCATCGGCATGATCGTGACCTCCTCGACCAACCCGTTCTTCGCGGCGCTGATCCACGGCGTCGAGGCTGCCTGCTTCACCCGCGGCTACAGCCTCGTGCTGTGCAATTCCGAGGATGACCGCGACAAGGCGCAGGGCTATCTCGAAACGCTGCGCGCCAAGCGCATCGACGCGCTGATCGTGCTGTCGGCCAACCAGCAGCCCGGCCTGACCGCCGAACTGGCAGGAGCCGCCGGCGTGCCGACCGTGGCGCTCGACGACGAGGAGGCCGCGCCGGCCACCTCGATCGCCGATGACAGCCTGGCCGGCGGCGCCCTGGCCGCCGCCTACCTGGCCGGGCGCGGATTCCGCCGCATCGCCTGCGTCACCGGCCCGGCGCAGCACCCGCGCTCGGCGATCCGCTTCAAGGGCTTCACCGAGGAACTGGCGCGGCGGGGGATTGCCTTCGACCCCGCGCTCGCGATTCCGTCCGAGCCGACCGTCGCGGGCGGCGACCGCGCGATGCGGTCGCTGCTGGAATTGCCGCCCGGACGACGCCCGCAGGCGGTGTTCTGCTTCAACGACGTGATGGCGATCGGGGCGCTCAGCGCCGCCTATGAATGCGGTCTCGACGTGCCCGGCCAGATCTCGGTGATGGGCTATGACGATATCGAGATCGCCGCCTTCACCGCGCCGCCGCTGACCACCATCCGCCAGCCCGTGGCCGAGCTGGGCCTCCGCGCGGCGAGCGTCATCATCGACCATCTCGAAACCGGTGCGGCCCTGCCCGACCGCATCCGACTTGCCCCGGAGCTGGTCGAGCGCCGCTCCGTGGGCCAACCGGCAGGAACGGAAGAATGAGCATCCTCGTCCTCGGCAGCGTCAATGTCGACATCACCGCCTATGGCGCCCGCCTGCCGCTGCCGGGCGAAACCGTCCATGCCGAAAGCTATGCCATCGCGCTGGGCGGCAAGGGCGCCAACCAGGCGGTGGCGGCGGCGCGGCTGGGCGCCGAGGTTGCGCTGGCGGGCCGCACCGGGGCCGACGGCTTCGGCAGGATGGCGCGCGACTGGCTGGCGCAGGCCGGCGTCGGCACCGGGCAGCTCTGGGAGGATGCCGAGCACCCCACCGGCATCGCGACCATCGGCGTCGCACGCGACGGCGAGAACGCCATCACCGTGGTCGGCGGCGCCAACATGGCCATCGGGGCCGAGGATGTCGCCCGGCTCGATCCGGCCTTCGCCACCGCGAAGGTGCTGCTGCTGCAGCTCGAGGCCCCGCTCGCGGCAGGGCTCGCGGCCGCCGCGAAGATGCGGGCGGCGGGCGGGCTGACCCTGCTCGACCCGGCGCCGGCGCCGGGCGCCGCCTTCGGTGCCGAGGTCTGGACGGCCGTCGACGCGATGACGCCCAACGAGAGCGAGACCGAGGCCCTGACCGGCATCCGGCCGACCGACCAAGCCTCGGCCGCGCGCGCCGCTTCGGTGATGACGGAGCGGGGCCTGCGCATCGCCGTGGTCAAGATGGGGGCCGGCGGCGTCTACTGGAAGGCGCCCGAGGGCGAGGGCCATGTCCCCGCCTTTGCCGTCAAGGCGATCGACACGGTCGCGGCCGGAGACTGCTTCAACGGCGGTCTCGGTTTCGCGCTCGCCCGCGGCGACGGTCTGCCCGATGCGCTGCGCTTCGCCAATGCCTGCGGCGCCTTGGCGACGACCCGGCGCGGCGCCTCTGACGCCGCCCCGACACTGGCCGAGGTCGAGGCGCTGCTGAAGGCGGGGCAGGCCTAGCCGCCGCCTGCAGCCGCGAAACACCCCCCCTGCTATTAGCGCCGGACGCGCGGCCTTGGCCGTGCGTCCGAGGGCGATGGGTCATCGTCTGCCACGCCGTGACGGCCGTCCGAGGCAAGGGTGCCTTAGCGCGGTGCGAGGGAAGACCCCGCAAAAGAGGGTGTCACGAAGATCTCGATAAACCCTATTGACATATCAACATGACATTATAGCGTTTGCGAGGACTGCCCGAAGGAGGACCGCGTGCAGCAGCCAGAATCGACGGGCGCCCTGGCGCTCGATATCCGCAGCGGGATCCCGCTGTTCCACCAGGTCGCGGTGATACTGCGCGACCGCATCCTGTCGGGGGCGCATGCCGAGGGCGAGCGCCTGCCGTCCGAGGCCGAGATCTGCGACAACTTCGGTGTCTCGCGCATCACCGCCAAGCGGGCGATGGACGAGCTGGCGGCCGAAGGGCTGGTGACGCGCGCGCGCGGGCGCGGGACCATCGTCACCCAGGGCGCCGCGAAACTGCCTTTCGAGGTTTCGGTCGACGGCTGGATCGAGAACATCTCGCGCATGGGGCGGATGACCGAGGTCAGCGTGCTCGAATTCGGCTATCGCCGCGCGCCCCGCGCCGTGGCGCGGGAGCTCGGCCTGGACGAGGGGGCCGAGGTGCAGCGCTCGATCCGGGTGCGGACGCATGACGGCACGCCGCTGTCCTGGCTCGAGACCTGGATCCCGGCCGATATCGGCCGCAGCTACAGCGCCGAGGATATGGGCGCGCAGCCGCTCTTGCACCTGCTCGAGCGGGCCGGGGTGCGGATCGCCTCGGCCAAGCAGACGATCACGGCGGGGCTGGCCGCGCCGCAGGTGGCGCAGGCGCTGGGCGTGCAGGTCGGGTCGGCGCTGCTCGACGTGCGCCGGCTGGTGCGCGATGCCGACGGCCGGCCGGTCGAGTTCATCTCGATCCTCTACCGGCCCGACCTCTACCGCTTCGCCATGGAGCTGACCCGCGTCGGCGGCGCCGACGGCGCACGCTGGGAGGCCGAGAGCCCCTCTGCCGGGCCGGCCGCCGCGGCGATGCCCGGAAGCTGACATCGCATTTCAACAAGAAGGCGGGGCAACCGCCTCTGACACCGCAACAGAGAGGAAACGACATGACCAATGGTACGAAAGGCGGGCTCGACCGCCGCGGCTTTCTGGCGGGAACGGCCGCCGCAACCGGCCTGCTGGCCGCACCGGGCCTGCTGCGCGCAGCCCCGGCGGGGATCAAGATCGGCCTGATCCACCCGGTCACCGGGGCGCTGTCCTATTCCGGCAACCAGTGCCGGGCCGGCGCCGAGATGGCGATCGCCGACATCAACGCCGCCGGCGGCATCAAGGCGATGGGCGGCGCGCCGCTCGAGGCGGTGCTGGGCGACAGCCAGTCGAAGCCGGCGATCGGCGCCTCGGAAACCGCCCGCGCGATCGAGGACGGCGCGATCGGGATCGTCGCCGGCTATGCCTCGTCGATCTGCATGGCGACCAGCCAGGAAGCGGCCAAGACCAACACCCCGCATATCGTCGATGTCGGCGTCGCCGACAGCATCATGACCCGCGGCCTGACCAACACCTTCCGCTTCGGCCCCGGCTACGGCAAGATTGCCAGGGACGCGGTCGGCGCGCTCGACGCGATCAACAAGGCGGCGGGCTCGCCGGCGAAAACCGTGGTCATCGTGCACGAGGATTCGGCCTTCGGCACCGGCACCGCCAAGCTGCTGTCGAGCGAGCTGCCCAAGCACGGCTTCGAGATCCTCAAGGTCATCGCCCATCCGACGCCGACGCGCGACTTCACCAACATCGCGCTGCAGGTCAAGGCGGCGAACCCGGACATCATCATCCCGGCGAACTACTACAACGAATACGTGCTCTTCGCCCGCACCATCCGCCAGCAGCAGATCAAGCCCAAGGCGATCTATTCGGTGCTCGGCGGTGCGGCCTCGTCCTACAAGTTCGTCAAGGATTTCCCCGACGCGGCCGAGGGGGTGATGGACACCAACCACTGGTTCAACCCCAAGTCCGAACTGGCGCTGGCGCGCAAGAAGGCGGCCGAGGCCAAGGGGCTGTTCTACACCTACGAGGTCTACCTGACCTACAACGCCGTCGCCCTGCTGGCCGACGCGATCGAGCGCGCGGGCTCGACCGACCATGACAAGGTGATCGCGGCGCTCAATGCCTCGACCTGGGACAAGCACGGCATGCCCTACGGCCCGACCAAGATAGTGGACGGCCAGAACACGGGCGCCCAGCCGGTGAACACCCAGGTGCAGGGCGGCCAGATCGACGTGATCCGCCCGGCCGCGTTCGCCCAGGCCGAGCCCAAGTTCCCGATGGTCTGATCCGGTCGGGGCGGTCCGGGTTCCGGCCCGGGCCGCCCCCAAGCTGCGGAAGGCGAAGATGCCCGAGATGACGATCCTGTGGCCCGCGATCCTGAACGGGGTGACGACGGGCGCGCTCTACGCGCTGATCGCGCTGGGGCTGACGCTGATCTACGGCGTGTTGCACATCATCAATTTCGCCCACGGGGCGCTGCTGATGGTCGGGCTCTACGCCGTCTATTTCCTGTGGCGGCTGGCGGGGCTCGATCCCTATCTGTCGCTGCTGATCGTGCCGCCGCTGATGTTCGCGCTCGGCTATGGCCTGCAGCGCGGGCTGATCACCCGGGCCGCGCATGGCCGGGACGAGAATATCCTGCTGGTGACGCTGGGCCTGTCGATCATCCTCGAGAACGTGGCGCTGATGGCGTTCTCCTCCGACACCCAGACCGTCGACACCTCCTACGGCTTCTCAGTGATCGACGTGCTGGGCGCCTTCGTGCCGCTGCCCAAGGTGGTTGCCTTCCTCGGCGCGGTGGCGACGGCGCTGGCTCTCTGGGCCCTCATGACCCGGACCGATCTCGGCCGCGCCATCCGGGCGCTGGCGAAGGAGAAGAAGGGCGCCCAGCTGGTCGGCATCGACGTGCCCCATGTCTATGCCATGAGCTTCGGCATCGGCGTCGGCGTGCTGGGGATCGCCGCCTGCCTGCTGATGCCCAGCTACTACGTCCAGCCGACCGTCGGCCACGGCTTCGTCCTGATCGCCTTCACCATCGTCGTCCTCGGCGGCATGGGCAGCTTCGTCGGCGCGCTGATCGGCGGCATCGTCATCGGCGTGGTCGAGGCGCTGGGCGGGCTGTTCCTGGGCGAAAGCCTGGGTCAGATCGGCATCTTCGCGATCTTCATCCTGATCCTGCTGTTCCGGCCGCAAGGCCTGCTGGGGAGGGTGCAATGAACCGCCTCGTCCTTCTGGTCGCGATCTTCGCGGTGCTGGCGGTCGTGCCGCTCGCCGTCTCCTCGGCCTTCTGGCTGAACGCGATCATGCTGGCGCTGTTCTCGGCGCTGATCGGCCAGGCCTGGAACATCGCCGGCGGCTATGCCGGGCAGTTCAGCTTCGGCCACGCGCTGTTCTTCGGCGTCGGCGCCTACGGGGTGGCGGTGCTGCAGGTGCAGCTTGGCGTCAACCCGTGGCTCGGCCTCGTCGCCGGCGGCGCGCTGGGCGCGGGTGCCGGCGCCGGGCTGGGCTGGCTGACCTTCCGCTACGGGCTGCGCGGCTCCTATTTCGCGCTGGTCACGCTGGCCTTCGCCGAGGTCTTCCGCATCCTGGCGAATTCCGTGCCCTGGACCGGCGCGGGCGAGGGCATCCTGATCCCGCTCGACGCCCGGCCGGCGATGCTGCAGTTCAAGGCGCTCTCGGGCTATTACTGGCTGCTGCTGGCGCTGACCTTCGCCTGCTTCCTGACCGTCTGGCGGCTGGGCTGCAGCCGGCTCGGCGCCCAGATGCTGGCGGTGCGCGACAACGAGGACGCCGCCAGCGCCGTCGGCGTCGACGCCTTCAGCACCAAGTTGAAGGCGATGGCGCTGTCGGGGTTGTTCATGGGGCTGGCCGGCGTCTTCTATGCCCAGCGTTATCTCTATCTCGACCCCGGCCTCGCCTTCGGCCCGACCCAGTCGGTCGAGGCGCTGCTGGTGGCGATCGTCGGCGGCATCGGCACGCTGTTCGGCCCGTTGCTGGGCGCCTTCGCGCTGCACCTGCTGGGCGAGGTCGCGCAGACCGCGCTGGGCGACGTCCCCGGCGCCAACATGGTGATCTACGGCACGGTGCTGGTGGTGATGGTGCTGTTCCTGCCGCGCGGGCTGGCCGGCCTCGGCCACAGGCTTGGCCGGCGGACGCCGGGCGCGGGCAAGCGGCGGAGGGCGCGCGATGCTTGAAGTGCGCGGATTGACCAAGCGGTTCGGCGGGCTGACCGCCGTCGACGGGGTGGATCTCGACCTCGCCGAGGGCGGCATCTCGGCGCTGATCGGGCCGAACGGCGCCGGCAAGACCACCTGTTTCGCCCTGATCACCGGCTTCCACAAACCCGACGCGGGCAGCGTCCGCTTCCTCGGCCATGACATCACCGGCGAAAAGCCGTTCCGCATCGCCCGGGCCGGGATGGTGCGCACCTTCCAGATCGTCCAGCCCTTCGCCGGCCAGACCGTGCGCGAGAACATCGCCGTCGGTGCCCATATGCACCTGGCCGACCGCGCCGCCGCCCTGGCCAAGGCCGAGCAGGTGGCGCAGGCGGTGGGGCTGGGCGACCGGCTCGACCGCGACGCCGCCGACCTGACCGTGGCCGGGCGCAAGCGGCTCGAGGTGGCGCGCGCGCTGGCGACGGAGCCGAAGCTGCTGCTGCTCGACGAGGTCATGGCCGGGCTCAACCCGGCCGAGATCCGCGATGTGATCCCGGTGATCCGCGCCATCCGCGACCAGGGCGTGACGATCCTGCTGATCGAGCACGTGATGCAGGCGGTGATGGAACTGAGCGACCATGCCTGGGTGCTGAACCAGGGCGCCCTGATCGCCGAGGGGACGCCGCGCGCGCTGGCGGCCGATCCGACGGTGATCGAGGCCTATCTCGGCCATGGCATGGCCGCGCGACTGGCGAAGGGGGCGGCCCATGCTTGAGGTCCGGGACCTGCATGCCGGCTATGGCCGGGTCGAGGTGCTGCGCGGCGTCTCGCTCGACCTCGCGGCGGGCGAGATCGTCGCCCTGCTGGGCGCCAACGGCGTCGGCAAGACCACCTTCAACGGCGTTCTGTCGGGGCTGCTGAAACCGTGGAGCGGCGGCATCGCCTTAGAGGGCGCGCCGCTGCCGGCGGGCGACACCAAGGCGGCGCTGGATGCCGGCCTCGTGCTGGTGCCGGAGGGGCGGCACATCTTCCCCAACCTGACGGTGCGCGAGAACCTGTGGCTGGGCGGCTACCGCCGCGGCCGGGCGAACCGGGCGCGCAACCTCGACCACGTCCTCGACACCTTCCCGCGCCTTGCCGAGCGGCTGGCCCAGCGGGCGGGCACGATGTCGGGCGGCGAGCAGCAGATGCTGGCCATCGGCCGCGGGCTGATGGCCGAGCCGCGGCTGCTGATCCTGGACGAGCCCTCGCTCGGCCTTTCGCCGATCCTGGTCGAGGAGATGTTCGCGCTGATCGGCCGGCTCAATGCCGACGGGCTGACGATCCTGCTGGTCGAGCAGAATGTGCACCTGACGCTCGAGGTCGCGCATCGGGGCTTCGTGATGGAGAATGGCGCGATCACCGTGACGGGCTCGGCGCCCGAACTGCTGGCCGACCCGGACCTGCAACGCAGCTACCTGGGGGTGTGAGATGGCGATGACCCTTGCCGAGAAACTGATCGCCCGGGCGGCGGGGCGCGAGACGGTCCGCCCCGGCGAGGTGGTGACCGCCTCCGTCGACCTGGCGATGATCCACGACAGCGGCGGCCCGCGCCGGGTCGAGCCGATCCTGCAGCGCCTCGGCGTCGGCCTGTGGGACCGCGACCGGGTGGTGCTGATCTCGGATCACTACATCCCGGGCGACGACCCGGACGGCGCCGCGATCCTGAAGCTCACCCGGGACTGGGCGCAGCAATACGGCGTCACCTTCCACGACGGCCAGGGCATCTGCCATGTCGTCCTGCCCGAGCGCGGCCATGTCGCGCCGGGGATGTTCATCACCGGCGGCGACAGCCATTCGCCGACCGGCGGCGCCTTCGGGGCCTACATGTTCGGCATCGGCGCGACCGAGATGGCCGGCGTGCTGGCCACTGGCGAGATCTGGGTCCGGGTGCCCGAGACGATCCGGCTCGACTGGCAGGGCGCGCTGCCGCGCGGCGTGCTGGCCAAGGACATGATCCTGGCCATGTGCGGCCGGCTGGGGATGGATGGCGGCCGCTACCAGGCGGTGGAATATACCGGTCCCGCGATCCGGGCGCTGAACATGCAGGAGCGGATGACGCTGTCGAACATGGCCGCCGAGCTGGGCGCCCAGGCCGGGCTGATCGCGCCGGACGAGACCACCGCCGCCTATGTCGCGGCGGCGGGTGGCGATCCGGGCGACTGGCGGCACTGGCAGGGCGACGCAGGGGCCGAGATCGCCGAGCGGCACGATTTCGACGCCGCGACGCTGGCGCCGCAGGTCGCCGCGCCGCATTCGCCGGCCAATGCCACCGCGGTGGACGAACAGGCCGGGCAGGCGCTCGACGTGATCTATATCGGCGCCTGCACCGGGGCGAAATACACCGACCTGATGGCGGCGGCCGAGATCCTGCGCGGCCGGCGGCCGGCGAAGGGGGTCGAGATCCTCGTCGCCCCGTCCTCGGTCCGCGATCAGGCGCGGGCGGCGGCAGACGGAACGCTGGCCGTGTTCGAGGAGGCGGGGGCGAAGATCCTGCCGACGGCCTGCGGCATCTGCGCGGGCTACGGCGCGTCGCGGCTGGGCGCCGATATCCGCTGCCTGTCGACCACCGCGCGCAATTTCAAGGGCCGCATGGGCGACGCTTCCAGCCGGGTCTGGCTGTGCTCGCCCTATACCGCCGCGGCCTCGGCCATCGAGGGCCGCATCGCCGATCCCCGCAACCACCTGGAGGGCGCGTGATGGGCAGGGTCTGGCGGCTGGGCGACAATATCGACACCGACGCGCTGGCGCCGGGCCGGTTCATGCATCGCCCGATCGAGGAACTGGCGCAGAACTGCCTGATCGACACGGCCCCCGACTTCGCGGCGCAGGCGGCGCCGGGCGACGTGATCGTCGCCGGGCGCAACTTCGGCCTTGGCTCGAGCCGCGAACAGGCCGCGCAGGCGCTGAAGATGCGCGGCCTGCAGGGCGTGGTCGCGACCAGCTTCGCCGGCCTCTTCCACCGCAACGCGATCAATCTCGGCCTGCCGGTCTTCACCATCGTCTCGGGCCCGCTGCCCGAGGCCGGGGCCGAGGCGACGCTCGACGTCGATGCCGCGCGGCTGTGCCATGCCGGGGGCGATCTGGTGCTCGAGCCGATACCGGACTTCTTGATCGAGATGATCCGCGACGGCGGTCTGGTGCCGCACCTGGAAAAGAGACTGGCCGGGGAGGGCCGCAGATGAGCTTGAAAACCCGCCTCAAGGGGCCCCGGATCCTCGTCGCGCCGGGGGTCTACGACGGGCTGAGCGCCCATGTCGCGGCGCAGTCGGGGGCCGAGGCGCTTTATCTCTCGGGCGCCTCGCTGGCCTATACCCGTTTCGGCGGGCCGGATCTCGGCCTCGTCTCGATGTCCGAGGTCGCCGAGACCATCGCGGTGATCCGCGACCGGGTCGCGGTGCCGCTGATCGTCGATGCCGATACCGGCTTCGGCAACGCCCTGAACGTCCAGCGCACGGTGCGCAGCTTCGAACGCGCGGGCGCCGACGCGATCCAGCTCGAGGACCAGACCCTGCCCAAGCGCTGCGGCCATCTCGACGGCAAAACGCTGGTGACGACGGGCGAGATGGTGGGCAAAATCCGGGCTGCCCTCGATGCCCGCGCCTCGGACGAGACGCTGATCATCGCCCGCACCGACGCCATCGCCGTCGAGGGCTTCGAGGCGGCGCTGGCGCGGGCCCATGCCTATGCCGAGGCCGGCGCCGACGCGCTGTTCGTCGAGGCGCTGCGCGACCAGGACCAGATGCGCCGGGTGGTGGCCGAGCTCGGCCCGCGCTGCCCGCTGATGGTCAACATGGTCGAGGGCGGCAAGACCCCGGCCGCCGACGCCGCCGAACTGGAGCGCCTCGGCTTCAGCCTCGTCATCTTTCCCGGCGGGGCGGTGCGCGCCATCGCCCGCACCCTGCAGGACTTCTACGCCAGCCTGATGGCCAACGGCACCAATGCCCCCTTCGCCGACCGGATGTTCGATTTCGCCGGTCTCAACGACCTGATCGGCACGCCCGCGATCCTCGCCCGCGGCGACAGCTATGGAGACGATGAATGAGCCTCGATCCCGTCACCCTCGCGATCCTCAAGGGCCGGTTCGAGCAGATCGCCGACGAGATGGACGCGACGCTGTTCCGCTCGGCCTTCAACCCGATCATCGCCGAGGCGCATGACGCCTCGCACGGGCTCTACGACGCCGAAACCGGCGAGACGCTGGCCCAGGGCAAGTCGGGCCTGCCGATCTTCGTCGGCGTCATGGCCTTTGCGGTCAAGGCGGTGATCGAGAAGGCGGCCGAGGAGGGCGGGCCGAAGGACGGCGACGTCTGGATCTTCAACGATCCCTATCTCGGCGGCACCCACCTGTCGGATTTCCGCCTCGTCCGGCCACTGTTCCGCGACGGCAAGGTGTTCTGCTACCTCGCCTCGGTCGGCCACTGGCACGATGTCGGCGGCAACGTGCCGGGCAACTACAACCCGGTCGCGACCGAGAGCTTCCAGGAGGGGATGCTGATCCCGCCGGTCAAGCTGTTCGATGCCGGGGTCTACCGGCCCGACATCGTCTCGATCCTGTCGGCCAACTCGCGCCTGCCGGGCTCGCTCTACGGCGACTTGAACGGTCAGATCAACGCGCTGGAGCTGGGCGTGAAGCGGATGCATCAGCTGCTGGACGAATATGGCGACGCCACCTGCGCCGCGGCGTTCGACGCCCTGCGCGCCAGCGCCGCCGAGATCATGCGGGCCGAGATCCGCGGCCTGCCGGATGGCAAGGTCAGCGTCGAGGACTGGCTCGACAACGACGGCATCGTCGATGCGCCGCTGAAGATCGCGCTCGACATGACCATCGACGGCGATGCGCTGACCCTCGATTTCTCGCGCTCCTCGCCGGCCTGCGCCGGGCCGGTGAACATCGCCCGCACCACTACCGTCGCGGCCTGCTACGTCGCCCTCAAGCACATCTTCGGCGACGTGCCGGCCAATGCCGGCGTGCTGGCCCCGGTCGAGGTGGTCACCGATCCCGGATCGCTGCTGGCGGTCGAGGCGCCGAAACCGGTGGGCGGCTATACCGAGACCATCCTGCGCCTGATCGACGTCGTCTTCCAGGCGGTCGGCCGGATCGCGCCCGAGCGCGCCCCGGCCTGCGCCTATGGCACGATCAACGCGCTGTCGATGGCGGGGACGCGCGGCGACGGCCGGCGCTGGGTGCTGTTCTCGTTCTTCGGCGGCGGCCATGGCGGCCATTCCGACGGCGACGGCCTCAGCCACGGCAACGCCCCGATCTCGACCGCGACGATCCCGCCGCTGGAAATCCTCGAGGCCGCCTACCCGGTCAAGTTCACCGAATGGGCGCTGCGGCCGGATTCGGGCGGCGACGGACAGCACCGCGGCGGCCTCGGCGCGGTCTACGAGATCGAGCTGCTGGAAGAGCAGGCCGACCTGTTCCTGTTCGGCGAACGTGGTCGCCACGCGCCGCGCGGCGCCAATGGCGGCGGCGACGCGGCGCTGAACCGCTTCACCTACCCGGTGAACGGGGTGCCGACCGAACCGCCGATGACCTCGAAACTCCACGGCGCCAGGCTGTCGCGCGGCGACAGGGTGCGGCTGGAAAGCCCCGGCGGCGGCGGCTGGGGCGACCCGGCGGCCCGCACCCCGGAGGCGCGCCAGCGCGACCGCGATCTCGGCTATGTGACGAAGGGCTGATCCATGACCACCAAACCCTATGCCGTCGGCGTCGATGTCGGCGGCACCTTCACCGACATCTTCGTCCTCAACCAGGAGACCGGCGAGGCCGGGATCACCAAGCTGCCCTCGACGCTGGACAACCAGTCGCGCGGGCTGGTCGAGGGGATCGGCCGCAAGATCGACGATTTCGGCGCCATCGCCTCGGTGATCCACGGCACCACCACCGGCACCAACGCGCTGCTGGAACGCAAGGGCGCCGTCACCGGCATGATCACCAGCGCCGGCTTCCGCGACGTGCTCGAGATGCGGCGGCGCGACCGGCCGCAGACCTGGGGCCTGCGCGGCGATTTCACCCCGGTGATCCGCCGCGACCGCCGCCTCGAAGTGGCCGAGCGCACCCATGCCGACGGCACCGTGGTGACCGCCGTCGATCCCGAAGAGGTCCAGGCGGCGGCGCGGCAGCTGCTCGAGATGGGCTGCGCCTCGGTCGTGGTCTTCTTCGTCAACTCCTATGCCAACGACGCCAACGAGCGTGCCGCGACCGAGGCCGTCCGTGCCGTCTGGCCCAACGCCTATGTCACCCGCGCGACCGAGATCCTGCCCGAGATCCGCGAATTCGAACGGGTCTCGACGGCCGGCCTCAACGCCTATCTGCAACCCGTCGTCTCGTCCTACATGGACCGGCTCGACGCCGGGCTGGCCGAACACGGCTTCGACGGCGACCTGCTGATCGTGCAGTCGAATGGCGGGGTGATGTCGGTCGACACCGCCCGGGCCTACCCGGTGCGCACGGCGCTGTCGGGCCCGGCCGCCGGCGTGCGCGCGGCCCAGGCGATCGCCGGCGCGGCCGGGATCGGCGACATCATCACCTGCGACCTCGGCGGCACCTCCTTCGACGTGTCGCTGATCGCCGGCGGCGAGGCGGCGCTGGCGGCGCAGACCGCGATCGATTTCGGTCTCGTCGTCCGCACCCCGATGATCGAGATCACCACCATCGGCGCCGGCGGCGGTTCGATCGCCTCGATCGACGCGGGCGGGCTGCTGCAGGTCGGGCCGGAAAGCGCGGGCTCGCATCCCGGGCCGGTCTGCTATGGCCTCGGCAACGACCGGCCGACGCTGACCGATGCCAACCTCGTGCTCGGCCGGATCAATGCCGACCGGCCGATCGGCGGCACGCTCGACCGGCTGGATGTCGAGGCGGCGCGCGCCGCCGTCGCCCGCAGCGTCGGCGATCCGCTGGGGCTGAGCCCGGAAGCCGCCGCCGAGGCGATCCTGCGGGTGGCCAATGCCAAGATGGCGGGGGCGATCCGCCTGGTCTCGATCGAGCGCGGCTACGACCCGGCACGGTTCCACGCCATGCCCTTCGGCGGCGGCGGCTCGCTCCATGTCGGGGCGCTGATCGACGATTGCGGGCTCAAGGGCGCGCTGGTGCCGCGCTATCCCGGCGTGACCTCGGCGCTGGGCTGCGTCGTCGCCGACATGCGCCACGATCGGGTGCGGACGGTGAACCGGATGCTGTCGGAGCTCGATGCCGACGCGCTGGGCAAGGAGATGCAGGCGGTGGCGGACGAGCTGCACGCCCTGCTCGACCGCGCCGGCGTGGCCTTCGCCGGGGTCGAGGAGGTGTTCGAGCTCGACATGCTCTATCTTGGCCAGACCCATACCGTTGCGGTGCCGCTGGCCGTGCCCGAGGGCGGCCTGACGGCAGAGGCGATCTCCGAAGCCTTCGACGCGGCCTACAAGGCGGCCTTCGGGCGGCTGCTGGACGGCATTCCCAAGCGGGTGATGAACCTGCGCGTCGCCGTCATCGGCCGCCGCCCGCCCTTCGACATGACCGTCTTCGCCCCGACCGACGGCCGCCCCGCGGCCGACTGCGTCATCGCCCGACGCGATGTCTTCGTCGCCGGCGGCTGGCAGCAGGTGCCGGTCTACGACCGCCTCGCGCTGGCGGTGGGCGCCGTGGTCTCCGGCCCGTGCCTGCTGGAACAGGCCGACACCACGATCTTCGTCGATCCCGGGCTGCAGGCCCGCTGCGACACCTTCGGCAACCTGATCCTGGAGCGCCAGACATGAGCGATTTCGACCCCGCGCGCACCGCGCTTCTGATCGTCGATCTGCAGAACGATTTCCTCGACCCGAAGGGGGCCTATGGCCGCGCCGGCCAATCCGCCGCCGCCATCGCCGCATTGCCGGAACGCGTGAAACCTGTCGCCGACGCTTTGCGCGCCAAGGGCGGCTGGATCGTCTCGACCCAGTTCACGCTGGTCCCCGCCAAGGGCGGCGAGCCGATGATCTCGCCCCATCTCAAGAAGCTGCGGCCGTTCCTGCGCAAGGGCGACTTCCAGCCCGGTGCCTGGGGCCATCAGCTTGTCGATACCCTGCAGCCGGCCGACCTGAGCGTCGAGAAGGTCGCCTATTCGGCGTTCTACCAGACTCGGCTGGAATGGCTGCTGCGCAAGACCGGGATCGACACCGTGATCGTCTGCGGCATCGTCACCAATGGCGGCGTCGCCTCGACCCTGCGCGATGCCCATGTCCGCGACCTGCACACGATCCTGCTGACCGACGGCTGCGCCGCCTTTTCCGAGGCCACGCACGAGGCGACCATCGCCGCGCTTGCCACCGTGTCCGAGACGGCGACCTGCGCCGAGATGGCGGCGCGGCTGGCATGAGCCGGGTGCTGCCGCCCCCGGACCGCTTCGACCTGAGCGTCGAGGTGCTGGTGATCGGCGCCGGGGCGGCGGGCATGGTGGCGGCGCTGCGGCTGGCGGATGCAGGGACCGAGGCGATGGTGCTGGAACGCGACCCGCGGCCGGCGGGCAGCACGGCGATGTCGTCGGGCTTCATCCCGGCGCCGGGCACGCGGACGCAGAAGGCGGCCGGCGTCACCGACAGCGCCGAGGCCTTCGCCGCCGATATCGCCCGCAAGAGCCACGGCACCGGCGATGCCCGGCTCGGGGCGTTGGCGGCGTGCAGCATCGGCCCGGTGCTCGACTGGCTGGCCGAGGTGCATGGCCTGGAGTGGGAATTGCTGACCGATTTCCTCTATCCCGGCCACTCGGCGCACCGCATGCACGCGGTGCCGGAACGCACCGGCGCCGCGCTGCTGGCCCGGCTTGGCGCTGCGGTCGAGGCGGCGGGCGTCCCCGTCGTCACCGACGCCCATGTGACGGCGCTGTACGCCGACGGGCAGCGCGTGGTCGCGGCCGAGGTCACCCGTCCGGACGGCCGTGTCGAACGGATCGGCTGCGCCGCGCTGGTGCTGGCCAGCTCGGGCTATGGCGGCAACCCGGAGCTGGTGGCCCGGCATGTCCCGGCGATGGCCGCTGCGCCCTATTACGGCCATCCCGGCAATCGCGGCGACGCGCTGCTCTGGGGCCAGGCGCTGGGCGGCGCGGTGCAGGACCTGTCCGGCTGCCAGGGCCACGGCTCGCTCGCCCATCCGCACGGGGTGCTGATTACCTGGGCGCTGATGGCCGAGGGCGGCATCCAGGTCAATGCCGACGGCCGGCGCTTCGCCGACGAGCATCGCGGCTATTCCGAGCAGGCGCTCGACGTGCTGGACCAGCCCGACGGAATCGCCTGGGACATCTTCGACGACCGGCTGCTGGCGCTGGCGCGCGGCTTTCCCGACTTCCGCGCCGCCGAGGCCGCCGGGGCGGTGCTGAGCGGGGCGAGCGTGGTCGAGCTGGCCCGGGTCACCGGCCTGCCCATGGCCGCGCTGGCCGAGACACTGGCCCTCTGCGCAGCTTGTGCACAGGGGCAGGCGACGGACCCGCTCGGCCGGAATTTCACCACGCGTCCCGCGCTGACGCCGCCCTTCCACGCCGTCCGCGTCACCGGCGCCCTGTTCCACACCCAGGGCGGGCTGCTGATCGGCGACGACGCCCGGGTCTTCACCGCGGACGGGACGCCGTTGCCCAATCTCTTCGCCGCCGGCGGCGCGGCGGCGGGCGTTTCCGGCCCCGACCCGGACGGCTATCTCTCGGGCAACGGCCTGCTGACGGCCGTCGCCTTCGGATCGCTTGCCGGGCAGGGCGCATCGCGATTGGGCGCGGCACGCCGGTCGTGACGGCCGCTTCCGGCCCCGCCGAGGCGCGGCCCTCTACCGAGTTGACATTCCACCACCGATGCCGGACCCGTGAGGGGGGGCAGGACCGGAGGGCACGATGAGCGCGGACAATTGGGATTTCTGGATCGACCGGGGCGGCACCTTCACCGATGTGGTGGCGCGGCGTCCGGACGGCGTCCTGGTGACCCACAAGCTGCTGTCGGAGAACCCCGAGCGCTATCGCGACGCCGCCGTCCAGGGCATCCGCGAGCTGCTCGGTCTGTCCGCCGGCGACGTCCTGCCCGCAGGCGCCATCCGCGCCGTCAAGATGGGCACCACGGTGGCCACCAACGCCCTGCTGGAGCGCAAGGGCGAGCGCGTGCTGCTGCTGATCACCGAGGGTTTCCGCGACCTGCTGCGCATCGGCTACCAGGCCCGGCCGCGGCTGTTCGACCTCAACATCAAGCGCCCCGACCTGCTCTATGAACAGGTCGCCGAGGTGCCCGGCCGACTGAACGCCGAGGGCGAGGAGATCGCCCCGCTCGACGAGGAAGCCGCCCGCGCCGCGCTCAAGGCCGCCCATGCCGAGGGCATCCGCGCCGTCGCCATCGCCTTCCTGCACGGTTATCTCAACCCCGATCACGAGGCCCGCGTGGCCGAGATCGCCCGCGCCGAGGGTTTCAGCCAGGTCTCGACCAGCCACGAGGTCTCGCGCCTGGCCAAGCTGGTCGGGCGCGGCGATACCACCGTCGTCGATGCCTATCTCTCGCCGATCCTGCGCCGCTACGTCGCCCAGGTCGCCGAGGCGCTCGACATGGGATCGGCGACCGAGCGGCTGTTGTTCATGCAGTCGAATGGCGGGCTGACCGACGCCCAGCGGTTCCAGGGCAAGGACGCGATCCTGTCCGGTCCCGCCGGCGGCATCGTCGGCATGGTCAAGACGGCCGAGGCCGCCGGCTTCGACCGCCTGATCGGCTTCGACATGGGCGGCACCTCGACCGATGTCAGCCACTATGCCGGCGTTTACGAACGTTCGTTCGAGACCGAGGTGGCCGGGGTGCGGATGCGGGCGCCGATGATGGACATCCATACCGTGGCGGCGGGTGGCGGCTCGATCTGCTCGTTCCGCGACGGCCGCTACCAGGTCGGCCCCGAGAGCGCCGGCGCCAATCCCGGTCCGGCCGCCTATCGCCGCGGCGGGCCGCTGACGATCACCGACTGCAACGTCATGCTGGGCAAGCTGTCGCCGCGCCATTTCCCGGCGGTGTTCGGGCCCGAGGGCGACCAGCCGCTGGACGCCGAGGTGGTGCGCGAGAAATTTGCCGCGCTGGCGGTCGAGATCGCCGAAGCGACCGGTCAGCCGGCCGAGACGCCGGAAGCGGTGGCCGAGGGCTTCTTGCGCATCGCCGTCGACAACATGGCCAACGCGATCAAGAAGATCTCGGTCCAGCGCGGCCATGACGTCACCGGTTACACCCTGCAATGCTTCGGCGGCGCCGGCGGCCAGCATGCCTGCCTCGTCGCCGACGCGCTGGGTATGAGCCGGGTCTTCCTGCATCCCTTCGCCGGCGTGCTGTCGGCCTACGGCATGGGCCTGGCCGAGATCCGCAGCCTGCGCGAGGTCCAGCTCGACGCGCCGCTGGCCGATATCGCCGCCGCGCAGGCCGCCGTCGACAAGCTGGCCGAGCAGGCCGGGGCCGAGGTCGCCGCCCAGGGCGTTGCGCCGGAAACCATCCGCAACGAGGCCCGCGCCCATCTGCGCTACGAGGGCTCGCACCAGACCCTCGAAGTGCCGTTCGGCACGGCGGAACAGATGCAGGCCGATTTCGAGGCCGCGCACCTGGCCCGCTTCGGCTTCACCTCGCCGGAACGGGCGCTGTTCTACGACCTGGTCAGCGTCGAGGCGATCGGCGGCGCCAGCGAATTGCCCGAGGAAGCCGCACCCGAGGCAGGGATGCCGGAGCCGCGCGACCAGCTCGAGGTCTTCCTCGGCGGCGAGATCCGGCCGGTGCCGCTCTATGCCCGCGACAGCCTCGGTGCCGGCGCCAAGCTCACCGGCCCCGCCATCCTGACCGAGCCGACCGGCACCACGGTGGTCGAGCCCGGCTGGACCGCCCGCGCCGATACCCGTGGCAACCTGATCCTCGAGCGCAGCGCCGCGCTGGCCCGGCCGCCGGCGGCCGGGACCGAGGTCGATCCGGTGCTGCTGGAGGTGTTCAACAACCTGTTCATGTCGGTGGCCGACCAGATGGGGGCGACGCTGGCCAACACCTCGTGGTCGGTGAATATCAAGGAGCGGCTCGATTTCTCCTGCGCCATCTTCGATGCGGCCGGCGACCTTGTCGCCAATGCGCCGCATGTGCCGGTCCATCTCGGCTCGATGTCCGACAGCATCAAGACGGTGATGCGCGAGAATGCCGGGCAGTTCCGCTCCGGCGACGCCTTCATGCTCAACTCGCCCTATAACGGTGGCACCCACCTGCCCGACGTCACCGTGGTGACGCCGGTCTTCGTCGGCGACACGCCCGCCTTCTGGCTCGGGTCGCGCGGCCACCATGCCGATATCGGCGGCCGCACGCCGGGCTCGTCGCCGCCCGACAGCACCGTGATCGAGGAGGAGGGCGTGCTGATCGACAATGTCCGCCTCGTCGACCGGGGCCGGTTCCTCGAGGACGAGGCCCGCGCCGTGCTCGGCTCCGGCCGCTGGCCCTGCCGCAACCCGGTCCAGAACCTTGCCGACCTCAAGGCCCAGGTGGCGGCGAACGAGACCGGGCGGCGCGAGCTGCTCAAGGTGGTCGAGAGCTACGGGGCGGAGGTGGTGACGGCCTATATGGGCCATGTCCAGCGCAATGCCGAGGAACTGGTGCGGCAGGTGATCGACCGGCTCAAGGACGGCCGCTTCTCCTACCCGATGGATATCGGCACCACGATCGAGGTCGCGGTCCGCGTCGACCGGCAGGCGCGCGCGGCGAAGATCGACTTCACCGGCACCAGCGCGCAATACGCGGGCAACTACAACGCCCCGCTGGCGGTGGCGCGGGCGGTCGTCCTTTATGTCTTCCGCACCCTGGTCGGCAAGGAGATCCCGCTCAACGAGGGCTGCCTCAAGCCGCTCGACATCGTCGTGCCCGAGGGCACGATGCTGAACCCGCGCTATCCGGCAGCGGTGATTGCTGGCAATACCGAGGTCAGCCAGGCCGCCTGCAACGCGCTCTACGGCGCGCTGGGGGTGATCGCCGGCAGCCAGGCGACGATGAACAATTTCGTCTGGGGGAACGAAACTTTCCAGAATTACGAAACAATCGCCGGCGGCACCGGCGCCGGGCCCGGCTTCGACGGCTGCGACGCGGTGCAGAGCCACATGACCAACACGCGGATGACCGACCCGGAGATCCTCGAAAAACGCTTCCCGGTCCGGCTCGAGGTCTTCGGCATCCGCCCCGGCTCGGGCGGCGCCGGCGAATGGCATGGCGGCAACGGCGTCCGCCGGGTGCTGCGTTTCCTCGAACCGGTGACGGTGACGACGCTGTGCTCGCACCGCATCGTTCCGCCCTTCGGCGCCGCCGGCGGCGCCCCCGGCGCGGTGGGCGAGAACTGGGCGCTGTGGTCCGACGGCCGCCGCGAGCGCCTCGACGGCAACGACGAGCGCGACCTGCCCGCCGGCGCCGGCTTCGAGATGCTGACCCCGGGTGGCGGCGGCTGGGGGGCACCGGAAGCCTGATCTTCTTCTTTGCCCAAATACTCCGCGGGGGTCCGGGGGCGCGAAGCCCCCGGCCCTAGGGTCGCACCCCGCCGATGGCCTCGGTGACGGCTGCCGCCGCCTCGACGACCTGGGCGCCGATCCGGTCGGCATCTTCCAGCCCCATGCGGAAGGTCGGGCCCGAAACCGAAAGACCGGCGACCGGCTCTCGATACGCGTTGAAGATCGGCGCGGCGATGCAGCGCATGCCTTCCGCCTTTTCCTGATCGTCCACCGCATACCCGCGCGCCCTTGTCGTGGCGAGGTCGTCCATCAGCGCCGCCAAGCTGGTCAGCGAGCGGGGGGTGAACCGCTCCAGCCCGCGATGGGCAGCGATCTCGCGCACCCGGTCCTCGGGCAGCCAGGCCAGCAGCGCCTTGCCGATGCCGGAGACATGCATCGGGCTCAGCGTGCCGGGCGGGAAGAAGGCGCGGATCGCCTCGTGGGTCTCGACCTGGGCCAGGAACAGCACCTCGTCGCGGCTCTCGATGCCGAGGTTGGCGGTCTCGCCCGTCGCCCGCATCAGCGCCTGCATCCGGCCGCGCGCGCGCTCGGCCACCTTGGTCCGGCGCAGGAAGGCCGAGCCGATGCGGAAGCTGCCCGGCCCGACATGCCACAGCTGCCCCGGCTCCTCGATCTCGACCATGCCGTGGCCCTGCAGCGTCACCAGCACGCGGTAGACCGTGGCCGGCGATTGGCCGGCCTGCTGGGCCAGTTCGCTCAGCGTCAGCCCGGCCGAGTCACTGAGCAGCCTGAGCAGCCGCATCGCCCGGTCGAGCGACTGGACGGTGTTCTGCTCGGTCTTGTCGTGAAAGGCCCTGGGCCGGCCACGGGGGCGCGGGGCGGGGGGGGAGTCGGTCATGGCGGCGCCTTCCGGGAACGAATTTCCATATGGTGAAAGCCAATTTCAGCCAATGAAAAACGCGAACGCCCTTGTTTGCAAGGGGCTTGGCTGTATTTTTCGCAAAATGAAAAACATTTTCGAAAAAATTGTGCCTGTCGCCCCGCGGCCCTAGCCTTTGCTCAATCCATTGGGAGGACCTCGCATGTCAGCGCAGAACCCGGTTTTCATTCCCGGCCCGACGAATATCCCCGAAGCGATCCGCAAGGCCTGCGACATGGCCACGCTCGACCATCGCTCGCCCGATTTCGCCAAGATCTTCCGCCCCGCCGTCGCGGGCGTGAAGCAGGTCATGGGGCTGCGCGACGGCGAGGTGATCCTGCTGCCCTCGACCGGCACCGGCGGCTGGGAGGCGGCGATCTCGAACACGCTGTCGCCCGGCGACACGGTGCTGGCGGCGCGCTTCGGCATGTTCAGCCAGCGCTGGATCGACCTGTGCCAGCGCCACGGTCTGAACGTCGAGATCCTCGAAACCCCGTGGGGGCAGGGCGCGCCGGTCGCGGCCATCGAGGCCGCGCTCGCCGTCGATGCAACGCATCGCATCAAGGCGGTGCTGGCGACGCATAACGAGACCGCGACGGGGGTGAAATCGGACATCGCCGGCATCCGCCGGGCGCTGGACGCCGCCGGCCACCCGGCGCTGCTGTTCGTCGACGGCGTCTCGTCGATCGGCTCGATGCCGTTCGAGATGGAAGGCTGGGGCGTCGATATCGCCGTCGCCGGCAGCCAGAAGGGCTTCATGCTGCCCGCCGGCCTGGCCATCCTCGGCGTCAGCCGCAAGGCGCTGGCGGCGATGGAGACGGCGCAACTGCCGCGCACCTTCTTCGACTTCCGCGACATGCTGAACAGCTATGCCGGCGGCGGCTACCCCTACACGCCGCCGGTCGGGCTGATCAACGGGCTGGCGGAATCGGTGAAGATGCTGACCGGGGAGGGGCTGGAAAATGTCTATGCCCGCCACGCCCGCATCGCCGAGGGCGTCCGCCGCGCCGTTGCCGCCTGGGGAATGACCCCCTGCGCGGTTTCGCCGGAGCTCTATTCCGACACTGTCACCGCGGTGGTCGTGCCCGAGGGTTTCGACGGCACAGCGGTGGTGACGCTGGCGGCCGAGAAATACGGCATGGCCTTCGGCGTCGGGCTGGGCGAGGTCGCCGGCAAGGTGTTCCGCATCGGCCATCTCGGCAGCCTGACCGACGCGATGATGCTGTCGGGCCTGGCCGTGGCCGAGATGTGCATGGCCGACCTCGGCTTGCCCCTAACGCTGGGTTCTGGCGTCGCGGCGGCGCAGGACTACTATCGCGGCCAGGGCGCGGCGGTGCGGGCGGCGGCCTGAGGCCGGCGGCCTTGGCCCGGGCGCCGCGCCTGTGGGGTCCGGCGGATTTGAGTATTTTGACAAAGAAGAAGAGGCTTGGAGTCTCGGATGAAAGACGTGAGCGAGATGTATATCCCCACCTATGACGACGTCGTCGCGGCGAATGAGCGGATCGCGCCCTATATCCACCGCACGCCGGTGCTGACCTCGTCCTATCTCAACCGGCTGACCGGGGCCGAGCTGTTCTTCAAATGCGAGAACTTCCAGAAAGCCGGCGCGTTCAAGGTGCGCGGGGCGTCGAACGCGGTGTTCGGGCTGTCGGACGAACAGGCGGCCAGGGGGGTCGCGACCCATTCCAGCGGCAATCACGGTCTGTCGCTGAGCTATGCCGCCGGGCGCCGGGGCATCCCCTGCACCGTGGTCATGCCGCGCACCGCGCCGCAGGCCAAGAAGGACGCAGTCAAGGGCTATGGCGGCCGGGTGGTGGAATGCGAGCCCTCGACAAGCTCGCGCGAGGCGGTCTTCGCCGAGGTCGTGGCCGAGACCGGGGCCGAATTCGTCCATCCCTATAACGACCCGCGCGTGATCGCCGGCCAGGGCACCTGCTCGCGCGAGCTGGCAAGCCAGGTCGAGGGGCTCGATGCCGTGGTCGCGCCGATCGGCGGCGGCGGCATGATCTCGGGTTCCTGCCTGACGCTGTCGCATGTCGCGCCGGGGGTGAAGGTCTATGCCGCCGAGCCGAAACAGGCCGACGATGCGGCGCGCAGCTTCCGCGCCGGCCATATCATCGCCGACGATGCGCCCGAGACGGTGGCGGACGGGCTCAAGGTGCCGCTGAAGGAGCTGACCTGGCACTTTGTCCGGAACTTCGTGACGGATATCCTGACCGCCGAGGAGGACGAGATCGTCGCGGCGATGAAGACGATCTGGAAGCGGATGAAGATCGTCATGGAACCGTCGAGCGCGGTGCCGCTGGCGACGATCCTGAAGAACAAGGACATCTTTGCCGGCAAGCGCGTCGGCGTCATCATCACCGGCGGCAACGTCGACCTGGACCATCTGCCCTGGATCAAGGGCTGAGGAGGACAACATGAACGCTCCCGTGACATTCGAAGGCCTCGAAGTCGGCTATGACATCCCGGCCGCGCCGGGCATGGCCGAGGCCGACATCCAGACACCGGCGCTGATCGTCGATCTCGACGCGCTGGACCGCAACATCGCCAAGATGCAGGGCTTCTCCGACCAGATGGGCGTGCGGCTGCGGGTCCATGGCAAGATGCACAAGTCGGCCGATATCGCGCTGATGCAGATCGCGGCCGGTGCCTGCGGTATCTGCTGCCAGAAGGTCAGCGAGGCGGAATCCTTCGTCCGTGCCGGTCTGCGCGACGTGCTGGTCTCGAACCAGGTCCGCGACGCGGCCAAGATCGACCGGCTGGCGCGGCTGCCCAAGCTGGGCGCCCGCACCATCGTCTGCGTCGACGACATCGACAACGTCGCCGACCTGTCGGAAGCGGCGCAGCGCCACGGCACCACGATCGAGGTGCTGGTCGAGATCGACTGCGGCGCGGGCCGCTGCGGCGTGACGACGACGCCGGCGGTGGTCGAGATCGCCAAGGCGATCGACGCGGCCGAGGGGCTGATCTTCTCGGGTCTCCAGGCCTATCAGGGCGCGATGCAGCACCTGACCGAATATGCCGACCGCAAGGCCAAGATCGACATCGCGGTGGCGATGGTGACCGACGCCGTCGCGGCGCTGAAGGGCGAGGGGCTGAGCTGCGCCATCGTCGGCGGCGCCGGCACCGGCAGCTACTATTTCGAGGGCAGCTCGGGCGTCTATAACGAGCTGCAATGCGGCTCTTACGCCTTCATGGACGCCGATTACGGCCGCATCCATGACGAGAACGGCCAGCGCATCGACGAGACCCAGTTCGAGCATGCGCTGTTCCTGCTGACCGGGGTGATGAGCCACGCCAAGGATCAGCTCGCGGTCTGCGATGCCGGGCTCAAGGCGCAGTCGGTCGACTCCGGCCTACCGGTGGTCTTCGGCCGCGACGACGTCAGCTACATCAAGTGCTCGGACGAGCACGGGGTGATCGAGGACAAGAAACACGTGCTGTCGGTCGGCGACAAGCTGCGGCTGGTGCCGGGCCATTGCGACCCGACCTGCAACGTCTGGGACTGGTATGTCGGCGTGCGCGGCGGCGTCGTCGAGCGGCTGATCCCGGTGACGGCGCGCGGCAAGGCGTACTGAGGCCCGACAACTTGGAGTGACGCTTCCCGCCGGCGTGCGCCCGTGGCTTGCCGCGGATGCCTCCGGCGGGGATATTTTCAAGCAGAAAGTAACGGGAAACGTGCAGATGTTCATCGTGCCCGAGGGGGAGATCGCCGGTCTGATCGGCGAGGACGCGGCCTATCAGGCGGTGGAAGGGGTGTTCGCGGCGATGGCGCGCGAGGAGGCCTACAACTTCCCCGTCGTGCGCGAGGCGATCGGCTATGCCGATGCGCTCTACGGTTTCAAGTCGGGCTTCGACCGTGCCGGGCTGGTGCTGGGGCTGAAGTCGGGCGGCTACTGGCCGGGCAACGCCGAGAAGGGCCTGACCAACCACCAGTCGACGGTGGTGCTGTTCGATCCAGATACCGGCCGGCCGCAGGCGCTGGTGGGCGGCAACCTGCTGACCGCGCTGCGCACGGCGGCGGCCTCGGCGGTGTCGATCAACCATCTCGCGCGCAAGGATGCCAAGGTGCTGGGGATGATCGGTGCCGGCCACCAGTCGGCCTTCCAGATGCGGGCGGCGGTGCGGCAGCGGAGCTTCGAGAAGGTGGTCGGCTGGAACCTGCATCCCGAGATGCTGGTCCGGCTGGAAGAGACGGCGACCGAACTGGGCCTGCCCTTCGAGGCGGTCAAGCTGGATCATCTGGGCGCCGAAGCCGACGTGATCGTCTCGATCACCTCCTCCTTCGCGCCGATCCTGATGGCCGACCAGGTCAGGCCGGGCACCCATATCGCCTGCATGGGCACCGACACCAAGGGCAAGCAGGAGGTCGAGGCGGCACTGTTGGCCGGTGCCACGGTATTCACCGACGAGCTGGCGCAATCGGTGAGCATCGGCGAAGCGCAGCACGCGGTGGCCGAGGGGCTGATCGCCGAGGGTGACATCACCGAGATCGGCCGGGTGATCATCGGCGCCCATCCGGGGCGGCGCTCGGAGGACGAGGTGACGCTGTTCGACGGCACCGGGGTCGGGCTGCAGGATCTGGCGGCGGCGGCGGCGGCGCTGCGGCTGGCGCAGGAGAAGGGCGTGGCGCTCGAGGTCGAGGTCTGAGGGACGCCGGCGCCCGGCACCCCCGGACCACCGCTGCCTGCGCAATGTTCCAGAGGGTTACGTCAAGCCCGCAGTCAATTGCGAGATTCCGCCCTCAGTTACGGCATCATCCGGGCACCGGTGCCCAGATCACCGCGTCGATCCGTGGCGCGGCAGTCGCCAGCATCACCAGCCGGTCGAAGCCGAGCGCGATGCCGCTGCTGGCTGGCATCAATTCTAGCGCCTCAAGGAAGTCCTCGTCCAGCGGGTAGCGTTCGCCGTAGACCCGTTCCTTCTCGTCCATCTCGGCGATGAAGCGGCGGCGCTGTTCGGCCGGGTCGGTCAGCTCGCCGAAGCTGTTGGCCAGTTCGACCCCGCAGGCATAGAGCTCGAACCGTTCCGCCACCCGGGGATCGTCGGCGGCCCGGCGGGCCAGCGCGGCCTCGGCGGCCGGGTAGCGGTCGAGCACGGTCGGCCGGCCATGGCCGAGATGCGGCTCGACCTTCTCGACCAGCACGCGGGAGAGCATGTCGGACCAGCCGTCGTCGGGGGCTGCCCGCAGCCCGGCCGCCGCCATCGCCGCCCGCAGCGCCTCCGCGTTCGGGGCGCCGTCCGGCCCGACGGTGGCAAGCAGGTCGATGCCGGCGTGGCGCCGGAAGGCCTCGGCCACGCTCAGCCGCTCGGGGGCGGCGAAGGCATCGCAAGTGCTGTCGCGGAAGCGCAACTCGCGGCTGCCGGCGGCCTCGGCGGCCAGCCGCAGCATCGCGGCGCAATCGTCGATCAGAACCTCGTAGGGCTCGCCCGTGCGGTACCATTCCAGCATGGTGAATTCCGGGCTGTGCAGCACCCCGCGCTCGCGGTTGCGCCAGACATGGGCGAAGGCGGCGATCCGGGTCTCGCCCGCCGCCAGCAGCTTCTTCATCGCGAATTCGGGCGAGGTGTGCAGGTACATCCGCCGCGGCTGGCCGTCATTGCCGATCGCCTCGGTGGCGAAGGCATGCAGATGCGCCTCGTTGCCCGGAGACAGGGCGAGCGCCGCGGGATCGACCTCGGTGAAGCCCTCCTCGGCCAGCCAGACACGGATCGCCTGCTGGATGCGGTTGCGGGCGAGCAGCATTGGCCGGCGGTCGGCATGGCGCTCGGGCGTCCACCAGGGCGGAGTTGGAAGGGCGTGTGACACGGGTGAAAGGCGCTTTCGGCTGGAATTTCGGGGGAACATGCTCTAGTGCGACGGAAAAGGCCCGCGCTGATTACGACGCGGGCCGCGTCATCACAAGGAAGACCCGGCATGAAAGTCATCGCGTCCAGCATTCGGAAGGGCAATGTGCTCGATATCGACGGCAAGCTCTATGTCGTCCTCACTGCCCAGAACTTCCACCCCGGCAAGGGCACCCCGGTGACCCAGGTCGATATGCGGCGGATCTCGGACGGGACCAAGGTGTCGGAACGCTGGAAGACGACCGAGCAGGTCGAACGCGCCCATGTCGAGGAAAAGACCTACAATTTCCTTTACGACGATGCCGAGGGCTTCCACTTCATGGAGCCCGAGACCTATGAGCAGATCACCGTCGGGGCCGACGTCGTCGGCGATGGCAAGGTGTTCCTGACCGACGGCATCGAATGCTTTCTGAAGATCCATGACGGCGTCGCCATCGCCATCGAATTGCCGCAGAAGGTCACCGTCGAGATCGAGATGACCGAGCCGGTGGTGAAGGGCCAGACCGCCTCGTCCTCCTACAAGCCGGCGACCTGCACCAACGGTCTGCGGATCATGGTGCCGCCGCATATCAGCGCCGGGACGCGGGTGGTGATCAACACCGAGGACAACTCCTATGTCGAGCGTGCCAAGGACTGAGCGCGGCGGCATGTGGAACGGTGAAGGCCCCCGGGGATCGGGGGCCTTTTGCGTGTGTGGGGCCGGTTGTGGCGCCCGGTTGGCGCGGAAACAAGGCGGAGCCGCCGCGCAGCGCCTGCCCGTCCCGGCGGGGAGGCGCTTTGTCATCCGCGCGCTGACCTTGGTCAGAAGAGGTGTGTGGCACCATAAGCCGCACCGTTCGGGCGTTGGGGCGCCTCCCCACGGGCAGGCGCCGGGCGGCTCGTGATCCGCCTGGTGGGAACACTCACCGCGCCTCGCCCTTCTTACGCCTCGGCCGCTTCCGCCGCCTCGCGCGCGTCCTCGGCCGTCCCGCCGGCGCCGTTGAACAGCGCGTTGAGGATCAGGGTCGAGATCGTCGCCAGCAGGATACCGGAGTCGATCAGCGGGTGGATCTCGTGCGGCATCCACATCTTGAAGTCCGGGGCGATCAGCGGGATCATCCCGAAGCCGAGCCCGACCGCGACGATGAACAGGTTGTTGCGGTTGGTGACGAAGTCGACCCGGCTGAGGATCCGGATGCCGGTCGCCGCGACCATGCCGAACATCACCAGCCCGGCGCCGCCGAGGACGGCCGTCGGCAGCGACTCGACCAGCGCGCCCATCTTCGGCACCAGACCGAGCAGGATCAGGATCGCCCCGCCGGTGACGCAGACGAAGCGCGAGCGGATGCCGGTGACGCCGACCAGCCCGACATTCTGCGAGAACGAGGTATAGCGGAAGGTGTTGAACAACCCGCCGATGATCGCGCCCAGCCCGTCGGTGCGCAGCCCGGCGGCCAGCCGTTTCTGGGTGATCGGGCTGTTGGTCATGTCGCCCAAGGCCAGAAACATGCCGGTCGATTCGATCATCACCACGATCATCACCAGCACGAAGGTGACGATCATGATCGGGTCGAAGATCGGCATGCCGAAATGGAACGGCGGGATCAGCGCGAACCAGTGGGCCGTCGCCACCTTGCCGAAATGCATCATCCCCAGCAGCGCGACCAGCACCCCGCCGGCAATGATGCCCAGCAGCACCGCGATATTGGCGACGAAGCCGCGGCCGAAGCGGGCGATCAGCAGGATCACCGCCAGCACCGCGGCCGAGACGGCGATGTTCGCCGGGTTGGCATAGGCCGGGTTGTTCAGCGTCGGCGCCAGTTTCAGCCCCGCCGGCATCGGCGGCACCGCGGCCCCGGCGCTCTCGGCGGCGTGCTTGACCGCGTTCAGCCAGGCGGCATGATCGGGATTGACCATCTTCGGCGCGGTCGGGCCGACCGGCAGGCCGAAGATCCAGGCGATGCCGATCTTCATCAGCGTCACTCCGATCACCAGGATGATCGTGCCCGTCACCACCGGCGGGAAGAAGCGCAGCATCCTCGACACCAGCGGCGCGATCAGGATGCCGATGACGCCGGCGCCGATGATCGCGCCGAAGATCATCCGCGCGCCCTCGGCGCCGGGATGGGCGATGGCCACGCCGATCATCGGCCCGACCGAGGCGAAGGTGACGCCCATCATCACCGGCAGCTTGATGCCGAACCAGGGCGTCACGCCCAGCGACTGGATCATCGTCACGATGCCGCAGGCGAACAGGTCGGCCGAGATCAGGAAGGCCACGTCCTGCGGCGCCAGCTTGAGCACGCGGCCGATGATCAGCGGCACCGCGATGGCGCCGGCATACATGACCAGCACGTGCTGGATGCCGAGGGTGAGAAGCTTGCCGGGCGGCAGCACCTCGTCCACGGGATGGGTTGATTGCGTCATGTCTGTCCCTCTCTGTCGGTTCAGGGCCTGTCTTTATTCCCCGGCGGGCGACCCCGGCCGCCGGGCTTGCACTCGAACGCTGTCAGATGGCGGCGACGACCGTGTAGGGCGTGCCGAACCAGTGTTCTTCGAGATTGGGCGTCGCGCCGATCCGGTCGATGACGGCGAACAGCCCGGGGGCGGCCAGCGGGGTCAGCACCCCGTGCCACGTCCCGCGATGCAGGTTGATGCCCTGGCCCGGCGTGGTCAGGAAGGCGCGCGGGGCGCCGGGGCGGTCGCCGGCATCCGGCGCGACGATGACCAGGAACGGGTCGAGCGACATCGGCAGGAAGGCCTGGCTGCCCTCCGGATGCCGCTCGACCATCTCGAGCCGGTAGGGCAGGGCGCGGGGCTCGGCCTTGAACAGGCTGATCCCGGCCCGGCCGTCGGGGCCGAAATCGAGCCGCGCCCGGTCGTGGTAGCGGCCGCAAAGCCCCTGGTTGATGATCTTGTCCGGCGCGCCCTCGGCCTCGAGCACGTCGCCGAAGGGGGCGAAGGCGGCCCGGGTCAGCGGCTCGGTGTGGATCGTGCGGGTCATGGGCGGACAAGGCCGGGGGCGCTGCCCGTCGCCATTGTTGCTCGAACCAATGGCGCACCAACGGCAACCCCCCGGAGTATTTCCACAAGGAAGAAGCGCAGGGTCATCTCAAGGCTCCGAAGGCGCCGGGGCCGCGCAGGCGGGCGTGGCGGTTGACGTCCTTGTAGAGCAGGTAGCGGAACGGGCCCGGGCCGCCGGCATAGCAGGCCTGCGGGCAATAGGCGCGCAGCCACATGAAATCGCCGGCCTCGACCTCGACCCAGTCCTGGTTGAGCTTGTAGACCGCCTTGCCCTCGAGGACGTAGAGCCCGTGCTCCATGACATGGGTCTCCTCGAAGGGAATGACGCCGCCGGGCTGGAAGGTGACGATGTTGACATGCATGTCGTGGCGCAGGTCGTCGGGCTCGACGAAGCGGGTCGTGGCCCAGCGGCCCTCGGTCCCGGGCATGGCGACCGGGGCGACCTCCTTGTCCGAGGTGACGAAGGCCTCGGGTGGGGCGACGCCGGGCGCCGGCTCGTAGAGCTTGCGGATCCAGTGGAACCGGGCCGGGTGGTCGGCGCCGTTATGCAGCCGCCATTCGCAGCCCGCCGGGATATAGGCATAGCCGCCGGCGCCGAGTTCGTGTTCCTTGCCGTCGAGCGACAGCCAGATCTCGCCCTCGGTGACGAAGAGCACGCCCTCGGCGCCGGCCTCGGGCTCGGGCGTGTCGGAGCCGCCGCCGGGGGCGACCTCCATCACGTATTGGCTGAAGGTCTCCGAAAAGCCGCTCATCGGCCGGGCGATCAGCCACATGCGGGTCTTGGTCCAGCCCGGCAGGAAGCTGGTGACGATGTCCGAGAACACGCCTTTCGGGATCACCGCATAGGCCTCGGTGAAGACGGCGCGGCCGGTCATCAGGCCGGTCTGGGGCGGCAGCCCGCCCTTGGGGGCGTAGTAAGCGGTCATAGCATGTCCTTCAGGCGCAGTTCGGCGATACGTTCGACCTGGGCGCAGGCCTCGGCGAACTCCGTGTCGCGGTCATTGTGCAGCCGGCGCTGGAAGGCGTGCAGGATGCCCGCCTTGTCGTGGTCGCGCACGGCGATGATGAAGGGGAAGCCGTGCTTTTCCACATAGGCCGCGTTGAGCTGCTCGAACTCGGTCCGCTCGGCATCGGTCAGGGCGTCGAGCCCGGCGCTGGCCTGTTCGGCGGTGGATTCCGCGGTCAGCCGCTTGGCGGCGGCGAGCTTGCCGGCCAGGTCCGGGTGGGCGCGCAGCACGCCGAGCCGTTCCTCGGGGCTGGCCGCCCGGAAGACGCGGCAGAGGGCGCTGTGGACGCCGATGGCGGTATCGTGCGCCGGGCCCAGCTCCAGCCCCCAGGCGCGTTCGGCGATCCAGGGCGAATGCTCGAAGACGCCGCCGAAACTTTCGACGAAGCGCGGTCTGGGCATGGCGCTGGGCCGCTCGCGGCGCTTGTGCGGATGGGTCTCGGCCCAGTGGCGGGCGATGTCGATCCGGCGCGGGAACCAGACGTCGGCGTGGCTTTGGGCGTAGTCGAGGAAACGCTTGAGCCCCGCCGCCTTGCCCGGCCGGCCGATCAGCCGGTTGTGCAGCCCGACCGACATCATCTTCGGCGCGCCCGCTTCGCCCTCGGCATAGAGCATGTCGAAGGCGTCCTTGAGATACTTGAAGAACTGCTCGCCGGTGATGTAGCCCGGCGCGGTGGCAAAGCGCATGTCGTTGGCTTCCAGCGTGTAGGGGAGGATCAGCTGATCGCGGTCGCCGACTTCGAGCCAGTAGGGCAGATCGTCGTCATAGGTGTCGGAGATATAGGCGAAGCCGCCCTCCTCGGCGGCCAGCCGCACGGTGTTGGCGCTGCAGCGGCCGGTATACCAGCCCAGCGGGCGGGCGCCGACCACCTCGGTATGGAGCCGGATCGCCTCGGCGATGGCCGCGCGCTCCTCGTCCTCGGGCATGTCCTTGTGCTCGACCCATTTCAACCCGTGCGAGGCGATCTCCCAGCCCGCCGCTTTCATCGCCGCGACCTGCTCGGGCGAACGGGCGAGCGCGGTGGCGACGCCGTAGATCGTCAGCGGGATGCCGGCGCCGGTGAACAGGCGGTGGAGGCGCCAGAACCCGGCCCGGGCGCCGTATTCGTAGATCGATTCCATGTTCCAGTGGCGCTGGCCCGGCCATTGCGCGGCGCCGGCGATGTCGGACAGGAAGGCTTCCGAGGCAGCGTCGCCATGCAACACGCAGTTCTCGCCGCCTTCTTCGTAGTTGAGCACGAATTGCACGGCGACCTTGGCACCGCCCGGCCAGGCGGCGTCGGGCGGCGTGGCGCCGTAGCCCAGCATGTTGCGCGGATAGCGGTTCACTCGCACCTCCCTCGGCATCTGTCTCGATTATCTTGTATCGCGGAACAATGGCGGCGTTTTTCAAATAATCGCAGAAAGACCTTTCGTGCCGGTCCCTCCTCGCATCTTTGCCCGGTTCGGGGCAGAGTTGCGCAAGCTGTGATCCGTGACAGGAGGGCGCGATGGCCGCCGGATATCTGACCACCCATGTGCTCGACACCGCGCGGGGCCTTCCCGCCGCCGGGATGACCGTGGCGCTTTATCGGCTCGACGGCGCGGCGCGGCAGCATATCCGCACGCTGGTGACGAATGCCGACGGGCGCACGGACGAGCAGATCCTGCCGGCACCGGAATTCGCGACCGGCAGCTACGAGCTGGAGTTCCATGCCGGCGCCTATCTCGACGCCAGCGGGGCGGCGCCGGAAAGCCCGCGCTTCCTCGACGTGATCCCGATCCGCTTCGGCATTTCCGATCCCGACAGCCACTACCACGTGCCGCTCTTGATCTCGCCCTTCGGCTATTCGACCTATCGCGGCAGCTAGGGGGCCTTATCGGTCTCCTGGCGGGGCCTCCTCGTCCCCGCAATGAAGTCCGGCGGGGGCAGAAGAGCGTTCCGGCTCAGGCGGCGCGTTCCAGCGTGGCGATCTCGGCCCGGCAGCGCGCGACCATGAAATCGACGAACAGCCGCAGCTTGGGATCCTTGAAGCGGCGGTGGGGATAGAGGCAGCTCAGCTGCACCGGCAGTGGCGGCGTCGCCTCGGCCACCGGCACCAGCCGGCCGTCGCGCAGGTATTCCGCCACCTCGAAAAGCGGTTTCATGACGATGCCGCGCCCGGCCAGGGCCCAGCCGGTCAGCACATCACCGTCATCCGATTCGAACGGGCCGCTGATCTCGAACTTGCGCGGCCCCTCCTCCGTCTGCAGCGTCCACTGGAATTCCTTGGCGCCGGGAAAGCGCAGGTTCAGGCAATCGTGGCCGTCGCGCAGCAGCGCCGCGCCGTCCGCCGGCATGCCGCGCCGGGCGATGTAGTCCGGGGCGGCGCAGAGCACCCGCGGGCAATCGGCGATCGCCCGGACCTTGAGGTTGCTGTCCTCGAGAATCCCGAGGTGGAAGGCGACGTCGAGCCCCTCTCCGGTGACGTCGATCGAGCGGTCCGAGAGCCGCAGCCGGACGTCGATCTGCGGATATTCGTCCTTGAACGCCGGCACATGCGGCGCGATCAGGCGCCGGCCGATGCCCAGCGGCGCGGCGACGAAGATGGTGCCGCGCGGATTCTGGGTGGCGTCGACCACCGCCGCCTCGGCGGCATCGATCGCCTCGAGCACCTTGACCGCGCCATCATAGAAGATGCGGCCGTTCTCGGTCGGCTTCAGGCTGCGGGTGGTGCGGTTGAACAGCCGCACGCCGAGATGCTTCTCCATCTCGGAAATCCGCGCCGAGGCCACGGCGGGCGAGGTGCGCTGGTCGCGCGCCGCCGCACTCATGCTGCCCAATTCGTAGACACGCACGAACATCCGGATGTTGTTGACGTAGGCCATGGCGATTATCAGGCGGTGTTTGAAAGTCCTCTGCTATTTGTTGAATTAACAAAAAGGTGCCGCCGGGTATAGCGTTTCGGCAACGAACAGGAGGGACCGGAATGCTGGACTACGGAATTCTCAGCGAATGGGCGCAATTCGCGGTGCGCTGGATCCACGTGATCACCGGCATCGCCTGGATCGGCTCGTCCTTCTACTTCATCGCCCTCGACCTCGGCCTGACCCGCGACCCCAAGCCCGCCTCGGGCGCGGATGGCGAGGAATGGCAGGTCCATGGCGGCGGCTTCTACCATATCCAGAAATACATGGTCGCGCCCGAGGCGATGCCCGAGCACCTGACCTGGTTCAAATGGGAAAGCTACGCCACCTGGCTGTCGGGCTTCGCCATGCTGATCCTGGTCTATTACATGGGTGCCAACCTCTACCTGGTCGATCCCAACGTGCTCGACATCCCCACCTGGGCGGCGATCTGCATCTCGCTCGGCTCGCTGATCTTCGGCTGGATCGCCTATGACCTGATCTGCAAGTCGCGCTTCGGCGACGACAACACGCGGCTGATGATCGGGCTCTACGTCATCCTCGTCGCCATGGCCTGGGGCTACACTCATGTCTTCTCGGGCCGGGCGGCGCTGCTCCATCTCGGCGCCTTCACCGCGACGATCATGTCGGCCAACGTCTTCATGATCATCATCCCGAACCAGAAGGTGGTGGTCGCCGACCTGATCGCCGGCCGCACCCCCGATCCGAAATACGGCAAGATCGCCAAGCAGCGGTCGACGCATAACAACTACCTGACGCTGCCGGTGTTGTTCCTGATGCTGTCGAACCACTACCCGCTGGCCTTCGCGACCCAGTACAACTGGATCATCGCCAGCCTCGTCTTCCTGATGGGCGTCACCATCCGGCACTGGTTCAACACCCGCCACGCCCGCCAGGGCAGCCCGTGGTGGACCTGGGTCGCGACCGTGGTGATCTTCCTGATCATCGTCTGGCTGTCGACCGCGCCGCTGCGCAGCGAGGAGGTGACCGGCGAGGCCCAGCTGTCGCCCGCCGCCCAGAAATTCGCCGAGGCGCCGGGCTTCCAGGACGTCGCCGACATCGTCACCGGCAATTGCTCGATGTGCCATTCGGCCGAGGCCGGGGCGAACGGCATCGTGCCGCACGCGCCCAAGGACGTGCGGCTGGAGACCCCGGCCGAGATCGCCCAGGAGGCGCAGCGGATCTACATCCAGGCCGGCGTGAGCCATGCCATGCCGCCGGGGCAATACAACTACATGGACCCCGAGGACCGGGCCAAGATCGTCGCCTGGTTCAAGGCCGGCGAGGCCGGGGTCAAGGCGAAGGCCGGCGGCTGAAGGTTCCTAGCGCAGCCCCGACAGGTAGGCCGCGACCGCCTTGCGCTCGGGCGGGGTGAGGACGGCGGCGGCGTGCTGCATGTCCGGGCTGGGGCGGATGCCCTTGGCGAAATCGTCCAGCGTGGCCTCCAGATAGGCGGCGTGCTGGCCGTTCAGCCGCGGGGTCAGCGCCGGGTCGGACATCGCCATCGTGCCGCCCATCATGCCGCCGCCCATCATTCCCAGGCCATGCCCCATGCCGGGACCCCGGCCCATAGCGCCGCCGTAGCCGGGGCCGCCGCGCCAGCCGGTGCCGCTGTCGCGGTGGCAGGCGGCGCAGGGTGGCACGCCGCGGCCGCGGGCATTGAAGACCTGCGCCCCGGCGCGGGCGAGGGCGGGATCGGCCGGCGGATCGGGCTGCGGCGTCTGGGCGGCGAAATAGTCGGCCAGCACGGCAATCTGGGCGTCGCTCAGATCGGCCGCGACCTCCTGCATCTCGTCGGATTTGCGCGCGCCGCTGCGGAAGGCCCGCAGCTGGGCGCGCAGATAGGCGGGCTTCTGGCCGGCCAGCTTGGGATCGTCGTGCTCCTTGCTGACCCCGGTCCGGCCGTGGCATTCGGCACAGCGCCGCTGGACGAATTGGGCCACGGTCTCGGCCGGCGCGACGGCCGGCAGGGCGAGCACCGCCGCCAGCAGGGCGGCGGCAACGGGGATCGAGGGGCGCAAGGCCGGCATCGGAACCTCCCATCCTGACGCAATCCGGTCCCTCCGGGGCCTGCAACTGCACGAGGCGGGCCGCATCGGGACCCCCTTGATGGTGTTTCCACCAGGGGGAGGGTCAAGGGATTTCCGCTATGCGCCGGTGCCAGTCCGGTAGCGAAACTGCGCGCGGGCTCAGCCGATCGTCCCGCGCGGGCCGTCCCCGATCTGGCCGCGATGCAACAGCAGGTGGTCGAGCAGCACGCAGGCCATCATCGCCTCGCCGACCGGCACGGCCCGGATGCCGACGCAGGGGTCGTGGCGGCCCTTGGTCACCAGCTCGGTCTCCTCGCCGGTCAGCGTCACCGAGCGGCGCGGGGTCAGGATCGACGAGGTCGGCTTGACGGCGAAGCGCACCACCACGTCCTGGCCCGAGGAAATCCCGCCGAGGATGCCGCCGGCGTGGTTGGACAGGAATTCCGGCCCGTTTTCGCCCATCCGGATCTCGTCGGCATTCTCGACCCCGGTCAGGGCGGCGGCGTTCATGCCCTCGCCGATCTCGACCCCCTTGACCGCGTTGATCGACATCATCGCCGCGGCGAGGTCGGTGTCGAGCTTGCCGTAGATCGGCGCGCCCAGCCCCGGCGGCACGCCCTGCGCCACCACCTCGATCACCGCGCCGACCGAGTTGCCGGACTTGCGCAGCTCGTCGAGATAGCCGGCCCAGTCCCCGGCTGCCTGCGCGTCGGGCACCCAGAACGGGTTGCGCTCGATCTCTTCGGCGTCGAAGCGATCCCGGTCGATCTTGTGCGGCCCCATCTGGACCATGTAGCCGGTGATCTTCACCTGCGGCGCCAGAGTGGCCAGGGCCGCCCGTGCCACGCCACCGGCCGCCACCCGCGCTGCCGTTTCGCGCGCCGAGGAGCGGCCGCCGCCGCGCGGATCGCGGAGGCCGTATTTCTGGAAATAGGTGATGTCGGCATGGCCGGGCCGGAAGGTCCTGGCGATCTCGGAATAATCCTTGGACCGCTGGTCGGTATTCTCGATCATCAGCTGGATCGGGGTGCCGGTGGTTTGGCCCTCGTAGGTGCCCGACAGGATCTTCACCGCGTCGGGTTCGCGCCGCTGGGTGGTATATTTCGACTGGCCGGGCTTGCGCCGGTCGAGCCAGTGCTGCAGCGCGGCTTCCGAGATCTCGATGCCGGGCGGGCAGCCGTCGACGGTGGCGCCGAGCGCCGGGCCGTGGCTTTCGCCCCAGGTGGTGACGCGGAAGAGATGGCCGAAGGTGTTGAGGCTCATGGGCGGCTCCTGTGACGGGTCCCGGGCAGGGGGCTTGCCCCTCCTTTAGCGGCTCGGGGGCGCAAGCGAAAGCGCCGGGTGGCGCGTGTGGCCGGCCGCAGGCGCAACCGGGCTTGCGCTCGCGGCGCCGGGCGCTATGGTCTGCGCCACCTCGGGGTGCCCGGATCGGGCTGAGATGCGCCATGCGAACCCGTTGAACCTGAACCGGTTAAGACCGGCGGAGGGAAGGTGACAGGACGCTCCTCCACCCGCACCCCGCCCGTCGCAAATGGAGGATGAGATGAGATATCCGATACTTGCCGCGGGATTTTGCGCCGTTGCCAGCATGGCGGCGGCCCAGACTCCCGTTCTCACGGTCTACACCTATGACAGCTTCACCGCCGACTGGGGCCCCGGCCCGGCGGTCGAGAAGGCGTTCGAGAAGACCTGCGGCTGCGACCTGAAATTCGTCTCGGCCGGCGACGGCGCGGCGCTGTTGTCGCGGCTCAAGCTGGAGGGCAAGCGCACCAAGGCCGATGTCGTGCTTGGCCTTGACACCTCGCTGACCGCCGATGCGCGTGCCACCGGCCTGTTCGCGCCGCATGGCGCGTTGCCCAAGCTCGACCTGCCGATCAAGTGGACCGACCCGACCTTCGTGCCCTTCGACTGGGGCTGGTTCGCCATGGTCTATGACAAGACCAAGGTGAAGGACGTCCCGCACAGCTTCAAGGAACTGGCCGACAGCAAGCTCAAGGTGGTGATCGAGGACCCGCGCTCGTCGACGCCGGGCCTCGGCCTGCTGCTCTGGGTCAAGGACGCCTATGGCGACAAGGCCGCCGACATCTGGAAGGGGCTGGCCGACAACATCACCACGGTGACGCCGGGCTGGTCCGAGGCCTATGGCCTGTTCCTCAAGGGCGAGGCCGACATGGTGCTGAGCTACACCACCTCGCCGGCCTATCACCTGATCGCCGAGAAGGACGACACCAAGGCGGCGGCGGAGTTCAAGGAAGGCCATTACATGGAGGTCGAGGTCGCCGCGAAGGTGGCGACGACGAAACATCCGAAACTGGCCGACGAATTCCTGAAATTCGTCACCTCGGACGCGTTCCAGTCGATCATCCCCGAAACCAACTGGATGTATCCGGCGGTGACGCCCAAGGCCGGGCTGCCCAAGGGATTCGATACCCTGATCACGCCGGCCAAGACCCTGCTCTACCCGGCCGACGAGGTGCCGGCGATCCGCAAGAAGGCCCTGGAAGAGTGGCGCACGGCGCTCAGCCAGTAGGCGCGCGGGCCGGCGCCGGGGTCGCCCTGGCGCTGGTTCTGCTGACGCTCGGCACGCTCGCGGCGGTGGCGCTGCGGGCGAGCTCGGGCGTGAGCTGGGAGCCGGGGGACTGGGCGGCGCTGCGCTTCACCCTGCTGCAGGCGTTGCTGTCGGCGGCTTTCTCGGTGGCGCTGGCGGTGCCGGTGGCGCGGGCGCTGGCCCGCCGCCGCTTCCCCGGCCGCCGGCTGCTGATCGCGCTGATGGGGGCGCCCTTCATCCTGCCGGTCATCGTCGCCGTCTTCGGCTTGCTGGCGGTCTTCGGCCACGGCGGGCTGCTCAACGGCGCGCTGGCGGCGCTGGGCCTGCCGACGGTCTCGATCTACGGCCTGCACGGCGTCGTCCTCGCCCATGTCTTCTTCAACCTGCCGCTGGGGGTGCGGCTGATCCTGCAGGGCTGGCAGGGCATCCCGGCCGAACGCTTCCGCCTCGCCGCCGCGCTGGGCTTCTCGGCCGGCGACATCGCCCGCCAGATCGAACGGCCGATGCTGCGCGAAGTGGTGCCGGGCACCGCGCTGGCGATCTTCCTCATTTGCCTGACCTCCTTCGCCGTCGCGATCACGCTCGGTGGCGGGCCGCGGGCGACGACGCTGGAACTGGCGATCTACCAGGCCTTCCGCTTCGATTTCGACCTCGGTCGGGCGGCGATGCTGGCGGCGGTGCAATTCGGCGTCTGCGCCGTCGGCGCCGCCCTCGCCGCCACCCTGACCCTGCCGCAGGCCACTGCCGTCGGGCTCGACCGCCGGGTCGAACGCTGGGACGCGGAGGCGCCGGTGCTCAAGCTGCAGGACGCGCTGCTGACGGGCCTCGCCGCGCTGTTCCTGCTGCTGCCGCTGGCGCTGATCGTCGCCCAGGGCCTGCCGCGCCTGTTCGCGCTGCCGGGGCTGGTCTGGATCGCCGCCCTGCGCTCGCTCGCCGTCGCCCTGGCCTCGGCCCTTGTCTGCACCGGCGCCGCGCTCGCCCTGGCGCTGGGCGTGCTGGCCCGGCCGCGCCTCGGCCGCTGGCTCGAGGGCGTCGGCATCCTGCCGCTTGCCGCCTCGCCGCTGGTCCTTGGCACCGGGCTCTTCCTGCTCATCGATCCGGTCGCCGACCCGGCGGCGCTGGCCCTGCCGGTGACGGCATTGAGCAACGCCGCGATGGCGCTGCCCTTCGCCCTGCGCGCCCTGCTGCCGCCGCTGCGCGAGATCGAGGCCGGCTATGGCCGTCTTGCCGATGCGCTCGGAATGTCCGGCGGGGCCCGGCTGCGGCTGCTGATCCTGCCGCGGCTGCGGGCGCCGCTGGGCTTCACCCTCGGGCTGGCGGCGGCGCTGTCGATGGGCGATCTTGGCGTCATCGCCCTCTTCGCCGCGCCGGGCGAGGCGACGCTGCCGTTGCAGCTCTACCGCCTGATGGGCGCCTACCGGATGGCCGATGCCGCCGGCGCGGCGCTGCTGCTGCTGATCCTCAGCTTCGGGCTGTTCTGGATCTTCGACCGGGGAGGCCATTCCGATGCTGACGCTTGAGGCCCTGCGCATCACCCAGGGCGACTGGAGCCTGCGCGCCGACCTGACGGTGCCGACGGGCAGCCGCACCGCCGTGCTCGGCCCCTCGGGCGCCGGCAAATCGACCCTGCTCAACTGCATCGCCGGCTTCCTGCGCCCCAGTGCCGGCCGGGTGCTGTGGCGGGGGCAGGACCTCGCCCCGCTTGCGCCGGGAGAGCGGCCGCTCAGCATCCTGTTCCAGGACAACAACCTGTTTCCGCACCTGACCGCGGCGCAGAATGTCGGCCTCGGCCTGCGCCCCGATCTGCGCCTCGACGCTGACCAGCAGGCGCAGGTTCGCGACGCCCTCGCCCGCACCGGCCTCGCCGGCTTCGAGGCGCGCAAGCCCGCCCGCCTCTCCGGCGGCCAGCAAAGCCGCGTCGCCCTCGCCCGCGTGCTGCTGCGGGCCCGGCCGCTCGTCCTGCTCGACGAGCCCTTCGCCGCCCTCGGCCCGGCGCTGAAGACCGAGATGCTCGACCTCGTCGCCGAGATCACCGAGGCGACCGGCGCCACGCTCTTGATGGTCAGCCACGACCCGGACGACGCCAAGCGCATCGCCGACCACGTCATCGTCGTCGCCGATGGCCAGGCCCACGCCCCGCGCCCGACTGCCGAGCTTTTCGCCAACCCGCCCGAGGCGCTGAAAGCCTATCTCGGCAAAGACTAGGGGCGCCCTCCGAAGAAGGCGCCCCTGTCACACTTTCTGCTGACAAATATCCCGGGGGTCCGGGGGCAGCGCCCCCGGCCTCACCGACCTCAGGCCGATTTCTTCTTGCCCTTCAGCGGCGCCCAGATCCGCTTGTTGGTCAGGTAGAGCAGCACCGACAGCAGCGCGAGGTAGAACACCGCGTCGAAGCCGGCATGCTTGCGCGCCATCAGCTTCGGCTCGGCGGTCCACATCAGGAAGGCGGCGACGTCCTCGGCCATGTGCTTGACGTCGTTGGGCGAGCCGTCGGCGAATTCCACCTGGCCATCCGACAGCGGCGGGGGCATCCCGATCCAGCCACCGGGGAAGGTGTGGTTCTCATACAGCGTCGTGCCCGCCTGCTCCTTGGTCTCGCCGGAGAAGCCGGTCAGGATCGAGACGATGTATTCCGGCCCGCCGATGCCGCGGAACAGCTGGTTGAGGCCCAGCCCGTAGGGGCCCGAGAAGCCCTTGCGCGCCTTGGCCATCAGGCTGAGGTCGGGCGCCACCGGATCGGGCGAGACCGGGAAGTGGTCGGACGGCTTGCGCGCCCGCGTGTCGCCGGTCTCGGGATCGTCGATCGACAGCTGGGCGGCATAGGCCTTCACCTGGTCTTCCGGCAGCTGCGGGCCACCGGGATCGCCCAGGGTGCGGATCGGCACGTATTTCAGCCCGTGGCAGGCCGAGCAGACCTCGGTATAGACCTGCAGGCCGCGTTGCAGCTGGTTGCGGTCGAAGGTGCCGAAGGGGCCCTCGAAGGAGAAGGCGATATCCTCGACATTGCCGGTTTCCGAGGCCATGGCCCCGCCCGAGGCGGACAGGACCAGGGCGGCCAGCGCGGTGAGGGTAAGTTTCCGGATCATTGGTTCGGTCCTCTCTCTCACTCTGCCGGATGGGCGTTGTCGCCCGTGCCGTAATGGACGTTGAAGTCGTCCTCGATCGTCGCCGGCTGCGGCAACACCTTCTCGGTCACGCCGAGAAGCGGCAGGATGACGAGGAAATAGGCGAACCAGTAGGCCGCGGCGATCAGCGACACCCAGGAGGTGAAGTTGTCGGGCAGCCTCGATCCGACCCACATCAGCACCACGAAGTCGATGCAGAGCAGCCAGAACCACCACTTGAACATCGGCCGGTACTTGCCCGAGCGCACCGAGGAGGTGTCGAGCCAGGGCGCCAGCGCCATCACCACGATCGCGCCGAACATCGCCAGCACGCCGAAGAACTTGGCGTCGATGATGCCGAAGCTGATCTTGTTGGCGATGATCACCACCCAGACGTCCGAGGTGAAGGCCCGCAGGATCGCGTAGAAGGGCAGGAAGTACCACTCCGGAACGATATGCGGCGGGGTCTTCAGCGGGTTCGCCTCGATGTAGTTGTCGGGCTCGCCGAGAAAGTTCGGCATGAAGCCGACGATGGCGAAGAAGATCAGCAGCACGACGGCCAGCGCGAACAGGTCCTTCATCACGAAGTAGGGCCAGAACGGCACGGTGTCCTTCTTGGCCTCTTCCTTGGAGCCGCGGCGCACCTCGACCCCGGTGGGGTTGTTGTTGCCGGTGGTGTGGAAGGCCCAGATATGCACCGCGACCAGCGCGGCGATGACGAAGGGCAGCAGGTAGTGCAGCGAGAAGAAGCGGTTCAGCGTCGCGTTGTCGACGGCCGGGCCGCCCAGCAGCCAGGTCTGGATCGACGGGCCGATGCCCGGGATCGCGCCGAACAGGCCGGTGATCACCGTGGCGCCCCAGAACGACATCTGCCCCCAGGGCAGGACGTAGCCCATGAAGGCGGTACCCATCATGCACAGGTAGATCAGCATGCCGATGATCCAGGTCACCTCGCGCGGGGACTTGTAGCTGCCGTAGTAGAGGCCGCGGAAGATGTGCAGGTAGACCGCCAGGAAGAACAGCGAGGCGCCGTTGGCGTGGATGTAGCGCAGCATGTAGCCGCCGTTCACGTCGCGCATGATATGCTCGACCGAGGCGAAGGCCAGCCCGGTATTGGGCGTGTAATGCATCGCCAGGACGACGCCGGTGGCGATCTGCAGCACCAGGCAGAAGGTCAGGACGATGCCCCAGATCCACATCCAGTTCAGGTTCTTGGGCGTCGGGATCATGATCGTGTCATAGAGCAGCCCGACGATCGGCAGGCGGGCGTGAAGCCATTTCTCGAAGCCCGACTTCGGCTCGTAATGGTCGTGCGGAATTCCAGCCATCTGTTATCCCCTCCCTCAGCCGAGCTTGATCGTTTTTTCGTCGGTGAACGCGGCGACCGGCACCTGGAGGTTGCGCGGCGCCGGGCCTTTGCGGATCCGGCCGGCGCTGTCGTAGTGCGAGCCGTGGCAGGGGCAGAACCAGCCGCCGAAATCGCCGGCATTGCCCAGCGGTACGCAGCCGAGATGGGTGCAGACGCCCATCATCACCAGCCAGTTGCCGTCCTTGTCCAATGCCCGGTTCTCATCGGTGGCCAGGGCGTCGGCCGGCAGGTTGTCGTTCTCGGCCTTCGTATCGACCAGTTCATCGAGCTTGACCGAGCGCGCCAGGTCGATGTCCTTCTGGTCGCGATGGCGGATGAAGACCGGCTTGCCGAGCCATTTCACCGTGATCTGGGTGCCCGTCTCGACGCCCGAGATATCCACCTGGATCGACGACAGCGCCTTGACGTCTTCCGAGGGGTTCATCTGGTTGATCAACGGCCAGACGGCGGCGCCTGTGGCAACCGCCCCGGCCCCCGCAGTGGCATAGTACAGGAAATCCCTGCGGGTGCCTGCGTGGTCTTCTGCTTGGGACACGAGCATCCTCCATTCAAAGGCCGGCCAGCCGGCCTGTGCAATCAAAAGACCGCATTTTCAGCGGTCTCTCCCGCCCGGAGGTTTAGCCGCCAAAATGTCACACGTCCAGCATCCAGTGGGCCCGGACGCGGGGGAAACCCGGCAATGGTGCTGCTTTGTCGCGCCCGGGCAGGGGGCCTGAATCAGGCCGGCGGAACCGTGGCCTGCATGCTCTCGCGCCCGGCGAAACCGGCAAACCATTCGGCCAGGGCCGGCCGGCCCGCGCGCCAGTCGCGCTCGGGATGGCGGAAGTCGACATAGCCCAGGGCGCAGCCGGTCGCGACCTGCCCCATCTCGAGCGGGCCGGAAAGGTGGCTCATCCAGCGGTTCTCGAGCGCGTCCAGCGCGCGGGCGATCTTGGCCCACTGGCCTTCGACCCAGGGTTCGTAGCGGCGCTCCTCGGGGCGGACGCGACTTTCGTAGACCATCAGGATCGCGGCATCGAGAATGCCGTCGGCGGTGGCCTCAAGGGTCAGAGTTTCCCACAGATGCGGGGCCTCGGGATAGAGCCGGCCGCCGGCGCGGGCGTCGAGGAAGCGGCAGATGACGCGGCTGTCATAGAGCGCCGGCCCGTCGCCGCGCTCCAGTGCCGGGATCTTGCCCAGCGGGTTCTGGGCAACCGGCATGGTGCCGGGATCGACCGGGGTGCCCATGGCCGGCACCAGGGTGACATCGGCCAGCTGGCCGGTTTCGTGCAGCAGCACCATCACCTTGCGGACGTAAGGAGAGGTGGGAGAGTGGTAGAGACGCATCTGGGTTCCTTTCAGCTGTCGGGTCCGATCCGGGTTCGGCGGATCGCGGCGGGCAAGGGGCGGCGGGTGTCCGGCCGGGATGCGACATTAGGACGCGGCCCCTTGCGATGTCCAATTCCGTTCCAGTGCAGGGCAGGGGGCCATCTGCCCCCTCTGGGCGCGATGCGCCCGTTCACCCCCGAGGATGTTTTCACTCGGAAGAAGGCGGCAGAGTCGCCTCCTCCATCAACCGGGCCAGCTCGGCGGCGGCGGGGCCGCGGCCGGCTGCGGCCACGGCGCGGGCGGCGGCCAGGCGGGCCGCTTCGGGCTTGTTCTGGGCCAGCTTCCAGGTGCCCTGCACCTCGGTGACGGTCAGCCGGCAGGGCACGATCTGGCGCATCATCCGTGCCAGCAGGTCCTCGGGCATCTTGGCGGCGGTCCATTGCGGCTTGGGCGCCAGCTCGGCCTCGAACCGGGCCGAGAGCCGGTCGAGCTGATCGCGCAGCGCCGTGGCCGGCAGCAGTTCGAGCGTGCCGCGCAGGTGGACGGCGACGTAGTTCCAGGTCGGCACCTGGTCGTCGAGCCCGTACCAGTCGGGCGAGATATAGCCCTCGGGCCCGGTGACCGACAGCACGGCCGGCTGCGGCGTGGCCAGCGCCCGTGCGATCGGGTTGGAGCGGACGAGGTGGCATTCGGCCGTGCTGCCATCCTCGGACAGCAGGAAGGGGAGGTGCGACAGCAGTGGCCCCGCGCTATCGGTCGCGGCGGCGTTCACCGCCAGCGTGCCGAAGCCGCGGCTCCGGGCGAAGGCGAGGTTGTCGGCGGCGGGCGTCTGGCGGAAGGCGGGGTTCGGGTGCATGGCGGTCTCCTCGCCCCATTGCTAGCGGGCGCGGCCCCGTCCGCCAAGCGCGATCAGCGCCGGAAGGCCACGGTCAGGGAGAAGCTGTAGCTGGCGTCGCCGAGCGCGGCGGGCGCGGGCGGGTAAGGCGCGGCCGCCCGGACGGCGGCCAGCGCGGCCGCGTCGAGCGCGACGCTGCCCGAACTGCGGCGGAGCCTGACGCCGCGCAGGCTCCCGTCGCGACCGATGGTAAGCGCGACAGAGACCTTGCCGGTCGCGCCCCGGGCGTCGCGCGGATAGCGCTTGTGCCGTTCGATCTGCGCCGCGATGGCGGCGCCCCAGCTGGCGCTGGCACGGGCCGCCCCGGCCGAGCCGCGCGCGGCCGCCGCCGATCCGCCGCTGCCGGCGC
>NZ_JBHRSK010000014.1:0-167484 GCF_042643245.1 Acidimangrovimonas pyrenivorans
CCCGACGCTGACCAATGTCAACGATTTCCGCGCCATCCTGCTGACCGCCCCGGTGCCCGACTAGGGGGCAATGCCGGTGGCCGGGCCGGCCCCCCGCGCTATGTCGCCAAGAGGCAGGCAGCACGGGGACGGCGATGGACAGCCTGAAGCTGAGCAGGGCCTTCACCCTGATCGAACCGGGGCCGGTGGTGCTGGTGACCACGAATGACGGCGCCCGGGACAACGTGATGACCATCACCTGGACCATGGTGCTGGGCTTCTCGGCGCAATTCGCGATCACCACCGGGCCGTGGAACCATTCCTATGCCGCCCTGCGCGAGAGCCGCGAATGCGTGCTGGCGATCCCGGCGGCCGACCTGCTCGACACCGCGGTCGGTATCGGCACCTGCTCGGGCGCCGATACCGACAAGTTCGCGCGCTTCGGCCTGAGGCGCGAAAAGGCGGCCCATGTCCGGGCGCCGCTGATCGCCGACTGCCTGGCCAATATCGAATGCCGTGTCGTCGATTTCGTCGACCAGCACAGCATCGTCGTGCTGGAGGGGCTGGCTGCCTATTACGACGGCACGCGGGACGAGAAACGCCTGCTTCATGCCGTCGGCGACGGCACCTTCACCGCCGATGGCGAGGGCTTCGACCGGCGCGAGAGGATGCGCGACAAGCTGCCCGGCGGGCTGTAACCGCTAGTGATTGTCGCGCGGCAGGCTGCGGGCGATGCGCTGATAGGCCGTCGCCAGTTCGAGGCAGCCGCCCTGCGCCAGCTGCCCGACATGGCGGCGATAGAGCTCTTCCCACGGCGTCTGGCTGGGGAGCTCGGGCGCGGTCCACGCCGCCCGCCGGGCCTGCCACTCTGCCGCGTCGACCAGCGCGTCCAGCCGCCGCGAGTCGAGGTCGAGCCGCACTCGGTCGCCGGTTCGCAGCAGCGCCAGCCCGCCGCCGACCACCGCCTCGGGCGAGGCGTTGAGGATCGACGGGCTTTCCGAGGTGCCCGACTGGCGGCCGTCGCCGGCGGTCGGCAGATGCGCGATCCCGGCGCGGATCAGCGCGTCCGGCGGCTGCATGTTCACCACCTCGGCCGAGCCGGGATAGCCGACGCAGCCGACATTGCGGATGAACAGCATGGTCTTCTCGTTGATCCCGAGTTCGGGATCGTTGATCCGGTCGTGGTAGTCCTCCGGTCCCTCGAAGACCACGGCGCGGGCCTCGAACACGCCCTCATGGCCGGGTTCGGACAGGAAGTGGCGGCGGAAGTCGTCGGAGATCACCGAGGTCTTCATCAGGGCGGAGTCGAACAGGTTGCCGGAGAGGACGAGAAAGCCGGCCTTGTCGCGCAAGGGCCGTGCCACCGGGCGGATCACCTCGGGATCGAGGCTCTCGCGGCCCTCCAGCAGGGCCGACCACGGCTGGCCCGCCGCCGTCATCGCGGACAGGTTCAGCCGCCCGGCGCGGGCCAGTTCGCCCATCACCGCCGGCACCCCGCCGGCGCGGAAGAAGCTTTCGCCCAGGTAGTCCCCGGCCGGCTGCATGTTGACCAGCAGCGGCTGATCGTAGCCGAGGGTCTCCCAGTCCGTGACGTCCAGCGCCACCCCGGCATGGCGGGCGATGGCCTGCAGATGCGGCGGGGCGTTGGTCGAGCCGCCGATGGCGGTGTTGACGACGATGGCGTTCTCGAAGGCGGCGCGGGTCAGGATGTCCGAGGGCTTGAGGTCGTCCAGCACCATCCGGACGATGCGCCGCCCGGTCTCGTAGGCCATCGCCATGCGCTCGCGGAACGGGGCGGGGATGGCGGCGGCGCCGGGCAGGGTCATCCCCAGCGCCTCGGCCAGCGCGTTCATCGTGCTCGCCGTGCCCATCGTGTTGCAATGGCCGAGGCTGGGGGCGCTGGCGCAGGCGCGCTCCATGAACTCCTCGTAGTCGATCCTGCCCTCGGCCAGCAGCCGCCGGCTTTCCCAGATGATCGTGCCCGAGCCGGCGCGCTTGCCCTTCCACCAGCCGTCCAGCATCGGCCCGCCATTGAGCGCGATCGCCGGCAGGTCGACCGTCGCCGCCCCCATCAGCAGCGCCGGCGTGGTCTTGTCGCAGCCCGTGGTCAGCACGACGCCGTCGATCGGGTAGCCGTGCAGCACCTCGACGAGGCTGAGATAGGCGAGGTTGCGGTCGAGCGCGGCGGTCGGGCGCTTGCCGGTCTCCTGGATCGGGTGGACCGGGAATTCCATCGGCACGCCGCCGGCGTCGCGGATGCCGGCCTTGACCCGGTCGGCGAGGAAGAGGTGGATCTTGTTGCACGGCGCGAGGTCGCTGCCGGTCTGGGCGATGCCGATGACCGGGCGCTCGCCCTGCAGCTCGCCGCGGGTGTATTCCTGGTTCTGGTAGCGTTCGAGATAGAGCGCCGTCATGCCCGGGTTGTTGGGATTGTCGAACCATTCCTGCGAGCGGAACTTGCGGCGCGCGCGTGTGTCGGTCATCTGAAGCCTCGTTTCAATGCGCTCCGGTGCGTTGCCTGCCCGGCGGCGATGGTATCACAGCACCGAGCTCATGCCGCCATCGGCATAGATGATCTGGCCGGCGATGTAGCTCGAGGCGTCGGAGGCGAGGTAGATCGCGGTGCCGGCCAGTTCCTCGGGCCGGCCCCAGCGCCGCATCGGCGTCCGGCCTTTCACCCAGGCGTCGAAGTCGGGATCGGCGACCAGCGCCGCGTTCATGTCGGTCAGCATGTAGCCCGGGCCGATGGCGTTGGCCTGGATGCCCTTCTCGCCCCATTCCGCCGCCATCGCCTTGGTCAGCATCTTGAGCCCGCCCTTGGCCACCGTGTAGGGCGCCACCGTCGCCCGGGCCAGCCCGGACATCAGCGAGCCGATATTGATGATCTTGCCATGCCCGCGTTCCGCCATCCGCCGCGCCGCCTCGCGCCCGACGACGAAGGCCGAGGTCAGGTTGGCGTCGATCACCCGCTGCCAGTCGGCGGTGTCGAGCTCGAGCATCGGCTTGCGGAACTGGATGCCGGCATTGTTGACCAGGATGTCGATGGCGATCCGGTCGGCGTCGAGCCGGGCGAAGGCGGCCTTGATCGCGGCCTCGTCGGTGACGTCGAAGGCGGCGGTCAGCACCTCGTGGCCCGCAGCCCGCATCTCCTGCGCCGCCGCCTCCAGCCGCGCCGGGTTGACCCCGTTCAGCACCACCCGCGCGCCGGCGCCGGCCAGCCCCTCGGCGATGGCGCGGCCGAGACCGCGGGACGAGCCGGTGACCAGCGCGGTCCTGCCGGTGAGATCGAAAAGGGCAAGCGACATGGGCATGGCTCCTGACTGGCGACGACGCGGGCGGCCAGTCTTGCGGCGTGGCCCCGGCCGGGTCAATGGCGCCGGGGCTCGCGCTTGCCGGAGGATCAGGCGCCGTGAATGCGTTTCTTCATCTGGGTCTCGTAGAAGCCCGGCGACAGCCGGTTGACCCACCAGGCCAGCCGGGCGATGCGGCCGACCGGCGTCATCGGCGCGCGACGGTCATAGCCCGACAGGACGATCCGCGCCGCCTCGGCGGCCGACATCGCGTCGATATTGTCGCCGGTCGAGCCGGGGCGCAGCAGGCCGTCCGGGTCTGCGCCCGGGGCGGGATCGTTGGCGATGAAGGAGGGCGCGGCGATCAGGCAGGAGACGCCGTGGCGCTCTTCCTCCGTCCGCAGCGACTTGAAGAAGCCTTCGAGCGCGTGCTTGCTGGCGCTGTAGGCGGTGCGGTGGAACAGCGGCGTGAAGCCCGCGACAGAGGACATCGCCAGATGGGTGCCGCGCGCCAGCCGCACCGCGCCCAGCAGCTCCTTGGCCACCGATACGGCACCGAAATAGTTGATCTCGAACACCCGACGGTGGCTGTCGAGGCTGCTTTCGGCAAAGCCCGCCACCTGGGTGACGCCGGCATTGTAGATCACCAGGTCGATGGCCGGCGAGGCGGCGGCGATGCGGGCGCAGGCGCTTTTCACCTGGGCGGGGTTGGTCAGGTCGCAGGCGAAGGCCGAGACCTTCGGCCCCTCGGCCGCCGCAAGCGCCAGCGACGGCAGGTCGATCAGCTGGACCTGCCAGCCGCGCTCGACCAGTTCCGCGCACAGGGCCTGGCCCAGGTTGCCGGCGCCGCCGGTGATGACGGCGGTCTTGCTCATGCCGCATCCTCCCGCTTGCATGCGTCCTGCCACCACAGGTCGAAGACCTCGGCACTGGACAGCTCGGGCGTATAGTCGAACCTAGTCTTCAACGCGGAGTTGTCGAGGACGGGGCGGTATTGCAGGAAACGCACCTGCTCGGGCCCGTAGCGGGTCAGCCCCAGCGGCCGGGCAATGGCCAGCGCCGCGCGCAGCACGGCGGCGGGCAGGCGCAGCACCGGCTTGCCCATGCGGGCGGCCAGCTGCTCCACCGTCAACGCCCCGTCGCCGGCGACGTTGTAGATGCCGGCCGGGCCCGCGGTGGCGGCGCGGGCGAGGATGCGGGCGAGGTCGCGGGTCCAGATCAGGACGAAGGCGCTGTCGCTGCCGCGGATCGCCAGCAGCCGCTTCTTGTGGAACAGCGCGGTGATCTGGTTCTCGGTCCCGGCGCCCAGCACCGTGCCGACGCGCAGCACCACCTGCTCCAGTTCCGGGTGGCTTTCGCGCGCCCCGGCCAGCATCTCCTCGACCTGGCGCTTGTGGTCGGAATAGGCGAATTCCGGGTTGCCGCGGATCGGGTCGGCCTCGGTCAGCGGCCGGATGTTCTCGGGGTGGTAGCCATAGGCCGCGCCGGACGAGGTCACCACGATCCGCCGCACGCCGTGGCGCTGGCAGGCCTCCAGCACGTTGCGGGTGCCGGTGACGTCGACGGCATATTCCAGTTCGCGGGTCGAGCCCTTGGGCGGGGTGACGATCGAGGCGAGGTGAATGACGACCTCGGGCCGGGCCTCGCCGATCACCGTATCGGGATCGTCGCCGGTGACGTCCATCGGGGCGTAGTCGACGCCGTCCGGCAGGGCATCGGGGCGCCGGATGTCGGTGGCGGTGATCGCGTGTCCGCTGTCCGCCAGTTCGGCCAGCAGATCGCGGGCCACCATGCCGGCGGCGCCGGTGATCAGGATCTTCATCGTGCCGCCTCCGTCCTGCGCATCCAGCCGGCCAGCGCCAACCCGGCGATGGCGTGCCAGATGCCCCAGAAGGCGGCGACCACCGCCATGCCGCCCAGCCCGTTGAAGAAGCCGAAGATCAGCACCAGCCCGAGGCCGGAATTCTGGATCCCGGTTTCGATCGTCACCGCGCGGCGGTCATAGGGGCTCAGCCCCAGCAGCCGGGCGGTCAGGTTGCCGCCGGCGAAGGCGAGGCTGTTATGGGCGATCACCAGCCCGGCGACGATGCCGGCATAGGCGAGGAAGAAGCCCCAGTTGGCGGCCAGCGCGATCAGCACGAAGCCGATGAAGATCGCCATCGAGATCCATTGCAGCGGCTGGCGCAGCCGCGCCGACAGGCTCGGACGCCGGGCGTTGACGACGAGGCCGAGGCAGAGCGGCAGCACCAGCATCAAGCCGACCGTGACCGCCACCCGTAGCGGGTCGATATGGGTGCTGCGCAGGATCTCGCGCGTCGGCGCGTAGAGGCTGCCCCAGAAGGCGATATTGAGCGGGGTGAGGGCGATGGCGGCGACGGTGGCGAAGGCGGTCATCGAGACCGACAGCGCGGTATTGCCGCCCGCCCGGTGGGTGATGAAGTTCGAGATGTTGCCGCCGGGGCAGGCGGCGACGAGGATCAGCCCGAGCGCGATCGAGGGTCGCGGGGTCAGCACGCTGACCAGCAGAAAGGTCAGCACCGGCAGCACGACGAATTGCGAGAACAGCCCCGTCAGCAGGGCCCTGGGCGCGGTAGCGACGCGGCGGAAATCGGACGGGCTGAGGTCGAGCGCGATGGCGAACATGACGATCGCCAGCACCGCGTTCAGCACCATCATCCCGGCCGGGCTGAAATTCAGCACCACGTCGTCGACATTGGCGAGGGCGGGCGCGGCGGCGGGGGTCATGCGCCGCCCCCCAGTGCCCGGATCTCGCGGTGCACTTCCTTCAGGTAGGTCGCCTTGTCGACGTAATAGGCCATGCGCGGCAGGTCGATGTAGTGCATCCCGCCTGTGGCGCGGGCGAAGCCGGCCGCCTTGCGCTTGCGCAGCGCCTCGGCCTTCGGCGTGCCCTGCGCCTTGAGGTAGCGCGCCACCATCTCGGCCTGGTCGTGCCGGCCCTGCCAGCCCAGTCCCGAGGCCTCGACCATGCCGAGGACGAAGAGATCGTCACGCTCGGGATGCATGCAGTTGAGGTAGAGATGCGGCGCGTCGCCCTGCCAGTTGAGCAACTCGCGGTCGATGAACGGGTAATGCAGCTTGTAGCCGGTCGCGGCGAGGATCATGTCGTAATCGCCGCTGCTGCCATCCTTGAAATGGACCGTTCGGCCGTCGAGCCGGTCGATGTCGCCGCGCACCTTCACGTCGCCATGGCCGGCATGGAAGATGATTTGCGAATTGACGACGGGGTGGGATTCGTAGAGCCGGTAATCGGGCTTCGGAAAGCCGTATTTCTGCGGATCGCCGACGAACCAGCCCAGCAGGAAGCTGTCGATCGGCCGCTTGAGCCACATCGGCAGCCTGATCGCGCCGCCGACGGTGTCGGCCGGCTTGCCGAAGACGTATTTCGGCACGAAGTAATAGCCGCGCCGCATCGAGATCTCGCAGCTTTCGCCGTGATGGATCGCGTCGACGGCGATGTCGCAGCCCGAGTTGCCGGCGCCGACCACCAGCACCCGCTTGCCGGCGAACTGGCGCGGGCTGCGATACTGGCTGGAATGGATCAGCTCACCGTCGAAGCCGCCCTTGAAGGCGGGCAGGTTCGGTTCCGACAGGGTGCCGTTGGCGATCAGCACGCCCTTGAAGACCTGCTCGTGCTCGGCCCCGTCGCCGTCGCGCCACTGCACGCGCCAGCCCGCGCCAGTGCCGCCCAGCGGCGCCACTTTCAGCACCTCGGCGTTGAAATGGTAATGCGGCCGCAGGTCGAAACGGTCGGCATAGGCGCGGAAATAGCTGCAGACCTCGCGATGCGAGGGGTAGTCGGCCACTACCGCACCCATCGGGAAATCGGCGAACTCGGTCTTGTGCTTGGACGAGATCAGATGCGCCGTCTCGTACATGGTCGAGCGCGGGGCGTCGATGTCCCACAGCCCGCCGACATCGCCGTTCAGCTCGAAGCCCTGAAAGGGAATGCCCAGCTGCTTGAAGATCTTGGCGGTCGCCAGACCCATCGGTCCGGCCCCGATCAGCGCGTACTGATCCGCCGTCTGTTCCCTGCCCACGCGCCGGCCTCCCTTTCCGGTTGATGGTATGTGAAAATTAAATTGAACGACCGTCCAAATTAATGCAAGCTGAATTCATGTTTGCAGCCAAGAAGGATCCGGCGCGACGCAAGCGGGCGCCCTCGCAACGGTCGATCGAGACCGGGCAGCGGATATTCGACGCCGCCGAGCGGCTGTTCGCCGAGCGCGGGTTCGAGGGCACCTCGGTGCGCGACATCGCCGCCCTGTCCGACGTGACCCCGGCGCTGGTCAGTTTCCACGGCGGCAGCAAGCAGGCGCTGTTCGAGGCGATCATCGAACGCCGGGCCGGGGCATTGTCGCGGATGCGGCTCGAGCGGCTGGCGGCGGCGCAGGCGGCGGGCCGGGTCGAGCTGAGGACGGTGCTGGAATGCTTCGTGCTGCCGCTGCTCGAGAAGGCGCAGGGCGGCGATCCGCAATGGCTGGCCTATGCGCGGCTGGTCGCCATCGTCTCGGCCGACGCGCAATGGGCGGCGCTGACCCGGCGCTGTTTCGATCCGACGGTGGCCGAGTTCAGCCACGCGATCTCGACCCTCTGCCCGCAGGCGGAAGCCGCCGAGATCGCCGCCGGGCTGGTCTTCACCGTCGCCGCGATGCTGTCGCTTTGCACCGCGCAATGGCGGGTCGCGGCGCTGACCGGACAGGACGACGGCGGGGCGGGCGACCCGGCGCTGAACGACCGCCTGATCCGCTATTGCGAGGCCGGGATGACGGCGCTGATCGGCCCGCCGCAGGGCTGAAACGGCAAACGCCGCCCGGTCGGGCGGCGCCTTGGATTCATTCGCTTCTGGTGCCCGGTTGCTGGGGCTCCGACTACTGGGTCCAGGTGCCCATGCCGCACCACAGCCGCTGCAACTCGCCGCGCGCGGCCTCCTGGCGGGTTTCGTGCAGCGCCGCCAGCGCCTCGATCGCGCCCTTGATCGCGGCCTCGCCGCCGATCACGCCGATCATCACCCCGGACTTGTGCAGCTCGAGGTAATCCGGGTCGCGCACCAGGTCGTAGGCCGGACGTCCCTCGCCCTTCTCGAGCAGCCGCTCGAAGGCGTTGCGGGCGTCACGGAAAGATTCGAACAACTGGCCATAGTCCACGGCGGGACCCTGGGCATGGTTCGCGGCAGTGCTCTGACCGTATTCGCCAACGGTATACATCGTCTTGGCCTTCTTCTTGAACGTATTGACGGTTTCGTTATCGCGGTCGGGCAAGGCAGGAATTGGGCCGCATCTTGTCCATTCGGGTACAGTTTGAAGTCATCGCCATGCGGGACCGACGGTCGCAGCCGCGGCGCCTTTGCCCCCCGCGTTGTTTTCGCGCATGACATCCGGTCACCGGCCATGTTCTAGTGGACCCGGTTTGCGCGAGACCGTCGGTGGGCAGGACAACCTGCGGCTGCGACGCGCCCGCCATTGGGATTGAGGGGACCGGCATGACACTCGAAACGACCGACGCCGCGTCGAACGCGTCCACCAGCTATGGCATCGGTGTCGGTGACGTCTTCCACGGTGGCCTGACCCCTGGCGATTCGGACTGGATCGCCGTCGATCTGGCCGCCGGCCGGCACTACACCTTCGCGATGACCCCGATCGGGGCGCTGAGCGACGGGCTGCGCAATCCCTACCTGATCCTGCGCGATGCCGGCGGGTTGGAGGTCGCCGGGGGCGACACGGGCAACAATGCCGGGCCGGGCATGGCGGCGACCTTCGGTTTCACCGCCACGACCGGCGGAACCTATTACCTCGGTGCCCGGGCTGTCTCCGGCAGTGACCGCGGCAGCTATGGCGTCTCGGCCACGCTGGGCCATCACGCCAGCTACGATACCGACATGGCCGCCGGGGTGCTGCTGCGCCACGACCTGTCGTGGAACAGCCAGCCGGATACCGGGGCGGCGCTGAGCTGGTCCTTTCGCGCCTATGGCCCGGCCTATGACGCCCAGGGCAACTCTGTCGCTTTCGCGCCGCTGAGCGAGGCCCAGCGGGCGGCGGTGCACGACGCGCTGGCGATGTATTCCGACGTCGCCCGGCTGAGCTTCAGCCAAGTCGCGCCGGGCGGCAGTTCGAACGACGCGACGATCCGCTTCGGTGCCTACAGTTCGACCCTCGACGGCGCCGGCGCCTATGCCTACTACCCGGGCGATCCGGCCCATAGCTCGGACGACGGCGACGTCTGGCTCAACAACGAGAGCGTGTCTCGGACCGACCTGTCCAAGGGCAGCTACAGCTTCTACACCATCGTCCACGAGCTGGGCCACGCGATGGGGCTGGGCCATCCCGGCGACTACGAGGCCGCGCCCGGGGTCGATATCACCTATGGCAACAGCGCGCAGTTCATCGAGGACAGCCAGCAATACACGGTGATGAGCTATTTCTCCGGCACCGAGACCACGGCGACCTTCCCCGGCTATCCCGACACGCTGATGCTGGACGACATCTACGCGCTGCAGCAGCTCTACAGCGCCAACATGACGACGCGGGCGGGCGATACGACCTACGGTTTCCACAGCACGCTCGCCCCCGGTTCGGTCTACGACTTCTCGACCAACGGCGATCCCAAGCTCTGCGTCTGGGATGGCGGCGGCAACGACACGTTCGATTTCTCGGGCTTTGCCGGCAATCAGGTGATCGACCTGCATGACGGCGCCTTTTCCAGCACCGCCGGGCTGACCGACAACGTCTCGATCGCCTATGGCGCGGTGATCGAGAACGCGCTCGGCGGCAGCGGCAACGACCACATCTATGGCAATGCCGTCGACAATTTCCTCGGCGGGGGAGGGGGCGACGACATCCTCTACGGCGGTATCGGCGCCGATACGCTGGAGGGCGGCGCCGGGGCCGACCGGCTGAGCGGCAATGTCGGCAATGACCGCCTGCTCGGTGGCGATGGCGGCGACCATCTATATGGCAATCTCGGGGCCGATCTGCTTGGCGGGCAGGGCGGTGGCGACACGCTCAACGGCGGCGCCGGCGATGACCGGCTGCTGGGCGGCGTCGGGGCCGATCTTCTCCTCGGCGGCAGCATGGCCGATACCCTGGACGGCGGCGCCGGCAACGACCGGCTGGAGGGCGATCGGGGCGCCGACCTGCTGCGCGGCGGCGGCCAGGCCGATCACCTTTACGGCGGCGGCGGCCGGGACGTCCTGCTGGGCCAGGGCGGGCAGGATACGCTCGATGGCGGCAAGGGCGACGACCGGCTGCTGGGCGGCGTCGGCGCGGATCACCTGAATGGCGGCGATCAGGCCGACATTCTGGACGGCGGCGCCGGCAACGACCGGCTGGCGGGCAATCTGGGGGCCGACCTGCTGCGCGGCGGCGATCAGGCCGATCAGCTGTTCGGCGGCGGCGGTCAGGATACCTTGCAGGGCCAGAACGGGCAGGACACGCTTCATGGCGGCGCGGGCAACGACCACCTGCTGGGCGGGGCCGGCGCCGACCTGCTGTTCGGCGGTGCCGGAGCCGACAGCTTCCAGTTCGACACCGCTGCCGGGCAGGACACGATCGGCGATTTCGACCCGAGCGTCGACAGGCTGCTGCTCGACCGGGCGCTGGTCGGCGACGGGGCCACGGCGGCAACGGTGATCGCCGATCATGTCACCGTCGTCGGGGCGGAGGTCGAGCTGCGTTTCGACAGCGGCGTCACCGTCCTGCTGCACGGGATCGACGATCCCGGCCTGCTGGACGGGCACATCCTGATCCTCGGCTAGCGCGCCCCGGGGCGGTGACGCGGAGGTTCGGCCGGGGCCGCCCCCGGGCCCTCCCGCGAGGCGCGCGCCGAGACGAAGGCCCGCGATGCGCCCTGCCTTCCTCTCAGTCCAAGTATCCCGGGGTCCGGGGCAGAGCCCCGGCCTTGCCGGGCGTTACTCGCCGCGCGGGAAGCGCTGGTTTTCCTCCAGCACGTTCAGGTCCATGTGGTTGCGCATGTAGCGTTCCGAGGCCTTGCGCAGCGGCTGGTAGTCCCAGGGGAAATAGGCGCCGTTGCGCAGCGCCTCGTAAACCACCCAGCGCCGGGCCTGGCTCTGGCGCACCTCGGCGTCATAGGCCGGCAGGTCCCAGCGCGCCTCGGCGATGCCGCGCAGCCGCGCCATCGCTTCGGCATGGGCCGGATCGGTGGCGAGGTTGGTGGTCTCGCCCGGATCGGCGTCGAGATCGAAGAGCTGTTCGGGATCGGCGCCGCAGGCGGTGTATTTGTAGCGGCCGTCGCGCAGGCAGACCAAGGGCGTGATCGAGCCCTCGGCGGCGTATTCGATCGCCACCGGGCTGCGGCGCGGGGTGCCGGTGGCCAGCGGCACCAGGCTCTCGCCATCGGTCCAGGACATCACCTCGGCCATGTCGACGCCGGCCAGGTCGCACAGCGTCGGCAGGGTGTCGATGGTCGAGACCGGGGTGTCGATCCGCGCCGGCGCCAGCCCCGGCGCCGAGATCATCAAGGGCACCCGGGCCGAGCCCTCGTAGAAGCTCATCTTGAACCACAGCCCCTTGGCGCCCAGCATGTCGCCGTGATCCGAGACGAAGACGACGATGGCCTCCTGCCTTGTCCGTTCCAGCGTGTCGAGGATCTCGCCGATCTTGTCGTCGAGATAGGAGATATTGGCGAAATAGGCGCGGCGCGCGCGGCGGATATTCTCGTCGGTGATCTCGAACTTGCGCCAGTCGTTGGCATCCATCAGCCGCTTGGAATGCGGGTCCAACTCGTCGTAGGGTAGGGCCGGCTGATCGGGCGCGAGATGTTCGCACTCCTCGTAGAGGTCCCAGAACTTGCGCCGGGCGACGTAGGGATCGTGCGGATGGGTGAAGGAGACGGTCAGACACCAGGGCCGCGCGTCGGCGCCGCGCGACAGGTCGTAGATCTTCTGCACCGCGTTGAAGGCGACCTCGTCGTCATATTCCATCTGGTTGGTGATCTCGGCCACGCCGGCGCCGGTGACGGAGCCGAGGTTGTGATACCACCAGTCGATGCGCTCGCCCGGCTTGCGGTAATCCGGGGTCCAGCCGAAATCGGCCGGGTAGATGTCGGTGGTCAGCCGCTCCTCGAAGCCGTGCAACTGGTCGGGGCCGACGAAATGCATCTTGCCCGACAGCGTGGTGGCATAGCCGGCGCGGCGCAGGTGATGGGCATAGGTCGGGATGTCGGAGGCGAATTCGGCGGCGTTGTCGTAGACCCGGGTGCGGCGCGGCAATTGCCCCGACATGAAGCTGGCCCGCCCCGGCGCGCAGAGCGGCGAGCCGGTATAGGTGTTGGCGAAGCGCACGGACCGTTCGGCGAGGCGCTTCAGGTTGGGGGTGTGCAGCCACTCGGCCGGCCCGTCGGGGAACAGCGTGCCGTTGAGCTGATCGACCATCAGGATCAGGATATTGGGGCGGTCTGTCACGGCGGCTCTCCTCTGCTGGTTGGCGGCAGATTGCTGTCGGGCGGGGCCGGCGGTCTGGCCTGTCCGCGACCCTTGGCGCCGCTCAGCGGCATTCGGCCGCCGGCGCGCCCCGGGCACGGGGGCTGCCTCCGGCGGGGATATTTCGGTGAAGATGAAAGGGCAAGGCTTGACTCTCGGGCCCCTCCGGCGTGGCTTGGCGGCAAGCAGGAGGGTGGCGATGAAGACTGTGACCGAATTTCCCCGCAAGGTGACCGAGACGCCCGACATGGGCATCGTCCTGTCCGACGGCACACGGCTGTCGGCGCGGGTCTGGATGCCCGAGGACGCGACGGACGCCCCGGTGCCGGCGGTGCTGGAATTCCTGCCCTATCGCAAGCGCGATTCCACGGTGGCACGCGACGCTCTCACCCATCCCTATTTCGCCGGCCATGGCTATGCCTGCCTGCGCGTCGACATGCGCGGCAATGGCGACAGCGAGGGGCTGATGGCGGACGAATACACCGCGCAGGAGCTTGCCGATGCCTGCGAGGTGATCGCATGGATCGCGGCCCAGGACTGGTGCGCCGGCACGGTCGGGATGATGGGGATCAGCTGGGGCGGCTTCAACTCGCTGCAGGTCGCGGCGCTGAAACCGCCGGCGCTGAAGGCGATCGTGACGCTGTGTTCCAGCGTCGACCGCTACAACGAAGACATCCATTACAAGGGCGGCTGCCTGCTGAACGAGAACCTGGGCTGGGGGGCGACGATGTGGGCCTACAGCTCGCGGCCGCCCGATCCGGCGCTGCGCGACGACTGGCGCGCGCTGTGGCTGAAGCGGCTGGAGAACGAACCCTTCCTGCCCGCCACCTGGCTGCGGCATCAGGGCCGCGATGGCTATTGGAAGCATGGCTCGGTCTGCGAGGACTATTCGGCGATCGAGGCGGCGGTGCTGGCGGTCGGCGGCTGGGGCGACAGCTACAAGAACGCGCCGCCGGCGCTGATCGAGCACCTGCAGGCGCCGGCCAAGGCGATCCTCGGCCCCTGGGTGCACAAATACCCGCATTTCGCCGTGCCCGAGCCGCGCATCGGCTTCCTGCAGGAGGCGCTGCGCTGGTGGGATCGCTGGCTCAAGGGCCTCGGCACCGGGGTCGAGGACGATCCGGCCTATCGCGGCTACCTGATGGACGGGGTGCGGCCGGCGGCGTGGTATGACGAGCGGCCCGGGCGCTGGATCGCCGAGCAGGTCTGGCCGGCGCCGGGGATCAGGACGCGGCGGCTGGCGCTGACCGGGACGGGCAAGCTGGCCGCGAAAGGCGGGCGCTTCGAGATCCCCGTCGCCTCGCCCCAGCATTGCGGCGCCGCCGGCGGCGAGTATTGCGCCATTTGGCTCGGCCCCGAGATGCCGGGCGACCAGCGCGTCGACGATGCCTATTCGACCTGCTTCGACATGGCGCCGCAGCGCCACGACGCCGATATCGTCGGCGCGCCCGAGGTCACGCTGCGGCTGTCCTCGGACAAGGCGCTGGGCCAGATCGCGGTGCGGCTCAACCACGTCCATCCCGACGGCGCCTCGACCCGGATCACCTATGGCGTGCTCAACCTCGCCCGCGCCGGAGACCAGGAGCATGCGCAGCCGCTGACCCCGGGCAGGGAGGTCGAGGTGACGCTGCGGCTCGACCATATCGCCTATCGTCTGCCGGCCGGGCACCGGCTGCGGCTGGCGATCTCCTCGGCCTATTGGCCGCTGATCTGGCCGGCCCCCGAGGCGGCCACGCTGACCCTGCGCGAGGGCGCGCTGCAACTGCCGCTGCGCCGCGCGGCGGCGGGCGCCGAATGGACCTTCCCGCCACCCGAGGCCGCGCCGGCGCAGCAAACACGCCAGATCCGGCCCGAACGCCATGTCCGGCGCAGCGAGACCGACCAGCGGACCGGCCTCGTCAGCCTGGTGATCGAGGACGATTTCGGCCTTTCCGAGAACCTCGACCACGGCATGATCCATGGCGGGGTGGCGCGGGAGCACTGGGAAATCCATCCCGACGACCCGCTTTCGGCCCGCGGCCGCACCCACTGGACCGAGGAACTGGCCCGCGGCGACTGGTCGGTGCGGACCGAGACCCATGCCGAGATGTGGTCGGATGCCGAGAACTTCCACCTCGCCGCCCGGCTTGAGGCCTGGGAGGGCGAAACGCTGCTGCTGACCCGCGAGATCAGCGAGACCATTCCGCGCGACGGGCTCTGAGGCGGACCGAAACGGGTCCGGCGCCGCGCGGTCGTCACCTGCCCGGCGCCGGTTCGTGACGCGGCGCGACCGGATATTTCCGCGGCAACTGTGGACATCCGGGGGGGCGGCGGGGATAGTCGGCGCCGATGGAACCTCAATTCCACAGTGCCGACCAGGGCGTTGCCGCGCCCCTCTTGCCGCCAGCGCGGGCCGGAACGGCCGCCCGGCAAGGAAAACATTGCCCGCGAGGCGATTCGCGGGTTATTGATTGGTCAATCAAGAAAAACATCAGGACGATCAGGGAGCTCATCCGATGAACGACGAATTGCGCTATCTCATGGCCCGCACCGTTGCCGGCCGTCACAGCCGCCGCGCCTTCCTGGGCCGGGCGGCGGCCTTCGGCGTCACCGCGACGATGGCCAACACCATGCTGGCCGGCGCGGCGCGCGCGGCCACGCCCAAGCAGGGCGGCACGCTGAAGATGGGCCTCGGCGGCGGCCAGAGCACGGACTCGCTCGACCCCGCGCTGGCGGCCAGCCAGGTGCCCTTCATGTATCTCATGACCACCTCCGACCGCCTGACCGACGTGGCGCCGGACGGCTCGATCCTCAACCGGCTGGCGGAAGAGATTTCTAGCTCGCCCGATGCCAAGACCTGGACCTTCAAGATCCGCAAGGGCGTCCAGTTCCACAACGGCAAGACGCTGACCCCGGACGACGTGCTCAAGACGATGCAGCGCCATTCCGACAAGGATTCGAAATCGGGCGCGCTGGGCATCATGAAGGGCATCGAGTCGATGAAGGTCGACGGCGACAACTTCGTCGTCACCCTGGTGACGCCGAATGCCGACCTGCCCTACCTGATGTCGGACTATCACCTTGCCATCCAGCCGGGCGGCGGCATCGACAAGCCCAATGCCGGCATCTTCACCGGCCCCTACAAGTGGACGTCGAACGAGCCCGGCGTGCGCTACGTGATGGACAAGTTCGAGAACTACTGGGACAGCGAGCGCGGCCATTACGACCAGATCCAGATGATCGTCATCAACGACGCGACGGCGCGCAACGCGGCGCTGCAGTCGGGCCAGGTGCAGATGGTCAACGGGGTCGAGCCGCGGGTCGCCGGGCTGCTCAAGCGGGCGCCGAACGTGACCGTCGCCGCCTCGAGCGGGCGCGGCTTCTACTGCTTCAACATGTTCTGCGACACCGCGCCGTTCGACAACAACGACCTGCGGCTAGCGCTGAAATACGCCATCGACCGCGAGGAACTGGTCAACAAGATCCTCGCCGGCTACGGCTCGGTCGGCAACGACATGCCGGTCAACGCCTCCTATCCGTTGTTCGACAGCACCATCCCGCAGCGGACCTACGATCCGGACAAGGCCAAGTTCCACTTCAAGAAGTCGGGCTATGACGGCGAGGTGCTGGTGCGCACCGCCGACGGCGCCTTCGCCGGCGCGGTCGACGCGACCCAGCTGTTCCAGCAAAGCGCGGCCAAGGCCGGCATCAAGCTGACCATCAAGCGCGAGCCGAACGACGGCTACTGGTCGGAGGTCTGGAACAAGAAGCCGTTCAGCGCCTCCTACTGGGGCGGCCGGCCGACCCAGGACCAGATGTATTCCACCGCCTATATCTCGAGCGCGGACTGGAACGACACCAACTACAAGAACCCCAAGTTCGACAAGCTGATCCTCGACGCGCGGGGCGAGCTGGACAAGGCCAAGCGGAAAGAGATGTATCGCGAGGCCGGGATGATGATCCGCGACACCGGCGGGCTCATCAACCCGATGTTCAACCAGTTCATCAACGCCTATGACAAGAACAAGGTCGTCGGCTGGACCGACAACCCGAACCAGGACATGATGAACGGCCTTGCCGGCGTCCTGTGCTGGCAGGCGTGATGCCCGGCTCTCATGGCTAATCCTGTCGTGAAACTGGTTGCCCAGCGCGTCGCGCTGGGCATCCTGCTGCTCCTCGCCGCCTCGGTGCTGATCTTCGTCGGCACCCAGATCCTGCCCGGCGACGTCGCCCAGTCGATCCTGGGCCAGTCGGCCACGCCGCAGGCGCTGGCCAACCTGCGTGCCCAGCTCGGCCTCGATCAGCCCGCCTATATCCGCTATTTCACCTGGCTCGGCGGCGCGATCCATGGCGATTTCGGCACCGCCCTGACCAACGGGCAGGACATCGCCACGGCGGTCGGCCGGCGGCTGTCCAACACCCTGTTCCTCGCCGCCGTCGCCGCCGTCATCGCGGTGCCGCTGGCGATCGTGCTGGGGCTGATCGCGGTGCGCTACCAGGGCCGCTGGCCCGACAAGCTGATCTCGGCCGTCACCCTGGCCTCGGTTTCGCTGCCCGAGTTCCTGCTCGGCTACATCATCATCTTCTTCCTCGCGGTGCAGTTCCACGTCGCGCCCTCGGTCTCGACCATCTTTCCCGGCATGGGCTTCTGGGCCAAGCTGCACGCGGTGGTTCTGCCGGCGCTGGTGCTGGTGCTGGTGGTGCAGGGCCAGATGATGCGCATGACCCGCGCCGCCGTGCTCAACCTGATGCAGTCAGCCTATATCGAGACGGCGGAACTGAAGGGCCTGCGCCCGTTCCTGATCATCGTCCGCCACGCCTTCCCCAACGCCATCTCGCCGATCGTCAACGTGGTCATGATCAACCTCGCCTATCTCGTCGTCGGCATCGTCGTGACCGAGGTGGTCTTCGTCTATCCCGGCATGGGCCAGTACCTGGTCGACCACGTCGCCAAGCGCGACGTGCCGGTGGTGCAGGCCTGCGGGCTGATCTTCGCCGCGGTCTATATCGGCCTCAACATGCTGGCCGACGTGATCTCGATCCTGACCAACCCGCGGCTGAGGCATCCGAAATGAGGCGCATCCCCCTTTCGGCCATCATCGGCCTGACCATCACCGCGGCCTATTTCCTGGCCGCCATCTTCGCCCCCTTCCTCGCCCCCTACGGCATGAGCGACGTCGTCGGCGGCGTCTGGGAGCCGTCCTCGGCCACCTACTGGCTCGGCACCGACGGCATCGGCCGCGACCTGCTGACCCGGATGATCTATGGCGGCCAGACCACCATCGCGATCGCCACCGCGGCGACGATCCTCAGCTTCGGCACCGGCGCGACGCTGGGCCTGACCGCGGCGGTCATCGGCGGCTGGGTCGATCAGGCGCTGTCGCGCTTCGTCGACCTGGTGATGTCGATCCCGACGCTGATCTTCGCGCTGGTCGTGCTCTCGGTGATGCCGGTCAACATCCTGACCCTGATCCTGGTGATGGGCTTTCTCGACGCCACCCGGCCGTTCCGGGTCGCCCGCGCCGTCGCCGTCGATATCGCGGTGATGGATTACGTCGAGGCCGCCCGCCTGCGCGGCGAGGGCCGGCTGTGGATCATCTTCCGCGAGGTGCTGCCCAACGCGCTCAGCCCGCTGGTGGCCGAGATGGGGCTGCGCTTCATCTTCCAGGTGCTGCTGCTGTCGACGCTGTCCTTCCTCGGCCTCGGGGTCCAGCCGCCGATGGCCGACTGGGGCGGCATCGTCAAGGAGAACAAGGAAGGCATCGTCTACGGCGTCACCGCCGCGCTCTACCCGGCGATCGCCATCGCGACGCTGGCGATCTCGGTCAACCTCGTCGCGGACTGGATCCTCAACCGCACGACCAGCCTGAAAGGGGGCCGCGGTGGCTGAACATCTGCTCGATATCCGCAACCTGAAGATCGAGGCGACGGTCTATCCGCCCGACGCGGACCCGCATGACATCACCATCGTCGACGGCGTCTCGCTGACGGTCGAGAAGGGCCGCGTCCTCGGCCTGATCGGCGAATCCGGCGCCGGCAAGTCGACGATCGGCCTTTCCGCCATGGCCTATGGCCGCGGCGGGGTGCGGATCACCGGCGGCGAGATCTTCCTCAGCGGCCGCGACATCCGCAAGCTGGGCCATGCCGGGCTGCGCGCCGTGCGCGGCCACGAGGTGACCTATGTCGCCCAGTCCGCCGCCGCCGCCTTCAACCCGGCCAAGAAGCTGATGGAGCAGGTGATCGAGACCACGCTCCAGCACGGGCTGGCCGGCCGCGCCGAGGCCGAGAAGCGGGCCGTGACCCTGTTCGACAAGCTCGGCCTGCCGGACCCCGAGAGCTTCGGCAACCGTTACCCGCACCAGGTCTCGGGCGGGCAGCTGCAGCGGGCGATGACGGCGATGGCGCTGTGCCCGCAGCCCGACCTGGTGATCTTCGACGAGCCGACGACGGCGCTCGACGTCACCACCCAGATCGACGTGCTGGCCGCGATCAAGGACGCCATCGCCGATACCGGCGTCGCCGCGCTCTACATCACCCACGACCTCGCCGTCGTCGCCCAGGTCTCCGACGACATCATGGTGCTGAAGGACGGCAAGACGGTCGAATACGGGTCCGTCGAGCAGATCATCGAGGCCCCGCGCGAGGACTATACCCGCGCCCTGGTCTCGGTGCGCCAGATCGCGCATGAGGAAAAGGAGCCGGCGGGCGAACCGGTGCTGACGGTCGAGAGGGTGACGGCCCGCTACAGCGGCACCCATTTCGACGTGCTCAAGGACATCTCGGTCGATCTCTACCCGGGCCAGACCTTGGCGGTGGTCGGCGAATCCGGCTCGGGCAAGTCGACGCTGGCCCGGGTCATCACCGGCCTGCTGCCGCCCAGCGACGGCGCGATCCACTTCGCCGGCCGCACCCTGTCGGCCGATCTCAAGCACCGCTCGCGCGACGACCTGCGCGAGTTGCAGATGATCTACCAGATGGCCGATGTCGCGATGAACCCGCGCCACACGGTGGGGACGATCATCGGCCGGCCGCTGGAATTCTATTTCGGCCTCAAGGGCGCCGAGAAGCGCAAGCGGGTGCAGGAGCTGCTCGACGAGATCGAGATGGGCGAGGGCTTCATCGACCGCTACCCGGCCGAGCTGTCGGGCGGCCAGAAGCAGCGGGTCTGCATCGCCCGGGCGCTGGCGGCCAAGCCCAGGATGATCATCTGCGACGAGGTCACCAGCGCGCTCGATCCGCTGGTCGCCGACGGCATCCTCAAGCTGTTGATGAACCTGCAGAAGATCGAGGGCGTGGCCTATCTCTTCATCACCCACGACCTGGCGACGGTGAAGGCGATCGCCGATTCCATCGCCGTGATGTATCAGGGCGAGGTGGTGCGCTACGGCCCCAAATCCGCAGTCCTGGCGCCGCCCTTCGACGACTATACCGATCTCTTGCTCTCCTCGGTGCCCGAGATGAAGCTCGGCTGGCTCGAGGAGGTGCTCGCCCACCGCAAGATGGAGAGCGCCGGCCACTAGGCACTCTCCCCTTTCATCTTCACCCAAATATCCCGGGGGTGCGGGGGCAGGGCCCCCGCGTTATCGACATGAAAAACAAGCTGCTCCTGATCATCCTCGACGGCGTGCCCTACGCCAACTGGCGGCGCTATTTCGGCAATCTCGAGGGCTGGGTTGCCTCCGGCGAGGCGCGGGTCTGGAAGATGCGCGCGGTGCTGCCCTCGACCTCGGCCTGCTGCTACGCCTCGATCCATACCGGCGTCACGCCACAGGTCCATGGCGTGACCTCGAACGAGACCATCTTCCGGCTCAGTCAGCCCGATGTCTTCGGCCAGGTCCGCAAGGCCGGCGGCGTCACCGGGGCGGTCGCCCATTCCTTCTGGTCGGCCTTCTTCAACCGCGCGCCCTTCGACATGGTGCGCGACATCGAATACGACGAGCCCGAGAGCGACAGCATCAACCACGGCCGCTTCCACACCATGACCGGCTATGGCCTGATCAACCAGATGACGCCCTCGGATGCCGATCTCTTCGCCACCCTGACCATGTTGTGCGAGCGTCACGGGCTCGATTACGGCATGCTGCATACCTGCACGCTGGACAGCATGGGCCACCGCTTCGGCCATGACTGCACCGAGATGGACTATTCCTGCGCGATGATGGACGCGATGCTGGCCGCCTTCCTGCCGCGCTGGCGGGCGGCGGGCTACGAGGTCATCGTCACCGCCGATCACGGCCAGTCGATCCGCGGCCATCACGGCGGCGCCGGCGAGGACCAGCAGGATTTCGCGCTCTACTATTTCGGCGATGCCGAGGGGCCGGAGCCGGGCGCGGTGCTCGACCAGCTGGCGCTGGCGCCGACGGTGCTGGGCCGGATCGGGGCCGAGGTGCCTCAGACGATGCGCGCGGCGCCGTTCCTGAGCTAGGCCGGGGGCGCTGCCCCCGGACCCCCGGGATACTTGTCAGCAGAAAGTGGACCGGGAAAGGGTCCGTCAGCTGGCGTAGTCGCTGCCTTCGCGGTCGAGAATTTCGCGCAGGTCGCGCAGGTGGGCGGCGGCGGTGTCGACCGGGTAGTCCTCCCATTCCTGCGCCGTCTTCTCGGCGATCTCGTCGGGCAGGACGCGCAGCGGCCGGTCGGTCTGCAGGGCGCGGATATAGGTCTCGGCGGCGCGTTCGAAATAATAGAGCCGGTTGAAGGTCTCGGCCACCGTCTCGCCGATCACCAGCACGCCGTGATTGCCCATGATCATCGTCTTGATCTTGGGGCTGGCGAGCAGGCGGGCGCAGCGGGCGCCCTCGTCCTCGAAAGCCATGCCGCCATAGCCGCTGTCGACGACGTGGCGGTTGAAGAACATGGCGCTGTTCTGGTCGACCGGCGGCAGCCGGCTGTCGGCGAGGCTGGCCAGCACGGTGGCGTGGATCGAATGGACATGCATGACGCAGCGGGCCTGCGGGCAGGCGCGGTGGATGGCGCCGTGCAGGCCCCAGGCGGTCGGGTCGGGCGCGTCGGGGCGGTTCAGCGTCTCCGGGTCGCCGGCGTCGATCTCGAGCAGCTCCGAGGCCCGGATCAGCGCGAAATGGCGCGCGTTCGGGTTCATCAGGAAGCGGGTGCCGTCGTCGTTGACGGCAAGGCTGAAATGGTTGGCGACGGCCTCGTGCATCTCCAGCCGGGCGGTCCAGCGGAAGGCGGCGGCAAGGTCGCAGCGCTCGCTCCAGTGGGTGATGTTGGCGGGCGGGGGCGTTCCCGGGGCGTTCATGGCGTTTCCTCTCCGTAAGGCCAGTCGCCGCGGGCGAGGGCGGCGATGGCGGCGGTGATGCGGGTGAAGCTGTCGCGAATGCGGCTGACGGTGCTGCGGCCGCGCAGGTAGCCGTGGACGAGGCCCTTTTCCAGCACCCAGTGGGCGCGGCCGCCCTCGGCTTCGACCAGCGCGCAATAGGCGCGGGCGTCGTCGGCCAGCGGGTCGCATTCGGCGCTGAAGGCGACCGTCGGCGGCAGGCCGGCGAAGCTGGCGGCCCAGAGCGGCGCGGCGGTCTCGTCATCCTCGGCCACGCCCTCGGCACGGCGGATCTGGCCGTAATAGAGCACCTCGGCCCGGGTGAGCATCGGCGCCTCGGCATGGCTGAGGTAACTGCCGCGGTCGGGATCGCCGCCGAGGCCGGGATAGACCAGCACCTGGCCGGCGAGCGGCAGCTCGGCCTTGGTCGCCTGGGCCACGGCGGCGGCGAGGTTGCCGCCGGCGCTGTCGCCGGCCAGCACCAGCGGGCCGGGGAAGGCGGCGGCCACCGCCCGGGTGGCGGCGATTGCGTCGTCATAGGCGGCGGGGTGGCGGTGCTCCGGCGCCAGCCGGTAATCGACCGCGACCACGCGGCAGCCGGTCGTGGCGCAGATCTCGGCGCAGATGTCGTCGTGGCTGTCGAGCCCGCCGACGACGAAGCCGCCGCCGTGGTAATAGACCACCGTCGCCACCGCCTCCGGCCCGTCGTAGCGCCGGCAGGGCACGCCGCCGAAGGCCGCGTCCTCGGCGGTCACCCCGGGCGGATAGCCGTTGTGGAAGGCGCGGCACATCCGGTCGTAGACGGCGCGCTGTTCGGCGACGCTGCGCTCGGTGGCGTCGGCCGGGTAGTAACGCTCGGTGTCGCGGATGAAGGCCCAGGTTTCGGCGTCGATCAGCTGGTTGTAGTCGGGCATCGGGTCTCTCGATTGCGGGTCCCGTTCAGTCTGCGCCGCCCCGGCGCCGGGTGCAACGCGATTGCCGGCCCGCAGGGGGCGGGGCGGCGGCAAGGGGGCGCTCACGCGGGGTCACGCAAGGGTGACGGCGTGTGAGCGCAAGCGTCACCGCGCTGACAAGATGTCGCGCCTAGGTTGTCCCCGCCTGCCGGTCCCGCATGGCCGCCGGGCCGTTGATACCGTTCACACAGAGGGAAACCGGAATGTCCATCTCCTCCAAGGCCGTGCTGTCCGGCTGCAGCGCGCTGGCCGTCGCCTGCGCGATGTCGGCCGCCGCCCCGGCCCAGGCCGCCGCCGGGCGCAACACCGCCACCCCGATCAAGCACCTCGTGGTGATCTTCCAGGAGAACGTCTCGTTCGACCACTACTTCGCCACCTACCCGAAGGCCGCGAACCCGAAGGGCGAACCGGCCTTCACCGCCGCCGCCGACACGCCGAAGGAGATCGACACCCTGGCCCATGCCGGGCTGCTGACGCAGAACCCGAACTCGACCGCGCCGTTCCGGCTCGACCGCAGCCAGGCCGCGACCCAGGACCAGAACCACGGCTACACCGCCGAGCAGGCCGCCTTCGACAACGGCAAGATGGACCTGTTCCCCGAGAATACCGGCCGGGCCGAGAAGGGCGGCGAGGGCGCCTTCGGCACCAAGGGTCTGGTGATGGGCTATTACGACGGCAACACCGTCACCGCGCTGTGGAACTACGCCCAGCACTACGCGATGAGCGACAATTCCTTCTCGTCCACCTTCGGCCCCTCGACCCCGGGCGCGATCAACCTGATCTCGGGCCAGACCAACGGCATGACCCTGCCGCCGGGCTACCAGCTCGAGAAGGACGGCAGCTATGACAAGGGCCGCGTCGTGCCCGACGGCAATGGCAGCTGGACGATGATCTCGGATCTCGACCCGACCGGCGATGTCTGCTCGAAGGGCAAGACGGCGCTGATGACCGGCCGCAACATCGGCGACATGCTGAACGACCAGGGCATCAGCTGGGGCTGGTTCGAGGGCGGCTTCGACCTGACCGCGACCAATGCCAACGGCACCACCGGCTGCGGCCGCAAGACGCTGTCGGACGTGACCAAGGTCAACATGGTCGACTACATCCCGCATCACGAACCGTTCCAGTATTACCCGTCGACCGCCAACCCGACGCACAAGCGTCCGTCCTCGGTCGCCGCGATCGGCACCAGCCACGACGGCGGCGCCAATCACCAGTACGACATGAGCGACTGGTACGCCGCGCTGAAGGCGGGCAACCTGCCCAGCGTCAGCTTCCTCAAGGGCCGCGGCTACCAGGACGGCCATGCCGGCTATTCCGACCCGCTGGACGGCCAGGCCTTCATCGTCAAGGCGGTCAACGCGCTGCAGCAATCGCCGTTCTGGAAGGACACCGCGATCATCGTCGCCTATGACGACTCCGACGGCTGGTACGATCATGCCCATGCCATCGTCAACGCCTCGAAAATCCCGCTGGCCGGCTATGACAAGGTCAGCGGCGACAAATGCGGCAGCGGCATCGCCCTGCCGGGCGTCGAGGGCAAGCCCGCCCAGGGCCGCTGCGGCTACGGCACCCGCCAGCCGTTCCTGGTGATCTCGCCCTATGCCAAGCAGAACTACGTCGATCACACCCTGACCGACCAGTCGTCGGTGATGCGCTTCATCGAGGATAATTGGATGGGCGGCCAGCGCCTCGGCCAGGGCTCGTTCGACGCGGTCGCCGGCTCGATCGACGGCATGTTCGACTGGAGCCATGCCGCCGCCGGCGCGCTGGTGCTCGACCCGGTCAGCGGCCAGCCCAAGGGCTGATCCGGCGAAATGAGCAACCGGTTGCTCTTCAAGGCCGTCCCGGCGGCCCGGGCCGCGAGCGTCCTGCTCGCGGTCCTCACCGCCGGGGCGGTCGCCCTGCCCGCGGCGCGGGCGGGGCAGCAGGCACCGCAGCTCAGCGCCGTGGCGCAGCTGGGCAAGGCGCTGTTCTACGACACCACCCTGTCGGGCAGCGGTCGGATGTCCTGCGCCAGCTGTCACGACCCGGCCAATCACTACGCGCCGGCCAATGGCCGCGCGGTCCAGCTCGGCGGGCCCGATCTCAGCCGCCCCGGCCTGCGCGCCGTGCCGACGCTGACCTACAAGACCTTCACCCCGGCCTTCTCGATCGGCCCCGAGGATCCGTCGCAGGAGTTGAACGAGGTCTCGCCGATGGCGATCGCCGCCGGCAAGACCTCTGCCGCGGCCGTGCCGCTGGCGACCCGGGCGCCGGCCACCGCCAAGGGCGCCAACGCGGCGGCGAATATCGTGCCGCGCGGCGGCATGTTCTGGGACGGGCGCGCCGTTTCGCTGCAGGGCCAGGCGATGGGCCCGCTGCTGTCACCCTTCGAGATGGCCAATCCCGACATCGCGACGCTCTACGCCAAGCTGCGCGCCGCCCATGGCAAGCAGATCGCGGCCCTGTTCGGCGCCTCGGTGCCGGACGATCCGCAGATGACCGTCTCGGAAGCTGCCTTCGCCATCGCCCGCTACCAGGTCGAGGACCCGTCGTTCCACCCGTTCAGCAGCAAATACGATGCCTACCTGCGCGGCGCGGCCCAGTTGAGCCCGGCCGAGGCGCGCGGGCTCAAGCTGTTCGAGGCCCCGGACAAGGGCAATTGCGCCGCCTGCCACCTCGACAAGCCGGGGCCCGACGGCCGGCCGCCACTGTTCACCGATTTCGAATACGAGGCGCTGGGCGTGCCGCGCAACCCGGCGATCCCGGCCAATGCCGACCCGTCCTATCACGATCTCGGCCTCTGCGGTCCGCTGCGCCACGACGCCTATGCCCGCCAGCCGCGGAATTGCGGCCTGTTCAAGACGCCCACCCTGCGCAACGTCGCCAGCCGCAAGGCGTTCTTCCACAACGGCGTCTTCCACGCGCTGAAGGACGTGCTGCGCTTCTACGTGCTGCGCGACACCGATCCGGGCGCGGTCTATCCCAGGGGGGCGGACGGCCGGCTGCGGCTCTACGATGACCTGCCGGCCCGCTACAGCGGCAATATCGACCATGCCGACGCCCCGTTCGACCGCCATCCGGGAGATCCCCCGGCGCTGAGCGTGGAGGAGCGAAGCGATATCGTCGCCTATCTGCGCACGCTCACGGACGGCTACGTTCCGGGGCACTGAGACGGTAGTCTCGGCGCCGGGTATCGGCTATTCTTTCCGGGCGTATCGCAAGACACGCGGTGGGGAATCATATTGTCTGAAACCATTTCATTTCCGGGCGTCGGCGGTGGCGAACTGGTGATCGTCGCCCATGGCGCCCCGTCCGATCCGGAACCGCAGCAGCAGGCGCTCGAGGCGCTGGCGACAGAGGTGGCGGCGCTGCTGCCCGGGGACTGGCGTGTCGGCGGGGCGACATTGGCCCGCAAGGGGGCGCTGGAAACCGCGCTGGCGGGCATGGACCGGCCGCTGGTCTACCCGTTCTTCATGGCGCAGGGCTGGTTCACCGGCACCGAATTGCCGCGGCGGCTGGCCGCCGCCGGTCGCGGCGAGGCGCGGCAATTGTTGCCCTTCGGGCTCGATCCGGCCTTGCCCGGGCTGGTCATGCAGGCGGCCCGGCAGGGCGCGGAACAGGCCGGGCTGGCCCCCGGCGAGGCGGGGCTGGTGCTGGCTGCGCATGGCTCGGCGGTCTCGCGCGGGTCGGCAACAGCGACGACGGCATTGGCCAGGGAAATCGCCGCCTGCGGGACCTTCGCGCGGGTCGAGGCCGGCTACGTCGAAGAGGCCCCCTATCTGGCCGCGATCGCCTGCGGGATGGGACCTTCGGTCTGCCTGCCGCTTTTCGCCCAGCGCGCCGGCCATGTCACCCGTGACGTGCCGCGGGCGCTCGAGCAGGCCGGGTTCGAGGGGCCGCTGCTGCCGCCGATCGGCGCCCATCCCGGCGTGCCGGCGCTGATCGCCGCCGCGGCTGCGCGGGCCGTCACCGAGTAGACCGGCAAGCCGGCGGCTCAGGCGGTCTTGGCGGCCAGGTAGGCGGTGGCGCGGTCGGCGGTCGCGATCTGCGGATAATCCGCTTCCGGGATCGCCACCCCGAAGCGCTTGTTCAGCGCGATCACCAGGTTGAGCACGTCCATCGAGTCGAGTTCGAGATCGTCCTGCAGGTGGTCGCCGCCGCCGATGCTGTCGGCGTCGAGGTCGGGAGCGACGTTGATCAGTTCCTCGATAAAGGCTTGGCGGATTTCGGCGTCGGTCATAGGGCCTCCGGGGCTTGCAGTCTGTCTTCGATCTCGCTGAGGAAACGGGCGCCGAGGCGGCCGTCGCTGACCCGGTGGTCGGCGGCCAGCGTCAGGGTGATGGCGGGGCGGGCGACCACCGCGCCGTCCCTGACCAGCGCCATCTGCTGCGGGCTGCCGGCGGTCACCAGCGCCACCTGCGGCGGCACGATGATGCCGGCCATCGCCTCCACCCCGCTCTCGCCGAGGCTGGAAAGGGTCAGCGTGCCCATGTTCATCTCGGAACTGCGCAGCCTTCCGGCGCGGGTGCGGGCGGTGACGTCGCGCATCGCCGCCATCAGTTCGGGAAGACCGAGCGTGTCGGCATCGAGGATCGCCGGCGCCACCAGCCCGCCGCCGCGCAAAGCCACGGCAAGGCCGAGATGGACCCGGTCGGAGGGCTCGAAGCCGTCGGCGTAATGGCCGTTGAAGCCCTTGACCGCCTTGGCCGCCAGCGCCGTCGCCTTCATCAGGATGGCGCCCATCAGCAGCCGTTCCTCGGGCGGCCGGGCGGCGTTCTGGGCTTCGAGCCAGTCGGTGGCGGCGCCCAGGTCGATCGTGTGGGTCATGTAGTAGTGCGGGATCTCGCGTTTCGAGCGGGCCATCGCGGCGGCGATCGCCTTGCGCATCTCGGTCAGGGCCGCGGCGCGGTCGCCGCCCGCCGGTTTCGGCGCCGGCTTGGCGGCAGGCGCGCCGGTCTCGACATCGGCCAGCACGATGGCGCCGCCGGGGCCGGAGCCTTTCACGGTGGCAAGGTCGATCCCCAGTTCCGCCGCGCGGGCCCGGGCGGCGGGCGAGGCGGCGATACCGGTCGCGGCGACTTGCGGCGCCGGGGCCGTCGGGGCAGGGGCCTTCGCCGGCGCGGCCGCCGGTTCCGGCGCCTTGACCGGGGCCGGTTCCGGTGCAGACGGCTCAGGGGCGGCGGGGGCCTCGCCCGCGCCGCGGATCACCGCCAGCGGCGCGCCGACGGGCAGGGTCTGGCCCAGCTCGGCCTTCAGGGTCTCGACCGTGCCGCCCTCGAAGACCTCGATCTCGATGGCGCCCTTCTGGGTCTCGACCACGGCGACGATATCGCCGTGCTTGACGGTGTCGCCCGGCTTCACCAGCCATTCGACCAGCTTGCCGTCCTCCATGTCTGCCCCCAGCGAAGGCATCTTGAACACGCCCATCGCTCAGCCCTTCCCGACGGCGGTCTTGGCGGCGGCGACGATGGCCGGGACCTGCGGCACCGCCGCGTCCTCGAGATGCTTCGGGTAGGGGATCGGCACCTCGACCGAGCAGACCCGGCCGACCGGCGCGTCGAGATGCCAGAAACCCTGCTCGCCGATCCGCGCCGCGATCTCGGCCGAGAGCGAACCCGAGCGCCAGCCCTCGTCGACGATCACCGCCCGGCGGGTGCGGGAAAGCGAGCCCAGGATCGTGGCGTCGTCCAGCGGCCGCAGCACCCGCAGGTCGATGACCTCGGCCTCGATGCCGTCCTTCGCCAGCTCCTCGGCCGCCTCCAGCGTCTTGTAAAGCGAGCCGCCATAGGTGATCAGCGAGACATCGGTGCCAGGCCGCCGGATCGCGGCGGTGTCGATCTCAACCGGGCCGGCATTGGCGGCGATCTTGCCGGTCATGTTGTAGAGCATGACATTCTCGAAGATCAGCACCGGGTCCGGGTCCTGCAGCGCCGTCCACAGCATGCCGCGCGCGTCCTCCAGCGTCGCGGGGGCGAGGACCCGCAGCCCGGGGATATGGGCGAACCAGCCTTCGAGAGAATGCGAATGCTGGGCGGCGAGCTGCTTGCCCGCGCCGGTCGCCATCCGGATCACCACCGGCACGTTGAACTGGCCGCCGGACATATGGCGGATGGTGGCGGCGGTGTTCATGATCTGGTCGAGGGCGAGCAGCGAGAAGTTGACCGTCATCACCTCGACGATCGGCCGCATGCCGGCCGCCGCCGCGCCGATCCCGGCGCCGGTGAAACCGGATTCCGACAGCGGCGTGTCGCGGATCCGGTCCTCGCCGAACTCGGCCATCAGCCCCTTGGAAACGGCGTAGCAGCCGCCATAGGCGCCGACATCCTCGCCCATCAGGAAGACCCGCTCGTCGCGCTGCAGCGCGTCGCGGATGCCCTGCTTGGCCGCCTCGCGATAGGTCATCTCGACCGTCTCGGCCGATGGCGCGGGGGCCGGAGGCGGGGCCGGACGGTCCTCGGCCACGACATGCTTGGTCAACGTCTCCAGCGGCTCCCAGTCGCTCTGTTCGGCGAAGTCGACCGCCGCCGCGACCTCCTCGGCCACCGCGGCCTCGATCTCGGCCACTTCGGCGTCATGGATCAGGTTGTTCTCGCTCAGCCAGCCCTGGAAGCGGACGATCGGCCCTTTCTCGCGCCAGCTTTCGATCTCGGATTTCTCGCGGTAGAGCTGGGCGTCGAACATCGAATGGGCGCGGAAGCGGTAGGTGAGGCATTCGAGGAATTGCGGCTTGCCGGTCTCGTGGATCGTCTCCAGCGCCTTGCGCGCTGCCGCCTCGACCGCGACCACGTCCATGCCGTCGACCTGGTGCGACTCGATACCGTAGCAGGCGGCCTTCTCGTGGATGTCGGTCACCGCCTCGGTCCGGGCGAGGGCCGAGCCCATGGCGTAGCCGTTGTTCTCGCAGACGAAGAGCACCGGCAGCGACCACAGCGCGGCGAGGTTCATCGACTCGTGGAACTCGCCCTCGGCCGCCGCGCCCTCGCCGAAGAAACAGGCGGTGACGCCGGGCGCCTTGGCCATCTTGTCGGCCAGCGCCAGCCCGACGGCCAGCGGCAGGCCGCCGCCGACGATGGCGTTGCCGCCGTAGAAATTGCGTTCCGCGTCAAAGATGTGCATCGAGCCGCCGCGCCCGCCGGAACTGCCGGTCGCCTTGCCATACATCTCGGCCATGACGGCGTTCATCGGCACGCCGCGCAGCAGGGCGTGGCCGTGTTCGCGATAGGTGGCGACGATGCGGTCCTCGGGCCGCAGCACCGGAATGACGCCGGTCGCCACCGCCTCCTCGCCGTCATAGAGGTGGAGGAAGCCGCGGATCTTTTCCTGCGTGTAGAGCTCGGCGCATTTGTCCTCGAAGCGGCGGATGCGGATCATGCCGGTGAGCAGCTCGCGCAGGTGGGCATGGGTCAGGTGAGGCTTGTCGCTCATGTCTCGTCACTCTCCAGCGTGGAAATGTCGCCTTCCGGCAGGCCCAGTTCGCGTGCTTTCAGCAGCCGGCGCATGATCTTGCCCGAGCGGGTCTTGGGCAGGGTGTTGCGGAATACCACCTCGCGCGGGGCGACGGCGGGGCCGAGCTTCTTGCGGGCGAGGCCGCGGATCTCGCGTTCCAGCTGCTCGGAGGGCTCGAAGCCCGGGTTGAGCGCGACATAGGCCTTGACCACCTCGCCCGCGGTCTCGTCCGGCAGGCCGATGGCGGCGGCCTCGGCCACCGCCGGGTGCTCGATCAGCGCGCTTTCGACCTCGAAAGGGCCGATCAGGTGGCCCGAGGACTTGATCAGGTCGTCGGCCCGGCCGACGAACCAGAAATAGCCGTCCTTGTCGCGCATCGCGAGGTCGCCCGACAGGTACCAGCCGTCGACGAAGCATTTGTCGTAGCGCGCCGGTTCGTGCAGGTATTCGCGCATCATCGAGGGCCAGCCGGGCCGCAGCGCCAGCTCGCCGATCTCGCCGGGCTTGCACGCGCGCACCCCGTCCTTGCCATGGTCGACGATGCCGGCCTCGATCCCTGGCAGCGGCTTGCCCATCGAGCCGGGGTGGATGTCCATCGCCCTTGTGTTGGCGATCATGATGCCGCCGGTCTCGGTCTGCCACCAGTTGTCGTGGAACGGCCGGCCGAAGACATCGTTGCCCCAGATCACCGCCTCGGGGTTCAGCGGCTCGCCGACCGAGGCCATGAAGCGCAAGGTCGAGAAATCATAGGGCGCCGCCGCCGCCTTGCCGGCGCGCATCATCATCCGGATCGCCGTCGGCGCGGTGTACCAGACCTCGATCTTCTCGTTCTGGAGGAGGCCGTACCAGCGATCGGTGTCGAAATCGGCCTCGTCGACGATCATCGTCACCCGGTTTACCAGCGGCGAGATGATGCCGAAGGAGGTGCCGGTGACCCAGCCGGGATCGGCGGTGCACCAGTAGCGGGTGCCGGGCGTCAGTTCGAGCGCGTAGCGCCCGGCGGCGACATGCATGACGACCGCCTGATGGACGTGGACGGCGCCCTTGGGCCGGCCGGTGGTGCCCGAGGTGAAATGGATCAGCGCCGGGTCCTCCGGCTGGGTCGCGACCACCTCGAAGGTATCCGAGGCCACCGCCATCGCCGGCCCCAGCGCGACGCAGCCCTCGGGCGCCTCGTCGCCGAGGATCAGCACCAGCTTCAGCGACGGGATCTCGTCGCGCCACTTGGCGATCTTGCGGCGGTAGATCGATTCCGTGGTCACCAGCGCCGTCGCCTCGCCGATCTCCATCCGCATCCGGATCGGGTCGGGCCCGAAGGCCGAGAACAGCGGCGTGAAGATCATCCCCGCCTTCAGCGTGCCGAGCGCGGCGACATAGAGTTCGGGCACCCGTTCCGACAGGGCGTAGAGCCGGTCGCCCGGTTCGAGGCCGTGGTCTTTCAGCAGGTTGGCGAAGCGGGCGGTTTGCGCGGTCAGCTCGGCATAGGAGAACTCCCGCCGCTCGCCCGCCTTGCCGAACCAGATCAGCGCCGTCTGGCCGCCGTGTCCCGCCGCGACATGGCGGTCGAGCGCCTCGTAGGCGATGTTCAGCCCGCCGCCCGGCAAGCCGTCGAGCATGTCGCGCGCGGTGTCCCAGGTGAAGCTCTCGCGCACTGCCTCGGTCAGCGTCGCCTCGGTGCGGTCCGCGTCCGATTTGCGGATGATCTCCATGGCCATGCCCTGCTCCTCCCTCCACACACACAACACCGAACCGGCAGGACGCACCGGCCGGTGCCCTTGACTTGAGGGTGAGTCTGTCAGGGGGTTTTCCCCGCCGCATTGATCGAGATCACGACGCCGGGGCGGGGCCCTGGCGGCGCTTCAGCGGGCCAGCGCCGACTTGGGCAGCATCATGTGGCTGCCCTTCTGTTCGTTGACCAGCTGGGTTATGCGGGCGTCGCCGATCAGGCTGAGCAGCATGAAGGCCCGGGTGCGGTCGAGATCGGTGATCTCGGTCACCCAGTCGATCATGCGCCGGATCGCGTCGCGGGCGGCGGTGTCGAGATCCTCGTGCGTCGCCATCGAGATCAGGTGATCCGGTGTCTCGGCGCGCGGGAAGTCCCAGTGCAGGTCCTTGCGCAGGATCAGCTCGAACGTGCCTTCCAGCGCCGTCTCGATCGCGGTGATGCAGACCTCGCCGTCGCCCTGCACGCCATGGCCGTCGCCGACCGAGAACAGCGCCCCCTCGGCATGGACCGGCAGGTAGAGCGTGGTGCCGGCGACCAGTTCTTTGAGGTCGATATTGCCGCCATGGGCGCGCGGCTGGATCGTCGAGATCGCGCCCCAGTTCGGCGGCGGCGCCACGCCCATGACGCCGAAGAACGGTTTCAGCGGCAGCTCGGTGCCCCAGGGCAGCCGGCCGATGCCGCGCGCGGCGTCGAGGTCGATGATGATCTGGGCGGCCGCGTCGAAATCGAGCGGCAGGGCGCCGGCAAGGGGGCGGACGATGGTGTAGCCCCAGTCCTGGCGCAATTGCACGTCGCGGATCCGGACCTCGAGCACGTCGCCCGGCTCGGCCCCGCGCACCGCCACCGGGCCGGTGAGGATATGACCCGGCACCCGCCGCGCTGCGTGCTCGTGGATCGCCAGCAGCTCGGGCGGCACGTGGTAGCCGTCGCCGGGCAGGTTGCCGGGCCCGCCCGAGACGGTCTCGATCACCACCGTATCGCCGCTGTCGACGGTCAGCGCCGGCGGCAGGGCGGCGTCGAACCAGCCCCAGTGCACGGTTTTCGGATCGGCGGTCAGCCGGTGCTCGGCCATCTCGGTCTCCTTTCGTCCGGTCCTCGGTCGGTGCCATCGGAGCAGCTTGCGTCCCCGCCGGCAATGGCTTTGAGGCGCGGAATGGGGTCGGCGGAACACCTTGGCGCGTTTTCTTGCCCTCCGCTCGCGGCGGTGCCCGTCTGGCGGGCGCAGCGATGACCCATTTTCAAATTGGTGCATTGGTTCGCTCTCCCGCCCTCGCTCAAGTGGCGGCGGCCGGGTGAGTCGGGGCGTGGTTGAGCGGCACCGGGTTCAGGTGCGCGGTGCGGGAGTGGCGGTTGAGTTTCTGCTGAATACGTGGGCGCCGGGGCGAAATATGTGCGGCGAATGCGGGAATTCGCCGCTGCCGGCATTCCGGCGGTTGACAGAAACGTGATCGTCACGCGTGCTTGAGGAACCACTGATGAATTGGTTCCACCCCTCGCGGGAGACGATCCGCCGATGCCGGATAACAGCAACAAGGTGCGCGCGCGGCTGCTGGCGCTGCTCGACAGCAGCCGACTGGCCCCCGACGGCCGGCTGATGACCGAGCGTGCCCTGGCCGAGCAGCTCTCGGTCGGCCGGCGCACCGTGCGCCGGGTGCTCGAGACGCTCGAGGCCGAGGGGCTGATCTGGCGCAAGCAGGGCAAGGGCACCTTCGCCGGTCAGAAGCCCGACCCGACCGGGCGGCTGGCGGCCGAGATCACCGGCCAGACCGATCCGCTGGAAGTGATGGAGGCCCGGCTGGTAATCGAGCCGGCGCTGGCCGCGCTCTGCGCCCGCGCGGCGCTGCCGGCCGATGTCGAACGGATGCGCCAGCTCGCCCGCCGGATCGCCGAGACAACGGATTCCGATGCCGCCGAATTGTGGGATTCCGCGCTGCACCGGCTGATTGCCCGCACCGCCGGCAACCGGCCGCTGCTGACCAGCTTCGCCCTGCTGGACGAGATCCGCGGCACCGACGCCTGGGTCGCGCTGCGGGCGCCGGACTGGTCGCTGGAAGTCCTGCGCGAGAACGACCGCGAACATCGCGCGATCATCGACGCGATCGAGGCCGGCCGGCCCGAGGCCGCCGAGACGGCGATGCGGGCGCATATCGCGGCGCTGGTGCAGAGCATGAAAGACAGACTGACCGCCCCTGCCGAAGACCCGGCGGGCGAGGCGCATCGAGGAGCCGCAGAATGACCGAGACCACGATCACCCCGGAAGACATCGCGGCCGCCGAGCGGTTGATGGGCATCGCCTATACCGCGCGCGAGCGGGCGCAGATGACCGGCAACATGGCCGGCCAGATCGACTCGGCCATCGCCCGGCGCGAGGTCTCGCTGCCGAACGCGGCGCCGATGGCGCTGCGCTTCGATCCGCGGCTGCCGAATTTCGCCATGCCGGCGCCCGAGGGCGTGCTGCGCTACTCCGGCAGCGATCCCGGCCCGGTGCCCGACAATCCCGAGGATGTCGCCTTCGCGCCGCTGACCAGCCTGTCGGCCTGGGTCGGCTCGGGCGTGCTGTCGAGCCGGTCGCTGACCGAGCTCTACCTGCGCCGGATCGAGGCGTTGAACCCCAAGCTGGAATGCTTCGCCACGGTGATGCGCAAACAGGCGCTGGCCGAGGCCGATGCCGCCGACGCGCTGCTCAAGGGCGGGGTGTATCTCGGCCCGCTGCACGGCATTCCCTATGCGCTCAAGGACCTGTTCGACACCAAGGGCACGATCACCGGCTGGGGCGCGGAGCCGTTCCAGCACCGGCTGCCCGAGGCCGATGCCGCCATCGTTCACAAGCTGCGCGCGGCGGGGGCGGTGCTGCTGGGCAAGTCGACCGTCGGCGCGCTGGCCTATAACGACATCTGGTATGGCGGCCGCACCCGCAACCCGTGGAACCTGAACGAGGGCTCTAGCGGGTCGAGCGCCGGCTCGGCCTCGGCCACCGCCGCGGGGCTGTGCGGCTTCTCCATCGGCACCGAGACGCTGGGCTCGATCACCTCGCCCAGCCAGCGTTGCGGCACCACCGGGCTGCGGCCGACCTTCGGCCGGGTCTCGCGCGCCGGCGGCATGGCGCTGTGCAACTCGCTCGACAAGGTCGGGCCGATCTGCCGCTCGGTCGAGGACACGGCGATGGTGCTGGCGGCGATCAATGGCGGCGACATCGCCGATCGCGGCTCGATCGACGCGCCGTTCCATTTCGACGCCACCGCCGGCATCGCGGGCATGAAGCTGGGCTACCTGCCCGAGGCCTTCGGCGACGGCGCCACCGATGTCGACCGCGCCGCGCTGGAGGCGGCCAAGGGGCTGGGGATCGAGGTCGTCGAGGTCTCGCTGCCCGATCTGCCCTACGGCGCGCTGATGAACATCCTCTACGCCGAGGCGGCGGCGACCTTCGAGGAACTGACCCTGACCGATGCCGACGACACCCTGACCTGGCAGGACGACGGCGCCTGGCCCAACACTTTCCGCAAGGCGCGCTTCCTGTCGGCGGTCGACCATGTCCAGCTCGACCGGCTGCGCTACCAGGTGATGCTCGCGCTCGACGGGCTGTTTGCCGAGGTCGACGCCCTGATCGGGCCGTTCATGACCGGGCCGATGCTGGTCGCCTCGAACTTCACCGGCCATCCCTGCCTGCACCTGCGGGCCGGGTTCCTCGATCTCGGCACCCGCGGCATGGCCTCGCTGGGCGCCGGCAAGCTGACCACCGGTGAGGCCGACGACGCCGGCCGGACCTTCCGCGTGCCGCAGGGCATCTCGCTCTGGGGCCGGCTCTACCAGGAAGGCCCGATCCTCAATCTCGGCATGGCGCTGGAACGCGCCCTGGGCGTCGCGGGAGAGCGCCCGGAATTCCCGGCCTGAGTAGGTAGGCCGGGCGAGGACCGTGGGCGGCAGGGCAGGCCGCCGCCCCGGCAGGACCATTGCCAAAGAAGCCGGCAGCCAAGCCGGTCGACCGGGATTTCCCGGACAACTCCCTCATGCCCGCTCGCCGGGCGCCGCGATCCAACAGGAGCAAGACGATGAAACGCAGAGACTTCCTCAAATCCACCACCGCCCTCGGCGGTGCCGCGCTGTTCGGCACGCTCGCCCCGGCCCGGCTCATGGCGCAGGAGACCCCGGTCAAGGGCGGCACCCTGATCTGGGGCCATTCGGAAACCACCCAGAACCTCGACCGCCACAAGACCGGCACCGCCTCGACCAGCCGGGTGCTGCAGAACGTCCATGCCGGGCTGATCACCGTCGACAAGGACTTCAACCTGATCCCCGATCTGGCCGAGAGCTTCGAGCAGAGCGAGGACGGGCTGACCTACACCTTCAAGCTGCGCCCGGGGGCGAAGTTCCACAACGGCAAGGACGTGACCTCGGCCGACGTGAAATACTCGTTCGAACGCTGCGCCGACCCGGCCACCGGAGCGACCAACAAGCCGGTCTTCAACGACATGACCGGGATCGAGACCCCGGACGACCTGACCGTGATCGTCAAGATGGGCAAGGTCAACGCGCCCTTCCTGGCCCGGATCGCCGAGCATGGCGCCGGCGTCATCATGCCGGAAGGCTCGGGCGACCAGCAGGGCACCCACCCGATCGGCGCCGGCCCGTTCAAGTTCGTCCGCCGCGAATTCGGCAACGAGGTCGAGCTGGAACGTTTCGACGACTACTGGGGCGGTCCGGCCTATCTCGACAAGGTCATCGCCAAGGAGATCACCGAGCCGACGGTGCGCCTGACCGGTCTGCAGACTGGCGAGCTGCACATGATCAACGACATCCCGGCCGACCGCATCGCCTCGGTCGAGGGCGACTCGAAATATCAGGTGCTGACCTGGTTCCCGCTGAACTGGGACTTCGTCAACCTCAACCACGAGTTCGAGCCCTTCAAGGACCCGAAGGTGCGGCAGGCCTTCGACCTGATGATCGACAAGCAGGCGCTGCTGGAAGGCGCGCTCTGGGGCCAGGGCAAGGTCACCGCCTCGCCCAGCTTCCCGTCCTCGCCGACCTACAACCACGACCTCAAGCAGCGGCCGCAGGACCTGGCCAAGGCGCAGCAGCTGCTGACCGAGGCGGGCTATCCGCCGGGCAAGCTGGAAGTCGTGTTCAAGGTCACCACCAACTACCCCTACCACGTCGAATCCGCCCAGATCATGCTGGAATGGTTTCAGGCCGCCGGGGTGAAGACCAAGATCGAACAGCTGACCTGGGCCGACTGGCTGAGCCAGTGCTGGGTCAACAAGGACTTCCAGATCACGATGATGAACTTCTTCACGCTGTGGGAGCCGGATTTCCTCTACTACAGCCTGTGGAACTCGACCGGGGCCTTCAACTACCGCCACATCAACGACAAGGTGATCGACGACCTGACCGAGAAGGCGCGGGTGACCGTCGATCCGATGGCGCGGGCGGATATCTACAAGCAGGTCCAGCAGCGGGTGTTCGACGAGACCCACGACATCCTGCTGTGGTTCCGCAACGGCTCGATCGGGGCGCAGCAGAGCGTCGGCGGGCTGGACGGCATCGTCCATCCCAACGGCTCGAACCTGAACTTCCACAAGGTCTGGCTCAAGGCCTGAGCGCAGTGACCGGGCGGGCCTTGGCGGGCCCGCCCACCTTCCGTTTCCCGTCCGCGAGGGGGCCCGCATGTCCTACCTGCTGAGCCGGCTGATGTCGCTCGTCCTGACCCTGTTCCTGATCTCGGTCGTCACCTTCGCGGTGACCAACATCCTGCCCGGCGACGTGGCGATGATGATCATGGGCACCCAGTCGAACCCCGAGGCGCTGGCCGGGCTGCGGCAGTCGCTGGGGCTGAACGACCCGCTGGTGGTGCAATACGGCCGCTGGATCGCCGGCATGCTGAGCGGCGACTGGGGCACCTCGCTGGTGTTCAAGGAGCCGATCGGCGCCCTGCTGCTGCAGAAGATGGCAGCCAGCGCGGTGATCGTGGTGATGTCGATGACCATCGCGCTGGTCTTCGCCGTGCCGCTCGGGGTCTGGGCCGCGGTCCATCGCGACCGCTGGCAGGACACCGCCAGTTCCTCGACCGCGCTGCTCGGCGTCAGCCTGCCGGATTTCTTCTGGGGCATCATGCTGATCCTGCTCTTCGCCCGCACCCTGGGCTGGCTGCCCTCGAGCGGCTTCACCGATCCCGCCGAGGACCTGCTGGGCGCGATGCGCCACGCCTTCCTGCCCTCGCTCGGCCTCGGCCTCGGCCTGATGGCGCACCTGACGCGGATGACGCGCTCGACCATGGTCGGCATCCTCGAACAGGAGTTCATCCGCGTCGCCCGCGCCAAGGGCCTTTCCGAGCGCACCGTGGTCTGGTGCTATGGCCTCGCCAACGCGATCGGGCCGGTGATGACCATCGCCGGGCTGCAGATCGGCTACCTGTTCGGCTCGATCATCGTCATGGAGAGCCTGTTCAACTACACCGGCATGGGCTGGCTGACCTACCAGGCGCTGCTCAACCGCGACATGCCGCTGATCCAGGCGACGGTCTTCGTCATCGCCGCCGTGGTGATGCTGACCAACCTCATCGTCGACCTGCTCTACGTGCTGGTCGATCCGCGAATCCGGCTGGGGTAGGGCGCATGAAGACTTTCCGCAAACTGTTCCGCAGCTCCAAGGGCAGCATCGGCATCGTGCTGGTCCTGCTGGTGCTGGCCATCGCCATCTTCGCGCCGATGATCATCCCGCCGGACTATGCCACCAAGATGGACATGCGCGCCCGGCTGCACGCGCCGTCGCTCGGCCATCTTCTGGGCACCGACCAGCTTGGCCGCGACATGTTCTACCGGGTCATGCTGGGCGCCCGCACCTCGCTGCTGATCGCGGTCTCGGCGGTGCTGATGTCGATCGTGCTGGGCCTGCCGCTGGGCATCGTCTCGGGCTATTTCGGCGGAAGGCTCGACAACGTGCTGATGCGGCTGGTCGATACGCTGCTGGCCTTCCCGGCGCTGCTGCTGGCGCTGACGATCAGCGCGGTGCTGGGGCCGAACCTGCCCAACACCATCGTCGCCATCGGCATCGCCTTCACCCCGTTCCTGGCCCGGATCATCCGCGGCGAGGCGCTCAGGGTCGCCCAGATGCCCTATGTCGAGGCCGCGCGGGCGGCGGGCACCACCGACTTCAACATGATCGTGCGCCACATCCTGCCCAACATCATGCCGGCGACCATCGTCCAGGCCACGATCAGCCTCGCCTTCGCCATCCTCGCCGAGGCCGGGCTGTCCTTCCTCGGCCTCGGCACCCAGCCGCCGGAATCGAGCTGGGGGCTGATGATCCAGGCCTCGCGCAACTACCTCGACGTCGCGCCCTGGACGGCGCTGGTGCCGGGCTTTGCCGTGGCCTTCACGGTGCTGGGGCTGAACATGTTCGGCGACGTGCTGCGCGACGTGCTCGACCCGAGAACGAAATCCTGAGCGGCGGAGGTTCCCATGCTTGACGACAGCCAGAAACCCGCCCCGATCGTCGATATCGACCGGCTCAAGGTCGAGTTCCGCACCGAGGACGGCATCGTCACCGGGGTCAAGGATGTCAGCTTCACCATCCAGCCGGGCGAGACGGTCTGCGTCGTCGGCGAATCCGGTTCCGGCAAGTCCGTCACCTCGCTGTCGCTGATGCGGCTGGTCGAGTTCGGCGGCGGCCGGATCGCCGATGGTCGGCTGAACTTCTCGCGCCCCGACGGCTCGGTGCTGGACGTGGCCGGGGCGGATGACGCCACCATGCGCGAGATCCGCGGCAACGAGATCGGGATGATCTTCCAGGAGCCGATGACCTCGCTCAACCCGGTCTTCACCATCGAGCGCCAGCTTACCGACGGCCTCATCATGCACAAGGGCCTGAGCCGCGAGGCCGCCAGCGACCGGGCGCTGGAGCTGTTGAAAAGCGTCCGCATCCCCGAGCCCGAGCGCCGGCTGAAGCAATACCCGCACGAGCTTTCCGGCGGCATGCGCCAGCGCGTCGTCATCGCCATGGCGATGGCCTGCGAGCCGCGCCTGCTGATCGCCGACGAGCCGACGACGGCGCTCGACGTCACCATCCAGGCCGAGATCCTCGCCCTCATCGACCGGCTCAAGCGCGAGAACGGCATGGCGGTGCTGTTCATCACCCATGACATGGCGGTGGTGGCGCAGATGGCCGACCGCGTCGTCGTCATGTTCCGCGGCGACGTCGTCGAGCAGGGGCCGGTGGCGCAGATTTTCGCGGCGCCGAGGGAAGACTATACCAAGGCGCTGCTGGCCGCCGTGCCGCGGCTGGGCGAGATGACCGGCAAGCCGGCGCCGGAGCCGATGCGGGTGCTGGGCTCCGAAGCCGCCGCAGCAATCCCGGCCGCGTCGGCGGCTCCGGCGAAGCCGCGCCCGCTCTTGGAGGTGAAGAACCTCACCACCCGCTTCCCGGTCAAGGGCGGCTTCCCGCGCCGGACGATCTCGAACGTCCACGCCGTCGAGGATGTCAGCTTCACCGTCAATGTCGGCGAGACCCTCAGCCTCGTCGGCGAATCCGGTTGCGGCAAGTCCTCCTGCGGCCGCTCGATCCTGCGGCTGGTCGAGCCGAGCTCGGGCCAGGTGCTGGTCGAGGGCAACGACATCACCAGGCTCAGTCCCTTCGACCTGCGCCGCGCCCGGCGCGAGATGCAGATGGTGTTCCAGGACCCCTTCGCCTCGCTCAACCCCTATCGCCGGCTCTTCGACCAGGTCGCCGAGCCGCTGGTCAATTTCGATATCGTCCGCGGTCAGGAACTGCACGACCGCGTCGCCGGGCTGTTCGACCGGGTCGAGCTGCCGCGCAGCTTCATGCGCCGTTTCCCGCATGAGCTCTCGGGCGGCCAGCGCCAGCGCGTCGCCATCGCCCGTGCCCTGGCGCTGCGGCCGAAACTGATCGTCGCCGACGAGTCGGTCTCGGCCCTCGACGTCTCGGTCCAGGCCCAGGTGCTGAACCTGATGATGGAGCTGCAGGCCGAGATGGGCATCTCGTTCCTGTTCATCAGCCACGACATGGCGGTGGTCGAGCGGGTCTCGCACCATGTCGCGGTGATGTATCTGGGCCGGATCGTCGAACGGGGGCCACGCGCCGCCGTGTTCGAGAACCCGCAGCACGGCTATACCAAGGCGCTGATGTCGGCCGTCCCCGTCGCCGACCCGTCCCGCCGCCGCATCCGCGAGGATCTGCGCTTCAAGCCGATCCCGTCGCCGATCTTCCCGGTCGGGCACGAACCCGGCCCCTCGCTCTACGACGAGGTCGCCCCGGGGCATTTCGTGCTGCGGGACTAGCGCGGCAATCGGGCCAGAAGACGACGAAGAGGGAGGCCCTGCCTCACTTTCTGCTCGAAAATATCCTCGGGGAGCGCGAGGGGCAGACAGCCCCTCGCCCTTTCTTGCGCCGCGCCACCGGTGCGGCGCAACCGGTTCAGCCGGCGGGCGTCACCGGCCCCGAGGCGTGCGAGGCGCTGGGGAGGCCGGCCTTGGCCCGGCGCTCTTCCTCGGCCGCGATCTTGCGGTCGATCGGGCTGCGGTCGGCCATGCCGGAGAAGTTTTCGCGCGTCGGCAGGATCTCGGCGACGTAGAGGAACCGCTCCTGGGCCACGGCGTAGAGCCGGCGCAGCTCGGCCAGCGGGTCGGCATGGTCGTCGGCGCGGATGTCGAGCCAGGGGTAGTCCTGGTCGCGATGGATGCGCAAAGCCGCCGATTGCCGGCCGCGCTTGTCGCCGCCCGCGGCCTCGCCCGCCTCCATCGCCGTCATCAGCCGTTCGGCGAAGGGCAGGGCGGCATTGGCCTGGTAGCTCTTCAGCGTCTCGGCGACGACTCCCGGCCCGGCCAGCATGTTGCCGGCGACCGAGACCCCGTCGCCGATCAGGTGGCCGGCCCAGTCGATGCAGTCGGTCCCGGTATGGGCGGCCGAGCGGCCGGCGGCGTCGATCATGTGGATCTGGCGCTGGGACTGGCCGGCATCGCGCGCCACCAGGTCGGCGGTGATCTTCGCCGCCGCCTCGCCGCGGGCGATGCGGTCGGCGGCCTCGATGCCCCAGAGCGGGCTGACGAAGGCCTGGGTCGCCACCGCGCCCTTGCCGGCGCGGATATGCGGCACCAGGGCGCCGACGGCGAAGAAGCGGCTGGCGACGGCGACGCCGAGGGCGCCGGTCTCGGGGTCACGGGCGACGATGGACCAAGTCATTTGTGCCTCTCCCGCTCAGCGACCGACCGCGTAGGCCTGCATCAGCCGTGGCGTCGCCCCGGCGCGCAGCAGGCCCGAGGCGTCGCGCTGGGCGGCGGTCAGGCGGCCGACGGTCCAAGGTTCGGCGACCTCCACGTTGTGGCCGCGGGCGCGCAGGTCGTCGATCACCGCCTCGCCGACCGCGGGCTCGATCATCAGGTGGCCGGGCCGGGTGCCGCGCGGGTAGAACGAGGCCTGGAAATGGCCGGTATGGAACAGCGGCGCGTCGATCGCGGCCTGCAGGTTGCGGGTGGCGTGGACGAGGCGCAGGAAGAAGATCAGCTGCCACTGGTCCTGCTGGTCACCGCCCGGGGTGCCGAAGGCGAGCTGGGCGCCGTCCGGCGCCTGCGCCATCGACGGGGTCAGCGTGGTGCGCGGCCGGGCGCCAGGCTTGAGCGAGGTGCCAAGCCCCTCCTGCAGCCAGAACATCTGCGCCCGGCTGTTGAGCGGCATGCCCAGTCCCGGCACCACCGGCGAGCTTTGCAGCCAGCCGCCCGAGGGCGTGGCCGAGACGCTGTTGCCCCAGCGGTCGATGACGTCAATATGGACGGTGTCGCCGCGGCGCTGGGTCAGGTGGGCCATGGTCGGTTCGCCGGCGCCGGCGCCGGCGGTCTCGGTTTCCTGGCTGGCGCGGGCGATGGCGGCCTCGGCCCAGGCCTCGTAGCCCGGGATGGCGCCGGGGCGCTGGTCGAGCGAGGCTTTGTCGCCGATCAGGGCGCGGCGGGCGGCGGCGTAATCGGCCGACAGCAGGGTCTCGGCCGGGATGTCGGCGAAATCGGGATCGCCGTAATAGGCCTCGCGATCGGCAAAGCTGAGCTTCATCGCCTCGGTCACGGTATGGGTGAATTCGGCCCCGTTCGGGTCCATCTCGCCCAGGCCGATGCCGTTCAGCGTGTTCAGCGATTGCAGGAAGCTCGGGCCCTGGGTCCAGAACCCGGCCTTCCACACCTGCCAGCCCTCGTAATCGGTGCTGACCGGGGTTTCGTAAGTCGCCTGCCAGTTGGCCATGTCCTCGCCGGTCAGCACGCCCTTGCGGCGACCGCCGGCGGCGTCCATGACGCAGGCCTCGCGCATCCAGCTGTCGATCGCCTCGGCGATGAAGCCCTTGTAGAAGGCCGTGCGGGCGGCGTCGATCTGGGCCTCGCGGCCGGGGACCGCCTCGGCCTCGCTCAGCAGCCGGGTCCAGGTCGCGGCGAGATCGGGGTTGCGGAACAGGCTTTCGGGCGCCGGGGCCTCGCCGCCGGGAAGCCAGGTCGCGGCCGAGGTCGGCCATTCGTCGCGGAAGAACTCGGCCAGGTTGGCGATCGCGCCCGAGACGCGGGCCAGCACTGGGTGGCCGTGGGCGGCGTAGTGGATCGAGGGTTCCAGCACCTCGCGCAGGCTCATCGTGCCGTGGTCGCGCAGCATCAGCATCCAGGCGTCGAAGGCGCCGGGGACCACGGTGGCGAGCAGGCCCGAGCCCGGGATCATCGTCAGGCCCTCGTCGCGGTAATGCGCGATGGTGGCGCCGGCCGGGGCGACGCCCTGGCCGCAGATCACCGTCGGGGCCGCGTCGCCGGCCTTGCGGATCAGCGCCGGCATGTCGCCCAGGGGCCCGTTCAGATGCGGTTCGACCACGTGCAGCACGAAGCCCATGGCGACGGCGGCGTCGAAGGCGTTGCCGCCCTTCTCGAGCATGGCCATGCCGACCGAGGAGGCGATCCAGTGGGTCGAGGTGGCAACCCCGAGGGTGCCCAGGATCTCAGGCCGCGTTGTGAACGTCATTGTGTCCCTTTCCGTCTGCGGTGGGCCGTCTGTCGCGGCCGTCGCGTGTTCCGTTTCCGATTGCCGCCCCGGCGTCAAGCCGTGCTGGCAGCGGTCATCCGTCGCGCGGGTCGAGCGCGTCGCGCAGCCCGTCGCCGAGCAGGTTGAAGCCGAGCACGACGAGGAAGATGGCGATCCCCGGCCACAGCGCCATCCACGGCGCCTGCTCGAGGAAGTTCTTGGCGATGTTGAGCATCGAGCCCCAGGACGGCGCCGGCGGCTGCTGGCCGAGGCCGAGGAAGCTGAGCGAGGCCTCGGCGATGATCGCGGTGGCGATGGTCAGCGTCGCCTGGACCAGGATCGGGGCGAAGATGTTGGGCAGGATGTAGCGCCCGACCAGCGGCAGGTGGCCCAGCCCGATGGCGCGGGCGCTCTCGACGTAATCCTCGGTCATCACCGCCATGGTCTGGGCCCGGGCGAGGCGGATGAAGACCGGCATGGCGGAGAGGCCGATGGCGATCATCGCGTTGGTCAGCGACGGGCCGAGGAAGGCGGCCAGCGCGATGGCGAGGATCAGGAAGGGCGCGGCCAGCAGCGCCTCGGTGATGCGGGAGATCACGGCGTCGGTCCAGCCGCGCAGGTAGCCCGAGGCGACGCCCAGCGGCACGCCCAGCAGCACCGCGATGGCAACCGAGACGACGCCCGCCAGCAGCGAGGCCTGCGCGCCCCAGATCATCCGCGACAGCAGGTCCCGGCCGATCTCGTCGGTGCCCAGCCAATGCGCGGCCGAGGGGCCCTTGCGCACCGCCATCCAGTCGGTGGCGATTGGATCGGGGATCGGCAGCACCGGCGCCAGCGCGGCGATGGCGATGAAGAAGATCACCAGCGCGGCGCCGAACAGGGCGACGGGATTGCCCAGCAGCTTGGCGCGCAGCCGGCTGCGCGGGCGCGCGGGGACCGGATCGGCGGCGGGGGCGGCGGTGGTTTCGGCGAGACTCATGCGTCCCTCATGCGGGGGTTGAGGATGCGGTAGGCGGCATCGGCAAGGATGTTCATCGCGATGAAGCCGACGCCGGTGCACAGCACGATGCCCTGCACCACCGCGTAGTCGCGGTTGAAGACGGCGTCGACGACCAGCTTGCCGAAGCCGGGAATGGTGAAGATCTGCTCGGTCAGCACGGCGCCGCCCAGCAATTCGCCGAAGAGCAGCGTGGTGATGGTGACGATCGGCACCAGCGCGTTGCGCAGCGCGTGGCGGGTGAGGACGACATTCTCGGCCAGGCCCTTGGCGCGGGCGGTGCGGACATAGTCGGATTTCAGCACCCCCAGCATGGCCGAGCGGGTGTGGCGCATCAGCGTCGCGGCGAGGCCGGTGCCGAGCACGAAGGCCGGCATGATCATGGTCTCGAGCGAGCGGATCGGGTCCTCGCTCAGCGGCACGTAGCCCGAGGCGGGCAGCCAGCCGAGGCGGACCGAGACCAGCAGGATCAGCATGATGCCGAGCCAGAAATTCGGGATCGAGAGTCCCGACAGCGCGGTGATGTTGGCGATCCAGTCGACCCATGTGCCCTTCTTGTAGGCCGAGAGCACGCCGGCCGGGATGCCGATCGCCAGCGCCACGATCAGCGCCATGATGGCGAGCTGGATCGTCACCGGCAGCTTCTCTCCGATCAGTTCCAGCACCGGCTGGCGGGTGCGCAGCGAGATCCCCAGGTCGCCCTGGATCGCGTTGCCGACCCAGAGGCCGTATTGCACCGGGATCGGCTCGTTCAGGTGGTATTTCTCGCGCAGGAAATTCAGCGTCGCCGGATCGCGCTCCTCGCCGGCCATGGCCAGCACCGGATCGCCGGGCAGCAGTTTCTGCATCCCGAAGACGAAGACCGAGATCAGCAGGATCGTCGGAATGGCGATCAGGATGCGGCGGGTGAGGAAACCGAGCATTGTTCTGCCCTCTGGCAACGGAGTGGGTGGGTCCGGCGGTGGCCGCCGGACCCGGGGGCCGATTACTCGGCGAACTTGACGCCCTGCAGGCGGATCATGCCGTCGGGGTAGGGGGTGAAGCCCTCGACCTTCTTCGACAGCGCCCAGAACCACACCGGGTGGTAGAGGTACATGATCGGCAGGTCCTGCATCAGGATCGCCTGGGCCTTGTCGTAGGAGGCCTTGCGGGTGGCCAGGTCGGTCGAGGTGCGGGCGGCGTTCAGCGCCGCGTCGACCTCGGCGTTCGAGTAGTGGCCGTCGTTCAGCCCTGCGCCGGTGACGACGAAGCCGTAGATGTTGCCGTCCGGGTCGACCCGGCCCGACCAGCCGATCTGGCTGCCCTCGAAGGCGCCGGCGGTCTGGTCCTTGAGCAGCGTCGCGAATTCCTTGGCGACGATGTCGATCTTGATGCCGGCCTCGGCGGCCATGGCCTGGATCACCTGCATCAGCTGCTGCTGGACCGGGTTGTTGGTCGCCTGGATCTGGATCTTGACGCCGTCCGGATAGCCGGCCTCCTTCAGCAGTTCCTTGGCCTTGGCGACGTCGCGGCCCTGGAGCGGGAAGTCCTTGTCATACCAGGACGAGGTCGGCGGGAAGGGCTGGTTGCCCGGGGCGAAGGCGCCGTTGAACACGACCTGGTTGATGACGTTGCGGTCGATCGCCAGCGACAGCGCCTGGCGCACCTTGGCGCTTTCGCCGAACGGGTTCTTGGCCGCGTCGGTATTGCCGGTGTTGAAGGTGATGCCCTGGTAGCCGAGCGAGGTGGCGCTGGCGACGGTCAGGTTGGCGTCGGCCTTGGCCGAGGCGATGTCGGTCGCCGCCAGACGCTCGAGCATGTCGAGATCGCCGGCGCGCAGGTTGGCCAGGCGGACGGTGGTGTCCGGGATCGGCAGGAAGGTGACCTTGTCGAAGTGGATCTTGTCGGCGTTGTAGTAGCCGGCATACTTCTCCAGCACGATCTTGTCCTGCTGGACCCGCTCGACGAACTTGAACGGACCGGCGCAGACCGGGTGCAGACCGAAATCGGCGCCCGCCTTCTTGGCCGCCTCGGGGGCCACCATCATGCCGGCGCGGTCGGCGAACTGCGCCAGCAGCGTCGCATCCTTGCCCTTGAGGTGGAAGGTGACGGTGTAGGGGTCGGTGACCTCGACCGAGGCGATCGACTTCACCTCGTTCTTGCGCCGGCTCTCGGGCAGGGTCTGGCTGCGCTCGATGTTGTACTTCACCGCCTCGGCGTCGAATTTCTCGCCGTCCTGGAAGGTGACGTCGTCGCGCAGGGTCATGGTCAGCGCCATGCCGTCATCGGACCATTTCCAGCCGGTGGCCAGCATCGGAACGATCTTCAGCTCCGGCGTGATGTCGACCAGCTTGTCGCAGAGCGAGGCATAGACGATCCGGCCGACGAAGGTGCGCGACTGGTCGGGGTCGAGGATATCGGGATCGTCCTGCAGGCCGATCCGCAGATCGGCGGCCATCACGGCGTTGGCGCCAAGCGCCAGCATCGCCGCGAGGGCAAGTTTGCGTCCGGGTGTCTTCATTTTCTTTAACTCCTTGTTGGTATGGGCCGCGGGGGTTTCGTGAGTGGTGGTGGGTCGCGGGTATGGGGTGAGTGGTGGTGGAAAGGGGGAGAAAACTCAGGGCGCCGCCTGCTCCCCCTTGCGCGCCGCGCGGTAGAGATCGAAGCGGCGGGCGGTGGCGGGGCTGCGTTGCGGGGAGACGGCGGCGAGGCCCTGAAGCTCCAGTTCCCCGGCGCGGTGGCAGGCGACCTGGCGCTCCTGCCCGGGGAGGGCGCGCAGGTCCGGCCGTTCGGCGGCGCAGCGCGGCTGGGCGTAGGGGCAGCGCGGGTGGAAGCGGCAGCCCGGGGGCGGCGCGATCGGGTTGGGCAGGTCGCCCTCGACCCGGGCCATGGCGGCGCGGGCGCCGACATCGGGCAGCGGGATCGCCGCCACCAGCGCCTCGGTATAGGGATGGCGCGGGGCGGCGAAGATCTCGCGCGCCGGGGCCAGTTCGACGATCTCGCCCAGATACATCACCGCGACGCGGTCGGCCATGTGGCGGATCACGGCCAGGTCATGGGCGATGACGATCAGGGTCAGGTCGAATTCCTGCTTCAGGTCCTCGAGGATGTTGATCACCTGGGCCTGGATCGAGACGTCCAGGGCCGAGACCGGCTCGTCCCCGACCAGCACCCTGGGCCCGGTGGCGAGCGCCCGGGCGATGCCGATGCGCTGGCGCTGGCCGCCCGAGAACTCGTGCGGATAGCGGTTGATCGTCAACGGGTTGAGCCCGACCTTGCGCATCAGGTCGGCGACCCGCGCGCGGCGTTCGGCGGGCGTGCCAATGCCGTGGGCCTTGAGCGGCTCCTCGATCAGCGCACCGACGGTCATGCGCGGGTTGAGCGACGAGAACGGGTCCTGGAAGATGAATTGCAGCTCGGAGCGCAATGCCCGCAGCTCGGGGCCTTCGAGGCGGGTGATGTCGCGGCCCTTGTAGGTCACGGTCCCGTCGGAGGCGTCGATCAGCCGGACCAGCACCCGGGCGAGGGTGGACTTGCCGCAGCCGGATTCGCCGACGATGGCGAAGGTCTCGCCGCGCCGGATCCGGAGCGAGACGCCGTCGACCGCGCGCACCACGGTCGGCGCGCCGAAAAGCGGCTTGCGGGTGGTGAAGCGGCGGGCGAGGCCGTCGGCCTCGAGGATGATCTCGGGGGCGGTCATGCGGAAACCTCCTCGGTGGCGGGCGTCGCGGCGGCGCCGGTGACGGCCTCCAGCGGCGCGCGCCAGCAGGCGACCGCGTGGTCGGCCCCGGGGGCGCTTCCGACATCGGTCAACGGCGGCTGGACGGCGCAGTCGGGCCCGGCGAAGGGGCAGCGCGAGGCGAAGCGGCAGCCCTCGGGCATCTCGGCCGGGGTCGGCACCACGCCGGGGATCGTCACCAGCTTCTGCTCCTCGGCGCCGAAGGACGGCATCGAGCTGATCAGGCCGATGGTGTAGGGATGCTGCGGATCGTCGAAGATCGCCCGGGCCGAGCCGGTCTCGACCACCTTGCCGGCATACATCACCGCCACCCGGTCGGCCATTTCGGCCACCACGCCGAGGTCATGGGTGATCATGATCAGCGCCGCGCCGGTCTCGTCCTTGAGCTGGCGCATCAGGTCGAGGATCTGGGCCTGGATGGTGACGTCGAGCGCGGTGGTCGGCTCGTCGGCGATCAGCAGGGCGGGGGCGTTGACCAGCGCCATGGCGATCATCGCCCGCTGGCGCATGCCGCCCGACAACTGGTGCGGATATTCGTCGAGCCGCTTCTCGGGCGCCGGGATCCGGACCCGGCGCAGCGCCTCCAGCGCCTCGGCCCGCGCCGCCTCGCGCCCGAGGCCGCGATGCCGGCGCACCGCCTCGGCGATCTGCTCGCCGATCTTCAGCGCCGGGTTCAGCGCCGTCATCGGCTCCTGGAAGATCATTGCCATCCGGTCGCCGCGCACCCGGCTCAGCGCCCGTGGGGACAGCGCCAGCAGGTCCTGGCCCTCGAACCAGGCCTCGCCGCCGGTCAGGCGCAGCGGCGGGGTCGCCAGCAGGCCCATCAGCGCCAGCACGCTCAGGCTCTTGCCGCAGCCGGATTCGCCGACGATGCACAGGGTCTCGCCGGCCCGGACCTGGAACGACAGGTCGTCGACCAGGTCGCGCGGGGCGCCGTCGGGGCGGATCGACAGGTGGCGGACGTCGAGCAGCGGGGCGTCGGAGGGGGAGGTCATGCGGCGCCTCCGTCGGGGAGCTTGGCGTCGAGCGTCTTCTCGAGATTGCGCATCAGGCGGTTCAGGTGCTCGGTCATCGCCTGCCGGGCGGTGTCGGGATCGCGGGCCTCGATGGCGTCGATGATCGCCTCGTGCTGGCGGTGGTAGAGCCTTGTGGTCTCGTCCGACCGGGCCTGGTCGCGCACCCGCTGCCAGTCCTCGCGGATCCGCACCTCGTCGACCAGCGAGAAGGCGGTCAGCAGGATCTGGTTGCCGGCGGCGCGGGCGATCATCCGGTGCAGCGCGCCGTCCCAGATTTCCGCCGTCTCGGAATTCGGATGCGGGCCGATCTTGGCGGCCAGGTGGCGCATCCGCCCGATGTCGTCGGTCGAGGCGCGCTCGGCGCAGAGCGCCGCCAGCGTCGGCTCGATGCACAGCCGCGCCTCCATCACCGACAGCGCGTCGGTGGCGGCGACGATGTCGGCGGCGAGCACGCCCGTCGGGTCCGGTGGCTGGCCGATGAAGGTGCCCTTGCCCTGGCGGCGCCAGATCAGCCCCTCGGCCTCGAGCACTTCGAGCGCGCAGCGCAGCTCGCGCCGGCCGACGCCGAGCTGGGCGCAGAGCGTCCGTTCGGTCGGCAGCCGGCCGTCGGCGTCACTGCCGCCGGCGTCGATGATGCGGCGGATCTGGGCCAGGACGGTGTTGGCGTTCTCGGTCATGGTATCCTTCGGGGCGTCCTTCCGGGCGTCTTGCAGGGCGGGCGGAACGCGGCGCGGTGCCGCTGATCCCTGTGCCGGATCAATGTCTCATTGGTGCAAACCAAAGTGAAATTGGTTCGGCCTTGCTGTCAACGAAAATGTGAGGAATGCGTGAATCGGCGTGTATTCCGGCGCTTTGCGGCCGGGCATGGCTAATTTTTATGCGCGTCAGGATGGCGCCCCGGTGCCCGATACTGCGAATCGGGCGGGGCCCGCGCAACTTTGGCAAAGCCGGCGCGGCCCGGCCCGCTGGCGGAAACGTCATTGATGCGCGCGCCGGATCGACTAGAACGGCCACAGGCCGAGGCAGGCAGAGAAGGAGCTGAGATGCTGGCGGACTGGATTGCGGTCGATTGGGGCACCACCCACCTGCGGGCCTGGGCGATGTCGGCGGCGGGCGAGGTGCAGGCCACCGCGGCCTCGGATGCCGGCATGAACGGGCTGTCCCGCGACGGGTTCGAACCGGCGCTGCTCGACCTCGTCGGCGGCTGGCTGGCCGAGGGCCGTCAGACCCCGGTGATCGCCTGCGGCATGGTCGGCGCGCGCCAGGGCTGGGCCGAGGCGCCCTATCGCGCGGTGCCCTGCACGCCGCTGGATGCGGGCGCGATGATCGCGGCGCCGTGTTCCGATCCGCGCCTGTCGGTGCGGCTGATCGCCGGGCTCAGCCAGGCCAGCCCGGCCGACGTGATGCGCGGCGAGGAGACACAGATCGCCGGCCTGCTGGCGGCGCGGCCCGATTTCGACGGCGTGCTCTGCCTGCCCGGCACCCATTCGAAATGGGCCCGGATCAGCGCCGGCGAGGTGGTCAGCTTCCAGACCTTCATGACCGGCGAGCTGTTCGCGCTGTTGGCCGAGCAGTCGGTGCTGCGCCACTCGGTGGCCGCCGCGGGCTGGGACGACGACGCATTCGCCGAGGCTCTTTCGGATGCCATCTCGCGCCCCGACCGGATCGGCGCCCGGCTGTTCACCCTGCGGGCCGAGGCGCTGTTGTCCGGGCTGGCGCCCGAGGCGGCGCGGGCGCGGCTGTCCGGGGCGCTGATCGGGGTCGAGCTGGCGGCGGCGCGGCCCTACTGGCTGGGCCAGGACATCGCCGTGATCGGTGCGGCCGGGATCGCCGGGACCTATGTCGCCGCGCTGACCGCCCAGGGCGCGCTGCCGCAACAGTATGACGGCGACGAGATGACCCGGGCGGGGCTGACCGCCGCCCATGCGCAGAGGAAGGGAGCGTCGCAATGAGCCGAAAGATCATCGCCATCCTCAGGGGGCTGACCCCGGATCAGGCCGAACCGATGGCCGACGCGCTGATCGGCGCCGGGATCACCGCGATCGAGGTGCCGCTCAATTCGCCCGAGCCTTTCGACAGCATCGCCCGCATGGCCCGCGCCTTCGGCGCCGAGGCGCTGATCGGCGCCGGCACGGTGCTGACCGCCCACCAGGTCTGGCAGGTGGCCGAGGCCGGCGGCCGCATGGTGGTTTCGCCCAATGCCGATCCGGAGGTGATCGCCGCCACCCGCGAGGCCGGGCTGGCGAGCTATCCCGGCGTCCTGACCCCGACCGAATGCTTCGCCGCGCTCAAGGCCGGGGCGACGGGGCTCAAGATCTTCCCCTCCTTCCTGATGGGCACCGAGGGGCTGAAGGCGCTGCGCGCTGTGCTGCCGCCGGGCACCCAGGTCTATGCCGTCGGCGGCGCCGGGCCGGAGAATTTCGCCGACTGGATCGCGGCCGGCGCCGACGGTTTCGGCATTGGCACCGCGCTGTTCAAGCCGGGCCGGACGGTGGCCGAGGTGGCCGAGCGCGCGCGAGAGATCGTGGCGGCCTATGACGCGGCGACCGGCAGGGGGGTGACGGTATGACGGACACGATGCAGGCCGAGGTCTTCGACCGGACCGAATGCGCGCTGGGCGAGGGGCCGCTGTGGCACCCCGAGCGCGGCCAGGTCTTCTGGTTCGATATCCTTGGCAAACGGCTTTGCACCCGCGACGGCGACGCGACCCGGCACTGGCAGTTCGACGACCATGTCTCGGCCGCCGGCTGGATCGACCGCGACAGCCTGCTGATCGCCTCGGAACGGGCGCTGCTCCGCTTCGACATCGGGACCGGGGCGCAGGAACATGTCTGCGACCTCGAGGCCGACAACCCGGTGACGCGGTCGAACGATGGCCGGGCCGACCCTCATGGCGGCTTCTGGATCGGCACCATGGGCAAGCGGACCGAGCCCGGGGCGGGCGCGATCTGGCGCTGGTACCGGGGCGAGCTGCGCCGGCTATTCGCGCCGATCACCGTGTCGAACGCGATCTGCTTCGCGCCGGACGGCCGCCATGCCTGCTTCGCCGACAGCCCGAAGCGGCAGGTGCTGCGGGTGGCGCTGGACGGCGACGGCTGGCCGGTGGGCGAGCCGGAGGTGCTGGTCGACCTGACCGGCCACAAGCGGGTGCCGGACGGGGCGGTGATGGATGCGGATGGCGTGCTGTGGCTGGCCGAGTGGCGCGGCAGCCGGGTCGCGGCCTACGGGCCGGACGGGCGGCTGCTGCGCGAGGTGACGGTGCCGGCACCGCAGGTCACCTGTCCGGCCTTCGGCGGGCCCGATCTGACGACGCTCTACATCACCACGGCGCGGGACGGGCTGGAGCCCGGGAAACTGGCGCAATACCCGCAGAGCGGCATGACCTTCACCGCCGAGGTCGGGGTGAAGGGCCAGGTCGAGCACCGGGTGGTGCTCTAGGGCGGGCACGTCGCTGGCTGGAGGGCGCCTGAGCCTCGGGGCTGGCGTTGCCGCTTGGGGCCGTTGAGGCCGCCGTCCGCACTTCGCGCTGCTTCGCCCGATACGCGTAAAACACGCTGGGCGAGCGCCGGCCCGTCCCGGCGGGCTGGCGCTATGGGGGCGGGGCGCAACGCTTGTTTTGCGGAGGGGCTTGGCCGGCATAAAGTGCAAAGCACGGCCGTTGCGAGCGCCACCCCACGGTCAGGCGCTCGCCCTGCTTCCGCTGCGCAATGCGATTGGCCTACAGGACGCCCCGCCTCACCCTGCCTGCGCCTTCTCCCGCTGCCGCAGCAGGATATCCGACAGCAGGTCGCGGCAGCGCATCGCCGCCGGCGACAAGTGACGCGATTTCAGCGTGATCAGCGAATAGGGCGCGACATGGACCGGCTCGGTGACGTTGAGCCGCGACAGGTCGGTCTGGGTCGCGGTCAGCAGATCGGCGACCTCGTGGCTGACCGGGGTGACGACGTCGGGGTTGCGCAGCAGCGCCAGCGTCATCAGCAGCGAGGCGGTGTTGGTCACCCGCCACGGCACCGGCGCGCCGAGGTCGAGGAACGCCTCCTCGACCGCGCGCCGGATCGGCGATCCCGGTCCCTGCATCACCCAGTCGCTGCCCGCCAGCTCGGCGAGGTCGAGCCGCGCCCGCCCGGCGAAGCGGTTGTCGCGATGGGCGAGGAAGCGCACCTGCTCGCCCCGCGCCCGCTGGATCGTGAACTCGCCCGGATCGGCCTCGGGCCGCAGCCGGCCGAGGATCATGTCGTAGCGCATCGCCTCGAGCCCGGTCAGCAGCGACTGGCTGTTGGCGACGTCGATATGCAGCTCGACATCCGGCACGGTCAGCTTCAGCAGCCGGATCGCCGGCACCACGTAGCCCACCGCCGCCCCGGTGACGGCGCCGATCCGGACCACGCCGCCGGTGCCCAGCCGCAGCTTCTCGACCGCCTCGACGGCATGGCCGAGCTCGTCGAGGATGTTGCGGGCGTGGCGCGCCAGCCCCTCGCCGACCGGGGTCAGGGTCATGCCGCGCGGGTGGCGGTCGAAAAGCGGCGCGCCGACCAGCGTCTCGACCTCGGCCAGGGTGCGCGAGGCGGCGGGCTGGGTCAGCGCCAGCGCCTGGGCGGCGAGCGAGAGCTGGCGATGGGCGGCGATCGCCTCGATCAGCCGCAGGTGGCGCAGCTGTAGCCGGGTGGCGAGGTTTCTCGGATCTGACATACCGATATCGTTATGAGGAATGCGTTAGATGTAATTTGAACGGTATGGATACCCCTGTCTAGTCTGCGCCCGGGTCACGACGGCCCGCTTGAATCAGTCTCCGTGGGAGCGAAGGGCCCATCGGCCCGGTGCCGGAGATAGGGAGGAGCATGATGAGGAAACTTACCGCCATTCTGGCGTCGCTGGCGCTTGGCGCCTCGCTGGCGGCCGTGCCGGCCGCCGCGCAGGACAAGGGCACCATCGGCATCGCGATGCCGACCAAGAGCTCGGCGCGCTGGATCGCCGACGGCAACAACATGGTCAAGCTGTTCCAGAAGGCCGGCTACAAGACCGACCTGCAATATGCCGAGGACGATATCCCGAACCAGCTGGCCCAGATCGAGAACATGATCACCAAGGGCGACAAGGTGCTGGTGATCGCCGCCATCGACGGCACCACGCTGTCGAACGCGCTGGAAAACGCCGCCGCCTCGGGGATCAAGGTGATCGCCTATGACCGGCTGATCCGCGACAGCAAGAACGTCGACTATTACGCCACCTTCGACAACTTCAAGGTCGGGATCGAGCAGGCCAATTCGCTGGTCGAGGGGCTGAAGCAGCGCTTCCCCGACACCCACCCGTGGAATGTCGAGCTGTTCGGCGGCTCGCCCGACGACAACAACGCCTTCTTCTTCTACAACGGCGCGATGTCGGTGCTGCAGCCGATGATCGACAAGGGCGACATCAAGATCGTCTCGGGCCAGATGGGCATGGACAAGGTCGGCACCCTGCGCTGGGACGGCGCGGTGGCGCAGGCGCGGATGGATAACCTGCTCTCGGCCTTCTACACCGACAAGCATGTCGACGGCGTGCTGTCGCCCTATGACGGGCTGTCGATCGGCATCCTGTCCTCGCTCAAGGGCGTCGGCTACGGCTCGGGCGACATGAAGATGCCGATCGTCACCGGCCAGGACGCCGAGATCCCCTCGATCAAGTCGATCGAGGCGGGCGAGCAGTATTCGACCGTGTTCAAGGACACGCGCGAGCTGGCCAAGGTCACCGTCGAGATGGTCGACGCCATGCTCTCGGGCGGCAAGGTGCCGGTCAACGACACCAAGACCTACAACAACGGCGTCAAGGTGGTGCCGTCCTACCTGTTGCCGCCGGTTCTGGTGAACAAGTCGAACTACGAGAAGGTGCTCGTCGGCTCGGGCTACTACACCAAGAAACAGCTGATGTAATCCCCGACATCGGCCGACTGGCCCCGCCGCCGCTTCCCCGTGGCGGGGCCCCCTTCAATTCAAAGACGGACGAGGCCATGGTCCCGATCCTAGAGATGCGCGGCATCACCAAGACCTTTCCGGGCGTCAAGGCGCTCGACGACGTCACCTTCCAGGTCATGCCGGGCGAGATCCACGCCCTCGTCGGCGAGAACGGCGCCGGCAAGTCGACCCTGATGAAGGTGCTGTCCGGGGTCTATCCCCATGGCAGCTACGACGGCGAGATCCTGTTCGAGGGCCAGCCGATGGCCTTTGGCGGCATCCATGACAGCGAGGCCCGCGGCATCATCATCATCCACCAGGAACTGGCGCTGGTGCCGCTGCTGTCGATCGCCGAGAACATCTTCCTCGGCAACGAGATCACCCGGCGCGGCGCCATCGACTGGCACCAGACCTACAGGCGGACCGAGGAGCTGCTGGCCAAGGTCGGGCTGCGCGAGGATCCGCAGCTGCCGGTCGACAGCCTCGGCGTCGGCAAGCAGCAGCTGGTCGAGATCGCCAAGGCGCTGTCGAAGAAGGTCAAGCTCTTGATCCTCGACGAGCCGACCGCCGCGCTGCAGGAGCATGACAGCCAGAAGCTGCTCGACCTCTTGCTCGAGTTCAAGGCGCAGGGCATCACCTCGATCCTGATCAGCCACAAGCTCAACGAGATCGACCGCGTCGCCGACCGGCTGACCGTGCTGCGCGACGGCGCCACCGTCTCGCACATGGACCGGGGCGAGATCTCCGAGGCCCGGATCATCCGCGACATGGTCGGGCGCGACATGGCCCACCGCTTCCCCGAGCGCACGCCCGAACTGGGCGAGACGCTGTTCGAGGTCAGGGACTGGAACGTCTTCCACCCGCAGCATCCCGACCGGCAGGTGATCCGCAATGCCTCGCTCACCGTGCGGCGCGGCGAGGTCGTCGGCATCGCCGGGCTGATGGGGGCCGGCCGCACCGAATTCGCGATGAGCCTGTTCGGCCGCAGCTGGGGCCAGAAGATCAGCGGCAGCGCCACCCTGAACGGCCGGCCGGCCGACCTCAGCTCGGTCCCCGCCGCCGTTGACGCCGGGCTGGCCTATGTCACCGAGGACCGCAAGGAACTGGGGCTGGTGCTGGACGAGACCATCCTGCGCAACACCACGCTGGCCAACCTGCCCGCGGTCTCGACCCGCGGCGTGATCGACGCCAACCGCGAGCGCAAGGTGGCCGAGGACTATCGCAAGGCGCTGGGCACCCGGACGCCCTCGGTCTTCCAGAAGGTGGTCAACCTGTCGGGGGGCAACCAGCAGAAGGTGGTGCTGGCCAAGTGGCTGTTCACCGATCCGCAGGTGCTGATCCTCGACGAGCCGACGCGCGGCATCGATGTCGGCGCGAAATACGAAATCTACGCGATCATCAACCAGCTGGCCGAGCAGGGCCGCGGGGTGATCGTGATCTCGTCGGAGATGCCCGAGCTGCTGGGCATGTGCGACCGGATCTACGTGATGAACAAGGGAACCTTCGTCGGGGAACTGACGCGGGAGGAGGCCAGCCAGGAGCGGATCATGGAGAAGATCATGGCCGCCGAAGCTGCGATGACGGAGAGCGTGTGACAATGGACGAACAACCTGCGATCGCCGAAGCGGCGGGGCTGGCCGCGCCGGACCGGGGCCGGGGCACGGTCGGCGCCTATCTGAAGAACAACATGCGCCAATACGGCATGCTGCTGGCGCTGGTCGCGATCATGGTCTTCTTCCAGATCATGACCGACGGCACCCTGATGAAGCCGGTCAACCTGACCAACCTGTTCCTGCAGAACAGCTATATCGTCATCATGGCGCTGGGCATGCTGCTGGTCATCGTCTCGGGCCATATCGACCTGTCGGTCGGCTCGGTCGTCGGCTTCATCGGCGGTCTGGCGGCGGTGATGATCGTGCAATGGCACTGGCCGGTGATCCTGGCGCTGCCGGTCTGCCTGATCATCGGCACGCTGGTCGGCGCGGCCCAGGGCTACTGGATCGCCTATTGGCGCATCCCCTCCTTCATCGTCACCCTGGCCGGGATGTTGGTCTTCCGCGGCGCGACGCTGTGGCTGCTCAACGGCCAGTCGGTCGGGCCGTTCCCGCGCGGCTTCCAGGCGCTGTCGACCGGCTTCGTGCCCGACATCTTCCCCTGGGTCGCGCCGATGCTCGGCCTCGCCCGGCTCAACGCGCTCGCCTTCCTGCTGGGCCTGATCACCGCCGGGGCGATCCTGATGCTGGCCTGGCGCAACCGGGCGCGCGCCGCCGCCCATGGCATGGCCGACGAGCCCTTCGGCGTCTTCCTCGGCAAGAACGTCCTGATCGCCGTCGCCATCGCCTATATCGCCTGGCTGCTGGCCACCTATCGCGGCTTGCCCAATGTGCTGATAACCATGGCGGTGCTGATCGTCGCCTACATGTTCGTCACCAACTCGACCACCACCGGCCGCCGCATCTACGCCATCGGCGGCAACGAGAAGGCGGCCAAGCTGTCGGGCATCAATACCGAGCGGCTGGTCTTTCTCGGCTTCGCCAACATGGGCTTCCTCGCCGCGCTGGCCGGGCTGATCTTCGCCGCCCGGCTCAACACCGCGACGCCCAAGGCCGGGTTCTCGTTCGAGCTCGACGTCATCGCGGCGGTGTTCATAGGCGGCGCCTCGATGTCCGGCGGGGTCGGCACCATCGTCGGGGCGGTGGTCGGCGCCTTCATCATGGGGGTGATGAACAACGGCATGTCGATCCTCGGCATCGGCATCGACTACCAGCAGATGATCAAGGGGCTGGTGCTGCTCGCTGCCGTGATCTTCGACGTCTACAACAAATCCAAATCGCACTGAGGCCGCCCATGCATCTTTCCCAGCTCAAACAGGGCGGCGTCGTGCGCCGCATTGGCGAGGACGCCCGCATGGTGCCCGGAGCGACCACCATCCTCGCCCTGGCGCAGGAGGCGATTGCGCAGGGCAGGGGGCTGGCCGATCTGGTCGCGTCGAAGGGCGCGGGCGAAGCGGTCGACCTGCCGGCGCTGCTCGCCGCCGGCAAGCTCGACACGCCGGTCCGACATCCCGACCCGGCCCATCTGCACCTCACCGGCACCGGCCTGACCCATACCGGCTCGGCCTCGGCCCGCGACGCGATGCACGCGGTCGAGGGCGAGATGACCGACAGCATGAAGATGTTCCGCATGGGGATCGAGGGCGGCAAGCCGGAAAGCGGCGAGGGCGTCCAGCCCGAGTGGTTCTACAAGGGCAACGGCGACGCGCTGGTCGGGCCGGGCGCGGCGCTGCTGTCGCCCGCCTTCGCGCAGGACGCCGGCGAGGAGCCCGAGATCGCCGGCCTCTACCTGATCGGCCCGGACGGCACGCCCTGGCGGCTGGGCTTCGCGCTCGCCAACGAGTTCTCGGACCACGTCACCGAGAAGGGCAACTACCTCTGGCTCGCCCATTCCAAGCTGCGCCCGGCCGCCATCGGCCCGGAGCTGCTGGTCGGCGATCTGCCGACCGATATTCGCGGCACCGCCCGCATCCGGCGCGGTGGCGCGACGATCTGGGAAAGGCCCTTCCTCTCGGGCGAGGCGAACATGTCGCACTGGATCTCGAACCTGGAACATCACCACTTCAAATACGGGTTGTTCCGCCGCCCGGGCGACATCCACGTCCACATGTTCGGCACCGCGACGCTGTCCTTCAGCGACGGCATCCGCACCGAACCGGGCGACGTCTTCGAGATCGCGGCGCCGGAGTTCGGCCTGCCGCTGACCAATCCCCTGGCTGAAGAGCCCGCCCGCGACGTCGCGGTGCAGGCGCTCTGAAAGGACCCGAGATGAGCTTCACCCCCGCCCCCTGGCCGCGCCGCCTGCGTTCGCAGGAATGGTATGAAGGCACCTCGAAAGACGCGATCTACCACCGCAGCTGGATGAAGAACCAGGGCCTGCCGGCGGACCTGTTCGACGGCCGGCCGGTGATCGGCATCTGCAATACCTGGAGCCAGCTGACGCCCTGCAACGCCCATCTGCGCGACCTGGCTGACCGGGTGCGCCACGGCATCTACGAGGCCGGCGGCCTGCCGGTCGAGTTCCCGGTCTTCTCGCCCGGCGAAAGCTCCTTGCGGCCGACGGCGATGATGTATCGCAACCTCGCCGCGATGGATGTCGAGGAGGCGCTGCGGGCCAACCCGATCGACGGCGTCGTGCTGCTGGCGGGCTGCGACAAGACCACGCCGGCGCTTCTGATGGGGGCGGCCAGCGTCGACATCCCGGCGATCGTGGTCTCGGGCGGGCCGATGCTGAACGGCTGGTTCCGGGGCGAGCGCGTCGGCTCGGGCACCGCGCTGTGGCAGATGAGCGAGGCGATCAAGGCCGGCACCATGACCGAGGCCGATTTCCTCGAGGCCGAGCAGGCGATGAGCCGCTCGGCGGGCTCGTGCAACACGATGGGCACCGCCAGCAGCATGGCCAGCATGGCCGAGGCGCTGGGCATGGCGCTGTCGGGCAATGCCGCGATCCCGGCGGTCGACAGCCGCCGCCGGGTCATGGCCCATCTGACCGGCCGCCGCATCGTCGACATGGTCAAGGACGACCTCAAGCCCTCGGACATCCTCACCCGTCCGGCCTTCGAGAACGCGATCCGGGTCAACGGCGCCATCGGCGGCTCGACCAACGCCGTCATCCACCTGCTGGCCATCGCCGGCCGGGTCGGGCTCGACCTGACGCTTGACGACTGGGACAGGCAGGGCCGCGACATCCCGACCATCGTCAACCTGATGCCGTCGGGCAAATACCTGATGGAGGAGTTCTTCTATGCCGGCGGCCTGCCGGTGGTGATCAAGGCGCTGGGCGAGGCCGGGCGCCTGCATCGCGACGCGCTGACCGTCTCGGGCGGCGGCATCTGGGACGAGGTCAAGGACGTCCGCAACTGGAACGACGACGTCATCCGCCCCTTCGACAAGGCGCTGACCGCGCAGGGCGGCATCGCGGTGGTGCGCGGCAATCTCGCCCCCGGCGGCGCGGTGCTGAAACCCTCGGCCGCCAGCCCGCATCTGCTGACCCATCGCGGCCGCGCGGTCGTCTTCGAGAGCATCGAGGACTACAAGGCCAGGATCGCCGACGAGGACCTGGATATCGACGAGAGCTGCGTCATGGTGCTGAAGAATTGCGGCCCGCGCGGCTATCCCGGCATGGCCGAGGTCGGCAATATGGGCCTGCCGCCCAAGGTGCTGCGCAGGGGGATCACCGACATGGTGCGGATCTCGGACGCGCGGATGTCGGGCACCGCCTACGGCACCGTGGTGCTGCACACCAGCCCCGAGGCCGCGCGCGGCGGGCCGCTGGCGGTGGTGCGCGACGGCGACATGATCACGCTCGACGTGCCGAACCGCAAGCTCGAGCTGGAAATCTCGGACGCCGAACTGGCCGAGCGGCTCGAGGCCTGGCGCGCGCCGGTCGAGCGGCCCCCGGGCGGCTGGGCCCAGCTTTACCACGACCATGTCGAGGGCGCCGATACCGGGGCCGACATGGATTTCCTCAAGGGCTGCCGCGGCAACGCGGTCGGCCGCGAAAGTCACTGAGGCAGAGATGAGCATTCCCGTTACCGTCGTCGGCATCGGCAAGATCGCCCGCGACCAGCACCTGCCGGCCATCGCCGGCAACCCCGATTTCCACCTCGCCGCTGCCGTCTCGCGCCACGGCACGGTCGAGGGCGTGCCCAACTTCACCGATTTCGACCGCTTCCTCGCCGAGGGGCCGGCGGGGCCGGTGGCGCTCTGCACCCCGCCTTCGGTGCGGCTGGAGATGGCGCTGAAGACCATCGCGGCGGGGCGCGACCTGTTGATCGAGAAGCCGCCGGCGGCGACCCTGGGCGAGATCGAGACCATATCTGCGGCGGCGCGCGACGCAGGCGTCGTGCTCTTCGCCACCTGGCATTCGCGCTTCGCCCCCGCCGTCGCCCCGGCCCGGGCCTGGATCGCCGAGCGCAAGGTCGAGCGGGTGACGATCACCTGGAAGGAGGACGTCCGCCGCTGGCATCCGGGCCAGGCCTGGATCTGGCAGCCCGGCGGCTTCGGCGTCTTCGATCCCGGCATCAACGCGCTGTCGATCCTGACCGAGATCCTGCCCGGGGCGATCCATGTCGGCGCCGCGACGCTGGAAGTGCCGCAGAACTGCGCCACCCCGATTGCGGCGCAACTGGCGATGACGGCGCGCGGCACGGTTCCCGTGGCGGCCGCGTTCGACTGGCGCCACGAGGGAGTGCAGACCTGGGATATCGAGGTCGAGGCCTCGGGCCAGCGCCTGACCCTGGGCATGGGCGGGGCGCAGATGGCCATCGACGGCACGCCGGTGGACCTGCCGGCCGAGGCCGAGTATCCCGAGATCTATCGCCATTTCGCCCGGCTGGTCGCCGCGCGCGAGAGCGATGCCGATTTCGCGCCGCTGCGGCTCTGTGCCGACGCCTTCCTCGTCGGCCGCCAGGTTGCCGTGGCGCCCTTCACCGAGTGACGTCCGCACGAGAAAGGACACGGATATGACCAAGCAATTCCACGGCGATCACCTGATCGCCGGGCGCCGCGTTCCCGGCCCCGCCCGCTTCGCCTCCGCCCCGGTCAGCGGCGCGCCGCTGCAGGTCTCGGAAGGCACCGGGGCCGAGGTCGCGCAGGCGGTCGAGGCCGCCGAGGCCGCCTTCGCCAGCTTCGGCTGGACCAGCCGGGCCGAGCGCGCGGCGCTGCTCGAGGCCATCGCCGACGCCATCGAGGCGCGCGCGGCCGAGATCACCGCCATCGGCGTCGCCGAGACCGGCCTGCCCGAGGCCCGGCTGGAGGGCGAGCGCGGCCGCACCACCGGTCAGCTGCGCCTCTTCGCCAGCCATATCCGCGAGGGCACCTATCTCGACCGCCGGGTCGACGCCGCGCTGCCCGACCGCCAGCCGCTGCCGCGGCCCGAGATCCGGATGATCCAGCGCCCGCTCGGCCCGGTCGCCGTCTTCGGCGCCTCGAACTTCCCGCTCGCCTTCTCGACCGCCGGCGGCGATACCGCCTCGGCGCTGGCGGCCGGTTGCCCCGTCGTCGTCAAGGGCCACCCGGCCCATCCCGGCACCGGCGAGATCGTCGCCGAGGCCATCGCCGAGGCCATCGCGCGGCAGGGCATGGAGCCGGGCGTGTTCTCGCTCGTCCAGGGCAGCACCCGCGAGGTCGGCGCCGCGCTGGTCACCCATCCGCTGATCCGCGCCGTCGGCTTCACCGGCAGCCTCGGCGGCGGCAAGGCGCTGTTCGACCTCTGCGCCGGGCGGCCCGAGCCGATCCCGTTCTTCGGCGAGCTCGGCAGCGTCAACCCTATGTTCCTGCTGCCCGGCGCCCTTGCCGCGCGCGGGGATCAGATCGGCCAGGGCTGGGCCGGCTCGCTGACCATGGGCGCGGGCCAGTTCTGCACCAATCCGGGCGTCGTCGTCGTCACCGACAGCCCCGAGGCCGACGCCTTCGTCGCGGCCGCCAAGGCGGCGCTGGCGGCGGTGCCGGAACAGGTGATGCTGACCGAGGGCATCGCCAGCGCCTACCGCGCGGGCCGTGACCGGGTGGCGGCGACGGCGGGCGTGCAGCAGGTGCTGACCAGCACCTGCGACCTGCGCAACGCCACGCCCTATCTCTACGAGACCACCGGCTCCGAGTGGCTGGCCAATGCCGCGCTGGGCGAGGAGGTCTTCGGTCCGCTGGGCCTGATCGTCCGGGTCGCGGATGCCGCGGAGATGCGGCAGGTGGCCGAGAGCCTGCAGGGCCAGCTCACCTGTGCGCTCCACATGGAGCCGGGCGACACGGTGCAGGCGCGTGGCCTGATGCCGGTGCTGGAGCGCAAGGCGGGGCGGGTGCTGGCCAACGGTTTCCCGACCGGGGTCGAGGTCTGCGACGCCATGGTCCATGGCGGGCCCTATCCGGCCAGCACCAATTTCGGCGCCACCTCGGTCGGCACGCTGGCGATCCGGCGCTTCCTGCGCCCGGTCTGCTACCAGAACATCCCGGCCGAGCTGCTGCCCGAGGACCTGCGCGACCAGTGACCGGCGCGGCCCCGCCCGGCGTTCGGGCGGGGCGGCAGGGTGGGGCGGTTACTCCGCCGCCACCTTGTCCTGGGTCTTGGTGTCGAAATCGCTGGCGTCGTGGCGCTCGTGCAGCTGCATCTCGGGATCGCCGAAGGTGCGGTTGACCATCCGGCCGCGCTTCACCGCCGGCCGGGCGTCGATGGTCTCGGCCCATTTCACCACGTTGGTGTAGCTCTTGACGTCGAGGAACTCGGCCGCGCCATAGAGCCGGCCGAGCACGAGCTGGCCATACCAGGCCCAGATCGCGATGTCGGCGATGGTGTAGACGTCGCCGGCGATGAAGGGCCGCTCGGCCAGTTGCCGGTCGAGCACGTCGAGCTGGCGCTTGGCCTCCATCGCGAAGCGGTCTATCGGGTATTGCCATTTCTCGGGCGCATAGGCGTAGAAATGGCCGAAGCCGCCGCCGAGATAGGGGGCGCTGCCCATCTGCCAGAACAGCCAGGACAGGCATTCGGTCCGGGTGGCATGGTCCTCGGGCAGGAAGGCGCCGAACTTCTCGGCCAGGTAGAGCAGGATGGCGCCGGATTCGAACACCCGCTGGGGCGTCTCGCCGCTGCGATCCATCAGCGCCGGGATCTTCGAGTTCGGGTTGATCGCGACGAAGCCCGAGCCGAACTGGTCGCCGTCACCGATATTGATCAGCCAGGCGTCGTATTCGGCGCCTTCGATGCCCAGGGCCAGCAGCTCCTCGAGCATCACCGTCACCTTGACCCCGTTCGGCGTGGCCAGCGAGTAGAGCTGGAGCGGGTGACGGCCGACCGGCAATTCCTTGTCATGGGTCGGCCCGGCGATGGGGCGGTTGATACTGGCAAACTTGCCGCCGCTCTGGCTGTCCCAGGTCCAGACCCTGGGCGGGGTATAGGTCGTCTCGGTCATCTCGCATTCCTTCGGATGGCGGGGCCGGGCGGGCCGGTCCCGTGTCGCGCTATTCGTCCTGCAGGGCCAGACTTATCCCGCCGGGCGCCGAAGGCAACCGCCCGCGGATTGCGGCGGCCGAGTCGGAAGGCGCGCCCGTGCCGGCGCCGACAGGACAAGGCGCCGTAGCCCATTTCGCGCGCTCTCGTCGCGCCGGGGTCGGGACGGGCCCGGCCGGCGGGCCTGACGGAGGATTTTGTCACCCACCGGACAGGCGCCGTGGCGGTTGTGTCGAACTTGGCCTAATCGCTTGCCGCTAGGGAGGAATTTGCCGTTGAGCGCGGCGAGGCCGGGGTGCATTTTCTGCGTCTGCGAGCAAATCTTTTTACAGCTTGACACAAAATCTGTCGAGTTATTTACAGAAAAATCATTTTTTAATAAAGAGTTGTTGCGAAATTTTCCATCTGCCCCCAACATGTGATCACTTCGGTCCGTCGGCAGCCGCCGGGCTGAACAGGGGTACGCGCAATGAGGAGGTGCTTGCCCCGCTCGGATAAACGGGAGGAACATCATGTCCAAAACAGATCTGTCTCGCCGCCGCGTGCTGAAGACCGGCCTCGTTGCCGGCGCGGGCCTCGCCATGCCCACGATCTTCACCGCCTCGCAGGCGCGGGCCTTCACCAATGCCCCGGGCGCCAGCGCGGTGACGCTGGGCTTCAACGTGCCCCAGACCGGCCCCTATGCCGACGAGGGCGCCGACGAGCTCAAGGCGTTCCAGCTGGCGGTCAAGCACCTCAACGGCGAGGGCGACGGCGGCATGCTCAACACCTTCTCCTCGAAGGTGCTCGAGGGCAACGGCATCCTCGGCCGCAAGGTCGGCTACGTCACCGGCGACACCCAGACCAAGTCTGACGCCGCGCGCGCCTCGGCCAAGTCGATGATCGAGAAGGACGGTGCGATCATGATCTCGGGCGGTTCGTCCTCGGGCGTCGCCGTGGCCGTGCAGGGCCTGTGCCAGGAAGCCGGCATCATCTTCATGGCCGGCCTGACCCACTCGAACGACACCACCGGCAAGGACAAGAAGGCCAACGGCTTCCGCCACTTCTTCGATGCCTACATGTCGGCCGCCGCGCTGGCGCCGGTGCTCAAGGACATGTACGGCGCCGACCGCAAGTTCTACATGCTGACCGCCGACTACACCTGGGGCTGGACCCAGGCGGCCTCGATGAAGGAATTCATGGAGAATGCCGGCTGGTCGATGGTGCAGGACGTCAAGACGCCGCTGGCCTCGACCGATTTCTCGTCCTACCTCGCCCCGGTGCTGAACTCGGGCGCCGACGTGCTGATCCTGAACCACTACGGCGGCAACATGGTGAACTCGCTGACCCAGGCGGTGCAGTTCGGCATGCGCGACAAGATGGTCAACGGCAAGCAGTTCGAGATCGTCGTGCCGCTGATCTCGGAACTGATGGCCAAGGGCGCCGGCGAGAACATCAAGGGCATCCCGGGCTCGTCGAACTGGAACTGGAAGCTGCCGGACGAGGGCACCAAGGCCTTCGTGCAGTCCTACGGCAAGGAATACGGCGTCCCGCCGAGCCAGGCCGCGCAGACCTGCTACGTGCAGACCCTGCTCTATGCCGACGCCGTGGCTCGCGCCAAGAGCTTCGATCCCTGCGCGGTCGTCGAGGCGCTGGAAGGCTTCAAGTTCGACGGCCTCGGCAACGGCCCGACGCTGTATCGCGCCGCCGACCACCAGTGCTTCAAGGACGTGCTGGTCGTCACCGGCAACGAGAAGCCGGACAACGAGTATGACCTGCTGAACGTGGCCCAGGTCACGCCGGTCGACAAGGTCATGTACGAGCCGGACAACAAGTTCTTCGCCGGCGGCGACCTCGGCCAATGCAACTCGGGCGCCTGATCTAGAAGGCCCTGAACAGTGACAGCCGGGCCGCGTGCGGAATGTGCGCGGCCCGCGGACACATACCAACACCAGACATGCCAACACCTCGGTGGGGATATGGACGCGATCATCCTGCAAACACTCAACGGCCTGGACAAGGGCAGCGCCTATGCGCTGATCGCGCTCGGCCTGACGCTGATCTTCGGCACGCTCGGTGTCGTCAACTTCGCCCATGGCGCGATGTTCATGGTCGGCGCCTTCTGTGCCGTGACCATGCGGCGGATCCTCAATCTGTCCTACGAAACGGTCGATCCGACCAAGAAGGACTTCCTGGGCAATCCGCTGAAGGTCCAGACGCCCTATGTCGAGCACTGGTTCGGCCATGATCTCGGCGGCGCGATCATCAACTGGTCGGTGCCGATCGCCATCCTGCTGGCGATCCCGGTGATGATCGGGCTGGGCTTCCTGATGGAACGCGGGCTGATCAAGCATTTCTACAAGCGCCCCCATGCCGACCAGATCCTGGTGACCTTCGGCCTGGCGATCGTGCTGCAGGAGATCATCAAGCAATTCTACGGTGCCAACCCGATCCCGACGCCGGCGCCGTCGCAATTCGCCGGCGCGATCGACTTCGGCACCCTGATCGGCTTCCCGGCCGGGGCGATCATCTATCCCTACTGGCGCCTGATCTATTTCCTGTTCTCGGCCGTGATCATCGGTGGCGTGTTCAGCTTCCTGCAGTTCACCACCTTCGGCATGGTGGTCCGCGCCGGCATGGCCGACCGCGAGACGGTGGGCCTCTTGGGCATCAACATCGACCGCCGCTTCACCATCATGTTCGGCATCGCCGCCGCCGTGGCCGGCCTGGCGGGGGTGATGTATACCCCGATCAACTCGCCCAACTACCACATGGGCATGGATTTCCTCGTCCTCAGCTTCGTCGTCGTCGTGGTCGGCGGCATGGGCAGCCTGCCCGGCGCCGTCGCCGCGGGCTTCCTGCTCGGGGTGCTGGAATCCTACGCGTCGCTGAACTGGGTCAAGGAGTTCCTGCCCGGCATCGACCAGATCATCATCTACCTAATTGCCATCATCGTTCTTCTGACCCGTCCGCGTGGTCTGATGGGACGCAAGGGCGTGATGGAGGACTGACATGCTCGGACTCTCGAAGAAAGACTTCATCTTCCTGGTCGTCGTCTTCCTGCTGACGATCTCGGCCCCGATCCTGCTCAACCCGTTCCCGGAAGGCTCGGCCATGGCCCAGTTCAACGCGGGCTACCCGGACCTGATGCAGCGGATCGCGATCTACGCGATCTTCGCCGTCGGCTTCAACATCCTGTTCGGCCTGACCGGCTACCTGTCCTTCGGCCATGCCGCCTTCCTCGGGGTCGGCAGCTATTCGGCGATGTGGATGTTCAAGCTGCTGAGCATGAACATCATTCCGGGCATCCTGCTCAGCGTCGCCATCTCGGGCCTGTTCGCGCTGCTGATCGGCTTCATCTCGCTGCGCCGCTCGGGGATCTACTTCTCGATCCTGACGCTGGCCTTCGCCCAGATGTCTTTCAACCTGGCCTATTCTGTGCTGACCCCGCTGACCAATGGCGAAACCGGGCTGCAGCTGACCCTGCAGGACCCGCGCATCTTTGACGCGGCCAACACCACCGGCTCGCTGCCCGACACCAACCTGTTCGGCCTGGCGATGAACTCGACCGCCAAGGTCGAATTCATGGGGCGGCTGTTCCAGTTCAACATCGGCTACTACGTCTGCGGCCTGATCTCGGTGCTGATGTTCTACATCGCCCTGCGCATCTTCCGCTCGCCCTTCGGCATGATGCTGCGCGCGGTGAAGTCGAACCAGCAGCGGCTGAACTATACCGGCCTCAACGCGCGGCCCTACACCCTGGCGGCCTTCGTCATCTCGGGCATGTATGCCGGCCTGGCCGGCGGGCTGATGGCCAGCATGGACCCGCTGGTCGGCGCCGAGCGGATGCAGTGGACCGCCTCGGGCGAGGTGGTGCTGATGACCATCCTCGGCGGCGCGGGCACCATGCTCGGCCCGGTGCTGGGGGCCGGCTTCATCAAGTATTTCGAGAACATCTTCTCGAAGATCAACGAGGGCGTGCTGCACAGCTGGTTCTCGGCCCTGCCGCACGCGATCCAGGACCCGCTGGTCTGGATCGTCGCCCGCTTCACCGGCGAGGGCTGGCACCTGACGCTGGGCCTGCTGTTCATGCTGGTGGTGATCTTCCTGCCCGGCGGCCTGATCGAAGGCGGCCAGCGCATCGGCCGGCTGCTGTCGCGGCGCAAGCGCCCGGGCGGCGACGATCCCGAGCATCATCCGAAACCCGCCCCCCACGTGGCCGAATAAGGAGCGCCGACAGATGGGTATCCTTGAAGTCAAGAACGTCAACAAGCGGTTCGGCGGGCTGCAGGCGCTGGGCGACGTCAACCTGTCGATCGCCGAGAACACGGTGCACGCGATCATCGGGCCGAACGGGGCGGGCAAGTCGACCCTGCTCAACTGCCTCGTCGGCAAGCTGATCCCCGATACCGGCTCGGTGCTGTTCGACGGCATCTCGGTGCTGGGGCGCAAGCCGCACGAGATCAACCAGCTGGGCATCTCCCGCGTCTTCCAGACGCCCGAGATCTTCGGCGATCTGAGCGTGCTGGAGAACGTGATGATCCCCTGTTTCGCCAAGCGCGACGGGTCGTTCCGGATGCATGCCTTCGAGTCGGTCGCGGCCGAGGAGGAGATCGTCGCCAAGGCCGAGCAGATGCTCAAGGACGTGCGCATGTACGAAAAGCGCGGGCTGCATGCCGGCTCGCTCTCGCGCGGGGACAAGCGGCGGCTCGAGATGGCGATGTGCCTGGTGCAGGGGCCGAAGCTGCTGCTCTTGGACGAGCCCACCGCCGGCATGGCCCGGGCCGACACCAACAACACCATCGACCTGCTGAAAGAGATCAAGGCCAGCCGCGACATCACCATGGCGATCATCGAGCACGACATGCATGTCGTGTTCTCGCTGGCCGACCGGATCACCGTTCTGGCCCAGGGCACGCCGCTGGTCGAGGACACGCCCGCGAACATCAAGGGCAATCCGAAGGTCCGCGAGGCCTATCTCGGCGAAGCGGCGGATTAAGGGAGGGCGCAATGCCGACGACACTGATCGAAGACACCAAGACCGGCAAGGTCGAGCGCCGCGACTTCTCGAAGAACGCCAACCATGCCGAGACGGCGCCCGCCTTCCTCTCGGTCTGGGACCTGCATGCCTATTACGGCGAGAGCTACATCGTCCAGGGCGTCAGCTTCAACGTCCACGAGGGCGAGATCCTCGCCCTGCTGGGCCGCAACGGCGCCGGCAAGACCTCGACCCTGCGCGCCATCGCCCGGCTCGACAATCCGCGGCTGACCCATGGCGAGGTCTGGCTCGACCACCAGCCGCTGCATTCGATGGCTTCCTATCAGGCCTCGGCCGCCGGCATGGCGCTGGTGCCCGAGGACCGGCGGATCATCCCCGGCCTGACGGTCGAGGAGAACCTGCAGCTGGCCCAGATCGCGCCGCCGATCGGCTGGTCGCTCGACCGGATCTACACGCTGTTCCCGCGCCTGGGCGAGCGCCGCAAGCAGGAGGGCGTGACCCTGTCGGGCGGCGAGCAGCAGATGCTGGCCATCGCCCGGGCGCTGGCGCGCGACATCAAGGTGCTGCTGCTGGACGAACCCTACGAGGGTCTGGCGCCGGTCATCGTCGACGAGATCGAGAAGACGCTGAACATCATCAAGGAGCAGGGCATCACCACGGTGATCGTCGAGCAGAACGCGGTCCGCGCGCTCAAGCTCGCCGACCGGGCGGTGATCCTCGATACCGGCTCGGTGGTGTTCGACGGCACCGCCAAGGAAGTGCTCGACAATGCAGAGCTGCGGGCCGAGTACCTGGCGATCTGATCGGCGTTCAGTTGAGAGAGTAGGGTCCGCCGGTTGGCGGGCCTGTTTCGTTGGGGTGTCGCGCAGGAGATCTCCGTGCTCCGCGTCACTCCGCCCTGCGCTCGTGTCAGACTGCCCCGGGGCCGCCCCGCTACCCCTTCTCGGCCGCCGCGACGTTGGTCTTCACGGCAAGGAAGCTGTCCGGCGTCACCGAGATCGTGTCGATGCCGTATTCGACCAGCAGCCGGGCGAATTCGGGGTCGTTCGACGGCGCCTGGCCGCAGAGCCCGACCTTGGCGCCGACCTTGTGCGCCTTCTCGATCACCGTCTTGATCATCCACTGCACCGCCGGGTCGCGTTCCTGGAACAGCCCGGCCAGCGCCTCGCTGTCGCGGTCGACGCCCAGGGTCAGCTGGGTCAGGTCGTTCGAGCCGATCGAGAAGCCGTCGAAGCGACGCGCGAATTCCTCGGCCAGGATCACGTTCGACGGGATCTCGCACATGACATAGACCTGCAGCCCGTTCTCGCCGCGCTTCAGCCCGGCCTCCTCCATCACCGCCAGCACCTTGTCGGCCTCGTCCGGGCTGCGGCAGAAGGGGATCATGACGATGGTGTTGGTGAAGCCCATCTCCTCGCGCATGCGCTTGATCGCCTTGCATTCCAGCGCGAAGCCGTCCTTGTAGGCGTCGGAATAGTAGCGCGAGGCGCCGCGGAAGCCGATCATCGGGTTTTCCTCGCTGGGCTCGAACTGGCGCCCGCCCAGAAGCTCGGCATATTCGTTGGTCTTGAAGTCGCTCATCCGCACGATCACCGGGTTCGGGTAATGCACGGCGGCGATCCGGCCCAGGCCGCGGGCCAGGGTGTCGACGAAATACTCCGGCTTGTCGGCATAGCCGGCGGTCAGCGCCTCGATCTCGGCCCGGGCGCCGGCGTCGGTGAGCTGGTCGAAGCGGGTCAGGGCCAGCGGGTGGACCTTGATCGCGTTGTTGACGACGAATTCCATCCGCGCCAGCCCGACGCCGTCGGTCGGCAGCCGCCACCAGCGGTCGGCCGCCGCCGGGTTGGCCATGTTGAGCATGACCCGGGTTCTGGTCGCGGGCACCTGGTCGAGCGAGATCTCCTCGACCTCGAAGTCGCCGATGCCTTCCTGCACCTGGCCCTCGTCGCCCTCGGCGCAGTTGACCGTCACCTCCTGCTCGTCATGCAGCACATGGGTGGCGTTGCCGGTGCCGACGATGGCGGGCAGGCCGAGCTCGCGGCTGACGATGGCGGCGTGGCTGGTGCGGCCGCCATGGTCGGTGATCACCGCCTTGGCGCGCTTCATGATCGGCACCCAGTCCGGGTCGGTGGTCGAGGTGACGAGGATCGAGCCGTCGACGAACCGCTCGATGTCGCGGGCGTTCTCGATCAGGCAGACCCGGCCGGTGGCGATGGCGTTGCCGACGCTGAGCCCCGACAGGATCACCGGCCCGCCCTTGTTGAGACGGTAGCTCTTCATCGCGCCGGTCTCGGCACGCGACTGCACCGTCTCGGGCCGGGCCTGGACGATGTAGAGCTCGCCGGTGAGGCCGTCGCGGGCCCATTCCATGTCCATCGGCTGGCCGTAATGGTCCTCGATCGTCACCGCCATCCGGGCCAGCGCGAGGATCTCGTCATTGTTCAGAACGAAGGCGGCGCGCTCGGCCTTCGAGGTCGGCACGTTGCGGGTCTCGGCCTCGCCTTCGCCGCCGTAGATCATCTTCTTCTCCTTGGCGCCGAGGCTCTTCTCGACGATCGGCACAAGGTCGGGACTGTCGAGGAACGGCTTGTAGACCTCGTATTCGTCCGGCGTCACCGCGCCCTGGACGACGTTCTCGCCCAGTCCCCAGGCGGCGTTGATCAGCACCACCTTGTCGAAGCCCGATTCGGTGTCGATCGAGAACATCACCCCCGAACCGCCGATGTCGGACCGCACCATCTGCTGGACGCCGACCGACAGCGCCACCTTCTGGTGGTCGAAACCCTTGAGCTTGCGGTAGGTGATCGCGCGGTCGGTGTAGAGCGAGGCGAAGCAGCGTTTGCAGGCCTCGATCACGGCATCGGCGCCCTGGACGTTGAGGAAGGTCTCCTGCTGGCCGGCGAAGCTGGCATCGGGCAGGTCCTCGGCGGTGGCCGAGGAGCGCACGGCGACCGAGGGCGCCTCGCTGCCCGCACGGCGGCCGAGCTCGTCATAGGCGGCGCGGATGTCGGCCTCGATCTCGGCCGGCCAGTCGCCGGCGACGATCATCGCCCGGATCGTCCGCCCGGCCTCCTGCAGCGTGATCTTGCCCGCGTCGAGCCGGTCGAGCACCTCGCCCATGCGGTTGAACAGGGCGTTTTCGGCGATGAAGGCGCGGAAGGCGTCGGCGGTGGTGGCAAAGCCGGCCGGCACCTTGATGCCCCTGGCGTCCAGCGTCGCCACCATCTCGCCCAGCGAGGCGTTCTTGCCGCCGACGATGCTGACATCGCCGCGTTTCAGATTCTCGAACCAGATCACGTTGTCCGACATGGGGAACTCTCCTGTACCGCGTATCTCGTGCGGCGCAGGCTAGCGGGGCGCCGGGCCCCCCGCCTTGATCGGTGTCATGCCGGGGACGGGCTCAGCCGATCAGCAGATGCCCGGCCAGCCCCGTCGTGTCGGTCAGCCCGTCGAGGGTGATCACCGTGCCGTCGGCAAGATCGAAGACCACGCCATCGGCGGTGACCGAGGCATAGGTTCCGATCACCGTTGCCGCGTCGGTCTCGCCGCCGGTGAGCACGGTGTCGAACTCGAGCATGTCGGCACTGGTGTCGAAATCGGTGATATGGTCGCTGCCGGCGCCGCCGGCGAAGACGAAATGGTCGATCCCGGCACCGCCGGTCAGCATGTCGTTCCCCGCGCCGCCGTTCAGGCGGTCGTTGCCGGCGCCGCCGTCCAGCGTGTCGGCCCCGGCCTGGCCGAACAGCCGGTCATAGCCGTTGCGGCCGTAGATCAGGTCGTCATTGGCCTGGCCGTAGAAGGCATCCGCGCCGGCGCCGCCCTGGATGGTGTCGTTGCCGCCGCCGGCCCAGACCGTGTCCTGCCCGAGCACGCCGCCCTGGGCGTTGTCCTGATAGATGTCGTCGCCAAGGCCCATATGGGCCAGGTCGCGGCCGCGGCCGCCATTGACCTCGTCGTTGCCGGCGCCGGAATCGAGCGTGTCGGCGCCGTTCTCGCCGAACAGCCGGTCAAAGCCGTTGCGGCCGTAGATCAGGTCGTTGCCGAGCTGGCCGTGGAAGGTGTCGGCACCGGCGCCGCCCTGGATGGTGTCGTTGCCGGAACCGGCCTGGACCGTGTCCTGTCCCGGGACGCCGCCCTGGCCGTTGTCCTGGAACAGGTCGTTGCCGTCCCCCAGGAAGACCCGGTCGCGGCCGTCGCCGCCGATGACCGTGTCGTTGCCGGCGCCGGCGCTGAGGACGTCGGCCCCGGCGCCGCCGAACAGGTGGTTGGCGCCGGCATTGCCGGTCAGGTGGTTGACTGCCCCGTTGCCGGTCAGGTCGGCGTCGACGACTCCCAGCAGGCCGGCATCGGCGATGCCGTCGATCAGCGTCAGATTGCCCGAGCTCAACAGGTGGTCGCCGTCGACGAGGTCGAGCTTGACGTTGCCGGCGCTCAGGTCGACCTCGACGCTGGCCGAGAGCCCGCCGGCGGTGATGTCGACCGTCACCGCCGCGCCGGCGGTCAGTCCCAGCGCGTAGCCACCCGCGGCAAGCGTGCCGGCGCCGTGGCCCTGGGCGCTGAACTGCACGCCCGAGACGGCCTCTCCGACCGAGTAGAAAGCGTTGTGGTCGGTATCGTTATAGGCGACGCCGGTGAGGAAGTGATCCGAGCCGGAGAGGCCGAAATCCTCGGTCAGCATCGAGGCGTTCCAGGTGGTGCCCTGATCGGTGAATTCGCCGAAGGCCTGGCCGACGCCGACCTCGCGGAAATCGGCGTTGAGAATGTTCTCGCGGTGGTGGGAGNAGGTGGTGCCCTGATCGGTGAATTCGCCGAAGGCCTGGCCGACGCCGACCTCGCGGAAATCGGCGTTGAGAATGTTCTCGCGGTGGTGGGAGCTGAGGAACAGGCCCTCGTGATGGGTCAGGATCGCGGCGGTCGGGTCGACCGTGCCGCTGGTGCCGGAAAAGGCGATGTTCTCGCCATAGGCCCAGCTGCCGGTGAAGGTGTAACCGGCGGCGATCATCCGGTCCTGCGGGGTGCTGCCGCCATCGCCGGTATGGCTGAAGGTGTCGGCGGCCAGCATCCACTCCGAATGGGCATCGGCCGCGGCGTTGATCAGCGCGTTCGGCGCCAGCGCCTGCATCGGCTTGCCGTCCAGCGTGCCGGCCGGAAGATCCTGGTTGAGGTCGATATTGTAGCGCGCGGCTTCGCCCAGCGGGTCGAGACGGGCCCGGTTGAGCAATTCGATGAGAAGCTGTTCCTGTGCGGTGATCGCGGCGGGCATGGTTTACCTGCTGAGTGGTTTCCGGCTTGGAACCCGATTAAACACGAAACTGTGACCGGGGTGGGGCGGCCGATCGTCATCATTTTGCCGCGCGCGGATCCTTGCCGATTGCGGGGCGGCGACTCGGTGGCTGTTCGCTCAATCCTGCCCGAAGTCGCCCCGGCCGGCGCGGTTTCAGTGAAAGTCCCGGCTGGGGAAAAGCTTCTTCGCCTGCTCGCGCGGGTGGCGTGCCCGCGCGGCAGTCCGGGCGGTGGCGGGGACGCCGTCGGCGGCCGGGACGGTCTGGCCGACGGCGTCGTCATCGGGATGGCCGAGCAGGGCAAGGCGGGGCGAGAGGTCCTCGACCCGGTCGGCGATCAGGTGGATCACCGCGCCCTCGCGTTCCAGCCGGCCGGTGACGCGCAGCAGCCGGCCGCCGATCACGGCGCGGCGGAAGCGTTCGTAGACCCGGGGCCAGACGACGACGTTGCTGACCCCGGTCTCGTCCTCGAGGGTGAGGAAGATGACACCCGAGGCGGTGCCGGGGCGCTGGCGGGTGATGACCAGGCCGCAGACCGACACGTGACGTGCGAGCCGGGGCGGCGCGGCGGCCAGCCCGGCATGGGGCGTCAGGCCGGGGATATGCGGCCGCAGCAGCTCCATCGGGTGGGCCCGCAGGCTGAGCCGCAGGGCGAGGTAATCCTCGACCACCTCCTGGCCGAGATGCATCGCCGGCAGGGTGACGGCGGGCTCGTCGATGCGCTCGCCCTCGATCGGGTCGGAGAACAGCGGCAGCGGCCGCGGCGCCCGCAGCGCCCGCACCCGCCACAGCGCGTTGCGCCGGCCCAGCCCCATATCGGCGAAGGCATCGGCCTCGGCCAGCTTTTCCAGCGCCGAGGGCGCGAGGCCGGCGCGGTGCCACAGGCTTTCGGGATCGGGATAGCCGTTGCCGCGCGCCGCCACGATCCAGTCGGCATCCTCCGCGCGGAAGCCCTTGATCTGGCGGAAGCCGAGCCGCAGCGCCAGCGCCCCGTCGGCGCGGCGCTCCAGCCTGTTGTCCCAGGCGCTGGCATTGACGCAGACGGCCCGCACCTCGACCCCGTGCTCGCGCAGGTCGCGGACGATCTGGGCCGGGGCGTAGAAGCCCATCGGCTGGGAATTGAGCAGGGCGCAGGCGAAGATCGCCGGGTGGTGGCGTTTCAGGTAGGCCGAGACATAGGCCAGCATGGCGAAGGCGGCGGCGTGGCTTTCGGGAAAGCCGTAATCGGCGAAGCCCTCGATCTGGGAAAAGCAGCGTTCGGCGAAGTCCGGTTCGTAACCGTTCTTCAGCATTCCGGCGATGAAGCGGTCGCGGAACGTCCCGATCGTGCCCATGCGCCGGAACGAGGCGAGCGAGCGGCGCAGCCGGTCGGCCTCTTCGGCCGAGAACCCGGCGGCGACCACGGCGATCTGCATCGCCTGCTCCTGGAACAGCGGCACGCCCAGCGTCTTGCCCAGTACCCCCTCGAGTTCCGGCGAGGGGAAGCTGACCGCCTCCTTGCCCTGGCGGCGCTTGACGTAAGGCTGCACCATGCCGCCCTGGATCGGGCCGGGGCGGACGATGGCGACCTCGATGACGAGGTCGTAGAAGGTGCGCGGCCGCATCCGCGGCAGGAAGTTCATCTGCGCCCGGCTCTCGACCTGGAAGACCCCGACCGCGTCGGCGGCGCAGAGCATGTCGTAGGTGGGGCCGTCCTCCTGCTCGATGCTGGCGAGGCTCGGGCGCTGGCCCTCGAGCCGCTCCATCAGGTCGAAGGCCTTGCGCAGGCAGGTCAGCATGCCGAGGCCGAGGATGTCGACCTTGAGGATGCCCAGCGTGTCGATATCGTCCTTGTCCCATTCGATGACGGTGCGGTCCTCCATCGCCGCGTTCTCGATCGGGCAGAGCTCGTCCAGCCGGCCATGGGTGATGACGAAGCCGCCGACATGCTGCGACAGGTGGCGGGGGAAGCCGATGATCTCGCCGATCAGGCGGATGGTCTGGGCCAGCCGCCGGTCGCCGGGATCGAGCCCCAGCTCGCGCACCCGCTCGGGCTCGGCGCCGCCGTTGGAATAGCCCCAGATCTGGCCCGAGAGGCCGGCGGTGACATCCTGGCTCAGCCCCATCACCTTGCCGACCTCGCGGATCGCCGCACGAGAGCGGAAATGGATCACCGTGGCGCAGAGCCCGGCCCGTTCGCGGCCGTATTTGGCATAGATGTGCTGGATCACCTCCTCGCGCCGCTCATGCTCGAAATCGACGTCGATATCGGGCGGCTCGCCACGGTGTTTCGAGACGAAGCGTTCGAAGACCATGGTGATCTGGTCGGGGCTGACATCGGTGATGCCGAGCGCCCAGCACAGGATCGAGTTGGCCGCCGAGCCGCGGCCCTGGCACAGGATGCCCTGCGCCCGGGCGTATTGGACGATGTCGTGGACGGTGAGGAAATAGGCGGCGAAGCCGAGCTCGCTCACCAGCCGCAGTTCCTTGTCGGCCAGCGCCCGGTAGCGTTCGGGGATGCCGCTCGGGCAGCGCCGCGCCAGCCCGGCGCGGGCCAGCCGCTCCAGCCGGGCCTGCGGCGGCTCTCCATCGGCGACCTCGTCGGGATATTCGTAGCTCAGTTCCGACAGGCAGAAGCCGCAGCGGGCGGCGATGTCCAGCGTCCGGCGCAGGGCGGCGGGATGGGCGCGGAACAGCCGCGCCATGTCCGCCGCCCCTTTCAGCCGGCGCTCGGCATTGGGCAGGGCGCGGGTGCCGATCTCGTCGATGGTGCAGCCCTCGCGCAGGCAGGTCAGCACGTCGGCCAGCTGGCGCCGGCTGGCGCGGTGCATCAGCACGTCGCCCACCGCCACCATTGGCGTCGCCAGCCGGTGGGCCAGCCGCGCCAGCCGGTCGATCCGCGCCGCGTCGCGCCCGTCATAGCGCGGCGCGGCGCCGAGGAAGACCCGGCCGGGAAACTGGGCGGCGGCGCGGCGGATCGCGGCTTGGCTGGCGGCGCTCTCGTCGCCGTCCGGCGGCAGGGCGATCAGGATCAGCCCGGCGCCGCCGGCCAGCAGGTCGGCAAGCTCGAGATGGCAGTCACCCTTGCCGGCCCGGCGCTTGCCCAGCGTCAGCAGCCGCGACAGCCGGTGATAGGCGGCGCGATCGGTGGGCAGGGCAGCGAACGCGACCGCGGTGTCGCGCAGCACCAGCCTTGCGCCGACGATCAGGCGCGGCAGCCGGGGCGCCCGGGGGCGGGCGATCGGCTGCGGCTGGCCGACTTCGCGCCGGGCACTGGGATCGGTGCGGTGCTGCGAGCGGATCTCGATGTCTTCCTCGGCCGCGCGTTTCAGCTCGTTGAGCGCGGCATAGGCCCGGACGACGCCGGCCAGCGAGTTGCGGTCGGTGATGGCGATGGCGGCGAGGCCGAGCTCGGCGGCGCGGGCGACCAGCTCCTCGGGATGCGAGGCACCGGTGAGGAAGGTGAAGTTCGAGGTCACGCAGAGCTCGGCGTAATCCGGCGGCAGGTCGGGGGCGCTCATGCGAATTCCCCCTGCACGAACCAGCCCGGCTGCTGCGGCGTGTAGAACAGCCATAGCCGCCGGCCCTGCCGCGTCTCGACCCGCCAGTAATCGCGCAGGCCGGAACGCCAGCCGTCATCCTCGAGCCACCATTCCGGCGCGATCCGTTCCGGCCCGGTCGCCCGCGCCGTGGTCAGCGCCATCCGGCGCCAGCGGAACCGTTCCGGCGGGCGCGGGCCTTGGGCCAGGATCGGCTCGGGCGCGAACAGCCGCAAGGGGCGCGGGCGCGGCACCGTCCAGGGGCCGGCGGGGGTGCTGTAGGCGGCGGGGGCGACGGTGAAGCCGCGCTCGGGGATATGGCTGTCGGCGGGCAGGAAGCGGGTGATGTTCTCCAGCCCGACCCGGTTGCCCAGCCGGGTGATCAGATCGTCGAGCCGGTCGTCGCGTGCCCCGTCGCGGGCTGCGGTCCACTGGCCGGTCTGGCGCGGGGCGAGGGTCTCCACCTGCACCGCTTCGAGCCGCAGCCGGTCGAGGCCGAAGCCGGCGTCGAGCTCCTCGACGCCGCGGGCGAAGAGCGGCAGCAGCCGGGCCGGATCGCGCATCGGCCGGGCGAGGCGCAGCTCGACCTGCCGCTCGCCGCGGTCGACCCGGCGCAGGGTCAGCCGCAGCACCCGGGCGCCCAGCCCGCGCTCCTCCAACCCGCGGCAGAGCGGCGGCAGCAGCCGCTCGATCCCGGCCATGACGTCGCGGCTCAGCCCGATCGGCTCGGCCAGCGTCATCTGGGCGGCGTGGCGCGGCGGCTCGGGCAGGGGCGAAATTTGTTCGGCGACGGTCCCCAGCGCCTGGTCGAGACGCAGCAGCACCGCCGGGCCGAAGCGCCGGGTGACGGTGGCGCGGGGCAGGGCGGCAAGCTCGGCGATACTGGCGATGCCCAGCCGCTCCAGCACGCCGCAGGTATTGGCGTCGAGCCGCAGCGCCGAGACCGGCAGCGGCCCGAGCGCCCGCGCCGTCTCGCCCGGCGGGGCGATGCCGCCGCCCGTATGCGCCAGCGCCCAGGCCGCGCCGCGGCTATCGGCCAGCCCGGCCCGCACCGCCAGCCCGGCCCGGCCCAGCCGGGCGCGGAGATCGGCCAGCAGCGCCGCCTCGCCGCCGACCAGGTGCGCCGAGCCGGTGATATCGAGCACCAGCCCGTCGCCGCCGTCGAGCCCGACCCAGGGGCAGTAGCGCCCGGCCCAGCGGGCCAGCAGGCGCAGGAAGCGGGCCTCGGCCGGCGGATCGGCGGGGGCCGAGCGCAGCCCGGGACAGAGGGTGCGGGCATCGGCCAGCCCCATGCCGCGGCCCAGCCCGGCGGCCTCGGCCGCGGCGTTGAGGCAATGGATGCGCTCGGTGTTGCCCACCCGCAGGCTCAGTGCGAAGGGGCCCGGCGGCGGCTTACGGCGCAGCGCCCGGTCGCTCGCCAGGCTTGGAAACCACAATGACACGACCCGCTTCGCCATCCCAGCGCACCCTCCACGCGCCCAGTGTTCCTGATTTGTTCTTTTTAAGCGTCCAGTCCTGCAGAGTCGAGTCCGCCCCCTCCGGCTCGGCAGTGGGATCGGCGGCGGGATCGAAGACGGGATCGAAGACGGGGGCGCAGTGCCAGCGGGTCTCGGCGGCATTGCTGCCGGCGCCCTCGGCGATCAGGCACAGCCCCAGGCTGCGCCCGGCCTCGGCGGCCAGTTGCAGCCGCCTTCCCTCGGTCAGGCCGAGGGGACGGGAAAGCTCGGCCACCACGGTGTCCACGGCGCCCGAGCGCAGCGCCTCCTCCATCGCCGCCAGCATCTCGGTCTGATCGGCGGCATGGACGACGATCAGCCGGTCGGGATCGCAGAACGGCGCCAGCCCCTGCGGGTTCAGCGCCTCGCCGCGCCAGTCCTCGACCAGCCACAGCGCCGCCTGGCCCATGCCGCAGAGGATGGCGGCGAAGGCCGGGGCGCCGGGCCCGGTGGCTTCATGGCTGCGGCCGCGGCGCGGCGGGAAGACGGACGAGAAGGACATGCCTTATGTTTTCGCGAGCCGGGGAAGGGTGCAAGGGGGCAGAAGGGGAAGCGGTGTCGCCCCGAACTCCTCATGCGACAATCGAACGAAGCACCGGGCCCGGAAACAAGGCGCTTTGCGCCGCCGGGCCAGCGCCCGTCCGCCCCCCCCCGGGCGGGCGCTTTCTTGCGGTTGGATACCCGCTCGGAACGCCGCCGTGGCGGAGCTATGAAGTGACGACCTAAGCCGTTGCAGCGCCCACCCGCGGACGGGCGCAGGCCCTCCGTTGCGTCGGGTGTTCGGGAGGGGCCCTGTTCCGAACGCTTTTCTCAGCAGATCCTCGGCAGTTGCTCGCCCACCAGCATGTCGACGATCCGGCTGCCGCCGAACAGGGTCCGCATCGTCACCATGCCGGGATGGGCGGCGACCGCCCGGCCGACCGCCACCGCGCCGCGGCCGGCTTCCGTCGCCCGCATCGCCGCCAGCGCCGCCTCGGCCTGATCCGCGGGCACGAACAGCACCAAGGTGCCCTCGTTGGCCAGGTAGAGCGGGTCGAGCCCGAGGATCTCGCACATCCCCTTGACCTCGTCGCGCAGCGGCAGCGCCTCCTCGTCGATCTCGATGCCGACCCCGGCCGCCTCGGCCATCTCGTTCAAGGCCGAGGCCAGCCCGCCGCGGGTCGCATCGCGCGCCGCCCGCACCCCCGGCGCGGCGGCGATCACCGCCTCCATCAGCGCCGACAGCGACTGGCAGTCCGATTCGAGGTCGGCCGACAGGGCCAGGTCGCCGCGCGCCGCCAGGATCGCCGCGCCATGGTCGCCCAGCACGCCGTTGACGATGGCCACGTCGCCGGGCCGGATATGCACGGCGCCCAGTTCGCGCCCGGGCGGGATCACGCCGACGCCCGAGGTGGTGACGAAGACCTTGTCGGCCGAGCCGCGCCCGACCACCTTGGTGTCGCCGGTGACGATCCGGACCCCGGCCACCGCCGCCTCGGCCGCCATCGAGGCGACGATGCGGCGCAGCAGCGCCAGCTCGCAGCCCTCCTCGATGATGAAGGCGGCCGACAGCCACAGTGGCCGCGCCCCGCCCACCGCGAGGTCGTTGACCGTGCCGCAAACCGCGATCTTGCCGATATCGCCGCCCGGGAACTCCACCGGCGTGACGACGAAACTGTCGGTGGTGAAGGCCAGTTTCGCCCCCGGCTCGGCCAGCGCCGCCGCCTGCAGCCGGGCCTGATCCTCCATGCCGGGCGGCTCGAAGACTTCGGTGAACACGCTCTCGATCAGATCGCGCATCGCCTTGCCGCCGCCGCCATGGGCCAGCGTCACGTGACTGTCGCGCAAGCCCTTCCGCCCACTCATCCCTGCCTCTTCTTCTTTGTCAAAAATACTCCGGGGGAGTCGCCTCTGGCGACGGGGGCAGCGCCCCCTATTCCGCCGCCGTCCGCGCCCCGCCGTATTGCCAATAGGCGGCGCAGGCCCCTTCCGACGACACCATCAGCGCCCCAAGCGGCGTCTCCGGCGTGCAGCCGCTGCCGAATTGCGGGCATTGGGTCGGCTTGATCTTGCCGGTCATCACCGCGCCGCAGGCGCAGCCCTCGGGCTCCTCGACATGACGCGGCCCGGCAGCGTAGCCGATGCCGAATTTCTCCTCGGCGTCATAGGCGGCGTATTTCGCCCGGATCCGCAGCCCCGAGGCGTCGATCTCGCCCAGCCCGCGCCACTCGAAAGAGGGCCGCCGCTCGTAGACATCGGCGATGGCGGCGAGGCTGACCGGATTGCCATGTTCGGGCACGACGCGGGCGTACTGGTTCTCGACCTCGGCCCGGCCCTCGGCGATCTGGCGCAGCACCATCAGAACCGATTGCAGCAGGTCGAGCGGCTCGAACCCGGCCACCGCGATCGGCTTGTGATAGTCGCGGGCGATGAAGTCGTAGGGATGCGTGCCGATCACCATCGAGACATGGCCCGGCCCGATGAAGCCGTCGAGCCGCATGTCGGGATCGTCGAGCAGCGCCTTGATCGGCTCGGGCACGGTGATGTGGTTGCAGAAGACGCTGAAATTCCCCAGCCCCTCGCGCGCCGCCTGCTGGATCGACAGCGCGGTCGAGGGCGTCGTGGTCTCGAAGCCGAGGCCGAAGAACACCACCTCGCGCGCGGGATTGCGGCGCGCCAGTTCGAGCGCGTCGAGCGGCGAATAGACCATGCGGATATCGGCGCCTTCGGCCTTGGCCTGCAGCAGCGACTTCCGCGTCCCCGGCACCCGCATCGCGTCGCCGAAGGTGGTGAAGATCACTTCCGGCCGCTCGGCCAGCGCGACGCATTCGTCGACCCGGCTCATCGGTAGCACGCAGACCGGGCAGCCGGGGCCGTGGATGAACTCGACCCCCTCGTGGACCAGCTTGTCGAGCCCGTAGCGGAAGATCGCATGGGTGTGGCCGCCGCAGATCTCCATGATATGCAGCGGTTTTTCCCCGGTCGCGCCGATCTCGTCGGCGGCGCGGGCAATGGCCGCCAGCACCGCCTTGGCCGCCTTCGGGTCACGGAATTCCGAGGCGTATTTCATGCCGGCCTCCCGGGGGCGTCGAGCGCCTTCTGGCCCTCGGCCATCGCTTCCAGCGCCTCCTGCGCCTCGCCCAGTTCGCGCAGGGCGTCGAGCGTCTTGGCGGCCTCGTCGGCGTCGATCCGGCTCATGGCGAAGCCGACATGGATCAGCGCCCATTCCCCGATCAGCCCCTCGAGCGGCCCCTCGGCGATGCAGGCGACATTGACCTCGCGGCGGACGCCGGACACCTCGGCCAGCGCCAGCAGCCGCGTCTCGTCGGTGATCGCGACGATCTGGCCGGGAATGCCCAGACACATGGCTCAGCCTGCCTTGGCCAGCGACTTCGCCGCGTGCGCGCGCCGCAGCCAGTCGAGCCAGGCCTCCATGCCCTCGCCGGTGCGGGCCGAGACCTGCAGGATCTCGATCTCCGGGTTGACCCGATGCAGGTTGGCCTCGTAGGCGTCGAGATCGGCATCGGTATAGGGGGCAAGGTCGACCTTGTTCAGGATCGCCAGCCTGGCGGCGGTGAACATGTCAGGGTATTTCAACGGCTTGTCCTCGCCCTCGGTGACCGAGAGGATCGCCACCTTGGCATCCTCGCCAAGGTCGAAGGCAGCCGGGCAGACCAGGTTGCCGACATTCTCGATGAACAGGAACGCGCCCGGCTGCAGCCCGAGATCGTCCATCGCGTGGCCGACCATGTGGCCGTCGAGATGGCAGCCCTTGCCGGTGTTGATCTGGATCGCCCGCGCTCCGGTGGCGCGGATGCGGTCGGCGTCGTTGGTGGTCTGCTGGTCGCCCTCGATCACCGCCAGCGGCGCGTCGCCCAGCATCTCGATGGTCTTGACCAAGAGCGTCGTCTTGCCCGAGCCGGGCGAGGAGACGAGGTTGACCGCGTAGCCGCCGAGCGCCCGCAGCACCCGGCGGTTGCCCTGGGCGTAGAGGTCGTTCTTGGCGAGGATGTCGGTTTCCACCTCGACCAGCCGGGCCTGGCTCATGCCCGGAACCGAGACCCCGGCGGCGCCGGCGCCGAAATGGATGTGGCCGTGGTCATGGTCATGGCTGTGGGAATGGTCGTGGTGGTGGTGATGCTCATGACCGTGATGATGGTGATGGCCGTGCTCGTGCCCATGGCCGTGCTCATGGCTGTGGCCCTCGACCGTCCCCTGTCCGCATCCGCAAACCGTACACATCAGATCACCTCCATATCCTTGATCCGCATCTCGTCGCCCGAGACCGGCATCAGCCGGCCGCCGCCGCAGAGCGGGCAGGGGGCGAGTCGTTCCTCGATCTCGACCTCCTTGCCGCAGTCGTAGCACATCGCGCGGCCGGGCAGGTCGATCATTTCCAGTTCCGCCCCCTCGGCGGGGCCGCCGCGCATCACGGCGTCGAAGCAGAAGGCCAGCGCCGGTTTCTCGACCCCGGCGAAGCGGCCGATCTCGAGCCGCAGCTTGCGCACCGCGGTGAAGCCGTGGGCGCGGGCGTGGTCGTCGATGATGCCGCGAATGCTCTCGGCCAGCGCCATCTCATGCATCGGCCACCTCGCGCAGTTCGTAGGGCAGGCAGGGGTCGAGGATGTCGACCACCAGCGGCGCCAGATGGGCCTTGGCGGCGGGCAGGCTGGCCAGCGACGCCTGCAGCGCGCCGCCGGGGGCGAGCAGGTGGTCGGTCGGCGTGACCCGTTGGAAATGGGTGACCCGGCCGTTCTCGGCCTGCGCCCGGATGGCATAGAGGCCGCGGGCGGCGGGGGTGACGGCGGTGCCGTCGGCCAGCCGCCGCGGCGCCGGCAGGGGGCCGGTGAGACAGGCCTCGGCATCGACCAGCCGGGCGGCGGCGCGCCAGAGCGGGCCCTTGCCATGGCTTGCCGCCAGCGCGGTGAGCAGCGGCTGGCCGGGATGGCGGCCGGCGGTGGCGTTTTCCTGCGGGCTGCCGGCGAAGGCGGTTTCGGGCGTGGTTGCGGGCAGGTCGGTCCCGGCCTCGCCCGGGGCGAAGGCCTCGGCGATGGCTGAGAGCAGCGGGGCGGTGCCCTGGCCCTCGGCCCGCCATGCCGCGAAATCGTCCGGCGTGGCGGGGCAGCGGCCGGAGGGGCCGAACAGCGCCACGGCCTCGTCGCCCTTGCGCGGCAGCGGCCGGGCCGGAAGGTCCAGCCGGCGCGGCCAGGCGAAAAGCAGCCGCCGCAGGTGCTCGCGCAGGATTTCGCCGCGCAGGGTCTCGGGCGTCGTCTCCAGCGGCGGCAGCTCCAGCGCCAGCCGCGCCGCCGCCTCCTGCGCCGCGCGGCAGAGGTTGAAGAGCCGGGGCAGGGTTTCCGCCGCTTCCGCCACCGGGCGGCCGAGGATCAGCCGCTCGACCGGCAGCGCCGACCGGCCCGTCACGGTGGCGGCCAGGTGGCCGTCCCGCTGCGCCAGCGCGATGATCACGCCCTGCTCCAACTCGAACTCCCGTTCCTTGCCGGCCCGGCCGGCATCGGTTCGCGCCCGGTCAGCATAGATCCGGCGTCGGCCGCCCGCTACCCGTGCTGGCGCAAGCGTGACGGCCGGCCTGTCGCGGCTCGGCCGGGATGCCGCGCCGCCGCCACCAGCGCCTGCCCCAGCGCCAGCCCGCCATCGTTGGCCGGGGTGGCGTGGTGGAGCAGCACCTCGATCCCCTCCAGCTCCTGCAGGCACAGCGCCAGCAGCGTCGCGTTCTGGAAGCAGCCGCCGGAGAGGGCGACGGCCCGGGCCTCGCCCTCCTCGACCAGCCGCCGCGCCGGGGCGCAGACCGCACGGGCGAGCCCGGCATGGAAGGCGGCGGCGATTTCCGGCACCGGGCGGCCGGCGGCAAGGTCGGCGATCAGCGCCCGCCACATCGGCGCCGGGTCGATCTGTGCGCCGGTTCGCGCGAACGGGTAGGGCGCGGCGGCAATGCCGGTTGCGATCCCCTCCAGCGCCATCCCCTCCAGCGCGATCGCCGCCTCGCCCTCGTAGCTCTGCGCCCCGCCGGCCAGCCCGAGCGCCGCCGCCACCGCGTCGAACAGCCGCCCGGCCGAGGAGGAGAGCGGTGCGTTGATGCCGGAGGCGGCCGCCTGCCGCAGCAGCGGCAGTGGGCGGCCGGAGAGCAGGCGGTCGGCCTCGGCGCCCAGCCCGGCGGCGTCGAGCTGGGCCAGCAGGTTGCGCCACGGCTCCCGGTTGGCCGCGTCGCCGCCGATCAGCGGCACGGGTTTCAGATGGGCGATGCGCGTCGCCGCCCGGTAGTCGCCCAGCAGCAGCTCGCCGCCCCAGATCGTGCCATCCGTCCCCAGCCCGAGCCCGTCGAGCACGATCCCGGCCACCGGCCCACCGTCGCGCGGCCAGAGCGCGTCGCCCATCGCGGCGGCGAGATGGGCGTGGTGGTGCTGGACCTCGACCAGCGGCACCCCGGCGGCCCCGGCCCGTGCCGCGGCATGGGCCGAGGCGCGATAGCCGGGGTGAAGATCGCAGGCCATCAGTGTCGGGCGGTGATCGAAGAGTTCGGCGTAGTCGGCATCGGCCCTGATGAATTCCTCCCAGGTCAGCGCGTCGTCGAGATCGCCGAGGTGATGCGACAGCAGCGCCTGGCCATTCCTGATCAGGCAGAGGGCGGATTTCATCTGGCCGCCAAAGGCGGTCACTTCGGCCGCGTCCTCGAAACCCGGCGGCAGCGGCAAGGTCCCCGGCACCCGGCCCCGCGCCCGGCGCAGGATCATCGGGCCGGAAGGCAGCAGCCGCTCGACCGGATCGTCGAGGCGGCGGACGATGTCGCGGTCATGCATCAGGAAGGCATCGGCGAAGGGGCCCAGTTTCGCCCGCGCCTCGTCGTTGCCGATCGCCTGCGGCTCGCCCGTGAGATTGCCCGAGGTCATCACCAGCGGCCCGCCGAAAGCGTCGAGCAGCAGGTGGTGCAGCGGGGTGTAGGGCAGCATCCAGCCCAGCGTCGGCAGGCCCGGGGCGATTGCCTCGGGCAAGGGCGCACCGGCACGGGGCAGCAGCACGATCGGCGCAGCCGGGTCGGCCAGCAGGGTGGCCTCGGCGTCGCTGACGTTGGCATGGGCGCGGATCGTCTCCAGCGGCGCCATCAGGGCGAAGGGCTTGGCCGGACGCCGCTTGCGGGCGCGCAGCGTGGCGAGGGCCGCCGGGTTGCGGGCGTCGCAGGCGAGGTGGAAGCCGCCCAGCCCCTTGAGGGCGAGGATTTGCCCGGCCTGCAGGCGCCGGGCGGCCTCGGCGACGGGATCGCCGGGGAATTCGGCGGCGTCGATCTCCAGCCACAGCCGCGGGCCGCAGGCAGGGCAGGCGACGGGCTGGGCGTGGAAGCGGCGGTCGGCCGGGTCCTCGTATTCGGCGCGGCAGGCGGGGCAGATTCCGAACGGCGCCATCGAGGTTTGCGCCCGGTCATAAGGCAGGGCGCGCAGGATGGTGAAGCGCGGGCCGCAATGGGTGCAGTTGGTGAAGGCATAGCCGTGGCGGCGCTGCGCGGGATCGCGGATCTCGGCCAGGCAGGCGGGGCAGGTGGCGGCATCGGGCGTCACCCGCGTCTCGGCCCCGGTCCCGCACGAAGGGGCGATGGTGAAACCGTCGGGCGGGCTGTCGAACCGGTGCGGGGCGGTTTCGACGGCGTCGACGCGGGCCAGCGGCGGGGCCTCGGCGGCCAGGGCGGTTGCGAAAGCGTCGAGGTCATCGCCGAAGGCGCGGATGAGGACGCCCTCGGGATCGTTGAGCACTTCGCCGCGCAGGCCGAAGCGGCGGGCGAGTTGCCAGACGAAGGGGCGGAAGCCGACGCCCTGCACCTGTCCCCGCACCCGGATCGCGCGTCCCTGTGGCAATGCTGACCTCCGTTTTGGCGGCAGCGTAGCGGGGGAGGCGCGAGGCGGGAAGGGGGCAGGCGCCAAGGCTCGGTCTGCCGGGAAGTGGACGGCGGGGCGGCTAGCCGCATGTACCCTCTGCAGACCTCCGGCAAGGGGGACACCGGCCCGGAATCAAGGGCGTAGCCCGCCGGGCCGCGCCCTCCCTCCCCCTTGGGAGGGCGCCTTGGCGATGTCGCCTGCCGTGCAGATGTCGTTCGGGGTTTTGGGGATAAACCGCAGACGGCGAGCGACGGTGGCGCCCACCCGAGGGAGGGCGCGGCCCTTTGTCGTGCGACAGCCACGATCTGTCCGGTACTCCACCGGGGGCGCTTCCAAACGAAAACGCGGCCCCGGGGGGCCGCGCGTCTCTGCCGTCGGGCCGGGGCCCCGCACCACCGCTCAGGCGGTGTTCTTGATGACGAAGGTATAGACCCCGCCCGACTCGCCCTGCTCCACCAGCTCGTTGCCGGTGGTGCGGCAGAAGGCTTCGAAATCCTTCACCGCGCCCGGATCGGTCGCCTGGATTTCCAGCGTCTGTCCGGTTTCCATCGTCTTGAGCGCCTTCTTGGTGCGCAGGATCGGCAGCGGGCAGTTCAGCCCCTTCGCGTCGAGAACCTGATCGGCCATGTCTTTCGTCCTTCTCTTCGTCAGATATACAGGTTGATGTCGCTCTTGGCGGCGACGTCGACCCAGCTGGCGGCGCCACCCAGGGTCGGGCCTTCGATCATGTCCTCTTTCTTGTATTCGAAGAGGTCCATCGTCATCTGGCAGGCGATCATGTTGACGTCCGCTTCGACCGCCAGCTCGCGCAGTTCCTCGATCGAGGCGACGCCTTTCTTCTTGATCATGTTCTTCATCATGTTGGTGGTCAGCGCGGTGGCGCCGGGCAGGGCGGCCAGGATGTTCGGCATCGCCATGTGGCCGCCGCCCATCGGCATCTCCATCGCCGCGTTGCCCAGCGGGTTGACCTTGAGGTTGAGGTCCTTCTTCAGCAGGCTCAGCCCGTAGAAGGTGAAGAACATCGTCGTCTCGATCCCCATCGCGGCCGCGGTGGTGGCCAGAATGAAGGGCGGGTAGGCCCAGTCGAGCGTGCCCTTGGTCACGATGATGGTCATCGACTTGGCGTTGGTTTCGTCGCTCATCTTGTCCTCCTGCCGGCCGTGCCGGCTGATATCATGTCACACGGCCGGGTCCGCCGCCGTTATGCCTTGGGCGTTCAGCCTCAGGCGCAGCCGGCGAAGGAGTCGGCCTCCATCTTGGCCTCGTAGGGGCCGGCCACGTCGGCGCCCTTGGTCAGATCGTTGATCGCGGCCGGGTCGACGGGCTTGACCTTCACCATCCAGCCGTCGCCATAGGTGTCGGAATTGGCCAGGCCGGGGGTCGCGGTCAGATTGTCGTTCACCGCCACGATCTCGGCCTCGAAGGCGACCTTGGCGGGGCCGACCCACTTGCCGGATTCGACGGTCGCGCAGGACTTGCCGGCCTTGATCGTCTTGCCCGCCTTCTTGGCGGTGAAGGCGACCAGCTGACCGGCCATGCCGGTGGCGATCATGGTCATGCCGACGGTGTAGGTGCCGTCGCCCTCGTCGCGGTACCACAGGTTGTTGTCGACGTCGTAAAGCAGGTCATCGGGAAGGTCGCAGCCACGCACCACAGGCATCCTGGGTCTCCATCATACGGTTTCAGTGTCGATATCGGGGGTCTCGCCCTGGCGGATCGGCCGGGACGAGCAGCAGAATTCGCCCAGCCCGTCGGCCTGCAGCTTGCCGCCGACGAAAAGGGCGAGATGGCGCACCACCATGGCACCCACCCGGATGGTGTGGGCGACATCGGCGGCGGCCGGGTCATGCAGGATCAGGTTGTGGTGATAGACGATCTCGCGGCAGGTCTCGCGGCAGGCATTGAAGCTGGGATTGCCGCGCGCGCCCTGGCGGTGCAGGGCGAGCAGCCGGAACCCTTCATGCTTGTCCGAAGTCGGGGTGTTGCCCTTGGCCTCGTGCCAGGCTTCGAGCACCGCCTCGCCCATCGTCAGGAGTTCGGCGGCGATTTCCGTGGCATCGCGGACAAGAGCCTCGTTCGGCGTCGCGATCAGCGCGTCGACCCGGGCCTCGATCTCCTCGATGGACAGGCGCGTCTCCGCCGTCATCCCAAACCCTTTTCCTTGAGCAGCGGGCGTGCGTCCGAGAAGTTCTCCTGCACGCCGACCTTCTTGGCCGACAGCCCGAGGGCCATGCCGAGAAGCTGCGTGAAATAGAGTATCTTGACGTTGGTCTTTCTGCCAAGAACCTTTTCCGCACGCACCTGGTGCATTTCCAGCCCGGTATGGCAGGTCGGGCATTCGGTGGCGACGACATCGGCGCCGCAGGCCTCGGCCGCGGTGAGGATGTTCAGCACCAGCTTGGTCGAGGTGTCGCTGTCCGACAGGGTATGGGCGCCGCCGCAGCAGGCGGTTTTCAGCGGGAAATCGACGTTCTCGGCGCCGGCGGCGGCGAGGATGTCGTCCATGTAATGCGGTTTCGAGGTGCTCTCGCTGTCGCCGCCCTGGTCCTTCTCGGGGAAGATATGGCGCGGGCGGGTATACATGCAGCCGTAGTAGTTGGCGACCTTGAGGCCCTTGAGCGAGTTCTTCACCCTTTCGCGAATGCCGTCCTCGCCGATCGATTTCTTGATCCAGTCGAGCGCGTGGATGGTCTCGACCTTGCCCGACTCGTAGGTCTTGTGGCCCGCCTTCTGGCTCAGCCGGCCGTTGACCTCTTTCGACTTGGCGTCATGCTCGAGGTCGTATTCGGCCTTCTTGAGGTTGTGGTAGCAGCCGTTGCAGGGCGCCATCACCGTGTCGAAGCCCATGTCCTCGGTGATCGAGAGGTTGCGCGCCGACAGGTAGGTCTGGATCTTCGGGTCGATGTTCTTGACTTCCATCGCGCCGCAGCAGTTCCAGTTCTTCAGCTCGACCAGCTCGAGCCCCAGCGCCTTGCCGACCGCCTTGGTCGAGCGGTTGTAGGCGTGGCCCGAACCTTCCAGGGCGCAGCCGGGGTAGTAAGCGACTTTCTTGTAATCACCGGCCATCACTTCGCTCCCTTCACATCGAGACCCAGCGCCTTGCGGTTGGCGGTCTCACATTCCTCGACATATTCGTTGATCGCGTCGCGCGCCCGGCCCCAGCCGCTGGTCTTGGGGCGGAACACCGTCGCCAGGCCCAGCTTCATCAGGTAGCCGACCGGCATGCGCTTCACGAGGCCCATCACCAGCGCCACCAGCCAGGGCTGGTTGATCGGCTGGTTGGTCTTCTTGAAGAAGTCGCGCAGCACCAGCCCGTCCTCGATCTTGCCGGTGTTGATGACCTGGTCCGAGAAGCCCTCGTCGAAGATCGTCGACGGGCTCTTCTCGGTATGGCCCTTCAGCTCGAGCCAATGGGCGGTGGCCTTCATCACCCCTTCCGGCACCACGTCGCGCGGGCAGGCATAGGTGCATTTGTTGCACGACACGCATTGCCAGATGATGTCCTTGTCGCGCAGCAGCTCGTCTTCCATGCCCATCCGGATCAGGTAGATCCAGTAGCGCGGGTTGAACTCGGGATTGACCGCGTTGACGGTGCAGGCGTTGGTGCAGGAGCCGCATTGCCAGCAGCGGTGGATGTTCTCGCCGCCCGGCAGGGCCGCGATCTCTTCCTGCAGGTTCTCGTTGTAATCGGTGACCGAACGGCCTTCGATGAAGGTCGACCAGTGGCCCGAGACATCCATCCCCTCAAGCACCAGTTCTTCGTGTTCAACCAGCTTCTCGGGCCGGATCAGCGATTTCTCGTGGATGGGCATTAAGAGCTCTCCTGGTGGGTGATCCCTTTCGGGGTGCCGAGCACATGGGCGCTGCCGTCGATCAGCTTGAGCCGGGTGCGCCCGGTCTCGGTATCGACGGCGTCGAGGCCCAGCATGCGCCGGGTATGCAGCATCGGGTCGGACGAGGTGGCGAATTCGGCCCGCATCAGGCTGCCGCCCCGGTCGTTGATGTAATCGGCGTAGACATGCGCCATCAGCAGATCGACATAGAAGGGCAGGTCGCGGAACACGCCCTGCTCGCCGAGAAACTGGCTCAGCTCGTCGTTGAGCACCCGGAAGGTGGCGTAGTCGTCCGGGATGTCGAGTTTCAGGGTCGAGACATCGTCGGCGAACCAAATTTCCCGCAGCACGCCCGAGCCGACCTTGGCGTCCCAGACCCAGCGGGTCATCAGCGGGTAACGCTCGGGGTCGATGAAATGCAGCACCTCGGCGCCCAGATCGCGGACCCAGCGATGGGCCTTGTCGTCGGGGAATTTCGAGGTGAAGCGGGCCAGCCGCTCGTCGGCGCTGGTGGTGTCGGTCCAGCCCGCCAGAAGCTCCTCGAGCCGCACGCGCAGCAGCTCGAAGCCGTTTTCCGCCAGCCAGGCGCCGACCCGGCGCCGAACGGGGGTGATGAAGGCGGCGAGATCGAGGAACTCGGTCTCGCTGAGCTCATGCACCTTGCCCTTGCCCAGCATCTCCTCGAACAGCGAGGACTTCAGCGACAGCGCGGTGACGTAGCGCTCGACACCGCCGGTCGGTTCGGCCGAGGTGACGAGATGTTCGAATGCCTTGCGCAGTGTCGGACCCGAGAGGTCCAGCACCGGCCCCGTGGGAGCCGGGGCGACATCGGGTTTGCGCTTGAGGCCGAACATTATTCCGCTGCCGTCTCCACCGCGTTGGCGGAGAAGTTCATCGCCGCCATCGCCGCCGCGTGGCCCTGGGCGATCGAGTCGTCGATCGTCTCGGGCCCGGTGGCCGAACCGGCCACGAAGACGCCGGGGCGCGAGGTCTCGGCCAGGGTCATGTAGGTGTTGGCGCGGTCGATATAGCCATACTTGTTCAGCTTGACGCCGAAGACCGACGACAGGGTCATGTTGTCGACATTCGGGTCCATGCCGACGGCGTGCACCACCATGTCGAACGGGATCGAGATCGGCCGCTTGACCAGCGTGTCCTCGCCCTTGACCAGCAGCCGCTTGCCGTCCGAGGTGACCTCGGCGATGCGGGCCTTGATGTACTTGACCTTGTACTCTTCCTGGCTGCCCCAGTAGTACTCGCCCTCGTAGAGGCCGAAGGTCCGGATATCCATGTAGTAGATGTAGACGTTGGTGTCCGGCAGTTCCTCGCGGATCTCCATCGCCAGGTTGGCCGAGACGGTGCAGCAGATCTTCGAGCACCATTCGCGGCCGATCTGCCGGTCGCGCGAGCCGACGCAGAGCAGGATGGCGACGCGGTCGGGCTTGCGCCCGTCGGAGGGGCAGCGCACGCCCTTGCCGGACGAGATCATCTGCTCGACCTGGGTGGTCGTGACGACGTCCGGATAGGTGCCGAAGCCCCATTCCGGCTTGTTGACGCTGTCGAAATGGGTGAAGCCCGTGGTCAGGATCGTCGACCCCGCCTCGATCTTGGTGCCGTCCTTCAGCGTGGCGACGAACGCGCCGGGCTCACCGTCGAAGCTCTGGACGATGGCGCCCTTGTGAATCTCGACATTCGGGTTCTGCTCGACCCGGGTGACCATGCCGCCGATGGCGTCCTTGGCCCATTCGTGGGACGGCACCAGCTTGGCGTAGCCCGACAGGATCGGGGCGCCGCCAAGGATGTCCTCCTTCTCGACGAGGATGGCTTTGCGGCCCGAGGAGGCCACGGCGTGGGCGGCCGAGAGGCCCGCGGGCCCCCCGCCGACGATCAGAACAGGCTGGCTCACTTATCCGCTCCTGCAAGTGCCTTGGGTTTCACGTAGCCGGGCCCGGAAGTGATGGCCCGCTTGGGGTCGTAGAGGGTTTCGATCTTGCCCTGCTTGACCTCTTCCAGATAGGCCTCGAACTCGGCCTTCTTCTTCTCCCAGTCGATGCCCATCTTCTCGAGCAGGTTCTCGAAGGGCGAGGCGTGCCAGTGCAACTGCGCCAGCTTGTAGGGGTGGGCCCCCAGCGCCAGGGCGGCGAACTGGCAATCGGCCATCACCGGCAGCTCGTAGACCTTGTCGACGGCGCGGCCGATCCACTGGTTCTTGTCGAGCGTGGTGATGCAGCCGGTGTCGTGGCCGATCATCACGTCCGACTTGGCCTCTTCCACCGCGACCTTGATCTTGCGGTCGATGGCGAAGGAGCGGGTGAACTCGCGCTCGCCGATGATGTGGCGGAAGCCGAAGCCGCAGCAGTCGTACCAGGTCGAATAGTCGATCACCTGGGTGCCGAGCGTCTGCAGCAGTCCGGTGGTCACCGCGACGCGGTTCCCTTCCATGACGGTCTCGTCATAGATCACGTCCTCCGGCACCATCTTGTAGACGTGGCAGGCCGGGTGAACCGTGGTCCGGAGGTTGGAGACGTCGATCTCCTGGTAGTTCTTCAGCCGATGGCGCATCACGTGCAGCCATTCGGAATAGTGAACCAGTTCTTCCGGGATCAGCAGCTTGCCGTCGACCAGGCGGCCCAGCTTGCCGAGGATCTTGGTCACTTCCTCGCGCAGTTCGGCCGAATGGATCAGGAAATGCCGCATTTCCTTGTAGTTGCCGAAGGAAGTGCCGCAATGGATCAGCGGGTAATAGGTGCCTTCCGGCAGGCCCTGCGCCTTGGCCGAGACATAGGCCTGGTGATAGTTGCGCAGGAACACCGCGGCGAGCGAAACGACGTTGCCGATGCCCGAGCCGTGGTAGTTCCACGCCGTGCACGAGGTCTGGTCGGTCTCGTCGAGGTAGTTCAGCTCCATCTTGTTCATCAGCCAGAGCACCGAGCTGGGATAGCCCGGGATGTTGCCGCACTGGCCGCAGGACTTGTGGTGCCACAGGTTGTTGGTCGGGATCTTCTTGTCCCAGCCATAGAGCGTCTTGGCCATGATCGGATCGTTGTGGTCGCCGATCCGGTGAACCTTGATCTGGCCCTCTTTCTCGAGCTGCCACATCGCGTCGCGGACGTCTTCCTTGCGCTCCTTGCTGGTCAGCATGGCGCGCTTGTCGATCCTGGCCTCGACCCAGTCGGTGGCGCGCCGGGCCTCGTCGGCCGTCAGGTTGCTGGGCTTCCAATCAGCGCCGAAACCGCTGAAGGCGCCGCTCTTGCCGTCCTGTTCGTTTGCCATCGCACGTCTCCTATAATGGCTGCCGGCCGCGGGGCCCGCCCGCCCCGTGCGTCGGCATCATGAAATCAATCGTCGTCGTCCTCGTCTTCTTCCTGCTCTTCGAGCCACTCTTCCCATTCCTCGCGCTTCTCATCCATCACGTCCGAGACCACGTCGAAGAGATTTTCGTCAACGATTTCAAGTTGATCCAGGACGCCCGTGGCCTCCCAGATGGTGTAGAGCTCGACCGAGGTCTTGAGGTTGACCTCCCAGGCCGTGTCCAGCGTGTGCATGGTCGGCATCGGGATCGCCTTGCGCAGGATCATCAGCGGCGCGTCGACCTTGGCGACGTTCGGGCCCCAGTCGGGGAACGCCTCCTTGGTGATCATGTTCGGCGCCAGCTGGTTGCCGGTCGAGACCACCTTGAGCAGCACGCGGCTGAACGGCCGCAGCACCTCCTTGGCGCTTTCCATGCCGTGCTTGATCGCCACTTCGCGCAGGATCATCACCAACCCGCCGGGCGAGTTCTCGAACGGGCAGCGGGCGGCGCAGGTGTAGCACTGGGCGCAGGCCCAGATCTTTTCCTGCATCGCGTCGTAGATGCCCTCGAGGTTCTCGGTCCACAGCAGCTGGACGATCTCGCGCGGGGAATAGTCGTAGTAATGCGCCGACGGACAGGTCGCGGTGCAGATGCCGCAGTTGAGGCAGCCGTGGATCTCGTGATCGTATACCGCGTGGTTGCGGATATCGTCGAAGATCTCCTCCAGCTTCTCGTAAGGAACGACCGGTGCTTCCGAAACCGGGTCGCTGATCTGCGGATCAGGTATCTTAGCGTGTGCCGTCAAACGCGCCTCCCACGGTTTGCGGTTCTGCCTTTATATGTCAGTAGGTCAGAACCTTCGCGTCATCATCATCCATGATGTCTTCGATCACTTTCGCGCCGCCGACGATGCCCTCGCATTCGGGGATCAGGTCGTCCTCGGTCATGTCGAACAGATCGAGGTTGGGCGAACAGCAGTAGAACTTGGCGCCCGCTTCATGGGCGTCCTTGATGAAATCGTAGACCGTCTTGGGCGAGCCTTCCTTGACGACCAGTTTCTCGGCCACGCCCTTTTTCATGAGCTGTCCGGCGGTCGCGGTGCACACCACGTCGACGTCGTAATCCATCGCCGCGGCCACGGTGGCCTGAAAGAACGGTGCCCCCAGCTCCTCGCCGTTACGGGGATCGGTGTTCACCATGACGATGATCAGTTTGCTAGCCAAATTTTCCTCCCAAGGATCACTGGCAGCAGGCGTGGCCTTTCCGGCTCTTCGTCGCCTCCTGCATCCTAGTCCGAAAACGTTAGATGCACAAATTCGAATAAGCAATACAATCTTTGCGGGACCCTCGGTCAGGTGGTCGTGATCCGCTCACAGCCAGCCGGTGCGGCTGCTGAGCCCGACCATGATCCGTGTCAGGGCTTCGGCGATCTCGCCCTGATGGGCTGCAAGCGCCTGAAGCGGGGTCACCGTGTCCTCGGGCGTATCGGCAAATTCCATGATCAGGTCTTCAACCATGCCGCGTTTCATGCCGGGATGTCCAAGGAATCCCAAAGAGTTATCGCCGATGCCGAAAACCAGCGGATCGCCGGTCGGGCCGCTGGCCAGCACCTCGGCGCCGTCGGGCAGCAACGGCGTGTCGCGCAGGTAGAGCGCCATCGGAAACTGCTCGGGCAGCATGCCGTTGAGATGGTCCGGCGCGGTCGCCGTGGCCTGCTGGAGCTCGAAGCGCAGCGGCGCCTCCCGGGCCCCGCCGCCGGCCGCGACCGAGAGAATCACCGCCCCCAATTCAAGACCCACAACCGGCAGACCGGCCTCGAGGAAGGCCTTGGTCAGGCGCAGCTCGTGGCTGATCGAGGGCAGGATATGGCCCGAGACCAGGCCGTAGGGCCCGCCGCCCAGCAGCATCAGCCCGTCGAAGCCGTCGGTCGAGGTCGGCAGGGTGCCGCCCGAGGTGAAGGGCCGCTTGTATTGGAAACGGATGTTGCGGCCTTCGAAATGGTCCTCCATCAGTCCGAGATATTCGGCCTCGGTATGCTGGATCACGCAGATGGTCTTCATGTCGGCTCCTTGCGGGGGGCTGGCGGTCAGTCGGAGGTCTCGGTGGCGGCGAGGATGGCGGTGGCCAGGTCGGCCGGCTCGACGCCCGGCAGCTCGATGCCCAGACGGTCGATCGCGGTCGCGGCGGCGGCCTCGAGCGCGTCCCGGTTCAGGGCGGTGCCGCGCAGCTGGGCGGCCAGCCGGTCGATGCCGTCCGGCGGCAGGCAGGTGAAATCGCCCGAGATCATCAGGTCGGCGATGGCCCCTTCGCGGCCCAGCAGGTGGACCCGGATCAACCCGCCCGGCGCCTTGTGGGCGCTTTCGGTCAGGTGGGTGGCGGCCGAGATCTTCACCCCCAGTTCGACCAGCTTGCGACCCTGGACCCCGGTCCAGTCGGGATCGGCCAGCCGCGTCTCGGCGGCGGCGATGGCGGCCTGCTCGGCCGCGGTCGGGCTGTCGAATTCCGGGGTGACGTCCAGCACCTCGGCGCAATGGCGCAGGAAGGTCGCGATCAGCTCCGACCGCTCGGGCAGGGCGGGCAGTTCCCTGGTCATCGTCGTCATGTAGTCGTTCAGCGTCTGGCGCAGCTTGTCGCGGAATTTCTCGGACGGCACCCGCAGGCAGCGGGCCATCTCCTCGGTGTCGAAATCGAGCATGAAGCTGCCGACCATCACCGTCGCCTCGCCGATGCTGGCCGCGCCGGTGCCGCCGATCTTGCGGCCGTCGACCTGGATGTCGTTGATCGGGCGGTAGACGGCGTTGACGCCCAGCTCCTGGTAGGTCCGCACCACCGGCTCGATGAAGCGCGGATAAAGGTTCTGGGCGAATTCCGGCGCCTTGCGGCGCGGATAGATGAAATGGGTGAACAGCTGGCCGCGGTCGAGATAGACCGCCCCGCCGCCGACATGGCGGCGGATGATCGGCAGGCCCTTGGCATGGCAATACTCGGTATCGACCTCGCGCGCGATCTCCTGGTGCATGCCGACGCAGACGTAAGGGTCTTGGGGCGAGACCAGCGACAGGATCGGGTCGCTGTCGGCGGTGATCGTCTCGGCCAGGCCGTGATAGACCGCCTGGCTGGTCAGGGCCGGAACCAGCCCGAAATCGAGAACCCGCAAGCGCATTTCCGTCTCCTCCCGGTCATGGCCATGAAACAGGATTTCGCGCGGCGGCGGCAAAGTCAAACACACATTCGGAAAATCGCATGGATTTGCGGGGCGCCGCGGTCAGGTGAAGCCTTCGCCGCCGCAATGTGAGCAGCGCGTTGTCTTGAGGCCGAAACAGGCGCTGCAGCGGCCGAACTGGGGATTGCCGAAGATATCGCTGCCGGTGCGGACCTGGCCCGAGCCACCGCAGAACTGGCACGGCACGCGGCCCGAGCCGCGGCAGCGGTGGCAACGCTGCTTGACATGCTGGGGCTTCTTCTTGCCCGGGCTGTGTTTCTCCATGCCGTGGCGGTCCGGTTTAACTGGTTAACACAGCAAAGCACAGGGCGCCGAGCCTGTCACCGCGGCGGGCCGGCGGTGATGCGAAACGGGCAACAATCCGCCGGCAAACGAAAAACGCCCGGCCGGGGCGGGAACCCCGGTTTGCCGCAGGGGATGAAATTGATCTTCATGATGCGTGCCATTCCGCCCGGTGCGCGCGTGAAACGCGCAGGGCGAGCGCCATCCCACGGGCAGGCGCTCGCCCCGCTCATGTCATGTGGGGGGTAAGGTCGGGAACGGCGCAGAGCAGGCAGTCCGGCCGTCAATCGGAAACTCCCAAAATGAAGCAGGTGGCGATGGCCATCGCCGCCTATCTTCTACATCCCGGTAGGCCTCGCCTGGCATGCGCCAACGGCCACCGTTAGCACGGCCTCAGTAGGTCAGCACCTTGTAGTCGTCGTCTTCCATCACCTTCTCGATCACCGCGGCGCCGCCGACGATGCCCTCGCATTCGGGGATCAGGTCGTCCTCGGTCATGTCGAACAGGTCGAGATTGGGCGAGCAGCAATAGAACTTGGCGCCGGCCTCGTGGGCGTCCTTGATGAAATCGTAGACCGTCTTGGGCGAGCCTTCCTTGACCACCAGCTTCTCGGCCACGCCCTTTTTCATCAGCTTGCCCGAGGTCGCGGTGCAGACCACCTCAACCTCGTAATCCATCGCCGCGGCGACAGTCGCCTGGAAGAAGGGCGCGCCCAGTTCCTCGCCATTGCGGCTGTCGGTATTGACCATGATGATCAGCAGCTTGTCTGCCATGTTGTCTCAGTCCTCATCCAGATGATCGGCGATGAGTTCGACGATGCTTTCCAGCCCGCCGCCCCATTTCCAGTATTCCTTGCTCTCGTCCATGGTCAGCCGGCAATTGGCGCAGGCCGAAACCAGCGTGTCGGTGCCGGTGGCCTCGACCTGGTCGATCTTGATCTTGAATGCCTTGTGGCGCAAGTCCGCCGCCCGGCCGATCGCCTGCACCCCGCCGCCGCCGCCGCAACACCAGTTCAGCTCGGCCGTCGGCACCATTTCCTTGAAGTTGGTGGCGAAGCCTTCCAGCAGGTAGCGCGCGTCGGCCGCCGCGCCGCCGCGGCGCGAGACCTGGCAGGGATCGTGATAGGTCATCGGGGTGTCGTAGGGCTTGAGCTTGATCTTCCCCGCGCGCTTCAGCTTGGCCATGTATTCGGTGATGTGCAGCACCTCGAAGGGCAGGGGCCGGCCGAGCAGGTTCGCCCCGCTCCAGCGCAGCACGCCGTAGGCATGGCCGCATTCGGGGATCACCACCGTCTTGGCGCCGATGGCCTCGGCCGCCTCGACGATGCGGGCAAGCGAAAGCTTGGCGATGTCGCCCTTGCCGGAAAGGTAGCCGAAATTCGTGGCCTCGTAGCCGCGGGTGCTGATGGTCCAGTCGATGCCGGCGTGGTTCATGATCTTGGCCATGGCCGACAGCGAATGGGGGTATTTCATCCCCTCGATCGACGAGACCGTCAGCATGACATCGGCCTTGGGCTTGTCGATGTGGAACTCGACCTCGTCGTCGTCTTCCAGCCATTCGAGCCGCTCCTTCAGCACCGCGCCGGTCAGCCCCAGCGGGCTGCCGAGGTCGCGGGTGTTGTTGGCGGCGTCCATCAGGTCGGCCGGGCCCAGCCCGGCCGCGACCCAGGCCTTGCGCGCCTGGGCCACGATCGAGGCGATGTCGATCCCCATCGGGCAGACCTCGGTGCAGCGGCCGCACATGGTGCAGGTGTCGAAGATCAGTTCCTCCCACTCGCGCAGGTCGGTCTCGGTGATCTTCGGCGCCAGGCCGAGCCATTTCAGCGGGAATCGCTGGGCCTTGTAGGCCTTGGCGATGGGGTGGAGCTTGTAGGCCGGCGTGTGCCGCGGATCGCCCGAGCTGCGGTAGAACAGGCAGGCATCGGCGCATTGGCCGCAATGCAGGCAGGCCTCGGCATAGCTGACCACGTGCTCCTCGGTCTGGGCGAGGAAGGTGCGGGTGGCGGCCTCGACGTCGATCTTGGATTGCGCGGTCATGACATCCTCCTAGCGTACCTGGATTTTGGTCATCTCTTCGCCGTCGGGATCGACGACATGGACGGCGCAGGCGATACAGGGATCGAAGCTGTGGATCGTGCGCTGGATCTCGAGCGGCTGCTTGGGGTCGGCCAGCGTGTGCCGGTCCATCAGCGCCGCCTCGTAGGGCCCGGGCTTGCCGCCGGCATCGCGCGGGCCGGCGTTCCAGGTCGAGGGCACGACCGCCTGGTAGTTGTCGATCTTGCCGTCCTTGATAACGATCCAATGCGCCAGCGCGCCGCGCGGCGCTTCCATGAAGCCGACCCCCTTGGCCTCCTTCGGCCAGGTCGAGGGGTCCCATTTCGCCTCGTTATGCACCGACAGGTCGCCGGCGCGGATATTGGCGATCAGGTTGTCGTACCAGGTCGCCATCTGATCGACGATGATCTTGCTCTCCAGCGTCCGGGCGGCGGTGCGGCCCATGGTCGAGAACATCGCCTCGAGCGGCAGGTCGAGCTGGCTCAGCGCCTTGGTCGCCAGTTCCCTGGTCGGCGCGTGCCCCTTGGCGTAGAGCATCAGCACCCGGGCCAGCGGCCCGACCTCCATCACGTTGCCCTTCCAGCGCGGGCTTTTCAGCCAGGAATAGCTCTGCTCGACATCGAGCTGGTCATAGGGCGGCTTGGGGCCGGAGTATTTCAGGTTGGTCTGGCCGTCATAGGGATGCAGCCCGGCCTCCTTGCCGGCCGAGTAGTCGTAATAGGAATGGGCGACGAATTCCTGGATCTCGTCGGCGTTGTTCATGTCGATCGGGTGGATCGTGCTCAGATCGCGGTTGAGGATCGCGCCCGAGGGGATCAGCCAGCTTGCCGGGTCGTCCATCCCCTTCTCGGGGAAGTCGCCATAGGTCATGAAGTTGCCGACGCCCTCGCCGCGGGCGAACCAGTCCTTGTAGAAGCCGGCGATGGCCAGGGTGTCGGGCAGGTAGACCTGATCGACGAAGGCCTGCATCTTGTCGATCACCGCCTTGATCTGGCTCAGCCCGGCCATGTTCAGCGCCGTGCCCGAGACGCCTTCGCTGGAATCGACGCTGATCGGCGACGGCGCGCCGCCGACGAGGAAATTGGGATGCGGGTTCTTGCCGCCGAAGATGGTGTGGATCTGCACCACCTCGCGCTGCCAGGCCAGCGCCTCGAGGTAATGGGCGACGGCCATCAGGTTGGCCTCGGCCGGCAGCTTGTAAAGCGGGCTGCCCCAGTAGCCGTTGGCGAAGATGCCCAGCTGACCCTGCTCGACGAAGGTCTTCACCTTCTTCTGGACATCGGCGAAATAGCCCGGGCTCGATTTCGGCCAGGACGAGATCGACTGCGCCAGTTCCGAGGTCGCCCTGGGATCGGCCGACAGCGCCGAGACGACGTCGACCCAGTCCAGCGCGTGCAGGTGATAGAAGTGCATCACGTGATCGTGGACGTATTGCGCCGCGATCATCAGGTTGCGGATCAGCTGGGCGTTGGGCGGGATCGGGTAGTTCAGCGCGTTCTCGACCGCGCGCACCGAGGCGATGCCGTGGACCAGGGTGCAGACGCCGCAGATGCGCTGGGCGAAGGCCCAGGCGTCGCGCGGGTCGCGGCCCTGCAGGATCAGCTCGATGCCGCGCACCATGGTGCCCGAGCTATAGGCGCCGGTGATGTCTCCGCTGGCCGATGTCTCGGCCTCGATGCGCAGGTGGCCCTCGATGCGGGTGATCGGATCGACGACGACACGTTCCGTCATGGTAACAACTCTCCCTGGCGTCGCGCGCCGTTAAATCTTCACTCCGCGGCGGCTGTAGAAGGCGCCGCTCTCGCCCCGGGTCAGGAAGACCAGGAAGGCATGCATCAGCTTGCCGAAGGGGAACCAGATCAACAGCGCCGCCACCGACAGCATGTGGATCGCCAGCAGCGTCTCGTAGCGGGCGCCGAGATGGGCGACGGCCAACAGGCCGGTCAGCACCGGCAGGAAGGTGATCGCCCAGGTGAACCAGTCGTTGAAGGTCGAGATCAGGCGCAGCACCGGGCTGGTCATCCGCCGCACCAGCGCCGCGATCAGCGAGGCCAGTGTGACGACGCCGGCGACGGTGATGACGCCGGTCGGCAGGCCGGGCCAGGACAGGCCGAAGACGCCGTCGATGAACAGGATATGCTGGGTGAAGCCGAAGACGATCACCGCCAGGCCGATATGGAAGACATAGCCGTTGATCAGGGTGAAGCGCGAGGTCAGGCCGAAATCCTTGGGCACCCAGAGGTGGCGGATCAGCGTGCCCAGGGCGCCGGCGGCGGCCGAGGGCGCGCCGGCGCGCTTGACCGTGCGGTCCTTGGCCCAGGGCAGCAGCACGATCGCGAACAGGCGCCAGAACACGCCGAGCAGGAACACCGCCATGGCGAAATCCAGCGCCGGGCCGCGGGCGAAATCGAGCAGGCTCATCACTGGGTCTCCTTCTCGCTGGCCTGTTTCGCTGCCGCTTCGGCGGCCTCGAGTGCGGCGACCCGCTTGCGCCGGGCGAGCCAGGCGCTGGCGCCGCCGGCGGCGACCCCGGCGACGGCGGCGCCGCCGAGGATGGCGCGGTTGCCCATCACCGAGGCCGAGAGCGGCTTGTAGAAGCTGCCGCGATCCCAGAAATTCGGCTCCGAGCAGCCCAGGCAGCCATGGCCCGACTGGATCGGGAAGGACACGCCGCCGTTCCATTTCAGCGTCGCGCAGGCGTTGTAGGTCACCGGGCCCTTGCAGCCGACCTCGTAAAGGCACCAGCCGTTGCGCGCGCCCTCGTCGTCGAAGCTCTTGGCGAACAGGCCCTTGTCGTAGAACGGCCGCCGGTAGCAGCGGTCGTGGATCGAGTCGCCGAAGAAGGCCTTGGGCCGGTTCAGGTGGTCGAGCTCGGGCAGTTTGCCGAAGGTGACGAAATAGGCCACCGTGCCGGCGATCGCTTCGGGGATCGGCGGGCAGCCCGAGACGTTGACCACCGGCTTGTCGGTGACGATGTCGGCCACCGGCACCGCGCCGGTCGGGTTCGGATTGGCGCCGGGGATGCCGCCGAAGGCCGCGCAGGAGCCGACCGAGATCACGGCGGCGGCGTTGGCGGTGACGTCCTTGAGCGTCTGCAGGTTGGTCTTGCCGGCATTGGTCGAGTAGACGCCGCCGTCCAGCGTCGAGACCGAGCCGTCGACGACGACGACATACTTGCCCTTGTTGGCCTCCATCGCCGCCGCCATCGCCTCTTCCGCCGGTGTGCCGGAGGCCGCCATCAAGGTCTCGTGATAGTCGAGCGAGATCAGGTCGAAGATCATGTCCTCGATCGTCGGGCTGAAGGAGCGGGTCAGCGATTCGGTGCAGCCGGTGCATTCCTGGAAGGACAGCCAGATCACCGACTGGCGCGGGCTGTTGGCCAGCGCCTCTGCCATCGCGCGCGAGGCCATCGGCGGCAGCGCCAGCGCGCTGGCCAGGTAGCCCGCGTATTTCAGAAGCGCGCGGCGCGAGATGCCCCGCGCCGCCAGCAGATCGCCGATCCGTTCCTGTTCAGCCATTCCCCGTCTCCTCTGTCGCCGGCGGCTCTTCGGCCGCTGCCAGGTCCTCGTTGAGGCGTTTCAGCGATGCCCGCATGTCATCGGGATGGGCCGACAGGATATCGGGCACCCGCGCGATCTCGATCACTTCCGAGGCGATGTGGTCGCCGTCGCCGAAATGGCGCAGCCACCAGACCCCGGCGAAGCGCGTCTCCCAGACCTCGCTGCGGCCGGCGACATCCAGCGTCGCGGCGACGTCGCCGCTGCCCAGGGCCTCTTTCAGTTCCTTGCGGTCGCCCGCCGTCATCGGCAGGCTGCGCAGGTCGATGGCCGAGGCCTCTCCGGTTCTGGCCAGCGCCTCCAGCCGCTCGGCGATCTCGCGCAGCAAGCTGCGCGCCATGCCGGTGCGCAGGGGCGGGCGGTGCGGTGTCTCAGCGCTCATTGCGCCACTCCTCGAGCAGGTCCCGGACCGCCTGAACCGCCTGCGGGATCGCGGCGGCGACGGCCGGGGTGGGGGTCAGACCCCAGGTGGTGGTTTCGGGCTGGATCGCGACCAGGGCGCGGCGGCGCGGGCCGCAGCCGGCCAGGTCGGCGGCCTGCATCAGGTCGGCCAGCGCCACCTCGTGGGCGCTGCGCTTGGTGCCGGTCAGCTGGCGGTCCATATCCGCCCCCTTGAACACCCGCAGGGTGCCGGGGGCGGCATGCAGCTCCATCGCGTCGACGGCGATCAGCTCCGCCTCGGGGTCGATCTCGGCCAGCAGCGACAGGCCGATGGTGCCGCCGTCGCGGATGTTGAGCGGAAGCTCGGGCGCGTCGCGCGACAGCGCCTCGGTGACATGGATGCCGATGCCGTCATCGCTCAGCAGCAGGTTGCCGATGCCGAGCACGACCGTGAGCCTGACCTCCGGGGCAGAACCGTCCACGCCATCCCCCCTGTCTGCCGGAGCCTCTCCGGCCGTTTGTTGCCGCCGCATGCGCAGGCAGCCTCACGCTGCCGGTCCGCGAGGGCCGTTGTCATTGACCTGTGTCAACGATTAGCATGACGATTGTCTGGCAATTTTCAACCTTTGCGTGAGTGGCGCCCATGTGTCTTGCCGTGCCGATGCGGGTGATCGAGAGCGACGGCCTCACCGCGCGCTGCGAGGCGCGGGGCCAGGAGCGGCAGGTCAGCCTGTTCCTGATGCAGCACGAGGAGATCGCGCCGGGCGACCACGTCATGGTCCAGTTCGGCGAGGCGGTGGGCAAGATGAGCGCCGCGGAGGCCGAGGCCGCCTGGGCGCTCTACGACGAGATGCTGGCGGCCGAAGCGGAACGCTCGGCGGCGGCCGCGGCGGCCGGGCCGGCTAGGCGGTGAGCCACCCCTTCCGGGGGCCATTCTGCGCGGCGGCACACGGAAAAGTTTGCCATCGCATCAAAAAATTGGAATATTTGCGATTGACCCGCGACGGATCGGCTTATTTCCTTGCGTGTCATCGGGTGACCGGTGCCGGAGGAGGGCATTGGCCGACACGGGGAGGAGGCGCGGCGTGACCAGGACGAAAGGGCCCGGATGCCAGTGAGTTTCATCAGTTCCGAGATCTACCGGGCCACCGGCTACAGTCGCAATCATCCGCTGGCGATCCAGCGCATCGGCTCCGTGCTGACGCTTTCCGAACAGCTGGGCTGGCTTCCCGGCGGCTATGTCGACAGTTACCGCGCCACGCTCGACGACCTGCTGAAATTCCACAGCCCCGACTATGTCGCCGCCATCCGCGAGGCCGAGCAGAACCGCCGCGTCACCGAGGAGATGCGCGAGAAATACAAGATCGGCACGCTGGAGAACCCCGTCTTCCAGGGGTTGTACGAGCGCGCCAGCATGTCGGTCGGCGGCTCGATCCAGGCCGCCCGGCTGGCGGCCCGGGGCGGCATCGCCTACCATCCCTCGGGCGGCACCCATCACGGCATGCGCGACCATGCCTCGGGCTTCTGCTTCTTCAACGATCCGGTCTTTGCCATCCTGACCCTGCTCGAAGAGGGGATGGAGCGCGTCCTCTATGTCGATCTCGACGCCCATCACGGCGACGGGGTCGAATTCGCCTTCAAGGGCGAAGACCGGGTGATGACGATCTCGGTGCACGAGGAGAACCGCTGGCCCTGGACCGGCACGCTCGACGACCGCAGCACGGGCAATGCCCGCAATCTGCCGGTCCCGCGCGAGATGAACGATTCCGAGATGGATTTCCTGATGGCCTCGGCGGTGCTGCCGCTGGCCCGCCGCTTCGCGCCGCAGGCCGTCGTCGTCACTTGCGGCGCCGATCCGCTCGACGGCGATCCGCTGTCCTCGCTGGCGCTGTCGAACAGCTGCCTGTGGGACGCGGTGATGGCGCTGACCGAGCTGGCGCCGGCCACCGTGGTGCTGGGCGGCGGCGGCTACAACCCGTGGACCGTGGCGCGCTGCTGGACCGGGCTCTGGGGTCGGATCGCGGGCTACGACATGCCCGGGGAATTGCCGCCGGAAAGCCGGGCACTGCTGGAGGCGCTCGACTGCGACCTGGTGGATGACGAGGACGAAATGCGCCCGGAATGGACCGCCACGCTTGCCGATCCGCGCAACGATGGCATGATACGGGAACGCTTCCACGAGATTGCGGAGGCGGTTCTGGCGCCGGGCGGAAATGAACTGGTCGCGTGACGCGCGCCTGGAGGGAGGATTGAGATGTCGGATTGGCTGAGCCGGATCGAGGCGATCGAAGAGCTTGAGGACGCGGATTTCGACGCCGGGCTCGTCGCCGAGATGGAGCGCGCCCAGGCCCAGATCATGGGCCGCGAGCTGCGCTTCTCGACCCCGACCTTCAAGGAATACGACTCGACCGAGGTCAAGGGCTGCGGCAAGAACTCCTTCCCCGCCTTCTCGATCACCGCCGGCGGCTGTGCTCTCGACTGCGATCACTGCCAGGCGAAAATCCTCGAGCCGATGATCCCGGCGACCAAGCCCGAGATGCTCGACCAGAAGGTGCGCGACCTGATCATGCTGCAGGACCTGCAGGGCTTCCTGCTGTCCGGCGGCTCGAACCGGCGCAACGAGATCCGCTACGAGCGGTTCTACCCGGTGATCGAGGGGTTGAAGCGCGATTTCCCCCATCTCAAGGTCGCGATCCACACCGCGCTGACCGACGAGGCCGGGGCCAAGCGGATGGAATCGGCCGGCGTCGACACCGCGATGATGGACGTGATCGGCTCGGACGAGACGATCAAGCAGGTCTATCACCTCGACCGCCCGGTCGAGGATTTCGAGGCGACGCTGGCGGCGCTGACCGCGACCAGGATGGAGGTCTCGCCCCATATCGTCGTCGGCCTGCATTACGGCGAGATCAAGGGCGAGGCGCGGGCGCTGGACATGGTGGCGCGCTACCCGGTCAACGCGCTGGTGCTGGTCGTCATCATGCCGTTCTACGCCAAGCCCGGCACCTTCAAGACGCCGAGCACCGGCGATGTCGGCCGCATCTTCCTCGAGGCCCGGACCCGGCTGGCCGACAAGCAGGTGCTGCTGGGCTGCGCCCGGCCGGCGGGGATGCACAAGCGGATCACCGACGCCTATGCGGTGATGGCGGGCCTCGACGGCATCGCCTTCCCGGCCGAGGGCGCGGTGGCGGTGTCGGACGCGATCGGCCGGCCCTGGCATCAGGAGCACGCCTGCTGCTCGATCAAGATCGGCGCCGATATCGGCAAGGGGGCGGGGCTCAAGGTCCCGTCCTGCGCGGCATGAGCGCGCCCGAACGGGTCGACGTGCTCGTCTCGGGGCTGGGGCCCGCCGGGGCGGCGGCCGCGGCGGCTGCGGCCAGGGCAGGGTGGAAGGTGCTGGCGGTCGAGCGCAACGCCCATCCCGGCCTGCCGGTGCAATGCGCCGAATTCGTGCCGATGATGATCGGCACCGACGTGCCCGACGTGACCGCGGCGCGGATCCAGGACATCGCGGCGATGGAGACCTTCGTCGGCGCCGAGCCGGCCGACGTCACCCCCGACTTCCGCGGCTACATGATCGACCGCGCCCGCTTCGATCGGGCGCTGATCGAAAAGGCGATGGCGGCCGGGGTGCAATGCTGCTTCGGCACGCCGGTGCGGGCGATCTCGGCCGAGGGCGTGGTGACGGTCGGGGCCGGGGCCGAGGCCCGGACCATCGCCGCCAAGGTGATCATCGGCGCCGACGGGCCGCGCTCGCCGGTCGGCCGTGCCGCCGGCTGCCCGAATGTCGACTTGGTCGAGACCCGGCAAGTTACGGTCGACCTGCTGCAGCCGCATGACGGCACAGATATTTTCCTGCGCCCCGAGATCGTCGGCGGTTACGCCTGGCTGTTCCCGAAGGGGGAACTGGCCAATCTCGGCCTCGGCGTGATCCCCGAGCACAAGGCGCGGCTCAAGCCGCTGCTCGACGGGCTGCAGGCCCAGCTCGTCGCCGAGGGGCGCGTCGGCCCCGCGATCCACCGCACCACCGGCGGGCTGATCCCGGTCGGCGGCATCACAGGGCTGGCCGAGAAGATCGGCGATGTGCCGGTTTTCCTGGCCGGCGATGCAGCCGGGCTGACCAACCCGGTGACCGGGGCGGGGATCAATTCGGCGGTGATTTCGGGCAAGCTGGCGGGCGAGGCCGCGGCGGCGCTGCTGGGCGGCGACCCGGAAGCCGGCGAGGATTACGCGGAAGAGATCGAGGATACGTTCGGCACCTCGCTGGCGCTGGCGGTGCGGCGGCGCCGGCAGGTGTTGGACGTATACCGGGAGGCGGAGCCGGGCCCCGACGCCCTGCGCGGCGGCTGGATCGCCTATCCGCAATATTGGAACAGGACTGAGGACGGGGCGGCCTGGCCCGCCTCGCATGGAACGACAGTGGAGGCGAGAGAAACAGCATGACCTGCCTGAAGCCGGAAAACGCGATGCCGGGCGCTGCGGGCGCCGGAGGCCTCGACTACAACGCCTATGACCGGATGGAGCCGCGCGCCCCGGGCAAGATCGAGGCGCCGTTCAGGAACGGCAAGCCGGTCAAGGATGCCAATATCGCGCCGCAGGGGCTTTATCGCCCGGATTACCGGGTGATGACGCCGCATATGCGCTCGCCCGAGTATGTCCAGATGTCGACCGCCGCGGCGATCACGCTGGGCCTGGTCGAAGGCCAGATGCACCGCTGCTCCTGCACCCGTTGCCTCAACCTGCTGCTGACCTACCCGGAAGGCTGTCGCGCCAACTGCGCCTATTGCGGCCTGGCCCGTCACCGCGAGGCCGAGCGCAACTATGCCGACCGCAACTTCATCCGCGTCGACTGGCCGGCGGTGTCGATGGACGAGATCGTCGACCGGGTGGCTGCGGATGTCGAGGGCTCGCCGTTCCACCGCATGTGCATCAGCATGATCACCCATCCGAACTCGGACGAGGACACGGTCACGGTGCTGAAGAAATGGGTGAACAAGATCGACCCGGACGCGATCCCGATCTCGATCCTGTCGAACCCGACGACGATGACCCGCGACGACGTCCAGACCTTGCGCGACCTGGGCTCGGACATCTTCACCGTGGCCCTCGACGCCGCCACGCCCGAGCTGTTCGACCGGACCCGGGGCAAGGGGGTGCAGTCGCCGCATACCTGGAAGAAATACTGGGAAATCATGCTCGAGGCCCGCGACATCTTCGGGCCGCAGAAATTCGGCGCCCATATCATCGTCGGCATGGGCGAGACCGAATACGAGGTGATGAAGGTGGTGCAGGACCTCGTCGATCTCGGCGGCCATAGCCACATGTTCTGCTTCTTCCCCGAGAAGGGCAGCCTGATGGACCACCTGCCGGCGACCCCGCGCGACCAGTGGCGCCGGGTCCAGCTGGCCCGCTACCTCGTCGATTATTGCGGCGTCAACATCAGCCAGATGAAATTCGACGAGGAGGGGCGGATCTCCGATTTCGGCCTGCCGGAATCCGAACTGGCGCCGATCATCGACGCCGGCATCGCCTTCCGGACCTCGGGCTGCCCGGGCAAGTTCGCCGACGACATCTCGGCCTGCGACCGGCCCTATGGCGACAGCCCGCCCTCGAACATCGCCTCCTACCCGTTCCCGCTGCAGGATGTCGACATCCGCAAGGTGCGCAGCCAGCTGAACATGCTGCGCGAGGGCGAGAGCTACGAGGACGGCGAGGAATTCGATCTGTAACGAAGAGGGGGGCGCTGCCCCCCGCCTTCGGCTCCCCCCGGAGTATTTCTGCAAAGAAGAAACGGGGATTTGATTGGAGACTAGGATGACCAGACCCTTTCGCGTGATCGATACCGGCGTGCGGCCCTGCCGCGACCAGATGGCCTTCGACCAGGCCCTGATCGAGTGTCACAAGGCGGGCGAGATCCCCGACACGGTGCGCTTCCTCACCTTCCCGCCCTCGGTGCTGGTCGGCCGTCACCAGGCGATCAGCCAGGAGCTCAACCTGCCCGCCTGCCGCGAGGCCGGCGTCGGCATCGGAAGGCGGATCACCGGCGGCGGCGCGCTCTATCTCGACGAGGGGCAATTCGGCTGGGAGCTGATCTTCTCCAAGCAGAGCCTCGGGCTGACCAACCTGGGCGATGTCGCGCGCGAGATCTGCGAGGCGGCGGCGGCCGGGCTGTCGAAGCTGGGCGTGGCGGTGAAGTACCGGCCGCGCAACGATCTCGAGGTCGAGGGGCGCAAGATCTCGGGCACCGGCGGCTTCTTCGACGGCGATACGATCTTCTACCAGGGCACGACGCTGGTCGACATGGACGGGGCCAGGATGGCCTCGCTGCTCAACATCCCCGTCGCCAAGCTGGCCAAGCGCGGCCAGACCAGCGGGGCGCAGCGCGTCGTCACCTTCACCGAGCTGTTCGACGGCACCCCGCCGCCGGTCGCCGAGATCAAGCAGGCGCTGCTGGACGGCTTTGCCGAGCGGCTGGGGATCGCCCCGCAATGGGGCGAGATCACCGAGCGCGAGGAAGAGGTGGCGCGCGAGATCTTCGACGAGGAGATCGGCCAGGACGAGTTCACCTATTCGATCGACAACCCGTCGCAGCCGGCGGACGTGCGCTCGGGCAGCTTCACCGGCCGGGGCGGGACCATCGCCGCCCATGTCCGGCTGGAAGGGCCGGCGCAGAACCGGATCCGCGAGATCGTGGTCACCGGCGATTTCTTCGTCACCCCGCCGAGCACGATCCTGAACCTGGAAGCGGCGCTGCGCGGGGTCATGGTCGACGAGATCGAGGCCGAGGTGGCGCGCTTCTTCGAGGAGGCGCAGGTCGGGCTCTTGACCGCGGCGCCGGCCGATTTCGCCCAGGCGATCCGCAACGCCATCGAGGGCGCCGAGGTCGTCGAGCCGGTGGGCTGAGGGCCCCCGTTCCCGCGCGCGCGGGCCGCCCTCCTCTTCCCGGTTGCGGTCCCGCGCCCGGATTTCGGCTTGGCTTCAGATCGGGGCTCGACAGGATCAATCGTTTGATTTAATCATTCGATTGAAAGGATGTGCCATGGCCGCGCCCACCGATGAGCCCGCCGGCGAGTCCACCGACGAGTCCGGGGACGAACCCGCCGTCGAGAGCACCCGCGACGCGCTGATCGCGGCGGGGCTGCATTGCTTCGGCCACAAGGGCTTTGCCGCCGCCTCGACGCGCGAGATCGCGGCCCGGGCGGGGGCGAATGTCGCCGCCATCGCCTATCACTTCGGTGGCAAGGAGGGGCTGCGTGCGGCCTGCGCCGAGACCGTCGCAGCGCGCATGGGCGGCATCCTCGACCCGCTCGACCCGCCGGGGGCGGACACGCCCGCCGCCGCCCGTGCCGTGCTCGATCAGGCGATCCGCGCCGTCACCCTGTTCCTCGCCTCGGCCCCCGGCGTCGCCGATATCGCCGCCTTCCTGCTGCGCGAGATCACCGATCCGGGCCCGGCCTTCGATCGCATCTATGCCGAGACCATCGGCCCGCGCCATGCCGCGCTGTGCCGGCTCTGGGGGCTGGCCGCCGGCACCGATCCCGAGGCCGAGGCCACCCGCCTCGCCGTTTTCGCGATGATGGGCCAGGTGCTCTATTTCCGCATCGGCCGGCCGGTGATCCTGCGCCGGATGGACTGGGAAGACATCACCCCCGACCGCGCCGCCGCCATCGCCGACCTGCTTGCCGCCAATCTCCACGCCGCTCTGGACGCCACCGAAAGGACCGCGCCATGACCGCCTTCGTCTGCTCCATCCCGCTGATCAGCATGCTGTTCCCGTCCTGCATCGCGCCGGCGCCGCTGGCCACGGGCTATGTCGAGGGCGATTACGTCCTCGTCGCCCCGGTCGCCGTGGCCCAGGTCGACGCGTTGAAGGTCCGGCGTGGCGACCATGTCGAGGCGGGCGCGGTGCTGGCGGTGACCGAGCATCGCGACGCCGAGATCGCGCTGGCCAAGGCGAAGGCGGCGCTGGCCCAGGCGGAAAGCCAGCTCGACAACCTGCGCGAGGGGCGGCGGCCGGAGGAGATCGCGGTGATCGAGGCGACGCTGGCCTCGAGCCAGGCCCAGGCGGCCGAGGTCGCCAAGGAGGTCACCCGGCTGAGAAGCCTCAACGACCGCGGCGTGACCTCGCAGGCCCAGCTCGACGACGCCACCACGCGGCTCGACGTCGCCCGGGCGCAGGTGGCGCAGGCGCGGGCCAACCTCGCCGTCGCCAAGCTGCCGGCGCGGCCGAAGGAGATCGAGGCCGCCGAGGCCGCCGTCGCCCAGGCCCGCGCCGGCCGCGCCGCCGCCGCCTGGCAACTGTCGCAGCGCACGCTGACGGCGCCTTCGGCCGGCACCGTCTACGACATCGTCCGCACCGTGGGCGAGATCGCCGGGCCGCAGGCGCCGGTGCTGTCCTTCCTGCCCGACGGGGCGGTGAAGCTGCGGCTCTACTTCCCGGAAACGGCGGTGTCGCAGATCAAGCCGGGCACCAAGCTGACGGTCCATTGCGACGGCTGCGGCGCCGGCCAGACGGCGACAATCACCTATGTCTCGGACTCGCCCGAATTCACCCCGCCGGTGATCTACTCGCTCGAGAACCGGCAGAAGCTGGTCTACCTGGTCGAGGCCCGGCCGGATGCCGACGCGTCGCGGCTCAAGCCCGGCCAGATCGTCGATGTCGCCCTGCCGGGGGGCGGCAAATGAAGGTGCCCGCGCCCTCTGCCGACGCGGCCCCGGCGATCGACGTGCGCGGCCTGGTCAAGCGCTACGGCCGCAACACCGTGGTCGACAATGTCTCGATGCGGGTGCGCAAGGGCGAGATCTCGGGCTTTCTCGGCCCCAACGGTTCGGGCAAGACGACGACGATCCGGGTGATGTGCGGGCTGCTGACGCCGAATGCGGGCTCGGGCCAGGTGCTGGGCCACGACCTGCTGACCGACGCCCGCGCGATCCGCAACGAAGTGGGCTACATGACCCAGCGGTTCTCGTTCTACGAGGACCTGTCGATTGCCGAGAACCTCGCTTTCGTCGCCGGGCTCTACCACCTCAAGCCGGTCAGCAAATACGTCAACGACACGCTCGAAGACCTGGGCCTGTCGAGCCGCCGCCACCAGCTGGCCGGCAGCCTGTCGGGCGGCTGGAAGCAACGGCTGGCGCTGGCCGCCTGCACCATGCACCAGCCCAGGCTCCTGCTGCTGGACGAGCCGACCGCCGGCGTCGACCCCAAGGCGCGACGCGAGTTCTGGGACGAGATCCACCGCCTTGCCGCCACCGGCATCACCGTGCTGGTCTCGACCCATTACATGGACGAGGCCGAACGCTGCCACCGCATCAACTACATCGCCTATGGCAAGCTGGTGGCCTCGGGCTCGGTCGCGGACGTGATCAAGGATGCCGGGCTGACCACCTATGTCGTCGAGGGCGTCGACAGCACCCGGATGATGGAACTGGACGACCGGCTGAAATCGGCGCCCGGCGTCGATCAGGTGGCGCCCTTCGGCACCCAGCTCCACGTCGTCGGCCAGGATGCCGAGGCGCTGAAGGCCTCGGTGACGCGGATTGCCGAGGCGGCGGGAGCCCGCGCCACGCCGGCCCAGACCAGCCTCGAGGACGCCTTCATCCATTTCATGGGCGATGTGAAGGACAACATGGAATGACCGGGTATTTCTCGTTCCGCCGCCTGTGGGCGATGCTGGTCAAGGAAGTCATCCAGATGCGGCGCGACCGGGTGACCTTCGCCATGCTGCTGTTCATCCCGCTGATGCTGCTGGTGCTGTTCGGCTATGCGATCAACAACGATCCCAAGCACCTGCCCGCCGCGCTCGTCGCCCCGACCCAGGACCGCTATACCCGCGCCATCGTCTCGGCGCTCGAGCTGACCGGCTACTACAAGTTCGATTACCCCTATGTCTCCGCCGCCGAGGCCGAGACGCTGATCTCGCGCGGCGACGTTTCCTTTGTGGTTACAATCCCCTCCGATTTCGGCCGCCGGGTCGAACGCGGCGACAATCCGCAGATCCTGATCGAGGCCGACGCCACCGATCCGGCAGTGGCCTCGGGCGCGGTCTCGACCCTGGGCACCGTCGCCTCGAAGGCGCTGCTGCGCGAGCAGGGGGCCGAGGCGCAGGCGGCCGACGGCCTGCGCTCGCAGCTGCAGGTGGTGGTCCACAAGCGTTACAATCCCGAGGGCATCACCCAATACAACATCGTGCCCGGCCTGCTGGGCGTGATCCTGCAGATGACGATGGTGATGATGACCTCGATGGCGCTGACGCGCGAGACCGAGCGGGGGACGATGGAGAACCTGCTCGCCCTGCCGGTGACGCCGCTCGAGATCATGCTGGGCAAGGTGCTGCCGTTCTTCTTCGTCGGCGCGGTGCAGATGGTGGTGATCCTGTTCGCCGCCAAGGTGCTGTTCGACGTGCCCTTCGTCGGCGGGCTGGGGCTGCTGTTGCTGGGGGTGCTGATCTTCGTGCTGGCGCTGGTGCTGCTGGGCTACACGATCTCGACGCTGGCCCGGACCCAGATGCAGGCGATGCAGCTGACTTTCTTCTTCTTCCTGCCCTCGATCCTGCTGTCGGGCTTCATGTTCCCGTTCCGCGGCATGCCGGGCTGGGCGCAGGATCTGGGCGAGGCGCTGCCGCTGACCCATTTCCTGCGGCTGGTGCGGGCGGTGATGCTGAAAGGGGCGGATTTCTACGTCGTCCAGTCGCAGATCGCCGCGCTGGTCGCCTTCGTGCTGGTCTTCGCCCTGCTGGCGCTCAGCCGCTTCCGCCGGACGCTGGACTGAGCCGGGCCCTACATCGTGCACTGCTCCGCCCGGTGCGCGCGGGAACCGCGCAGGGCGAGCGCCGTTATGACGTCGACAATCCCCCCAGCGCCGAGAGCAGCGCGGCGACGTTGCTGGCGTTGTACTTGCGCAGGAGGCTGGCCCGGTGCAGCTCGACCGTGCGGTGCGAGATCTCCAGCTTGCGGGCGATCTCCTTCGAGGTGTCGCCCTCGCCCAGCATCATCACCACCTGGCGCTCGCGCGGGGTGAGCTCCTGGCAGGGGCGGATCTCGGACAGGTCGGCAAAGCTCCAGACCGCGCGCTGCAGCGGCGCGTCGGGGGTGAAGGTGCGGCCGCGCACCCGGCACCAGAACGGCTGGCCGTCCTTGCGCGCCATGATCCGCTCGTCCCAGTAGCGGTTCTTCTCGCGCAGGTCCTTGACGCCCTTGTCGCGGATCTGGACGAATTCCAGCTCGGACGGGTAGAGGATCGCGAAGGATTGATCGCGCAGCTCGTCGATCTCGTAGCCGAACATGGCGGCGAAGGCGCGGTTGCAGTCGCGGATCACCCGGTTTTCGGTGAACACCAGGCCGATCGGCGCTTCCATGAAACCAAGGGCCGCGAACTCGCCCGTGGCATAGGCCTCGGCGATAGGTATTTCCACGATCTTGTCCGACATGCGCTTCCGTGTGAGCCTTTTTGCGCGAAAGTTAGTCGATCGTCGGGGAGGGCACAATTGCCTTGCGGCGGTCGCCGAAGGGAGGACATCCGATGAAACTTGCAGCTCGCCTGATTGGCGGCGCGCTGGCCGCTGCCGTCATGGCCGCGCCGGCCTTCGCTGCCGATCCGATCAAGATCGCCCTGGTGCACGGCACCTCGGGCGCCAGTTTCGACGTCTACTCGAAGCAGTCCGAGACCGGCTTCGAGATGGGGCTCGAATATGCCACCAAGGGCACGATGGAGGTCAATGGCCACAAGATCGAACTGATCCACAAGGACACCCAGTTCAAGCCCGACGTCGCCCGCGCCGTGCTGGCCGAGGCCTATGGCGACGACGACGCGCTGATCGCGGTCGGCGGCACCTCGTCCGGGGTGACCAAGGGCATGTTGCCCATCGCCAAGGAATACAAGCGCATCCTGCTGGTCGAGCCGGCGGTGGCGGATTCGCTGACCGGGCCGGACAGCAACCGCTACGTCTTCAAGACCTCGCGCAACTCGTCGATGGACATGCAGGCCCAGGCGCTGGCGCTGAAGCCGGGCAAGGACCTGCACGTCGCGACCCTGGCGCAGGATTACGCCTTCGGCCGTGACGGCATCAAGGCGTTCAAGGCGGCGCTCAAGGGCACCGGCGCGACCGTGGTCGACGAGGAATACGCGCCGATCAAGACCACCGACTTCACCGCCGCGGCCGAGCGCATGTTCAACGCGCTCAAGGACAAGCCGGGCCGCAAGGTGATCCTGATCTACTGGGCCGGCGGCGGCGACCCGCTGGGCAAGATCGCGGCGATGGACCCGGGCCGCTACGGCATCAAGCTGTCGACCGGCGGCAACATCCTGCCGGCGCTGGCCGCCTACAAGGCGGTGCCGGGGATGGAGGGCGCGACCTACTACTACTACGAGGACGCCAAGAACCCGATCAACGACTGGCTGGTGAAAGAGCACGAGAAGCGTTTCGGCACCCCGCCGGACTTCTTCACCGCCGGCGGCATGGCGGCGGCGCTGGCCGTGGTCAAGGCGATCGAGACCGCCAAGACGCTCGACACCGAGGGCCTGATAAAGGCGATGGAAGGCATGAGCTGGGAGACGCCGAAGGGCAAGATGACGTTCCGCAAGGAAGATCACCAGGCGCTGCAGAGCATGTATGCCTTCAAGATCAAGGTCGACCCGAACGTCAAATGGGCGATCCCGGAACTGACCCGGGTGATCACGCCGGACGAGATGAACATCCCCATCGGCCGGCACGACCAATAACGCCGAGAAACCTCCGACGGGCCGCCCCGCAGCCTCGGGGCGGCCCCGACATGCCCGCAGACAATGGAAGTGAGCCTGCCCGTGACGCACGCAGCGCCGCAGACCCCTTCGCTCGAGACCCGCGACCTGACGATCCGCTTCGGTGGCCACGTCGCCGTCAACGCCGTCAGCTGCGCTTTCCGGCCGGGTGAACTGACCGTGATCGTCGGCCCCAACGGGGCCGGCAAGACGACCTATTTCAACCTGATCTCCGGCCAGCTGAAGCCGAGTGCCGGCCAGGTGCTCAAGGACGGCCGCGACATCACCCGGCTGGCGCCCTCGGGCCGGGCCCGCGCCGGCATCGGCCGCGCCTTCCAGCTCACCAACCTGTTTCCCCAGCTCTCGGTGCTCGAGAACATCCGCCTCGCCGTGCAGGCCCGCGCCGGCGTCGGCCGCCAGTTCCTGCGCCGCGCCGCCGCGCATACCGAGCTGACCCGCAAGGCCGAGGGCTACCTGGAAGCGACCCGCCTGACCGGCATCGCCCACCAGACCGCCGCCGCCCTGCCGCATGGCGACCAGCGCAAGCTCGAGGTGGCGCTGCTCTTGGCGATGGAGCCGGACGTCTTCATGTTCGACGAGCCCACGGCCGGCATGTCGCTCGACCACGCGCCCGACGTGCTCGAGCTGATCGCCGAGATCAAGAAGGACACGCGGCGGACGGTGCTGCTGGTCGAGCACAAGATGGACGTGGTCCGGGCGCTGGCCGACCGCATCATCGTGCTGCACAACGGCACCTTGCTGGCCGACGGCAAGCCCGACGAAATCATGAATTCCGACCTCGTGCGCGAGGTCTATCTCGGCAAGCGGGGGGCGGCATGAGCGCCTTGGTTCTAGACGGCGTCCAGACCAGGATCGGCCGCTATTCCGTCCTTCACGACGTCAGCTTCACCGTGCCCGAGGGCGGCGTCTTCGTCCTGCTGGGCCGAAACGGCGCCGGCAAGACCACGACCCTGCGCAGCATCATGGGGCTGTGGCAGCCCGAGGCCGGTTCGGTGAAGTTCGGCGCGACCGAGCTGCGCGGCATGCACACCTCGGCCATCGCCCGGCTGGGCATCGCCTTCGTGCCCGAGGACATGGGCATCTTCCGCGGCTTGACCGTGGCCGAGAACATGGTGCTGGCGACCGAGAGCGGCCGCTTCGACCAGAAACGGCTGGACTGGATTTACGATCTGTTCCCGGCGCTGAAGAAGTTCTGGCATTCGGCGGCCGGCGGGCTGTCGGGCGGGCAGAAGCAGATGCTGGCCGTCGCCCGGGCGATCATCGAGCCGCGCAAGCTGATCCTGATCGACGAGCCGACCAAGGGCCTCGCCCCGGCGATCGTCGATGCCATGGCCGAGGCGTTCCGCGAGATCTCGGAGCGCACGACGATCCTGCTGGTCGAGCAGAATTTCGAATTCGCCCGCTCGCTGGGGCGGGACATGGCGGTGATCGAGGACGGCCGCATCGTCCATCGCGGTTCCATGGACGCCTTCGCCGAGGATCGGGAATTGCAGACCCGGCTTCTGAGCCTGTCGGTCTGAGGGGGAGAAGACAATGTATGCTGAAACGACGCATTTCGTCCCGTTCTGCCCGGAGCGCGCAGCGGTCCGGGCCGCGCCCGGCCGCCGCCCCGGGTGGGCGCGATTTGCGCCCACCCGCGGCCGGTCTCGTCCCTCCGTCACCAAGAAGCCATTTGGAGAGGCCCCGGCATGAATACCCTTTCCAGGACCCTCGAACGTTTCGGCGGGGTCAACCTGCTGCCTGTCATCGTGGCGCTCGTTGCCCTGCTCCTCACCGGCTCGGCCTCGACCTGGGTCACGCTGACGGTCGCCGGGCTGGCGATGGGGATGATGATCTTCCTCATGGCCTCGGGCCTCAGCCTCGTCTTCGGGCTGATGGACGTGCTCAATTTCGGCCATTCCGCCTTCGCCTCGCTCGGTGCCTTCATCGCCGCCTCGGTGCTGGCCCATATGGGCGGCTGGCTCGGCGCCGACAGCTGGGTGCTCAACATCGCCGCCTTCCTCGTCGCCATCGGCGCGGCGGTGATCTTCGGCCTGATCGGCGGCTTCCTGTTCGAGACCATCATCATCCGCCCGGTCTATCGCGACCACCTGCGCCAGATCCTGATCACCATGGGCGCGCTGATCGTCGCCGAGCAGATCATCTTCGTCATCTGGGGCGGCTCGCCGATCAGCGTCGCCCGGCCCAAGGTGCTGGAAGGCTCGCTGATCTGGGGCGACATCTCGATCGGCAACTACCGGCTGTTCGCGGTCTTCCTCGGCGTGCTGGTCTACGGCGCGCTGCACCTGCTGCTCAACCGCAGCCGAGTCGGCCTCTTGATCCGCGCCGGGGTCGAGAACCGCGAGATGGTCGAGGCGCTGGGCTATCGCATCGGTCGGCTGTTCATCGGCGTCTTCATGCTGGGCTCGGCACTGGCGGCGATGGGCGGGGCGATGTGGGGCGGCTACCAGACCCTGATCTCGCCGACGCTGGGGGCGCAGATGATGATCGTGGTCTTCATCGTCGTCATCATCGGCGGGCTCGGCTCGATCCAGGGCACGCTGCTGGGGGCGCTGCTGGTCGGGCTGATCGACAACTATGTCGGCTTCCTGATGCCGAAGATGGCGCTGGCCTCGAACATGATCCTGATGATGGCAATCCTGCTGTGGCGCCCCAACGGGCTGCGCCCGGCGGTGAAGTGAGGGCGTGACCATGACCGATACCACGAGCACAGCCCGCACCTCCGCCGGCCGCACTTCCACCGGCCGCCACGTCGTCCGCCTGCTCGCCCTCGTCATCGGGCTGGCGCTGCTGTTCGCCCCGTTCCTGTTCCCCGGCGTCCGGGCGCTGGAGGTGGCGGCGCGGATCTGCGTCTTCGTCGTGCTGGTGGCCAGCTACGACCTGCTGATCGGCTATACCGGCATCGTCAGCTTCGCCCATACGATGTTCTTCGGCCTCGGCGCCTATGGCACCGCCATCGGCCTGCGCCGGATCGGCGAGGGCTGGGATGGGCTGATCCTGGGCGGCGCCGCCGGGGTGGCCGTGGCGCTGGTGCTGGCGATCCTGGTCGGGCTGTTGTCGCTGCGGGTGCGGGCGATCTTCTTCGCCATGGTGACACTCGCCGTCGCCTCGGTGATGCTGGTCCTGGCCTCGCAGCTCTCCGGCCTGACCGGCGGCGAGGATGGCATCACCTATTCCGTGCCGGACATCTTCAGCCCGGCCACGGCGCTGCTGCACGACGCCCATGGCAAGACGCTGCGGCTGATGGGCGTGCGGATGACCGGCAAGATCACCGCCTATTACTTCGTCTTCGCCGGCTCTCTGGCGCTGTTCCTGGTGTTGTTGCGCGTCACCGTCTCGCCGCTGGGCACCGTGCTCAAGGCGATCCGCGAGAACGAGGGGAGGGCCGAGGCGCTGGGCTACCGCGTCGTCACCTACCGCACCTTCGTCTTCGGCTTCTCGGCGGTGATCGCGGCGCTGGCCGGGGTGCTCTATGCCACCTGGCTCAAATATACCGGGCCGGACACGACCTTGGGATTCGACATCATGGTCGATATCCTTTTGATGGTGGTGATCGGCGGCATGGGCACGATGTGGGGCGCGGTGATCGGCGCGGCGCTGATGGTGCTGGCGCAATACTACCTGCGCGACCTGATGGAGGCCGGGGCTGCCGCCGTCGCCAACGTCCCGCTGCTGCCGGACATGCTCAATCCGGACCGCTGGTTGCTCTGGCTCGGCGTCGTGTTCATCCTGCTGGTCTATTTCTTCCCCGCCGGTATCGCCGGCACCCTGATGTCCCGTGAGGTGAGTAAATGACCGAGACCCCGCATTCGCGCTACCTGCGCCTTGGCGCACACGAGATGCATGTCACCGAATGGGGCCATCCCGAGCAGCCGCCGCTGGTGCTGTGGCACGGGCTGGCGCGGACCGGGCGCGATTTCGACGAACTGGCGCGCGGGCTGAGCCACCGCTGGCACGTGCTCTGCCCCGACACGATCGGGCGCGGCATGTCGTCCTGGTCGCGCGATCCCGACACCGACTACACCATTGCCACCTATGCCGCGCATGCGCTGGCGATGCTCGACGCCTACGGCATCGGCCGCTGCGCCTGGCTGGGCACCTCGATGGGCGGGCTGATCGGCATGGATATCGCCTCGGGCCCGGCCGCCGAGCGGCTGAGCGCGCTGATCGTCAACGACATAGGGCCCGAGCTGCCGCAGGCAGCGGTGGACCGCATCGTCGCCTATGCCGGCACGCTGCCCGATTTCGCCGGCATGGCCGAGGCCGAGGCCTGGCTGCGCCAGGTCTACGCCCCCTTCGGCCCGGCCGAGGACAGCTTCTGGCAGCGGATGGCGGAATGCTCGGTGCGGCGGCGCGACAACGGCGTGCTGACCCTGCATTACGACCCGGCCATCGTGCGCCAGTTCGAAGTCCATCCCGAGGATTTCTCGACTTGGGAGCGTTACGAGACCATCGCCACTCCGACCCAGCTGATCTGGGGCCGGCAGTCGGACCTGCTGACCGAGGAGATCATTAGCCGGATGCAGGCGAGCGGGCCCAGGCCCAAGGTGACGGTCTATGACAGCTGCGGCCACGCCCCCAGCCTGGTCAGCGCCGCCGCCATTGCCGATGTCTCGGAAACGCTCGACCGGCTGAGCGGCCGGACCGACTGACCGCGCTTGCGGCCGGCCCGTGGATCAACCGGGCCGGCCACCCTGGCCCCGCTTGGGGAAGCACCAGGTCCGGGCAGCCGGCCCGAAAGTCCCCTTCGGCGGACCTGTCGTGGGTGAGACGACGGGGGAGGTCCGCCCCGGTGGGGCTCCGGAACTCAGTCCTCTTCGAAATAGCCCTTGTCGCCCGAGAAGTGGCAGGCGGTGCAATTGGCAGAGGATTTCACCCGCTTCGACTGGAAATAGGTCGGGCTGATCTCGCTATGGACCCATTTCCACCACGGCATGTCGGTGATCTTCAAAGGCGTGTCCTGTGCCGTCAGCCCGCGCATGATGCCGCCATAGCCCTTGGCGTCGGCTGCATTGGCGACGAGGTAATCCTCGATCTTCTTCGTCGTCTCGGGGTCGAGGCTGGCATCCTCGCCGAAATGGTTCTCCAGGTTCGACATGATCGCCTTCCACGACCGGGCCGGCATCAGCCCGGGCGGATAGGCCATGTGGCAGGCCGAGCATTCGGTCTTGGCCGGTTCCTGGTTTACCGGCGGCACGGTGGCGCCCAGCACGGGCAGAGTGAGGGCGGGGAGGGTGAGGCCGGCCAGAACGGCGGCGGTGAGGGCGAGGCGGGTCATGGGCTCTCCTGGCTCAAAGGCTGGCGAAATAGGCGATGATGTCGGCCTTCTCGCCCGGGGTGCAGGCGCGGCCGAGCACGGTGTTACAGTTGCGGCGGAACCATTTCGCCACCTTCTTGGGATCGGTGAAGCGGTCAGGCGATTGCGATACCGCCATCGGCGCGATGGTCTTGCCGGCGCGGGTCTGGCCCTGGTTGCGCGGGTCCTTGGTGTGGCAGGTCGAGCAGGACGGCGTATCCGGGTGGCCGCCGGCGTGGCTCGCGAGGAAGAAGGCATGGCCGCGCTCGGCCGAGGCGGGCTGCCCGGCCAGCTCGGCGAACTGCTGGATCATCTGGGCCTGGCTCTCGGCCTTCGCCGCGCCCGCCATCCCCGCGGTCAGGGGCGGGCTCAGCGCCAGGGCCGCAGCGGCGGCGATCAGGATCGCTCGGGTCGTCAATTCTCTGCCTCCTCGGGAACGGATATGGATGCCGGCCGGAACAGCCCGGCGGCCGCATCGGCATGGCAGGCCGAGCAATGCCCGCGCGCGCCGACGGCGGCGGATTTGAAGGTCTCCTCGGGGATGCCGCCGTGCATCCATTTCCAGAACCGGGTCGCGGTGATCTGGTCGGGATGCTCGGCCGAGACCCGGCGCAGGACATGGGCGGCCAGGGTGTCGGCGCTCTCGGCGGCATGGGCCTGCAGCCAGGTGCTGATCTGCTGCGTCGTCGCCGGGTCGAGGCTGGCATCCTCGCCGAAATGATCGCCCAGCGTCGCCATTAGCTGCTTCCACGAGGCCGCCGGCAGCAGCGTCGGGTTGTAGGCCTCGTGGCAGTCGCTGCATTCGCTGGCATAGGCCGGGTCGAAATGCGCCGGGGTGACGGGCAGGTTCGGCACCGGCAGCGACGAGAAGCCGAAGCCGGCCGAGCCCGCCAGCACCGCCAGCGCCGCGCCGAGGATCAGCGCCGGGCGCGGCCGGGCGCGACGCTCGGGCAGCGCGACATCGTTCGGCCGCGCCGGCTTTTCGCCGTCGATCATCGCCGAAACCAGGCTTTCCTTCTCGCGCCGGCTTTCCAGGATCACACCGCCGAGATGCAGCGCGATCAGCACCAGCACGGCGATGGCGATGGCCTGGTGGACATGGCGATAGAAGAGGCCGGTGTCGAAGCTGGTGTCGAAGGCAAGCGGTCCGGCCTTGAGCATCCCGCCCCAGACCTCGAGCCCGGTCCAGCCGAGGGCGAGGATGGCGAGGATCAGGGTCACGACCATCAGCGCCCCCAGCGGGTTGTGGCCGAGATAGCGCCGCTCATGGGTGTTCTTCAGCACCGCACGCAGATGGGCCAGGACGGGGCCGGGGCCGCGGACGAAACTGGCAAAGCGGGCATGGGTCGGGCCGCAAAGACCCCAGAGAATGCGGGCGCCGACCAGCGCGAGGGCGAGCAGGCCGGCAATCAGGTGCAGCGGTGTCCAGCGCGGCCCGAGCAGGAAGCCGGTGGCGGCGGCCACGGTGACGCAGGCGACGAGGCACCAGTGAAAGACGCGGATGAACAGGTCCCAGACCCGGACCCGGGCCGCGCGCGTTGTCTCTGTCTGTCGTGCTGTCTGCACCCCGCGCCCTTCCGTCGCTTGCGGATCGCCTCTCGGGGCTAGTCTGTCACAGGCTGGCTGACAAGGTGCTGACACATTCGTGAACGGGTTCGGTCGGAGACGGGGGGCGCCTGAGCGCGGCGGGAACAGCGCGGCACCGTTTCTCCGCCCCGTCCGGAGAACCCGGAAGCCGCCCCGCGCAACGCCGGACGCTTCGCTTCCTAGACGCTCTCCGCGCCGGGCGCTTGCGGCAGCACCAGCCGGGCCTCCAGCCCGCGCGCCAGCGGTGCCAGCACCAGCCGGCCGCCGGCGGCCTCGGCGATCTCGGAGGCGATCGACAGGCCCAGCCCGCTGCCCGGCGCGCTGGTATCGAGCCGGGCGCCGCGCGCCATCAGCCCCTCGATCCGCTCGGGCGGGATGCCGGGACCGTCGTCGCGGATCGCCAGCGTCACCGTCTCGTCGGCCGCGGCCCGGGCGCTGATCCGCACCGTGCCCTCGGCATGGCGGGCGGCGTTCTCGATCAGCGCCCCCAGCGCCTCGGTCAGGTCGTCGGGGTCGAGCCGCACGGCGCAGCTCTCGGGCGCATCCGTGCTCCAGTCCAGCCGCGCCCCTTCGGGCGTGCGCCGGATCACCGAGACCACCCGTTCGATCACCGGCCCGACCGCGCAGCTGGCGGCGAAGCCGCGGGCGGCGATGCGGGCCCGGGCCAGCTCGCGGTCGACATGGCGATGCATCGCGTCGGCGATGCCCTCGACCGCCTGCGCCTCTTCCTCCTGCCCGGCCTCGCGCAGCCGCCCGGCCTCGCCGTAAAGCGCCTGCAACGGCGTCTTCAGGCCGTGGGCAAGGTCGGCGGCGCGGGCGCGGGCGCGGCGGATATCCTCCTCGCGCGCCTCGATCAGGGCGTCGACCTCGGCCGCCAGCGGCCGCACCTCGGTCGGGAACTCGGCCCCGAGCCGGGCGCTGCGGCCGGCGCGCACCGCCGCCACCCGGGCGCCCACGGTCTGCAGCGGCCGCAGGCCGACCGCGACCTGGGCCCAGCCGGCGACGATCAGCACCCCGCCCAGCAGCGCCAGGTAGGGCGCCATGTCGGCGACGAAGGCGCGGTCGGCGGCCTTCAGCTCGGCCTCGTCCATCGCCACCGCGACCCGCGCCGCGATGCCGCCCAGCCGCGCCGGCAGGGTGACCTGGCGTTCCAGCACCAACAGCTTCTGGTCGCCCGGCCCGGCGATGACATGGGTATGGGCGCTGCCATCCTCGGGCGGGGTCGGCAGGGTCAGCGCGCTGTCCCAGAGCGAGCGCGAGCGCAGCGTCCTGCCGGGCAGGTCGATCTGCCAGTAGAGCCCGCTGAGCGGCCGCGAGAAGCGCGGATCGGCCGGCGGTTGGGCCAGGGTGATGTCGGGGGTGCCCGGGGCCGTGCTTGGGCCGCGGTCGAGCCCGGCGACGACCTGGTCGAGCTCGACCGACAGTTCGGCCACCGCGCGCCGTTCGACATGGGCGTTGAACAGCTGCGACAGCCCGCCCGCCGCCAGTGCCAGCGCCGCCACCACCGCCACCGCGCCGGCGGCGAACAGCCGCAGGTGCAGCGACCAGCGCTTCAAGAGGCGCGGCCTTCGAGGAAATAGCCGAAGCCGCGCCGCGTGCCGATGACGCCGGGCCCGAGCTTGCGCCTGAGCCGCGCGATCAGCGCCTCGAGCGCGTTGGCCTCGCGCGAATCCTCGTCGCCGTAGAGATGTTCGAGGATCTCGGTCGGCGGCAGCACCCGGTCGCGGTTGAGCATCATGTAGGCCAGCAGCCGGTATTCCAGCGCCGAGACGCCGACGGGCTGGCCGTTCAGCGCCACCTCCATCTTGACCGCGTCCAGCTCCAGCCCGCCATGCGCCTGTTTCGGCGCCGCCTGTCCGGCCGCGCGCCGCACCAGCGCCCGGGCGCGGGCGACCAGTTCCTCCATCCGGAACGGCTTGGGCAGGTAGTCGTCGGCGCCGGCGTCGATGCCCTCGACCCGCTCGGTCCAGGCGCCACGCGCGGTCAGCACCAGCACCGGCATGGTGCGGCCGTTGGCGCGCCAGCGCTTGAGCACCGTCAGCCCGTCCAGCCCCGGCAGGCCGAGATCGAGCACGACGAGGTCGTATTCCTCGGTATCGCCGAGGAACCAGGCCTCCTCGCCATCGCCGCAGATCTCGACGACGAAGCCCGCCGCCCCCAGCGCCCGGCGCAGATCCTCGGCGATCCGCGTGTCGTCCTCGACCGCAAGCACCCGCATCAGTCACCCCCCGTTTCCGCGCCCACCACCTTGCCGGTGCGGGCGTCGACCGTCACTTCACTGACCTTGCCATGCGGGTCGATCAGCTCGAATTCGTAGCGGTAGCCGCCGTTGTGATCCTCGAATTCCACCTTGATGACGCGCGCCTTCAGCTTGGTCTCGACCGCCGTCATGATCTGCGCCAGCGGCATCACCTGATCCGACTTCAACGCGTCGCGCGCGCGGTCGTGATCGTCGTCATCGGCCCGGGCCGGGGCGGTGACGGCGGCGGCCGCGAGGGCGAGGGCAAGGCCAAGGGACAGGACGGGGCGCATCATCGCCGGCCACTCTTGCCCCGGGGCGCTGACGCCAGCCTGACGGGGCGCGCGCCTCTCGGGCGCGGGGCCGGTCGGCGTGAAAGGCGGCGGGTTCGAGGCGGTGTCATCGTCTGTCATCTGGCGGCTTCGCGGGCAGGGTAGACCGGAACGCGGGGCGGCTCCAGCCCCTGCCGGACAGGGCGGTTCCGTCGCCGGGATCACTCTTTTTCAAGAACCGGGGCGCGGCCGTGCAGAGCCGCGCCTTGACGCGAAATGCGCCTGCCATGTCGCCGGTGGGCGAGCCTTGGCGCCGTTTCGCCATGACCTTCGGCCCTGACGGCCGCGTTCGCCGGCCGGATGGAGACCCCGATGACACTGACTGAACCGACCTTCTCGCGCGCCGAATACGCGGCGCGGCTCGACAAGACCCGTGCCGCGATGGCGGCTGCCGGCGTCGATCTGCTGATCGTCACCGACCCGTCGAACATGAACTGGCTGACCGGCTATGACGGCTGGTCCTTCTATGTCCATCAATGCGTGATCGTGACGCCCACAGGCGAACCGCTGTGGTTCGGCCGGGCGATGGATGCCGAGGGCGCCAAGCTGACCGCCTGGCTGTCCGAGGCCAGCCTGATCGGCTATCCCGATCACTACGTGCAATCGACCGAGCGCCACCCGATGGACTACCTGTCGGCGCAGCTTTCCGACCGCGGCTTCGGCGCGGCGCGGATCGGGGTCGAGATGGACAATTACTGGTTCACCGCCGCCGCCTTCGCCAGCCTGGTCAAGCATTTGCCGGATGCGAAATTCTCGGATTGCACCGCGCTGGTGAACTGGCAGCGGGCGGTGAAGTCGGCGGCCGAGATCGGCTACATGCGCAAGGCGGCGCGGATCGTCGAGGCGATGCACCAGCGCATCTACGACAAGGCCGAGATCGGCATGCGCAAATGCGATCTGGTGGCCGAGATCTACGATGCCGGGCTGCGCGGGGTCGACGGCATCGGTGGCGACTATCCGGCGATCGTGCCGATGCTGCCCTCGGGCCGCGAGGCGACGGCGCCGCACCTGACCTGGGACGAGCGGCCGCTGAAGGCGGGCGAGGGCACCTTCTTCGAGGTCGCCGGCTGCTATCGCCGCTACCACTGCCCGCTGTCGCGCACCCTGTTCCTCGGCACCCCGACGCAAGCCTTCCTCGACGCCGAGACGGCGGTGCAGGAGGGCCTGGAAGCCGGGCTGGCGGCGGCCAGGCCGGGCAACCTGTGCGAGGACATCGCCGCCGCCTTCTTCGGCGTGCTGGCGAAACACGGGATCGAGAAGGACAGCCGCACCGGCTACCCGATCGGGCTGAGCTACCCGCCCGACTGGGGCGAGCGCACCATGAGCCTGCGCCGCGGTGACAAGACCGAGCTGCAGCCGGGGATGACCTTCCATTTCATGACCGGGCTGTGGCTTGAAGACATGGGGTTCGAGCTGACCGAGAGCATCCTGATCACCGAAACCGGGGTCGAATGCCTGGCCGACGTGCCGCGCAAGCTGTTCGTCAAGACCTGACCCTGCCTTCCTCTCAGTCCAAATATCCTCGCCGAAGGAATCCTGTCCCGGCCACAGGCGCCGGCGGTCGCGACAGGACGCTCCGCGGGGGATATTTCACCTGAGAGGAAGGCAGGGTCAGGTCTCCAGCCAGATCGTCACCGGCCCGTCATTGACCAGCGCCACCTTCATGTCGGCGCCGAACACGCCATTGGCGACCTCGATCCCCTGCGCCCGCATCCGCTCCGAGAGGTATTCGTAGAGCCGCCGGCCCTCGTCCGGCGCAGCCGCGGTGGAAAAGCCGGGGCGGTTGCCGCGCGCGGTGTCGGCGGCGAGGGTGAACTGGCTGACCACCAGCGCGGCGCCGCCGATATCGAGCAGCGAGCGGTTCATCTTGCCCGCCTCGTCGCTGAAGATGCGCAGCTTGGCGATCTTGGCCGCCAGCGCCTCGGCCTGGGCCTCGCTGTCGCCCTGCATGGCGCAGACCAGCACCAGCAGGCCGGGTCCGATCTGCCCGATCACCCGGCCGTCGACTGTCACCGAGGCCTCGCTCACCCGCTGCACCAGAGCCCGCATCCGCCTGTCTCCCATCGCTTTTCCGTCCTGATCCATAGGCGCCGCCGCCGCGACGCGCAACAATTGACGCAAATCATGGAGACTCGTCCGGGCGCCGGGCAGGATCGCGCCGTCAACAGTGCTGACAGGAGGATTACCATGGTCGAGAAATCCCATACCGGAGGGTTCTGGCCCTCGCTTTACGAACCGCTGCGCAACATGGGCACGCGGCTGGCCGAATGGGTCGCCCCACCGTCGGAAGCTTCGGCGACCGAGGCCGCCTACAACATCGCGCTGGAACTGCCCGGCGTGGCCGAGGACGACATCCACCTCACCGTCGAGGATGGCGTCGTCACCGTGACCGGCGAGAAGAAGACCAGCCGCGAGGAGGAGGGCGAGACCTGGTATTTCAGCGAACGCCAGTTCGGCGCCTTCAGCCGCAGCTTCCGCCTGCCGCCCGATGCCGACGAGGCCGCGGTCGGGGCGTCGCTCAAGGACGGCGTGCTGTCGATCTCGGTGCCCAAGAAGAAGGCCAAGGCCCCGGAAGGCGCCAAGCGGGTGCCGATCAATCGCGGCTGAGCCGGGGCGGGCGGGCCCCGCCGGTGGGAGACCTCTGGCGGGGATATTTACCGGCAGAAAGCGGCAAAGGGGGCTGCCCCCTCTGCCGAGGTGAAGAGGAAAGCCGCGCGCCCTATTTCGGGAAATAGGGCGCGAGGTTGGCGCGGATGCGGTCGAGCGGGGTGGCGCCGCTCTCGTCCGGCACGAAGGGTTTGCCGGTGATCGCCTCGTAGGCGCGGATATAGACCTTGCTGGTCTCCTCGATCATCTCGGCGGGGATTTCAGGGATCGCGTCGGTATAGGGATCGCAGCGTTCGGCCACCCACGCGCGGATGAAATCCTTGTCGAAGCTCGGCGGCCGGCTGCCGGCGGCGAAGGCGGCGTCGTAGCCGTCTGCCAGCCAGTAGCGGCTGCTGTCGGGGGTGTGGATCTCGTCGGCCAGCACGATGTTGCCATCCTCGTCGAGGCCGAACTCGTATTTGGTATCGACCAGGATCAGCCCGCGTTCCGCCGCCAGCGTCTGGCCGCGGGCGAAAAGGGCGAGGGCATAGGCCGAGACCGTGTCCCATTGTTCCTGGCTCAGCAGGCCCTGGGCGACGATCTCCTCCGCCGTCAGCGGTTCGTCATGGCCGCCGTCGAAGGCCTTTGAGGTGGGGGTGATGATCGGCGCCGGCAGCTTCTCGTTGTCGCGCAGCCCGTCGGGCAGGCTGTGGCCGTACATCTGCCGCTGACCCTTCTTGTAGAGCGTCAGCACCGAGGTGCCGGTGGTCCCGGCGAGGTAGCCGCGCACCACCATCTCGACCGGCAGGATCGTCAGCTTCCGGCCGACGACGACATTGGGGTCGGGATAGGCGAGGACGTGGTTGGGGCAGATGTCGGAGGTTTCCTCGAACCAGTAGCGCGCGCATTGGGTCAGCACCTGGCCCTTCCACGGCACGCAGGCGAGGATGCGGTCGAAGGCGCTGATCCGGTCGGACGAGATGATGATCCGGCGCGGACCGTGCGTCGCATCGGCCGGCAGGTCGTAATTGTCCCGCACCTTGCCGCGGTAGTAGTTCGGCAGTTCCGGGATGACGGCTTCGGAGAGGATGCGCATGGCGGCTCCGTTGGTTCTCGGGATCGCTGACCTATCGGCTGCGGGCGGGGCGGATGTCAAGGCGGCAGGCAATGCGCCACTCCCCGGCTCACGTTGAGAGCCGGGGAGTGGTCGCGATAGGACTTCGCCGGCAGTGCCGCCTTATCCCTCCGCCGCGATCCGCACCCTCCGTGCGGCGAGCGCCAGCGCGCCGAGGCAGAGCAGCCCGCCGGCCACATACCAGCCCAGGATCGTCTGGATCTCGGCGTAGGCCATCTGGCCGCTGCCCGAGGTGCCATGCGAGGCGAGCCACAGGGTGGCGGCGAAGAGCAGCCGGCCGACGAGGCTTTGCAGCGAGAAATAGGTCGCCCGGCCCTCGCTGCCCAGGAGCGGCTGGACCCGGGCGACGATGAAGGGGCGCGACAGGGCGTTCGGCACCATGCGCAGGAACAGCAGCGCGATCGCCGCCATGCCGTTGGTCAGCGCCAGCGTGGCGCAGAGGGCGATCTGCATCCCGAACGCCGTCAGCAGCATCGCCCCGAGCCCGATCCGCCGCCGCAGCCGCGGCGCCCAGGCCGAGGCGACCAGCGAGATCAGCATCATCACCGTCGTGACCGCGCCGCTGACCAGCGGTGCCTCGGCGCTCAGCCCCGACGACGTCAGCGCCTCGAGGATGAAGGGCTGGCCGAAGACGAAGGGAATATGGCTGAAACCATACATCAGCACCGACAGCGCGAAGATCCACAGCACCACCGGCTGGCGGAAGGCGGCGCGCAGCGATCCGAGGCGGAGCAGTTCCTCGCCCTCGGCGAAGTCTTCCCGGCCGCGCGGCGGCTCGGTGAAGCGCAGGGCGAGGATCACCGCTCCGGCCTGGGCCAGCGCGGCGGCAAGGAAGGGCAGGGCGCCGGCCCCCATCGCGCCGCCGGTGACGGCCGACAGGGCGAGGGCGGCGAAGGAGAAGCGCCAGGCCTTCAGCTCTTCGGCCTCGACGGCGTCCGCCCGGCCCTCGGCGGCGAGGGATTCGTAGAGCAGCGCGCTGTCGGTGCCCGAGGCGAAGGCGATGCCGGTGCCGATCAGGATCTGCCCCAGCGCGAAGGCCCAGAAGCCGCTGCCGAGCCCGATCAGCACCGCCCCGGCCAACCCGGCCAGCGCCGAGGCGACCAGCGTCACCCGCCGCCCCAGCCGGTCGGACATGTAGCCCGAGGGCACTTCGAGCAGCGTCGTCGCCACGTCGTAGGTGGCGTAGAGCAGCACCGCCTCGGCCGCCGACAGATGTGCCTGGAAGAACAGGAACCAGACCGCCTGCCAGAACAGCAGGTTCTGGAGCGCCTTGAACCACGGGTAGAGCGCGACGTTGCGGCTTGCCCCGGCGCCGGAGGGGGAGGCGGAAGTCACTGGTTCTGCTTGAGATAGACGACGACGCCGATGGCAACGGCGGCTACCAGCACCGCGCCGGCGATCTTCCACCACGACCACGGCCGCTCGCCGCGCACCTTGCCGGTCTGGCCGTTGACGACGAAGCGGTAGCTCTTGCCGCGATACTTGTAGGCCGCCATCCAGATCGGCAGCAGGACATGCTTGAAGGTCTCGTTGGTCGCCGTGGTGTCGATCGAATGGATCCGCTGCTCGTCGCCGCCGATGTCGCGGCGCACGTCCTGCTCGATCACCCGGTCCATCTTCACCCTTGCGATGGAGTGGCCCTCCTCGAGCCCGACCGAATAGCCCTCGGCCCGGAAGCCGGCGAGGTAGTCCGGGCGGTAGGCCTCGAGCCCGCTCAGGTCCCAGGGTTCGAGCGCGTCGACATAGCCGCGCGGCAGGCTGGTCGAGGCCAGGGCGAGGACGTCGTCGAAGCGCCGCGCCACGGTGCCCGCCGCCGGATACCAGCGGATCTTGCGCACCTGCTCCTGCCGGGTCTGGTTGCGGCCGTCGACCTGCACGGTGACGGTCCGGGTCTCGTAATAGGCGACGCCGCACTGGCCGGTATAGGTCGAGCGGGTGTCGGCGTCGAAGGTCCAGTAGGGGGTGTAGATGCCGGTCAGCGCCCGGCCCTTGCGGGCGTATTGCACCAAACCGTTGGGCGCGAACCAGAGCCGGCCGAGCCATTTCGTCATCGCCGCGCGGGCCTGCACCTCGGTCAGCTGGAACGGCACCAGCGCCTGCGGCTTGATCTGGCGGTGGGCTCCGGTGTCGGTGACGATCGGCGTGGCGCAGAACGGGCATTCGGCGGCGTGGACATGCGGGTCGAACTCGAAACTGGCGCCGCAGGAGGGGCAGGTGACGGTGCGGACCTCCTCCATCGCCGTCGGCGGCAGGGCATCGGCCAGCGCCGCCTGGTAGTCGTGCTCGGTCAGGTGCTTGTTGCGCGTCCGGGTCGAGGGGATGGCGGTCAGCGACTCGATTGTGTCGGCGCCCGTGCCGGCGCCCGCCGTGACCGGCTCCTCGTGGCCGCAATGCTCGCAGACCAGCTTGTCCGCCCCCGGGGCGAAGCGCATCTCGGCCCCGCATTGCGGGCACGGGTAACTGTGGTGCTCACTCGTCACGGCCGCGCCGCCTCACGAGGCCGGCGGCGGCGGGGGCGGCGGCGGAGCGATGGTGAAGAGCTGGGCCAGCTCGGCGATCTCGCCCGCCGGTTTCCAGCCGTCCTGGCCCGGGGTCCAGACCAGCGTCTCGCGGGTGAAGCTGCCCTCGGTGACCATGCGGCCGAGATGGCCGCGGCCATAAGGGCCCTGCGTCGCGCCGTTCTCGGCAATGTGCCAGACCTTCTCGACCGGCGGCGGAGGCGGGGGCGGCGGCGCATAGGCCGGCGCGGCTTGCGGTGCGCCGCCCCACGGCCCCTGCTGGGCCATCTGCGCCGCCATCCCCATGCCCATCCCGGCGCCCAGCCCGGCCGCCATCGACGAGCCCGGCGTGCCGGCGGCGGTGGTCATCGCCTCGGCGGCCGAGAACTGGGTGTAGCGGTTCAGGTCGCCGACGATCCCCATCGAGGTGCGCTTGTCCAGTGCCTTCTCGACCGCCTCGGGCAGCGAGATGTTCTCGATGTAGAACTCGGGCAGTTCGAGCCCGTAATTGGCGATGGTCGGGGCGATGGCATTGGCGACCAGCTTGCTCAGGTCGGCGGTGTTGGCCGCCATGTCCAGCACCGGCACGTTCGAGCCGGCGATGACGCGGCTGAATTCCTGCACGATGATGTTGCGGATCTGAAAGCTGATCTCGTCGGCGGTGAACTCGCCATCGGTGCCGACGATCTCGGTCATGAACTTGCCCGGATCGGTGACCCGCATCGAATAGGTGCCATAGGCGCGCAGCCGCACCGGCCCGAATTCGGCATCGCGGCACATGATCGGGTTCTTGGTGCCCCATTTGAGGTCGTTGAACCGGGTCGTGTTGACGAAATAGACCTCGGACTTGAACGGCGACTGGAAGCCGTGGTCCCAGTGCTGCAGCGTCGTCAGCACCGGCATGTTGTTGGTCTCGAGCATGTAGAGACCGGGGCTGAAGATATCCGCCAGCTGCCCTTCGTGGATGAACACCGCCGCCTGGCCCTCGCGCACGGTCAGCTTGGCGCCGTACTTGATGGCATGGCCCTCGCGCTCGAAGCGCCAGACCATGGTGTCGCGGGTGTCATCGACCCAGGAGATGACGTCGATGAACTCGCCCTTGAGGAAATCGAAGATCGACATGCTGTCCGCCTTTCCGTGTCGCTAGATGCCGCCGGCCTAACTCTGCCCGCCCATCAGTTCCCTTGCAATCACCCGCACGATCGGCCGGGCCTCGGCGGGCTTCATGCCCGGCTTCAGCCGCGGATCGTAGAGCATCTTGAGCATCAGCTCGTCCTGCGTCGTCAGCAGGGCGAACTCCTCGTCGTCGTTGAAGATCGACGGCCGCGCCGCCGGGCTGTCATTGGCCAGCCCCAGCCCCTGCGACAGTTCCTCGTGATAGCAGGACAGGCGCAGCAGGTCGGGATGTTCGCCCCTTATCACGGCGACGGCGCGGCTATAGGTGCTGGCATTGCCCTCGGAGAAGGCGAAGACCAGGCAATAGGTCGAGCGCGGCATGGTGGTGATCGTCCGCACCACGTTGTTGCCGATGCCGGGCACCAGCTTCCTGAGCTGCGGCCCGAAGGCGCGGCGGGCATCCTCGTTGAGCACGAAGATGTCGAAATTGGTCCGCCCGGACGAGACCAGCGAGACCGGGTGGCCCGAGACCCGGCCCAGCCGGGCGGCATAGGCGGCGACGGTCTTGCGGTCCTTGGCGCGCTCCTCGTCCGGGATCGTCGGGCCGAAGGTCAGGCTCATCCGCACCGGCTTGTTCCAGCGCCGCAGCCGGCTCGGGGTCTGTTTCGGCACCAGGCCGCTGCCGTCGGGGGCGTATTCGTCGTAAAGCGCGATGCGGATGAAATTCTCGGTCAGGTCGCGGGTGTTGAACGGCGTGTCCGGCCCGCCGCCATCGGTGCGCAGCAGCCCCTGTTCCAGCAGGTCCGACTGGACCTTGGCGTAATGGACCCGCGCCGCCTCGCTCGCCGCCGAGGGGGCGGGGCGCAGGCCGGCCGGGCGCGGCGGCGGCACCGGCACCGGCTTGACGAACAGGGCGTCGCAGCCGGCCAGCGCGGTCAGGGTCAGCAGGCCGAGGGCCGCGACGCGGCCGGGGAAGGGGCGATGGAGCGGCATTCAGGCCTTCGGGACGCTGGTGCCGGCATTGTCGCCGACACCGTCGGCCCGCGCCTTGGCGGCGGCCAGCGTGTCGCGCAGGTCATGCTCCATCCTGGTCAGCTCCTTCTCGGCCGCGGCGCGCTTGGCCTTGCCCTCGTCGGCGATCTGCAGGCTCTCGTTGATCGTCGCGATCAGCGTCTCGTTGGCCTTCTTCACCGCCTCGATGTCGAACACCCCGCGCTCCATCTCGGTGCGCACCTCGCGATTGGCCTGCTGCAGGTTCTCGGCATTCGAGGTCAGCAACTCGTTGGTCAGGTCGTTGGCCTCGCGCACCGCCGCCGCCGCCTCGCGCGAGCGCTGGATGGTCACCGCCTGGGCGAGCTGGGTTTCCCACAGCGGAACGGTGTTGACCAGAGTCGAGTTGATCTTGGTCACCAGGCTCTTGTCGTTCTCCTGCACCAGCCGGATCGAGGGCAGCGACTGCATCGTCACCTGCCGGGTCAGCTTGAGGTCATGGACCCGGCGTTCGAGATCGTCGCGCGCGCCGCGCAGGTCGCGCAGCTCCTGCGCCTTCATCACCTGCTGCTCCTCGGGCGCGGCCTCGACCTCGGCCTCCTTGGCCGGGATCGTGGTGGTGTCGAGCTCGGACAGCTTGGCCTCGCCGGCGGCGATGTAGAGCGCCAGTTCGTCATAGAAATCAAGCGTCTTGCCGTAGAGCACGTCGAGCGACTTGATGTCGATCAGCAGCTTGTGCTCGTGCTGGTCGAGCGATTCGGTGACGCGGTCGATCTGGCCCTGCACCTCCTCGTAGCGGGCGATGAACTGGGCGAAGGGCGCGGCGCGGCCGGTCAGCCGTTCCCACCAACTGCGCTTGCGGCGCACGTCCAGTTCCGAGACCGAGAAGCCGCGGATGGTGCTGACGATCTCGCGCAGGCTGTCGCCGGCCGGGCCGACATCCTTGTTGCGCACGCCGGTCAGCATCGACTGGCTGATGGTCTGCAGCTCGGCCTGGGCGCCCGAGCCGAAGGAGATGATCGACTGGGTGTTGGTCATGTCGATCTCGGCCATCCGCTTGCGGATTTCCTCGGCCACCGGGGCGGGGGCCTTGTCCAGCGGCACCACCGCTTCGGCCTGCACGGGTTCGGGCAGGACCACGGCGCTGACCTTCTCGATTTCGGCAAGGGCCTCGGCGGCCTTGGCGCGGACGGCTTCTGACATCTCTCAAATCCTTCCCTGAAACTGGCGCCCTAGCCCGGGCGCACCCCTTCGCGCTGCAACCGTTCGCGCAGCACGTCGATCTGGATGTCCAGATCGGTCTTGTCGTCCTGCAAGAGCGCGGTGGTCTGCGCGGTGAAATTGCTCTCCAGATCGTCGAGCAGCGCCTCGTAATCGGCACGCGCCTGGGCGTCGTGGCCGCGGGCGGCGATCTCGGCGAACTTGATCGTCGCGTCGCGCGCCCCGATCAGGTAGATGCCGAGATATTTCCGCGCCGCCGTCAGGTCGCGCGGGTCGTTCTCGACGGTGCGGAACATCTTGCGGGCGGTGCCGATGAAGCTCTCGACCCGCGCCACCAGCCGCCGGTCGCCGCTGCGCTTGATCGCGTCCTGGATCGCGCTCAGGTGCTTCTCTGCCTCCTCGACGGCGCGGGCGACGCGGTCGGTCTGGAAGGCGTCGACGCCCTCCATCCCCTTGTCCTTCAGCGGGTCCGGTCCGAAGGCACCGAAATGCAGCGCACCGCCGAGCACGGCGAAGATCGCCGGCGCGACCAGGCCGCCCTCCGGGACGAAGCCGCCGAGCGCCAGGCCGAGGCCGGTCAACACCGAGCCGAAGATCTTGCGCGGGATCGCCGGGCGGCGGGCGACCGTCCGCGCCTCGTAGGCCTCCTGCGCCCGCAGCCCGTCGCGCGTCAGCCAGGCGGCCAGGAGCAGCGTGGCGCAGGCGCCAAGGTCGAGCGCCAGCCCGACCGGCGGCTGCCAGAAGGCGGTGACGGCGAAGACCAGCGGCGCGATGAAGAGGAAATTGGCGCGGCCTCCGACCCGGGTCGGACGGCGGCCGTGGAACGGGTTGGGCGCGCCCGGCTGCGGAGCGCCGTCGCTGCCGGGGCTGTATTGGCCACCGAAGCGCTGCGCCATCACATGCCCCCCGCGACGGCGACGTAGAGGATCAATGCCAGCAGCAGGAAATATGAAAGCTTCTGAAACCCCGTGCCAGACATGCCGTCCCTCTGAGCACCCGAAAAATACCGGTGGAACACCCCGTTACTATAGGGGATCGCCCGGGGGCATACCAGCGTCAAGCCGCCGGAAAGACAGGATTCAGCTGCGGCCGGCGGGTTTACGCCGCGTCGCCCCGGCCTTGCCCGGCCCGGGCATCGGGCGCGGCTTGCGGGCCCCGCCGGGCCTGACCTCGGGCTTGGCTTCGGGCCTGGCCCCGGTCTTGGTGCCGGCCGCGGGCCCGGTCTTCCGGCCCGGCGCGCCCGGGCCGGCCTTCGGTCCCGGTTTCGGCCCCGGTTTCGCGCCCGGCTTGCCCTTGCGCCTGGCGGTGCCGGTCTTGGCTTCCTCGTCCGGATTTTCCAGCCCGAGCTGGTCGCGCAGCACCTTGGCCTTGACCTCCTGCACCGCGCCGGGCTGCATGTCGCCCAGCCGGAACGGGCCGTAGCTGATCCGGATCAGCCGGTTGACCACCAGCCCGATCTCGCCCATCGCGCGCCGGATTTCGCGGTTGCGGCCCTCGCGCAGCCCCACCGTCAGCCAGGCATTCGCGCCCTGCTGGCGGTCGAGCGTGACCTCCATCGGCTGGAACCGTTCGCCCTCGACGGTGATGCCCTTGCGCAGCGGCTCGAGCGCCGCATCGTCGGGCGTACCCTTGACCCGGACCCGGTACTTGCGCAGCCAGCCGGTCGAGGGCAGCTCCAACCGGCGCTTGATGGCGCCGTCATTGGTCAGCAGCAGCAGCCCCTCGGAATTGAGGTCGAGCCGGCCGACCGACATCACCCGCGGCAGCTCCTCGGGCAGGTTGTCGAAGACGGTCTCGCGTCCCTTCTCGTCGCTGGCCGAGGTCACCAGCCCCAGCGGCTTGTAATAGAGCCACAGCCGCGGCGGCTCGGGCTCGGCGACGGGCTTGCCGTCGACGGTGATCTTGTCGTGCGCGGTGACGTTCAGCGCCGGGCTGTCGATCGCCTTGCCGTTGACCGCGACGCGGCCGGCCTCGATCATCCGCTCGGCCTCGCGCCGCGAGGCGACGCCGGCACGGGCCAGGACCTTGGCGATGCGCTCGCCGGGGGGAGTTGTGTTGCTCATGGCCGCCTTCTAGCGCCAAAGCGCGGGCCGTGAAAGCGGCACTTGCGGGGAAGGCCACTTGCGGGCAGGAAGAGCCGATGAGCCCGTTTCGCAGCTACATGGACATCGCGCTGGAGGAAGCCCGCGCCGCCGCCGCCCGCGGCGAGGTGCCGGTGGGTGCCGTCATCGTCGCCCCCGACGGCACGGTGGTGGCCCGCGCCGGCAACCGCACCCGCGAGCTGGCCGACCCGACGGCGCATGCCGAGATCCTCGCCCTGCGCGCCGCCTGCGCCGCCGCCGGTTCGGAGCGGCTGCCGGGGCACGACCTCTATGTCACGCTCGAACCCTGCCCGATGTGCGCCTCGGCGATCTCGCAGGCGCGCATCGCCCGGCTCTACTACGGCGCCGCCGACCCGAAATCCGGCGGCGTCGCCCATGGCCCGCGCGTCTTCGCCCATCCGCAGAGCCACCATGTCCCCGAGGTCTATGACGGCATCGGCGCCGCGGCCGCGGCGGCGCTGCTCAAGGAATTCTTCGCCGGCAAGCGGGACGGCTAGGCCGGGGGTTTCACACCCCCGGACCCCCGTGGGATATTTTCGCTGAGAGGAAGGGAGGAAGGAAAGACCGCTCTGGCTCTTCCTCTCAGTCCAAATATCCCGGGGGTCCGGGGGCAGCGCCCCCGGCCCTGGCCTCACAGCTCGATCGGCTCCATCACCTGCGGTTCGATCACGTTCACTCCCGGCAGGCCGGCCTTCAGCACCTCGGCGTCCTGCTCGAGGATCGGGAAAGTGCGGTAGTGGCAGGGGATCACGATCTTGAAGTCGAAGAAGGTCTTGGCGGCATAGGCGGCGCGTTTCATGTCCATCGTGAAGTGACCGCCGGCGGACAGGATGCCGATGTCCGGCTGATGCAGGTCGTTGAACAGCTTCATGTCGGCCATCACGTCGGTGTCGCCCGAGACGTAGATGCCGTGGCCCTCGCCCTCGATGATGAAGCCCGCCTCGTGGCCGGCATAGACCGGCGCGCCGTCCGGCCCGGCGACCGAGGAGGAATGGCAGGCGTTGACCAGCGTCGCCTTGACGCCGCCGAGGTCGACGGTGCCGCCCTTGTTGAAGCCGATGCCCTCGATCCCCTCCTTGGCCTGCCACCACGAGATCAGGTCGTAGGTGCCGGCGACGGGGATGCCGAGCTCCTTCGCCACCGGGATGGCGTCGGTGGAATGGTCGCCATGGCCGTGGGTGAGCAGGATATGCGTCGCTCCCTGGATCGCCTCGTCGCGGCGGTCGGCGGGGAACATGGGGTTGCCGGTCATCCACGGGTCGATCAACAGTGTGAGGCCGGCGATCTCGAGACGGAAGCCGGAATGGCCGAGCCAGGTGAGTTTCATGGTCTCTCCTCCTTGACGGTTCGGCGCAGAGTGTAGGGCCTGTGGCGGAGAAGGAAATGGGCTGGACGGAAGCGGTCGACGGATATTGCGAAAGGCTGGACCCGGGGCTGTGGGCCGAGCCGGTCAATGCCCTCACCAATCTCGCCTTCCTGGTTGCGGCGGCGGTGATGTGGCGCCGGGTGCGCGGGCTGGCGCCGGCGCGGGCGCTGGCGGCGATCCTGGCCGCGATCGGGATCGGCTCGGGGCTGTTCCATACCGTCGCGCAACGCTGGGCCGGGCTGGCCGACGTGCTGCCGATCGCGCTGTTCATCCTGGTCTATCTCTACGAGGCCAACCGGCAGTTCTGGGGCCTGCGGCTCTGGCCGGCGCTGGGCCTCACCGCGCTGTTCTTTCCCTATGCCGCGCTCGCCACCCCGGGACTGCATTTCCTCGTGCCGGGGCTGGGCGGGTCGGCCGCCTATGCCACGGTGGCTTTGCTGATCGCGCTCTACGCCCTTGCGCTGGTCCGGCGGGCGCCGGATACGGCGCGCGGGCTGGGGATCGGGGCGGCGCTGCTGACCCTGTCGATCGCGGCGCGGGCGGCGGACACGCCGCTCTGCCCGGTCTGGCCGCTGGGCACCCATTTCCTCTGGCATCTGCTCAATGCCGTCATGCTGGGCTGGATGATCGAGGTTATGCGGCGCCACATGCTTGCAGCGCGCCGCGCCGGGAGCTAAACGAGGCCGGACCGTTCCACGGGGAGAGACCCATGTCGATTGATACCGATACCGCCCGCAAGGTGGCCCATCTGGCCCGCATCAAGGTGGAGGAAGACGACCTGCCGGCGCTGGCGGGCGAGCTTTCGGGCATCCTGACCTTCATGGAGCAGCTGGGCGAGGTCGATATCGAGGGCGTCGAGCCGATGACCAGCGTCACGCCGATGCGGCTCAAGCGGCGCGAGGACGTCGTCACCGACGGCAACATGCAGGACCGCATCCTCGCGAACGCGCCCGACGCGCGCGAGGGCTTCTTCGCCGTGCCGAAAGTGGTTGAGTGAGCGGCCGAGGTCGTGAACGGGCGGCCGTGAACGGGCGGCGCCCCGGCGCGGGTGCCAAGCAAGAGATGGAATGATCGGATGACGGACAAGCTCAACCAACTGACGATTGCCGATGCGCGCGACGCGCTGCGCAAGGGCGAGGTGACCTCGGTCGATCTGACCATGGCCTGCATGGCCGCGATCGACGGGGCGGCCGAGTTGAACGCCTTCGTCCACCACACGCCCGAGATCGCGCTCGAGCAGGCGCGGGCGGCGGATGAACGGATCAAGACCGGCGACGCGCCGGCGATGTGCGGCATCCCGCTGGGCATCAAGGACCTGTTCTGCACCAAGGGCGTGCCGAGCCAGGCGGCGAGCCGGATCCTCGAGGGCTTCCGGCCGGAATACGAATCGACCGTCACCCAGAACCTGTTCGATGCCGGCGCCGTCATGCTGGGCAAGCTGAACATGGACGAATTCGCCATGGGCAGCTCGAACGAGACCTCGACCTACGGCAATGCGGTCAACCCGTGGCGGCGCGGCAATGACGACATGCCTCTGACCCCGGGCGGCTCGTCCGGCGGTTCGGCCTCGGCCGTGGCGGCCGACCTGTGCCTGGCCGCGACCGGCACCGATACCGGCGGCTCGATCCGCCAGCCGGCGGCCTTCACCGGCATCACCGGTCTCAAGCCGACCTACGGCCGCTGCTCGCGCTGGGGCATCGTCGCCTTCGCCAGCTCGCTCGACCAGGCCGGGCCGATGACCAAGACGGTGCGCGACGCGGCGATCATGCTGGGGGCGATGGCGGGCGAGGACCCGAAGGATTCGACCAGCGCCCAGATCCCGGTGCCGGATTTCGAGGCCATGCTGACCGGCGACATCCGCGGCAAGACCATCGGTATCCCCAAGGAGTACCGGATGGACGGCATGCCGGACGAGATCGAGGCGCTGTGGCACCAGGGCGCCGAGATGCTCAAGGACGCCGGCGCCAAGATCGTCGATATCAGCCTGCCGCACACCAAGTATGCCCTGCCGGCCTATTACGTCATCGCCCCGGCCGAGGCGTCGTCGAACCTCGCCCGCTATGACGGCGTGCGCTACGGCCACCGCGCCAAGCTGGGCAAGGGCGACGGCATCACCGAGATGTACGAGAAGACCCGGGCCGAGGGCTTCGGCAAGGAGGTCCAGCGCCGGGTGATGATCGGCACCTACGTGCTCTCGGCCGGCTTCTACGACGCCTATTACAACCGCGCCCGCAAGGTCCGCGCCCTGATCAAGCGCGACTTCGAGGAGGTCTTCGCCCAAGGCATCGACGCGATCCTGACCCCGGCGACGCCGTCGGCCGCCTTCGGGCTAGGCGAGATGGCCAATGCCGACCCGGTGCAGATGTATCTCAACGACGTCTTCACCGTCACGGTCAACCTTGCCGGCCTGCCCGGCATCTCGGTGCCGGCCGGGCTCGACCGCCAGGGGCTGCCGCTGGGGCTGCAACTGATCGGCCGGCCGTGGGAAGAGGGCGATCTGCTGAATCACGCTCATGTCCTCGAACAGGCCGCCGGCTTTGTTTCCAAACCGGCGAAATGGTGGTAAACCTCTGGGCCGAGCAACTAGAGGCCCTTTGATGCGATACCTGCTTCCGGCGGCGCTGATCCTGTCCGCCGCCGCCTGCGCGCCGACCGCGCCGAACGATGCCGCCCCGTCGAAAGGGGCCGGCTTCGGCAGCTACACCGATTACCTCAAGCAACACGAGGGGCAATCCGGGGGCCAATCCGGGGCGACGACGCCTGTTGCGCCGGCCTCGGGCGCGACCGCGTCGGCCGGGGCGCCGCTGGTGGGCACCTCGGCGCTGGCCGACCCGTCCGACCCGACGGCGGGGCTGGCGGGCGACCGCCCGCGCGGCGGGGCGCCGGCGACGATCAAGGCCGATACCGGCGAGATGGCGGCGGTCAACGATCCCAAGATCTCGGACGAGCAGAGCTTTGCCGCCGTGAGCTCGCGCGAGACGATCGCCAGCGACAAGGAGCGGCTGGCGCGGCAACGGGCGCAGTACAAGGTGATCCCGCCGACCGCAGTGCCCAGCCGGCCGGTCGAGATCCCGCCCAATGTGGTGGAATACGCGGTGAAGTCGACCAATCCGATCGGCACCCAGATCTACCATCGCGGCAACCCGTTCCGGAACGCGATCAGCCGCCGTGCCTGTGCCAGGTTCCCTTCGGCCGACAAGGCGCAGGAGATGTTCCTGGCCAATGGCGGGCCGCAACGCGACCCGAAGAGCCTCGATCCCGACGGCGACGGCTATGCCTGCGGCTGGGACCCGGCGCCGTTCCGCGCGGCGATGGAGAAATAGGCCGGCCGATGCCGTATCGGGCGGCATGTCCTTCCCTGTTTCCGCCCGGCGCCTGCGCCGGACAGTGCCGGACCCGGCCCGCAGCGGCGGGCGCTCTCTCGCTTCCCCCTGCGACCTGCCTGCCGCTCCGGCGTCGGGGCAGGGCGTAGCGCGGTGCCGGCGCCGCTCTCTCCCAATTTCGGCCCCCGCCGCGACGGGCAGCGGCCGGAGCTGATCGTGCTCCACTACACCGCGATGGAAAGCTGCGCCGCCGCCCGCGACCGGCTCTGCGACCCGGCGGCCGAGGTCTCCGCCCATTACCTGATTTCCGAGATCGGCGCCGTCGAGGTGCTGGTGGCCGAGGAGATGCGCGCCTGGCATGCCGGAGCCGGCAGCTGGGGCGGGCGCGGCGACGTCAATTCGCGCTCGATCGGCGTCGAACTGGCCAATACCGGTGTCCACCCCTTCCCGGCGCCGCAGATGCGGGCGCTCGAGGCGCTGCTGGCCGGGGTGATGGAACGCTGGGCGATCCCGCCCGAGGGGGTCATCGCCCATTCCGACATGGCGCCTGGGCGCAAGGCCGATCCGGGGCCGCGATTCGACTGGCAGCGGCTGGCCCGCGCCGGCCTCTCGGTCTGGCCCGAACCGGGGCGGGGCGCGCCCGCTCGCTTCGCCGCCGACGCCCGTGCCTTCGGCTATCCCGACGCGCCCCTGGACACCCTGCTGACGGCGTTCCGGCTGCGCTTCCGTCCCTGGGCGGCGGGGCCGCTCGATGCGGTCGATGCCGGGCTGGCGGCCGACCTCGCCCGCCGCTTCGCCATTGACCGTGACGCCGACAGCCCCTAAGTGCGACACGCGCGGATGGCCGGACGGCCGCGGCCCCGAAAGGGGGCGAGGAAAGTCCGGACTCCATGAGGCGATGGTGCCGGGTAACGCCCGGCCGGGGAAACCCGAGGGAAAGCGCCACAGAGAACAGACCGCCCCCGCCGCGGCGGGGGTCAGGGTGAAACGGTGGGGTAAGAGCCCACCGCGGGCCTGGCAACAGGACCGGCACGGCAAGCCCCACCAGGAGCAATGCCGAATAGGGGCCCCACGCGGCATGATCCCTCCGGGGATATCTCCGCAGGGACGTCTCAGCCCGGGGCCCGGGTTGGCAGCTCGAGCGCGTCGGCAACGGCGGGCCTAGAGGAATGGTCGTCGACGGGGCTTCGGCCCCGGAACAGAATCCGGCTTACAGGCCGTCCGCGCCTTTGTTTTACGGTTGACTCCCGCCCGCGCCTCGGTAAAAGGCGGGCTTCAAGGAATTCACGGGCCGCGCCGCGGCGTTCGCCCGAGTGCAGGAGACAAGGCAATGGCGAAGCCGACGACGATCAAGATCCGTCTGAACTCGACGGCGGGCACCGGGCACTTCTACGTGACCAAGAAGAACGCCCGCACCATGACCGAGAAGATGACCGTCAACAAATATGACCCGGTCGCGCGCAAGCACGTCGAGTACAAGGAAGGCAAGATCAAGTAAGATCTGCCCCTTCCGGAAGGCATATTGGCCGCGCCTCGGGCGCGGCCTTTTGCGTTTCCGGCCCCGTCGTCGGCCCCGTTGTCGGCCCCGGCGCCGATCTCAGCCGCAGGCCCAGCCGATCAGCCGGCTGTTGCGGGCCAGGCCCCGCCCGGCCATCCAGCCGTCCAGCCCCAGGATATGCCCCGCGCTGCGGATATAGAGCAGCGCCAGAACCAGCGCGTAGACGATATGCTCGTCGATCAGGAAGTTGTTGTGGTTCGAGATGAAGGGGAAATCCATATGGGCCATCCAGTACAGGATCATCAGCCCGATCGCGGCGATGGAGCTGGCGCGAACGAACAGCCCGGCCAGCAGCGACAGCCCGATCAGCAGATGGCCGTATTCCACCAGGAAGGACACGACGGCGCCGATCCCCGGGCCGGTGAACAGGATGAACAGGGCGTGGAAGGTCTTGGTATGGGCCAGGAAGCCGGTGGCGCTCCAGCCCGGCACCAAGACCTGGTGCGAGGCGGCGTAGAGGAAGACCCAGGCCATCGCGAGGCGCAGCAGAACGATCAGGGCCCGGTCCGGCGCGGTGTTTTCGGCGGTCATTGAGACACTCCCTTCACTGTGACGGGGATGAGTGTAGGCTGGATTTCCTGTCCGAGAGGTTAATTCTTCGCGATCCGCCGGGCGGCGCGCCTGGCCGCGACCATGCGGCGCGGCGGCGTTGCCTTCCGCGCCGGCCTGCCTATCTGCCTGCCATGACGTCCGCGCCGCTGATCCGCATTGCCCGTGCTGCCGACCTTGCCGCGATCGACGCGCTGTTCGCCCGCAGCTACGGCCGGCTGCTGGCGGCCGACTACCCGCCCTCGATTCGCGTCACCGCGATCCCGCTTCTCAGCCGCGCCCAGCCCCGGCTGGTGACCTCGGGCCGCTACTACGTGGCTGTGGGGGCGGAGGGCACGATACTCGGCGCCGGCGGCTGGAGCCCGGCCGGGCCGGGGCAGGAGGCCGATCCGCTTCCCGAGGCGGCGGATGTCGGGCGTGCCCATGTCCGCCACCTCGTCACCGATGCCGGCCATACGCGGCGCGGCATCGGCCGGGCGCTGATGGGCCGGGTCTTCGCCGAGGCCCGCACCGCCGGGATCCACCGGCTCGACTGCCTTGCCACCCGCACCGCGGTGCCGTTCTACAGCGCGCTCGGCTTCGTCACCCTCGGCCCGGTCGAGGTGGCGCTGCGGCCGGGGATCGACTTTCCCGCCATCCGCATGCAGCGCCTGCTGGAGTGACGGCCCGCCGCCCCCTTCCCGCTTTCACCTGGACGAAAATATCCCGGGGGAGGCGCCCGCAGGGCGACGGGGGCAGCGCGCCCCTTCTTGCGCCCGAAGGGCGCGCCGCGGGAGTGCCCGGGCAAAGCAGAAGGGCCGGTGGTTTCCCACCGGCCCCGTGCAGGTCCGAACCTGTCTGTGGCCCGGTTCCGGGCTCAGTTCCGGTTGCCCATGAACTGCAACAGGAACATGAACAGGTTGATGAAGTCGAGATAGAGCTTCAGCGCGCCCATGATCGCCGACTTGCCGAGCCATTCCTGATCGCCGCTCTGGGCCATCTGGATGTACTGGGTCTTGATCGCCTGGGTATCGAAGGCGGTCAGGCCGGCGAAGATCAGCACGCCGAGGATCGAGACCGCGAATCCGACGGCCGGCGACTGCAGGAAGATGTTGACGATCATCGCCACGATGATGCCGACCAGGCCCATCATCAGGAAGGCGCCCATCGCGCTCAGGTCGCGCTTGGTGGTGTAGCCGTAAAGGCTCAGGCTGGCGAAGGCGATGGCGGTGACCAGGAAGGTCTGGGCGATCGACACGCCGGTGAAGACGATGAAGATCGAGCTGATCGACAGGCCCATCGCCGCGGCGAAGGCGTAGAAGAACAGCTGTGCGCCGCCATAGGAGAGGCGGTTGATCGCGGCGCCGAAGCCGAAGACCATGCCCAGCGGCAGCAGCATCACCACCCAGCGCAGCGGCGAGGTGTAGAGCGCGACGCCGAAGCTGGTCAGGTAGCTGTTGGCGCCGATCTGGGCGCCGGTCGGGGTGCCGGTGATCGCCAGACCCGCGACGGCCCAGGCGACAAGCCCGGTCATCAGCAGGCCGATGGACATCAGCCCGTAGACCTTGTTCATGTGGGCGCGAAGGCCCTCGTCGATCCGCACGCCCGCGCGCGCGCCGGCGCCCGTCGTCGTGCGGATCGTGTCATACTCTGCCATGGAAAGCCTCCATTCAAATCCCTGTCCGGCGGCTCCGTGTGCCGGAGCCGTCCTTATCAGGGAATATCGGGAAGCCGGGCCGGGTTTTCAAGCTTTTGCCGCCGGAAAACATGCTGTTGATCCGGCGCGATCCGCTCAGCCGCGCCAATAGGCGGGCACATCCCAGAGCGGGCGCTCGGCTTCGGCCCGGGCCTGATCGCGGCTGACGCCGATATCGCGCAGCGCGGCGTCGTCCAGTTCGGCCAGCCGGCGCCGCTCGCGCCGGACGGTCAGGCCGAGGCGCAGCCGCGCCAGCAGGGAGTGCGACCGGTGGCCGCCATGGGGCATCGTCGTCGAATGAGCCGTCATCGTCATTGTTTCGATCCTTCTCGAAGCCTGATCGAAGGTCAGGTGAGCATCAATTTTCTTGATCTTACTGTCACAATGGTGTCCATATGTAAAATGAATGGTTTTGACGTAAAGCATCAAAAGGTGTGATATGGCCCGCAATCTCGACCTGACCGCCCTGCGCTCCTTCGCCGCCGTCGCCGATGCCGGCGGGGTGACGCGGGCGGCGGGGTTCCTCAACCTGACGCAATCGGCGGTTTCGATGCAGATCAAGCGCCTGGAGGAGGCGCTGGACCTGCAACTGCTCGACCGTTCGGGCCGCACCGTCGGGCTGACGGCGGCCGGCGAGCAGATGCTGGGCTATGCCCGCCGGCTGCTGGCGCTGAACGACGAGGCGATCGCGCGGCTGACCCACAAGGCCTTCGAGGGCGAGATCGTGCTCGGCGTGCCGGCCGACATCGTCTACCCGGCGATCCCCAAGGTGCTGCAACGCATCCATGCCGATTATCCGCGGATGCGGGTGACGCTGGTCTCGTCCTACACGCGGCGGCTCAAGGCGCTGTTCGCGCGCGGCGACTGCGACGTCATCCTGACCACCGAGGACAGCTGCGGCCCGGAAGGCGAAACCCTGATCGACCTGCCGCTGGTCTGGGTCGGCGCGCCGGGCGGGCAGGCCTGGAAGCAGCGGCCGCTGCCGCTGGCCTTCGAGCATAACTGCATCTTCCGGGTCGGCGTGCAGGAGGCGCTCGACAGGGCCGGGATCGACTGGGTGATGGCGGTGGAATCCGATTCGACCCGCTCGATCGAGGCCTCGGTCAGCGCCGACCTCGCGGTTCACGCCCTGGTCGAGGGCGCCGAGCCGCGCTACATGGAGCCGATCCCGCATGGCGGCGCGCTGCCCGAACTGGCGCGGACCAAGATCAACCTCTACGTCGCCGATCCGTCGCCGTCGCCTGTCGTCGGCATCCTCGCCGACCTCGTGCGCAAGGCCTTCCGGGGGCGGTAGAGATGGCCCGGAACGGCGCCGGGCCCGGAAACAGGGGCCGCGCCCGGGGACCGGCGCGGCCCGATAGCCTCACGGGCGCGCCTTACGGCGTGATCACCACCTTGCCGGTCGACTTGCGCTCGCGCAGCAGCGCCAGACCGTCCTCGGTCTTGTCCAGCGGCAGGGTGTTGCTGACATGGGGGTGCAGCTTGCCCTCGCTGTACCAGGCGAAGAGCTGGGCCAGGCTGTCGGTCAGCACCTCGGGCCGGAAGGCCATGTAGCCGCCCCAGTAGAAGCCGATCACGGTCAGGTTCTTGACCAGCAGCAGGTTGGCCGGGATTTGCGGCGTCTCGCCGCTGGCGAAGCCGATGGTCAGCAGCCGGCCCTCGGGCCGGGTCGCCCGCAGCGCCGACATGAACTGGCCGCCGCCGACCGGGTCATAGACCACGTCGGCGCCGCCCAGGGCCTTGACCGCGTCGCGCAGGTCCTCGGAACTGCTGTCGATCAGGTGGTCGGCGCCGGCGGCCTCGGCCACCTTGAGCTTCTCGGCGCCGCGGGCGCAGGCGATGACCCGCGCGCCCATCAGCTTGCCGATCTCGACCGCGGTCAGGCCAACCCCGCCGGCCGCGCCCAGCACCAGGAGCGTCTCGCCCGGCTGCAGCCGGGCGCGGTGATGCAGCGCGACATGGCTGGTGCCATAGGCGACCTGGAAGGCGGCGGCCTCGGGGAAGCTCATCGCGTCGGGCAGGGCGACGCAGCGCGCGGCGGGCACGCAGGCCTGCTCGGCCAGCCCGCCGGAGCCGCCCATCGCCGCGACCCGGGTGCCCACGGCCGGGCCGGCGACATCCGCCCCCAGCGCCTCGACCGTGCCGGCCAGTTCCATTCCCAGCGTGAAGGGCAGCGGCGGGCGTTCCTGATACTGGCCCTTGAGCATCAGAAGATCCGCGAAATTGAGCCCGCAGGCGGCGACTTTCAGTCGCAGCTCGCCCGGCCCCGGTTCGGGCTGCGGCACGTCGCGCAGGACCGGCGGTTCCCCGTAAGTGTCGATCTGAAAAGCGCGCATCCTGTCCTCCCGCTTGCTGTTCTTTCAGTGATAGTCCCCGTTTGGGGGTATTTCCAGAGCCGGAAAGGACCACTTTTAACTGTAATTCGGGGCTCGGACCTCAGCCGGACGTTGCGCGCGCTGCCGCAAAATGCAAAGATCGCGCTGGGTGAGAGGGCGGAGACTGTTTCGCCGGAAAGGTGTATCTGGGCTGTCGCATTTCGCGACGGCCGGGGCCTGCGACGGTTGAGGCGGTTGCGACCGGTTCCCGAATGTGTGTTTCAGTATGTGCTCTTGTAGTCGGTGCCAGCTGAGTTGGAGTGGAAACAGCCAAACGATCCTGTGAGACGATCGGGGAGAAAGATAATGAAACATCCTGTCGACGCGCATGTGGGCAAGCGCATCCGCCACCGGCGCTGGATGGTGGGCATGACCCAGCAACAACTGGCCGATAAGGTCGGGATCAAGTTTCAGCAGATCCAGAAATACGAGACCGGCATGAACCGTGTCAGCGCGTCCCGCCTGTGGGATATCGCCGACGCGCTGAGCGTGCCAATCAGCTTCTTCTTCGAGGGCATCGACGAAAGCCGCGAAGCGCAGACCAAGGTCGAGGGCGACATCCTCGCCGACAAGGAAGCGCTGGAACTGGTGCGTTCCTACTACGCGATCCCCGAGAACCAGCGCCGCCGGCTGTTCGATCTGGCCCGGGTGCTCAGCGACGACGTCGCCTGATCGCGCGCCGCCCGCCGGCTTGACGCCGCCGGCTTGACCCCGTCGGCTTGACCCTGCGCCACGGCCCGGCTACGGCCGGGTTGTGAAGGCGCGGAGGGCTGACGATGGCAGGGCTGAGCGAGGATGAGCGGGGGGCGCTGCTGGCGCTGGCCGAGGAACTGGCGGAGGCGGCGCGGGCCGAGACTCTGGCCCATTTCCGCAGCCCCGCCCTGGATGCCGAGACCAAGGAAACCGACCATTTCGATCCGGTGACGGTGGCCGACCGGGCCGCCGAGGCCCGGATGCGCGAGATCCTCGCCGCGCGGCGGCCGCAGGACGCCATCCTGGGCGAGGAGATGGGCCGGAAAGAGGGCAGCAGCGGCTTGACCTGGGTCCTGGACCCGATCGACGGCACCCGGGGCTACCTGTCCGGCACCCCGACCTGGGGCGTGCTGATCGCGCTTTCCGACGCCACCGGCCCGCTGCTCGGCATCATCGACCAACCCTATATCGGCGAACGCTTCGTCGGCGGCCTCGGCACCGCGCGCGTGACCGGCCCGCAGGGCACCGCCGCGCTCAGGACCCGGTCGCCGCGCGGGCTGGACGAGGCCATCCTCTTCACCACCTTCCCCGAGGTCGGCACCGCCGAGGAGGGCGCCGCCTTCCGCCGGGTGGCCGACAAGGCCCGGCTGACCCGCTACGGCATGGATTGCTACGCCTATGCCCTGGTCGCGGCGGGTCAGATCGACCTGGTGATCGAGGCCGGGCTGAACGCCTATGACATCCAGGCGCCGATCGCGGTGATCGAAGCCGCCGGCGGCATCGTCACCGACTGGGAGGGCGGCCCGGTGCACGAGGGCGGCCGGGCGGTGGCCGCCGCCAACCGCGAAATCCACGCCGAGGCGCTGAAACTACTGGCCGGCTGACAGCGGCCTTGGGCCGGGGGGAGCGGGGCCGGGGCTTGCCAGCCCGGGGGGAGCGGGGCCGGGCGCTTGCCAGCCCGGTGTCGCGGCTGCTAAATGAGGGCGCGCCGAGTAGTTGAGCCCCTTTCCGTCGGCGCGTGCTCACACAGGACGAAGGGGGTGCAGCCTGTGTGAGGACCCGATGGCCGAAATCCTGATCCGCAATGCCCGCACCCTTCTGACCATGTCCGAGGCGGGAGAGCTCTCCGGCGCCGACATCCTGATCCGCGATGGCGTGATCGCGGCGGTCGGGCCGGGACTGACCACGACCGGCGCCGTGGTCGAGGCGCGCGGTTGCGTCGTCACCCCGGGTCTCGTCAACACCCACCACCACCTCTACCAGAGCCTGACCCGCGCCGTGCCCGGCGGCCAGGACGCGCTGCTCTTCGGCTGGCTCAAGACGCTCTACCCGATCTGGGCCAGCTTCGGCCCCGAGGAGATGCGGGTCTCGGCCCTGACCGGGTTGGCCGAGCTGGCGCTGTCGGGCTGCACCCTGACCTCGGACCACCTTTACCTGTTCCCGAACGGATCGCGGCTCGACGACACCATCGCGGCGGCGGGCGAGATCGGGCTGCGTTTCCACCCGACCCGCGGCGCGATGTCGATCGGCGAAAGCGCCGGCGGGTTGCCGCCCGACAGCCTGGTCGAGGCGGAGGCGGCGATCCTCGAAGATTCGATCCGCGTCGTCGACAGCTTCCACGATCCGAAGCCCGGGGCGATGGTCCGCATCGGCCTTGCCCCCTGTTCGCCCTTCTCGGTCAGCCGCGAGCTGATGCGCGACGCGGCGCTGCTGGCGCGCGACAAGGGGGTGATGCTGCACACCCACCTGGCCGAGAACGACGAGGACATCGCCTATTCGCTGGCCAATTTCGGCTGCCGGCCGGGGCAATATGCCGAGGAGCTGGGCTGGACCGGCGCCGATGTCTGGCACGCCCATTGTGTCAAGCTCGATGGTTCGGAAATTGATCTTTTCGCCCGGTCCCGTACCGGGGTCGCCCATTGCCCCTGTTCGAATTGTAGACTCGGCTCCGGCATCGCCCCGGTGCGGCAGATGCGCGATGCCGGCGTTCCTGTCGGGCTCGGGGTCGACGGATCGGCCTCGAACGACGCCGGCAACCTGATCGGAGAGGCGCGGCAGGCGATGCTGCTGCAGCGGGTGGCCAACGGCGCCGACGCGATGAGCGCGCGCGAGGCCTTGTGGATCGCGACCCGCGGCGGGGCCGAGGTGCTGGGCCGCGACGATTGCGGCCAGCTGGCGCCGGGGATGCGGGCCGACATCGCGGTCTGGGACGTCTCGGGCATCGAGAGCGCCGGGTCGTGGGACCCGGCGGCGCTGCTGCTGGCCGGGCCGACGCGGGTGCGCGACCTGTTCGTCGAGGGCCGGCAGGTGGTGCGCGACGGGCAGGTGACAACGATCGACCTGCCACGCGTGATCGAGCGCCAGAACGCCCTGGCGCGGCGGCTGATGGACTGACCGCCACGCCCTTGGCACGGCGGCGGCGCAGGTGGCGGATGCCGCCTGCCTCCGGCGGGGATGTTTTCGCTGAGAGCAAGGCTCAGGCCGGTCTTTCGAAGGCGAGGCGGGTCCAGTGGATGCCGGCGAGCCAGTTGGCGCGCTGCTTCGAGGCCTCGTCGAGATGGCGGAGCAGGCGCAGGCCGGCCGCTGCCGCCTGGTCGATGGTCTCCCGCGGGTCGACCGTGAACATGCGCCGGCCCTCGGGCACCGGGCCGTGGCGGATCGACAGGATCAGCCGGCCGCCGGGGGCGAGGAGCTGCGCCAGCCGGGGCAGGGCGGCGGCGCGTTCCGGGCCGTCGAGATGCATCCAGACGGCGGTGAGCAGGACCAGGTCGAAGGGGGCGGTCAGGCCGGGCAGAGCGGGCAGGGCGGCATCGCGCCAGTCGATGCGGGCCTCGGGATGCAGGCGCCGGGCGGCGGCGCGCATTTCGGGGCTCGGTTCCGTGGCGGTGACGGCATGGCCGAGGTCGGCCAGATGCGCCGCATCCCGGCCGCTGCCGGCGCCGATATCGAGCACGTGGGCCGGCGGCGGCGGAAACAGGTCGAGCACGCTGGCATGGACGGCCGCGAAGGCGAGGCTTTCGTAGCGTGCGGCCAGCAGCTCGGCCTGCGCGCCGTAGCCCTGCATGCCCGGCGCCCGCGCCATCAGCGCAGCGGCTGGCCGTTCACCCAGACCGCCTGCACGGCCCGGTCGTCGCCCATCATGATGGTCGGGAAGATCGCCTCCCAGATGTCATTCGCCCGTGCCGCGCGCTGGGCGATGGCCGGCGTCGAGGCGAGATCGAGGATCACCAGATCAGCCTCCATGCCGGGGGCGAGGTTGCCGATCTTGTCGTCCAGCCGCAGCGCCCGGGCGCTGCCTTGCGTCGCCAGCCACCACAGCTCGGCCGGGTGCAGGGCGCGGTGGCGCAGCTGGCCGACCTCGTAGGCCGCCGCCATCGTCCGCAGCATCGAGAAGGACGAGCCGCCGCCGGTATCGGTGGCCAGCCCGACGCGCTGGCCCTCGGCGGTCAGCCCGCCCATGTCGAACAGGCCCGAGCCGATGAAGGTGTTCGAGGTCGGGCAATGGATCAGCGCGGCATCGACCTCGCGCAGCCGGTCGCGCTCGCGCGGTTCGAGGTGGATGGCATGGCCGTAGAGCCCGCCGGGGCCGAGCAGCCCGTGCGCCTCGTAGGTGTCGAGATAGTCGCGCGCCTGCGGGTAGAGCGACTTGACCCAGGCGATCTCGTCGGTCTGCTCGCTCAGATGGGTCTGCATCAGGCAGTCGGGATGCTCGGCCCAGAGCGCGCCGAGGGCCGAGAGCTGCTCCGGCGTCGAAGTCGGCGAGAACCGCGGGGTGATGACGTAGGACAGCCGGTCGCTGCCGTGCCATTTCTCCAAGAGCGCCTTGCTGTCGTCATAGGCAGACCGGGCGGTGTCGCGCAGCCCCTCCGGCGCGGTGTCGCGGTCCATGCAGGTCTTGCCCGCCAGCGCCCGCAGCCCGCGCCGCCGGGCCTCGGCGAAATAGGCCTCGACGCTTTCGGGATGGATGGTGCAATAGCTGACCGTGGTTGTGGAGCCGTTGGAAAGAGTCAGGTCGAAATAGCGTTTCGCCACGTCCTCGGCGTAGGAAATGTTCGAAAACTGCATCTCCTCGGGGAAGGTGTAGCTGTTCAGCCAGTCGATCAGCCGCTTGCCCCAGCTGGCGATGATGGCGGTCTGGGGGTAATGTGCATGGGCGTCGATGAAGCCGGCCGAGATCAGCGCCTCGCCGTAATCCGTCACCCGCGCCCGGGGATGGGCCGCGCGCAGCGCGTCGGCCGGCCCGACGGCGGCGATCCGGCCATCTTCGACCAGCACGGCGCCGCGCCATTCGTGCCGCGCCGCGCCCGGCCCCTCGACAAAGGGATCGGCGGCGAAGGCCAGGGTCTGGCCCAGGATCAGCTCTGCCATCTGCGGTCCTTTCGGTGATCTCCGCCGGCCAGAGTAAAGGGCTTTCGCGGCCCGGTAAATTTGCCTATTGCCTCTGTTTCGTTGAAACAGTTTCGGCTAGGGTCGCGCCAATCGCGGGGGCAGGCGCGGCCCGGCGCGGGACCAGCGCGACGAGGGCGGGATGAACGACGAGGCGATCATCGAAGAGCCGCGGGAGGACGAGGTGCGGGGCCTCGACCGCGACCGTGTCGAGGCGATCCGCGACGCCGTCGAGGCGCGCGATCCGGAGCGGCTCAACGACCTGATCGAGCCCCTGCACCCGGCCGACATCGCCGACCTTCTGGAACAGATCGGCGGCCAGGAGCGGGCCGAACTGCTCAGCCTGTGGTCGCGCGAGATCGACGGCGACATCCTGTCGGAACTCGACGAATCGATCCGCGAGGAAGTGATCGCCGCACTGCCGCCCGAGGTGCTGTCGGAAGCGGTGCGCGAGCTCGAGTCCGACGACGTCGTCGACATTCTCGAGGACCTCGAGGAGCCGCAGCAGGAGATCATCCTCGACGCGCTGGAAGATGCCGACCGGGTCGCCGTCGAACAGGCGATGTCCTATCCGGAATACTCGGCCGGCCGCCTGATGCAGCGCGAGACGGTGGTGGCGCCCGAGCACTGGACGGTGGGCGACGCGATCGACTTCCTGCGCAGCGAGGACTGGCTGCCCGACCAGTTCTACCACGTCATCCTGGTCGATCCGCGGATGAAGCCGGTGGGCAACGTGACGCTGGGCCGGCTGCTGTCGTCGAAGCGCGAGGTCAAGCTCAGGGACATCGCCGAAGAGAGCTTCCGCACCATCCGCGCGACCGAGGACGAGGCCGATGTCGCCTACCTGTTCAACCAGTACCACCTGATCTCGGCCCCGGTGGTGGACGGGGACGACCGGCTGGTCGGTGTCATCACCATCGACGACGCCATGAACGTGCTGGACGAGGAGCACGAGGAGGACATCCTGCGCCTGGCCGGTGTCGGCGAGGGCAGCCTGTCGGACAACTGGTTCGAGACCACCAAGCAGCGGTTCCCCTGGCTCTTCGTCAACCTGCTGACGGCGATCCTCGCCTCGCTGGTGATCGGGCTGTTCGAGGGCTCGATCTCGCGCATCGTGGCGCTGGCGGTGCTGATGCCGATCGTCGCCTCGCAGGGCGGCAATGCCGGCACCCAGGGGCTGACGGTGGCGGTGCGGGCGCTGGCGACCCGCAGCCTGACCTATTCCAATGTCGGCCGCGTCATCGGCCGCGAGATCGCCCAGGGCGTGGCCAACGGTGTGTTCTTCGGCCTGATCATGGGGGCGATCAGCTATATCTGGTTCGGCCAGCCGATGCTGGGCGTGGTGATCGGGCTGGCGATGATCATCAACCTCTTCGCCGCCGCGCTGGCCGGCATCCTGATCCCGGTCGGACTGGAAAAGCTGGGCTTCGACCCGGCGCTGTCCTCGGGCGCCTTCGTCACCACGGTCACCGACGTGGTCGGCTTCTTCGCCTTCCTCTGGCTGGCCACCCTGATCCTGTTGTGAGGTTTCCATGGCCGACATCGCCGATCTGAGCGCCGCCAAGGCCGCCGCCCGCAAGGCCGCCTTCGCCCGCCGCAAGGCCGCCTTCGCCGCCGGTCAGGGCGCGGCAACTGAGCACCTTTCCGCGCTTCTGGCGCCCCATGCCGGCAAGGTGCTGGCCGGCTACATGCCGATGCGGACCGAGATCGACCCGCTGCCGGCGATGGCGGCCCATGCCGGCCCGGTCTGCGTGCCGGTGATCATCGGGCCCGGCCAGCCGCTGCGCTTCCGCCGCTGGACGCCGGAGGCGACGATGGTCGCGGGCGCGTTCGGCGCCCTGATCCCGGAACAGGGCGACTGGCTCGAGCCCGAAGTGCTGATCGTGCCGCTGGTCGCCTATGACCGGCGCGGCTACCGGCTGGGCTATGGCGGCGGCTTCTACGACCGCACGCTGGAGGGGCTGCGGGCACGGCACGAGGTGCTGGCGATCGGCTTCGCCTTCGCCGCCCAGGCCGCCGAAGAACTGCCTCTGGAGCCGACCGACCAGCCGCTGGACATGATCGTCACCGAGGACGGGGCGGTGACGCTGGCGCGCTGAGGTGAGGCCGGGGCAGAGAAGGCCGGGGGGCCAGCCCCCCGGCCCCCCGGGATATTTTCGTGAAGATGAAAGCAGGCGGGAAGGCCGGCGGCGCTTCTGCCCCCGGCTACTGATGCGGCTGTCGCGAGGGGCGCCCTTGGAAGAGGGGGCAGCGCCCTCTCAGAGCGCGCGCCAGCCGATGTCGCGGCGGCAGAAGCCTTCGGGCCAGTCGATCCTGTCGACCATCTCGTAGGCGCGGCTCTGCGCCTCGGCCAGCGTCGCACCGCGGGCGGTGACGTTGAGGACGCGACCGCCGGTGGCGGTGATCTTGCCGTCGCGCTCGGTGGTGCCGGCGTGGAAGGTCATGCGGAAGCTGTCCTCGGGCAGGTTCTCCAGCCCCTCGATGACGCTGCCCTTCTCGTAGGCGCCGGGATAGCCCCTGGCCGCCATCACCACGGTCAGGGCGTGGTCGTCGGCCCAGTTCGCCTGCGCGGTGTCGAGCCGGCCCTCGGCGCAGGCGAGCAGCAGGTCGAGCACCTGGGCGCCGAGCCGCATCATCAGCACCTGGCATTCGGGATCGCCGAAGCGGACATTGTATTCGACCAGCCGGGCGCGGCCGTCCTGAATCATCAGCCCGGCATAGAGCACGCCCTTGAACGGCGTGCCGCGCCGCGCCATCTCGGCCACGGTCGGGCGGATGATCTCGGCCAGCACCTGCTCGGCGATGGCGTCGGTCAGGACCGGGGCCGGGGAATAGGCGCCCATGCCGCCGGTATTGGGGCCGGTATCGCCCTCGCCGACGCGCTTGTGGTCCTGGGCGGTGCCGATGGGCAGCACGTTCTCGCCGTCGCAGAGGACGAAGAAGCTGGCCTCTTCGCCGGCCATGAATTCCTCGATCACCACTTCGGCGCCCGCGTCGCCGAAGGCGCCGGCGAACATCTCGTCGACGGCGTCCTGCGCCTGGCTGACGGTCTCGGCCACGATCACGCCCTTGCCGGCGGCCAGCCCGTCGGCCTTGACCACGATCGGCGCGCCCTGCTGCCGGATGTAGTCCTTGGCCGGCGCGGCGGCGTCGAACCGGGCCCAAGCGGCGGTCGGCGCGGCGCAGGCGTCGCAGACCTCCTTGGTGAAGCGTTTCGAGGCTTCCAGCTGCGCCGCCGCCGCCGAGGGGCCGAAGCACAGGATGCCGGCGCCGGTCAGCGCGTCGGCGACGCCGGCGGCCAAGGGCGCCTCGGGGCCGATGACGACGAAATCGACCGCGTTCTCCTCGGCGAAGGCGACCACCGCCGCGCCGTCGAGGATGTTCAGGTCGGCGCATTCGGCCAGTTCGGCGATGCCGGCATTGCCCGGCGCCACGATCAGCCGGTCGCATTTCGGGTTCTGCTTGATCGCCCAGGCAAGCGCATGTTCGCGCCCGCCGCCGCCCAGCACCAGAATGTTCATCGCCCTCTCCCGGCTTTCCCTCGCTCGGCCCGCGTTCTAAGGTGCGCCGAGACGGATCACAAGCGAGCTCAGATGTCCGACCTCTTCGAAGACGAAGGTCCTGCCAAGGGCGGCGGCAATATCCACGAATTCACGGTGGCCGAGCTTTCGGGCGCGGTGAAGCGCGTCGTCGAGGGCGAGTTCGGCCATGTCCGGGTGCGGGGCGAGATCGGGCGGGTGTCGATGCCGCGCTCGGGCCATGTCTATTTCGACCTCAAGGACGAGCGCGCGGTGCTGGCGGCGGTGAGCTGGAAGGGCCAGGCGGCGCGGCTGACGGTGCGGCCGGAGGAGGGCATGGAGGTGATCGCCACCGGTCGGATGACCACCTTTCCGGGCCAGTCGAAATACCAGCTGATCGTCGAGGACCTGGTGCCGGCCGGCGCCGGGGCCCTGATGGCGATGCTGGAGAAGCGCAAGAAGGCGCTGGCGGCCGAGGGGCTGTTCGCGCCCGAGCGCAAGCAGCCTCTGCCCTACCTGCCCAGGGTGATCGGCGTCGTCACCTCGCCTTCGGGCGCGGTGATCCGCGATATCCTGCACCGGCTGCGCGACCGTTTCCCGCGCCATGTGCTGATCTGGCCGGTCGCCGTGCAGGGCGAGCGTTGCGCGCCCGAGGTGGCGGCGGCGATCCGCGGCTTCAACGCCATCGCGCCGGGCGGGCCGGTGCCGCGACCCGACGTGCTGATCGTCGCCCGGGGCGGTGGCTCGGTCGAGGACCTGTGGGGCTTCAACGAGGAGATCGTGGTCCGGGCGGCGGCGGAATCGCGGATTCCGCTGATCTCGGCGGTCGGGCACGAGACCGACACGACGTTGATCGACTATGCCTCGGACCGGCGGGCGCCGACGCCGACGGCGGCGGCCGAGATCGCGGTGCCGGTGCGGCTGGAACTTCTGGCGCAGCAGGACGCGCTGGGGGCGCGGCTGAGCCGGGCCCTGAGCCAGGGGGTGATGCTGCGCGGCCAGCGGCTGCGCGACCTCTCCCGCGCCCTGCCGCGGCCCGAGACGCTGGTCGAGCAGGCGGGGCAGCGGCTCGACCTCTGGGCCGAGCGGCTGCCGAACGCGCTGCGCGGCGCGACCGGGCAGAAGCGGGCGCGGTTCAACTCGGTCGCGGCCCATGTCCGGCCGCGCATCCTCAGCGAGCTGGCGGCGCGCGGGCGCGAGCGGCTGGCGGCGCGGGCCGACCGGCTGGCCCCGGCGCTGGCACGGCAGGCGGGGCAGGGCCGGCGCGACCTTTCCCGGCTGGCGGCGCGGCTGCAGCCCAAGACGCTGGAGCGCGACGCGCAGCGCCGGCGCGAGGCGCTCGACCGGCTGTCGCAGCGGCTTGGCATCGCCGCCGGGGCGCAGACCGAGACCTGGCGGGCGCGGCTCGACGGGCTGGAGCGGATGCGGCTGACGCTCGGCTATGCCGAGACGCTGAAGCGCGGCTTCGCCGTGGTGCGCGGCGACGGCGCGGTGGTCACGACCAGGGCGGCGGCCGAACGGGCGGCGGCGCTGGAGATCGAGTTCCACGACGGCCGGCTGGCGGTCGGGGAGGGGGCGCCGGGCGGTGGTCCCGCCGGCGGGGCCGCGAAACCGGCACCGCGCAAGGGCAAGCCGAAGCCGCCGGAGCAGGGCAGCCTGTTCTGAGGGCAGGCTGGTCGTTGGCGCGAAGCCAGACTTCATGACATGCGCCCCTCCGCCGGTGCGCGCGGGCACCGCGCAGGGCGAGCGCCTGCCCGTCAGCGCCTGCCCGTCCCGCCGCACCGGAGGTGCGCCGCGCACCGCCGGCACGCCTTTGGCGTGACGGGCTGGCGCTTTCGCCACCCGTGGGCGACGCTCAGATCTGGGAGGGGCTTGGCTGCCATGAAGCGCGGCGTTCGACGGTCGGGAGCGCCCCCCCGCGGGGAGGCGCTCGCCCCGCTCATGTCGTGCCATCAGGGGCGGCCGAAATCGGCCTTTAGCCGATCAACGGGGGTTCGCGAACCCGGCAAATGACAAGGCCGCGCCCACCCCTCGGCGGACGCGGCCCCGATCCCTGTTCCGCCGCGCCTCAGCCCAGCCGCTGCCCGCTCTCGGCGTCGAAGGCGTGGATCGTGCCCTCTTCCGGCTTGAGCCAGATCGTCTCGCCCAGTTCGCAATCGACCGGCAGCAGCGCGACCAGGGTCTGGCCGGCGACGGTGCCGTGGACCAGCCGGTGGGCGCCCAGTTCCTCGACATAGGCGACCTTCTGGGTCAGCGCGCCCTCGGTCCCCTCCGGCACCTGACGCAGGTCCTCGGGCCGCAGCCCGACGGTCACCTTGCCATGGCCGGCGCCGCCCTCGGGCAGGTCGACATGGATGCCGTCCAGCACCGCGGTCGCGCCGTGGCGCCCGGCCTCCATCAGGTTCATCGCCGGCGAACCGATGAAGGCGGCGACGAAGGCCGAGGCCGGCTTGCGATAGACCTCCAGCGGCGTGCCGACCTGCTCGATCCTGCCGCCGTTCAGCACCACCAGACGGTGGGCCAGCGTCATCGCCTCGAGCTGGTCATGGGTGACGTAGATCGAGGTCGTGCCCAGCCGCTGCTGCAGCTGCTTGATCTCGCCGCGCATCTGCACCCGCAGCTTGGCGTCGAGGTTCGACAGCGGCTCGTCGAACAGGAAGGCCGCCGGCTCGCGGACGATGGCGCGGCCCATGGCGACGCGCTGGCGCTGGCCGCCCGAAAGCGCCCGCGGCTTGCGGTCGAGGAAGGCGCCGATCTCGAGGATCTCGGCCGCCTCGGCGACCCGCCGGTCGATCTCCTGCTTCGGCGTCTTGCGGTTCTTCAGCCCGTAGGCGAGGTTCTGGCGCACCGACATATGCGGGTAGAGCGCGTAGTTCTGGAACACCATGGCGATGTCGCGGTCGGCCGGTTCGACATTGTTGACGACCCGGTCGCCGATCCTCACCTCGCCGCTCGTGATCGTCTCGAGCCCGGCGATCATCCGCAGCAGGGTCGACTTGCCGCAGCCCGAGGGGCCGACCAGAACCAGGAACTCGCCATCGGCAATTTGCAGGTCGATGGAATGCACCGCCTGCACCCCGCCCGCATAGGTCTTGCCCACCTTGTCCAGCGTGATCGCGGCCATGTCTTACTTCTCCGTCTCGACGAGGCCCTTGACGAAGAGCCTTTGCATGAAGATCACCACCAGGACCGGCGGCAGCATCGCCAGCACAGCGGTGGTCATGATGTAGTTCCATTGCGGTTCGGCATCGGCCACGTCGGCCATGCGCTTGATGCCGGCGACCACGGTGTAATAGTCCGGCTTCGTGGTCACGATCAGCGGCCAGAGATACTGGTTCCAGCCGTAGATGAAGAGGATGACGAACAGCGCCGCCATGTTGGTGCGGCTGAGCGGGATCAGGATGTCCTTGAAGAACTTCATCGGCCCGGCGCCGTCGATCCGCGCCGCCTCCATCAGCTCGTCCGGGATGGTCAGGAAGACCTGGCGGAACAGGAAGGTCGCGGTGGCCGAGGCGATCAGCGGGATCGACAGGCCGGCATAGCTGTCGAGCATGCCCAGGTCGGCGACGACCTTGAAGGTCGGCACGATCCGCACCTCGACCGGCAGCATCAGGGTGATGAAGATCGCCCAGAAGGCCAGCGACCGGCCGGGGAAGCGGAAATAGACGATGGCGAAGGCCGAGATGATCGAGATCGCGATCTTGCCGAGCGCGATCGACAGCGCCATGACGAGGCTGTTGAACATCATCGTCTCGAGCGGCGGCGCGCCCGAGGTCGACATGCCGGCGCTCAACATCGTCGAGTAGTTGTGCACGGCCTGGTCGCCGGGCAGCAGCGGGATGATGCCCTGCATGAAATCGTAGGGCCCGTGGGTCGAGGCGATCAGCGCGATATAGACCGGGAAGGCCACCAGCGCGACGCCGACGATCAGCACGAAATGGGCGAGGACGTTCAGAAAGGGGCGGTTTTCGACCATTGTTCCGGTCCTCCTAGTATTCGACGCGGCGTTCGACCCAGCGGAACTGGATCACCGTCAGCGCAATGACGATCAGCATCAGGATCACCGACTGGGCCGAGGACGAGCCGAGCCGCAGCCCGATGAAACCGTCGTCGAACACCTTGTAGACCATGATGTTGGTGGCCTGGGCCGGGCCGCCCTGGGTGGTGGCGTGGATCACCGCGAAGGTCTCGAACATCGAATAGACGACGTTGACGACCATCAGGAAGAAGGTGGTCGGCGACAAGAGCGGGAAGGTGATCGACCAGAACCGCTTGAACGGGCCGGCGCCGTCGATCGCCGCGGCCTCGCGCATCGAGTTCGGGATCGCCTGCAGCCCGGCGACGAAGAACAGGAAGTTGTAGCTGATCTGCTTCCAGGCCGAGGCGATGACGACCAGGATCATGGCGTCGCCCGGCTTGAGCGAATGGTCCCAGTGATAGCCCAGCATGGCCAGGATGTAGGGAAAGATGCCGATGGTCGGGTTGAACATGAACCACCACATGATCCCGGCGATGGCCGGGGCGACGGCATAGGGCCAGACCAGCAGCGTGGTGTAGAACCGGGTCGAGCGGATCATCCGGTCGACCGCCAGCGCCAGCAAGAGCGCCACGCTAAGCGACATCACCGTCACCGAGATGGCGAAGACGACGGTGACGTGGAGCGAGTTGATATAGTCGGGATTGCTGAACAGGTCGGCATAGTTGCGCAGGCCCACATAGGTGGTTTTCAGCCCGAAGGCGTCCTCGCGCAGGAACGACTGCTTGACGGCCTGGCCGGCGGGCCAGAGGAAGAAGATGGCGGTCACGGCCAGCTGCGGCGCGAGCAGCAGGTAAGGCAGGAACCGGTGCCGGAAGATCGTGCGCTTGGTTTTCATCCACGGGGACCCTGTTCAATGGAAGAAAGCCCGCGCCGGGATGCGCGGGCTTTCCGGTCGGCCGGGGCCGATTACTTGTTGGCGGCTTCGAAGTCGCGGATCAGCTTGTTGCCGCGGGCATCGACGTTGTCCAGCGCCTGCTGGGCGTTTTCCTTGCCGGCCAGCATCTTCTGGAACTCCTCGTCGATGATGGTCCGGATCTGGACGTAGTTGCCGAAGCGCAGGCCCTTCGAGTTCGGGGTCGGCGGGTTCAGGGTGATTTCCTTGATGCCCACGTCCGAACCCGGGTTCTTGGCGTAGAAGCCCTGCTTCTGGCCCAGCTCATAGGCGGCCTTGGTGATCGGCAGGTAGCCCGAGAACTGGCTCCACTCGGCCTGGACCTCCGGCGAGGACAGGTAGTGGAAGAAATCCGCCACGCCCTTGTATTCCTCTTTCGAATGGCCCTGCAGCACCCACAGGGTGGCGCCGCCGATGATGGTGTTCTGCGGCGCGCCCTTGACGTCGGCATAGTAGGGCAGCATGCCGTAGCCGACTTCGAACGAGTCCTTGACGTTGGCCAGCACGCCGGACCGCGAGGCCGACGAGTTCATGTACATGGCACATTCCTGGCTGTAGAACTTCGGCGGGGCGTCGTTGCCGCCGACCGGGCCGCCATACTGGAAGATGCCCTCGTCCTGCCATTTCTTCAGGTTGGCCCAGTGGCGCACCTGAACCGGACCGTTATAGGTCAGCTCGGTGTCGAGACCGCCGAAGCCGTTCTCCTTGGTGCCGATCTGCTGGTTGTGCCAGGCCGAGAAGTTCTCGAGCTGCACCCAGGACACCCAGCCCGAGGTGAAGCCGCACTTGGCCGCGCCCGAGTCCATGATCTGCTTGGAGTCCTTGACCAGTTCGCCCCAGGTCTTCGGCGGCTGGTTGGGGTCGAGACCGGCCTTCTTGAAGACGTCCTTGTTGTAGTAGAGGATCGGGGTCGAAGAGTTGAACGGCATCGACAGCATGTTGCCGTCGGTATCGGTGTAGTAGCCGACGACGGCGGGCAGGAAGCCTTTCGGATCGAAGGCCTGGCCGGCATCCTTCATCAGCTTGTAGACCGGGTAGATGGCGCCCTTGGCGGCCATCATGGTGCCGGTGCCCACTTCGAACACCTGGACGATGTCGGGCTGCTGATGGGCGCGGAAGGCGGCGATCGCCGCGGTCATGGTCTCGGTGTAGCTGCCCTTGAAGGTCGGCACCACCGTGTATTTGTCCTGGCTCTTGTTGTAGTTGGCGACAATCTCTTCGAGCTTGGCGCCCAGGGTGCCGCCCATGGCGTGCCACCAGGTGATCTCGGTCCGCGCGTGAGCGGCCGACATCGAAGCAGCCAGTGCCAGGCTGCTGATGAGAACTTTGCGGATCATCAGGAATATCCCCCCAATTGTGATCTCGTGGAACTGGGCCACGGTTAGTGATCGGACGTGACAGGTTTGTGTTCGTTCCGTGTAGTTTTTGCAACGCATTATTATACATTCCTGCCCGAAAACAGAGCAAATCGCCGAATTCGCGCGCAAAGCCGGGCGGCGTGGCTTTCGCGCCAACCCTGCGCGCGTTCCCGCCGCGCCCGTGCCGCGCCGGTGCCGCGCCCGTGCCGCGCGGAATGCCTTGCCCTTGCGCCGCCCGGCGCGCCCTTGACGCATATCAACGCGCGCACCCGCGCGGCATGCCACAGCAAAGGCAGGCGATACGGGGAAGCAGATGGCGAATTTCGGCAATCGGAACCGGCAATCCGACGATTCGCGACGCGGAGGCGGCTCCGGCGACGACCCCGGCGACGGGCAGGGCGGCGGGCTGTCGCTGCTGTTGTGGATCTTCGCGCTGGGCATCTTCGCGGCGCTGATGCTGATCCCGCAGGAGGCGGCGCTCGACACCGTGCCCTACAGCCAGGTCAAGCAGATGATCCGCGACGGCAAGGTCGCCGAGGCGACGCTGGAAGACCATGCCATCACCGTGACCGAGAAGGAGCCGACGGCGGGCAGCCCGGCGCAGTACCGGGCGGTGACGCCGGCCCAGGGCGATCCCGAGCTGCTGCCGCTGCTGGAAAAGCAGAAGGTGACGATCACCGCGCGGGCGCCGGCGCAGGGCTCGTGGCTGGTCTACATGCTGCCCTGGCTGCTGATCCTCGGCGTCTACATCTGGTTCCAGCGCCGGATGCTGGGCCAGATCGGCGGCGGCGGCATGGGGCCGGGCGGCATCGGCGAGCTGTTCCGCGGTCGCTTCTCGAAACCGACCGAGCAGAAATCGCGCGTCACCTTCGCCGATGTCGCAGGCCAGGACCAGGCCAAGAAGGAGGTCGAGGAACTGGTCGAGTTCCTGCGCGAGCCCGACCGCTTTCAGTCGGTCGGCGCCGAGGTGCCGCATGGCGTGCTGCTGATGGGCCCGCCCGGCACCGGCAAGACGCTCCTGGCCAAGGCGCTGGCGGGCGAGGCCGACGTGCCGTTCTTCTCGACCTCGGGCTCGGAATTCATCGAGGTCTTCGTCGGCGTCGGCGCCGGCCGCGTCCGGCGCATGTTCGAGGCCGCGCGCAAGGCGGCGCCGGCGGTGATCTTCATCGACGAGCTCGACAGCATCGGCCGCACCCGCGGCACCGGGCTCGGCGGCGGCCATGACGAACGCGAGCAGACCCTGAACCAGATCCTGGCCGAGCTCGACGGCTTCGACGAGAAACAGGCCGTGGTCGTGCTGGCGGCGACCAACCGCCCCGATGTGCTCGACCCGGCGCTGCTGCGGCCGGGCCGCTTCGACCGCCATGTCACCCTCAACCTGCCCGACAAGACCGCGCGCCGGGCGATCCTCGACATCCACGCCCGCGACCTGCCGCTGGCCGACGGTCCGGCGCTGGACGATGTCGCCGCCGGCACGCCGGGCTTCTCGGGCGCGGACCTGAAGAACCTGCTCAACGAGGCGGCGATCGGCGCCGCCCGTCGCCATGCCAAGGCGATCACCGCCGCCGACCTCGAGGAGGCGCGCGACAAGGTGATGATGGGCACGGTGCGGACCCTGGCGATCCAGCCCGACGAGAAGCACCGGCTGGCGGTGCACGAGGCCGGCCATACCGCCGCCGCCTATTTCACCCCCGGCGCCGACCCGCTCTACAAGGTCACGATCATCCCGCGCGGCCGGGCGCTGGGCGGCACCCACATGCTCGAGAAGGTCGAGCGTCACACCCTGTCCGAGGACTACCTGCGCAGCCAGCTGGTCATCCTGCTGGCCGGCCGCGCGGCCGAGAAGGCGCTGGTCGGCTCGGTCAGCTCGGGTGCCGACGACGACATCAAGCGGGCGACGGCGCTGGCGCGCTCGATGGTGGCGCGCTGGGGGATGGATGCCGATCTGGGCCCGGTCGACCTGCGCCAGAGCGAGGATCACCCCTTCCTCGGCCAGACCATCGCCCAGCCGCACGAACATGCCGACGCCACCGCCGCCCGGGTCGATGCCGCGGTGATCGCGCTGCTCAAGGAGGCCGAGGCGGCGGCGACCCGGATCGTCACCGAACACGCTCGGGAAATGGAGCTGCTGGTGCACGAGCTGGAGGCCCGCGAGGTGCTGGACGCCGAGCAGATCGAGGCCTGCCTCGCCGCCGGCGGCAAGGTCAGCCCGCTCAAGCGCAAGCGCCCTCCGGGCGGCGACACCGACGGCGCGTGACGGCCAGGGCATCGCCCGCGCGGCATCAAGCCGGGGCTGTCCCGATAGCTGTGTGAAAGGTGGCGGTGCTGTCAGACCAATGCGAACCGGTCTCCGCAAGGTCAGGATGGCTGCCGCTTATTCCGCACAAAGGCCGCGCCACTCGGCGAGAGCGGCGGCACGGTTCCGTTTGAAATTGGCTCGTGAGTATAGGCTGCGTTCCGTGTTGAAGAGGTTGAAGACCGAGGCGTGGACGGTGGCGAACTTCTGGAGTGTTCGCATCCGCCGGAAGCGGAGCATCGCTCACTCCTGTCTTTGAAATGGCCGGTGGGAATTCTCCGCACGATTGTTCTTCCACCGGCCGGTTTGCTGGCGATCACGGACGCCGCGCGCACCCAGGGCGGCGCCATAGGAGCGCAGACGGTCGGTGACGAATTTGTCCCCCGTCAGCGCCCCTGGGACATCTGAGTTGATTTTGTAACGGAGGGTTTCTGGCTCATCGTAACCACCAAGGAGTGGAGATGAGACAGAAACCCGGAACAGCGAAGCCGACGGCGGAGTCGATGGTGAAGGACATCCGCCGGCGCACGCGGAAGCACCATTCCGCCGAAGAGAAGATCCGCATCGTCCTGGAAGGGCTGCGCGGCGAGGAGAGCATTGCCGAGCTCTGCCGGCGTGAGGGGATCGCCAGCAGCCTCTATTACAGCTGGTCAAAAGAATTCCTCGAGGCCGGCAAGAAGCGGCTCGCTGGCGACACGGCCCGACAGGCCACCAGCCCCGAGGTCAAGGAATTGCGGCACGAGGCCGCCGCTTTGAGGGAGGCGGTGGCCGATCTCACCCTGGAGAACCGCTTGCTCAAAAAATGCATGCTCGGGGATGGGGGAGACGAGGAATGAGATATCCCGCCTCTGAGAAGCTCGAGATCATCCGGCAGGTGGAGCAATCGCACCTGTCGGCGAAGCAGACCCTCGACATGATCGGCGTGCCGCGCACGACCTTCTACCGCTGGTATGACCGCTATTTGTCGCTTGGTGCCGCCGGGCTCGAGGACCGGCCCTCGCGCCCGGATCGGGTCTGGAACCGGATCCCTGACAAGGTGCGCAAGCAGGTCGTCGATCTGGCCCTCGAGCAGCCCGAGCTGTCACCCCGGGAGCTCGCCG
>NZ_JBHRSK010000015.1:0-166188 GCF_042643245.1 Acidimangrovimonas pyrenivorans
AGGCGGTAGGCCAGAAGACCGAGCCATTCATGCGCGGCGAAGTCCAGCGTCTCGAGATGCCGGGGCAGCCGCCAGCCCCAGTCGAAGCGGAAGGGCAGGCTGCGGAAGTCGGTCGGCCAGGCGACCAGCCCGTTCCAGCCGGCAGCGCAGAAGGCCTGCATCGCGCGCGGCATATGGGCGGCGCTGGTGACCAGGAGCCAGGTGCCGCGATCGTCGCCGCCCGCCATGGCACGGGAAAAGCGGGCATTCTCGGCGGTATTGCGCGACTTGCCCTCCAGGATCAGCCGGTCGGGCGACAGGCCGGCCGACAGGAAAATCTCCCGCGCGACCGTGGCCCCCGCCGGCCCGGCCTGATCGAGGCTGCCACGGCCGCCGGTGAAGAGCAGCTTCGCGTCGGGAAACCGCTGCGCCAGCGCAAGCGCGGCCAGGAAACGGTCGCCCGCGCCGTTGACCAGGGGAACCCGCCAGTAGCGCGACAGGTCGGCCTGCTCTCCCCCGCCCAGCACGATGATGCCGCGCACATCCGTCACCGGCGGATTGGCGGGGTATCTGGTCTCCAGCGGCCGGATCAGCACATCGCCAAGCGGCAGGGCGGCAAGAAGGACGAAACAGAGCAAGCCGCCGCCGGCGAGGCCGATCCCGAGCCGGCGGCGGCCGCGCAGCAGGGCGAACAAGCCGCCGCCCAGGGCATAGACCAGGAGCGTTTCGGGACGCAGAAGGGCCCAGACGATCTTGGAGGCGATGAAGAACATCTGGCGTCTGGGCTCCTGCAGGGCATTCGGGACCCCCGCGGCATCGTTCAGAGATTGCCGGTCAGGGCCCGGCGCAGAGTAACGAGTACTTCAGTGGGCGCCGGGGCGTGGAAAGGGATCGCGATGATTTCATGGCGCGGACTAGGTTTCCGCGGCCAAACTGTCTCAAGCGCCCCCGCTTGACCAGCCCCATTTCGCGCGGAGTGCGGTGACCAGCCCGAAACGCATCAGCCGCCCACGCCCTGGCAATCGGGGGCCTTCGTGCGCTGGACAAACGGACAACCGCGGGATCATGTCTACAGACGCGGCCGTGGCGTCACAGCCCTCAGACCCGCAAGTCGCGCAGGTAGGTGTTCTCGGCGCGGGAGGTCTCGTAGGTAGCCGGCTCGATCTCGCAGATCAGCAGTTCCTCCGCCTCGGGCCCGGCCAACGCCAGCGTCGCCCCGTCCGGCGCCGCGACATGGGACTGGCCGCCATAGGTGAAACGGCCATCGGCGCCGCAATTATCGGCGTAGAGGACGAAGACCTGGTTCTCGAAGGCGCGCACCGGGATCATCCGCTGGGCGATGAAATCGGCCGAGGCCCCGGCGGGCAGCGCCGTCGGCACCAGCACCACGTCGACCCCGGCCCGGGCCAGCCGGCGGGTATTCTCGGGGAACTCGACGTCATAGCAGATCAGCAGGCCGAACTTGAGCCCGCCATGCTCGACCGTCGCCGCCTCCGGCGGGCCGGGGCGGAACAGGCCGCGCTCGTAATCGCCGTAGAGATGCGACTTGCGGTAGACCACCGCCCGGGTGCCGTCGGTGAACAGGGCGGAGTTGAACACCGCCCCGTCGGCGGCCTCGGCGAAGCCGGCGACCACGGCCAGTCCGTGGCGGTCCGCGATCTCGGCCAGCGCCTCGCCCTGCGGGCCGTCGACGGGCTCGGCCAGTTCCGCCATCGCCTTCGCGGCGCCGTAGCCCGGCAGGATCAGCTCGGGCGTCAGCAGCAGCTTTGCCCCGGCCTCGGCCGCCCGCGCCGCCACGGCGTCGATCTTGCGCAGGTTGCCGGGGACATCGCCCGGCACCGCGGACATCTGGGCCACGGCGATCTTCATCAATGCCGCTCCTCTCCCGGCGCGCCCAGGAGCCGCGGCAGGTTGCCGAACAGCGCCACCAGCGCGAAGATCACCGCGGCGACCGCCACGAACAGCAGCGAGACCGAGGCCATGGTCGGCGTGTAGCCGTAGCGCAGGGCGTTGAAGATCTTGATCGGCAGGGTTTCCATGACGAAGCCCACGGTCATGTAGGCGACGATATATTCGTTCAGCGACAGCACGAAGACGAAGGCGAAGCCCGAGATCAGGTAGGGCACGATCAGCGGCAGCACGACGGTGCGGAACACCTGCCGATCGTCGGCGCCCATGGTCGAGGCCGCCTCGGTCAGGCTGCGGTCGATCGACGAGAAGCCCAGCGTCAGCGTCACCAGCGGCAGGGTGGTGAAGAAGATGCCGTGGCTGATCGCCGCCGTCCACTGGTGGCCGTAAAGCCCGGTGGTGGCCCAGAAGGACAGGAAGCCGAGCGCGGTGATCACCGGCGGCAGCACGAAGGGGGCGAGGCCCAGCATCTGCACCAGCCGCGCCCAGGGCGCTACCCGGCGCCACAGGAACCACGACAGCGGCAGCGCGATCGACACCGCCAGCACCGCCGATGCGGCGGCGAGCCAGAGCGAGTTGATCAGCGCCGCGCGCCAGCCGTCATCGGTGAAGATCTGCGCGTACCAGCCCAGGGAGAAGCCCTTGGGCGGGAAGGACAGGTTCTGCTTCTCGTTGATCGAGACGCCGGCCACCACGATCAGCGGCAGCGCCAGGAAGATGCCGACGGCAACCCGCCACAGACGTCCGATCATTGCGCGCCCTCCCGCCGGCCGAGCCAGGCGACCAGCGCCACCAGCGACAGGCTGACGCCGACCAGGAACACCGCCATCGCCGCGGCGAAGGGCATGTTCGACTGGTAGACCGCCTGATCGGTGATCATCACCGACAGGGTCCAGTGCTGCGGCCGGCCGAGGATCTGCGGCAGCAGGTAGGCGCCCAGCGCAAAGACGAAGACCATCACCAGCGTCGCGACGATGGTGTTGCGGCAGACCGGGACGACGACGGTCAGGAAGGCCCGCGCCGGGCTGGCACCCATCGAGCGGGCGGCCTCGGTCAGCGCCGGGTCGAGCCGGGCCAGCGCCGGGTAGAGCACCAGCACCGTATAGGGCAACGCCTGGTAGACCATCGCCGTCAGCACCGCGCCGAAGCCCGGCGTCAGCGCCACCGGCTTGGCCATGATGCCCAGCATCACCAAGAGGTTGGTCAGCCCGGCGGTGCGCGAGAACAGCGTCGACCAGGCGAAGCCGATGATGACCTCGGACAGCGACAGCACCGACAGGATCGCCACCAGCCAGACCACCTGGCGCCGGCGCGGCAGCCGCACCAGGGACCAGGTGAAGGGGAAGGCGATGGTCACCGCCACCACCGCCACCAGCATCGCCAGGAACAGCGAGAAGCCGAGGATGCGGGCGAAGAACGGGGTCAGGAAGCGTTCGTAATTCGAGAAGACGAAGGCCGGGGTATAGAAGGCGGCGGGGTCGCGCTGGAAGAAGCTGACCGCGATCATCGTCGCGAAGGGAATGACGAAGAACACCACCAGCATCGCCGCCGGCCAGGCGATCGGCGCGTAGTCGCGCAGGCGGCGGGGCGGTTCGCGCCTCATGCCGGCAGCACCACGCAGGACTCGGCCGGCAGCTCGATGCCGACGGCATCGCCGACGGCCAGCCTGTGGCGGTGGCGCGGCGAGCTGGCGGCGGTCAGGGTCTGGCCCTGGACCTCGATGAAGGTCTCGACCGTCGCGCCGAGGTCGCGGACGAAGGCGACGCGGCCGGTGACGGGCGCCTGCCCCTCGTCGGTCAGCACGACATCCTCGGGCCGGATCGACACCATGCCTTCCGTGGCTCCGGCCAGCGGCGCGCCCAAGAGCTTGCCGCCCTTGAGCGGGATCAGGTTGGTGGTGCCGATGAAATCGGCGACGAAGGCGTCGGCCGGGTTGCGGTAGATCTCGACCGGCGGCGCGGCCTGACGGATGCGGCCCTCGCCCATGACCACGACCAGATCGGCCATGGTCATCGCCTCGCGCTGGTCATGGGTGACGACGATCGTCGTGATCCCCAGTCGCTGCTGCAGCTGGCGCAGCTCGATCTGCATCGCCTCGCGCAGCTTGGCGTCGAGGGCCGAGAGCGGCTCGTCGAGCAGGAACAGGCGCGGCGACAGCGCCAGCGCCCGGGCGATGGCCACCCGCTGGCGCTGGCCGCCGGAAAGCTTGGCGACCGGGCGGTCGGCGATGCCGGGCAGCCGCACCAGTTCCAGCAGTTCCGCCACCCGCGCCCGCTGTTCGGCCTTCGGCCGGCGGCGCAGGCGCAACGGGTAGGCGATGTTCTCGCCCACCGTCAGGTGCGGAAACAGCGCCAGCGACTGGAACACCATGCCGAGGTCGCGCTTGTGCGTCGGCACCCGCGTCAGGTCCTCGGTGTCAAGCAGGATATGCCCGCCATCGGGCTCCTCGAGCCCGGCGATCATCCGCAACAGCGTGGTCTTGCCGCAGCCCGACGGGCCCAGCAGGCAGACGAAGCGGCCGTTGGGCACGCTCAGGCTCACATCGTTCACCGCCCGGAAGGATCCGAACAGCTTGGTCACGTCCCGCAGCTCAAGGCCCGACATGGTCTCTCCTCATCAGCCGCGGCCCCGCCCCGGGGCCGCGGGTCGTTCACGGATTGCCGGCTCAGCCGACGATCATCTCGGTCCATTTCTGGTTCAGCCAGTCGGTCTTGGTCGAGTAGAGATCGTAGCGCGGGATGATCGGGTCGATGTCCGAGCTGCAGGCGGCGAACTCTTCGTCGGTCAGGTCGAGCAGGTTGCGCTTGACCGTCGGCGCGGTGCCGACCTTGCGCGACACGGTCGACTGGACCTCGGGCTGGCAGAAGTAGTCCATGAAGACATGGGCCTCGTCGGCCTTCTTGCTGGCCCGGCTCAGCGCCCAGGCGCCGCTGTCCGAGATGCCGCCCTCTTTCGGGAAGGTCGAGCGGACCGGGAAGCCGTCGGCGATGGCGAGGCCGGTGACGTCGTGGTAATACTGGCCCATCGGGATCTCCCCCGATTTCAGCGCCTGCTCGAACTGGGCCTCGTCGCGATACCACAGCCGGACATTCGGCTTGAGCTCGGCCAGCTTGTTCAGCGCCTTGAGGATGCCTTCCTCGGTATCCAGCGCGCCGGTGCCGCCCATGAAGGTCTTGGCGGTGACTTCCAGCAGGAAGCTGTTGGTGACCAGCGCCAGCAGGCCCAGCTTGTCCTTCTTGTCGTCTTCCCACAGCGCGGCCCAGCTGGTCGGGGCGGTCGGGAAGACATCGGTGTTCGACACCAGGGTGATGTACCAGGCCACCGCGCCGACACCGGACAGCGAACCGTCGTCATAGCGGTTGATGAATTGCGGCAGCAGGTTGCCGAGGTTCTTCAGCCGGGCTTCGTCGAGCTTGGCCCAGAGATTGCTCTGCTGGCCCTTGAGCATCGAGACCTGGCTCATCATCGACAGGTCGGCCGGGGCCTGGCCGGCGCGCGCGGCCTGCTGGAGCTGGACCAGCCAGGCCTCGCCGGTCGGCTCGGCCACCGAGTTCACGGCGATCCCGGTCGCCTCGGTGAAGGCGGGGAAGATGTGCTTGTCGAAGCTTTCCTTGAAATAGCCGCCGTAGACGCCGATCTTGATGCTCCGATCGGCGGCGCGCAGCACGGTCGGGGCCGAAAGCGCGGCCACCGAGGCGACACCGGCGCCAAGCACGGCACGGCGGTTCATCGTCATGACTTTTTTCATTGTACCTTCCTGTCTGTTGGTCACGCGGGGAGGTTCTGGTTCTTAATACTGGGCGAGAATACCATCAGGCTGAGGATCTCGAACAGGATCTGCGCCCCCGCAAGCGCAGTATTGGTTGTCGCATCGTATTGCGGCGCCACCTCGACGACGTCGCCGCCGACCACGTCGACGCCCTTCATGCCGCGCAGTATCGCCTGCACTTCGCGCGGGGTCAGGCCGCCGATCTCGGGCGTGCCGGTGCCCGGCGCATAGGCCGGATCGAGGCTGTCGACGTCGAAGCTGATATAGGTCGGGCCGTCACCGACGACCGCCCGCGCCCTGGCGATGACGGCGTCGAGGCCCATGCGGTCGACCTCTTCGGCATGGAGGCAGGTCATGCCGCTGTCGGTGGCGAATTCATACATGTATTCGGCCGGCCCGCGCAGGCCGATCTGCACCGTGCGCGCCGGGTCGAGCACGCCGTCGAGCACCGCGTTGCGGAACGGCCCGCCATGGTGGAACTTCTGGCCGTCGAACGGCCCGCCGGTATCGGAATGGGCGTCGATATGGATCAGGCCGACCGGTCGGTCGTGGCCGACGGCGCGCAGGATCGGGTGGGTGATCGAATGGTCGCCGCCGACGGTCAGCGGCGCGACGCCGGCTGCGACCATCTTGCCGATCCAGGCCTCGATGTCGGCATGGCACCGGTCGAGGAAATAGCGCGTCGCCAGCGGCGCGTCGCCGACATCGGCGACCGCCAGGTCGAACAGCGGCGCGCATTTCAGCACGTGATGGTAGGGCCCGACCCGTTCGATCGTGCGCAGGGCGCGCGGGCCGAAGCGGCTGCCGGGGCGGTTGGTGACGCCAAGATCCATCGGCACGCCGGAAATCGCCACCTGCAACCCGCTGAAATCGGGCGCGACCGGATCGACCGGGCGGTGCGGCGCGGTCAGGAAGGTCGGCACGCCGGCATAGGGCGCCGGGCGCTTGCCGCCGGAAAAGATCTTGTCGGCGACCCGGGCGAATTCGGGATCATGGGTCTCGCCGCCCTGATCCGCCCCGTATTTCGCGCGCAAACGCTCCAGCTCCGCCGGGAAATCGGTCATGCGTTCCTCTCTGCTGTCGGCCCACCGCCTTGGCGCGGCTTGACGACAAGCCTAGATCGGGTAACGGCAAAGTCAATTGACAAGCATGCCATATAATAGTTGAGATTATCTCAACTATGGATTCCGCATGCCGCCACGCCTCCCGCCCCTGAACCCGCTCCGCGCCGTCGAGGCCACCGCCCGCACCGGCAGCATTGCCGGCGCCGCGCGCGAGCTGAACGTCACCCAGGGCGCGATCAGCCACCAGATCCGCAGCCTCGAGGCGACCTTGGACCTCGCCCTGTTCGAAAAGCGCGGCCGGCGGCTGCACCCGACGGCGCAGGCGGCACCCTTCCTCGCCTCGGTCACCGAGGCCTTCGACACCATCGCCGGGGCCACCGCCCAGCTCGGCCGGCCCGAGACCCGCGGCGCCCTGCGCATCGCCTGCGTGCCGGCGCTGCTCTCGTTCTGGCTGCTGCCGCGCATCGCCGGCTTCGCCGACGCCTTCCCCGATGTCGAGCTGACCCTGTTCGGCTCCAACGACCCGGCCGAGATCCACGGCCCCGACGCCGATCTGTGCATCCTTTACGGCGACGGCACCTGGCCCGACGCCTGGGTCACGCTGTGGTCCAAGCTCGACCTGTTCCCGGTGGTCAGCCCGCTGCTGCTCAACGCCAGCCCGCTGCGCTCGGTCCGCGATCTCGAGGGCCACACGCTGGTCCATGCCGATAGCGGGCGCGAATGGCAGAGCTGGCTGGTCGCCGCCGGGGCCGAGCTGCCGTTCCGCGCCCGCCAGCACTCCCTCACCGATGCCAGCCTGGCGCTGCAGGCGGCCAGCCACGGCTTCGGCGTCGCCCTGGGCGACACCCTGACGGTGGCCGATTTCCTGACCCGCGGCACCCTGATCATTCCCTTCGACAAGGCGATCCCGGCCCGCGACAGCTTCTTCTTCGCCTGCCGGCCCGAGGTTCAGAAGACGCCGCTGGTGCGCGCCTTCATCGACTGGATGACCGCCGAGCTGGAGGCGGCCAATGCAAGGGCCGAGCCGCAGCGCGCGGGCCGCGCCTCGATCCGGCGCCGCGCCGCGGGCAGGCGCAACGGCGACTAGCAAGCCCGTCGCGGACGGTCTTGCCCCCGTCCGGGGCTTGGGACAGAGTGCGGCCCGGGGAGGACGGCGCGCGTGTCGAAGGGGATCGTGTTTCTGGTGCTGGGCTATGTCCTCAGCCAGTTCTACCGCGCCTTCCTAGCGGTCCTGACGCCCTACCTGATCCACGATATCGGCGCCACGGCCGAAAGCCTCGCCCGCGCCTCGGGCCTGTGGTTCGTCGCCTTCGCGCTGGCGCAGCTGCCGGTGGGCTGGGCGCTCGACCGGATCGGGCCGCGGCTGACCGCCTCGGTGCCGCTGGCGCTCTGTGCCGGCGGCGGGGCGCTGCTTTTCGCGGTGGCGCAGGGGCCGGGGGCGATCACCGTGGCGATGATCCTGATCGGCATCGGCTGCGCCCCGGTCCTGGTCGCCGCCTATTACATCTATGCCCGCGAATTCCCGCCGGCGATGTTCGCGACGCTGGCCGGACTGTCGATCGGCTTCGGCTCCTTCGGCAATATCGCCGGCACCCTGCCCCTGGCCTGGGCCGTCGCCGCCTTCGGTTGGCGGGCGACGGTGCTGGGGCTGGCGGCGCTCACCCTGGCGGTGGCGGCGGCGCTGGCCCGCTTCATCCGCGACCCGGAAAAGCTGCACCATCACGGCGGCGCCGGCACCCTGCGCGACCTGCTGCGCGAGCGCGCGCTGTGGCTGATCGCGCCGATGATGATCGCGGGCTACGCCCCGGCGGCCAATATCCGCGGGCTCTGGGTCGGCCCCTATCTGGGCGATGTCTACGGCCTCGACGCCGGCGGGATCGGCACCGCAAGCCTCGTCATGGGGCTGGCCATGGTCGCGGGCAACTTCGCCTATGGCCCGCTCGACCGGCTGCTCCGCTCGCGCAAATGGGGCGTTTTCGGCGGCAACCTGCTGGCCTGCGGCAGCCTGCTCATGCTGGGCCTGTTCCCGGCGGCCGGGCTGGGACCGACCGTGATCGGGCTGGCGGCGCTCGGTTTCACCGGCGCCTCCTACCCCGCCGTGATGGCCCATGGCCGCAGCTTCCTGCCGCCCCATCTCGTCGGCCGCGGCGTCACCCTGCTGACCCTGATCGGCATCGGCGGCACCGGGGCGCTGCAGGTCGTCACCGGCCGCCTGCCCGCCGCCATCGACGGCGCGGCGACAAGCCAGTATTCCACCATATTCCTGTTCTTCGCCGGGCTGCTCGCGCTTTGCCTCGCGCTCTATCTCTTCGCCCCCGACCGCCGGGTCGAATAGCCGCTTCGCCGCCGTCCCGGCGGCCGCTGCGCGAGGTTCCGGACAGGCGCAATCGCGCCGGGGCGGGACGCCGCTGCGTGGCTGAGATCGTCGATGTCGGGAAAAGGGGATCGTCGGCGGGAGGGGATTGCCCTTGCCGTCCGCAATGACGGCAAGGGGCGGCGGCGTTACGCGTAGGTCGCGTATTGCGTGTGGCGCAGGTGCGCCCAGTCGGTCTCTTTCTCCTTGGGCGGCTCCCGCAGAGTGACGTCGTTCTTCGGCGTCTCGGCCGGCAGAGGCCGACCCTTCAAAATGACTTCAGCAGTCTTCTTGCTCATCTTATCCCATCTCCTTTTTGTTCTTGTTATATGAGACCGCCCCGCAGGATAGCGTCGGAGGGTCCAAAATGTGCCGCCAGCGCCCTGACAGCATTGCAGCCGGGCGCCCGCTTGAAAGGCAGAGTGCGGGTATAGCCGCTCCGATGCCGAATGTCACGCCCCCGGACAGCGCCCTCACGTCAACGTGGCTGTTGTCGCAGCTCATTACCCGCGGAAGGCGAAGGTTTTATGAACGGGAACATGGCCCGCGCCAGCGTGGCGCAGATGGCCACCGGACGGCCGCCAGCACCGTCACCGAGATATAGGATGCGCCGGCGACGAGGCAAGACCGCGCCGGCCCGCGCCAAGGGACGGCAAGGATATTGCCTGCGGCCGCCCCGTTGCGGTCGGGGCGGCCCGCCTTATAACGGTCTGGCCGAAGCCCGACAGAGGACCCCCAATGCCGCTGACCAATCACGACATCGTCGAACTGACCGAGTTTCGGCGCAGCCTCCATCGCCGGCCCGAGCTGTCGGGCGAGGAGGCGGGCACGGCGCAGGCCATCATCGGGGCGCTCGCGCCCTGCGCCCCGGACCGGGTGGTGACAGAGCTGGGTGGCCACGGCGTCGCGGCGGTGTTCGACGGGGACGCGGATGGGCCGACGGTGCTGATCCGCTCCGAGCTCGACGCCCTGCCGATCGAGGAGATCTCCGACCTGCCCTACCGTTCGGAGGTGCCGGGCAAGGGCCATCTCTGCGGCCATGATGGCCATTCGACGATCCTCGTCGGGCTGGCCCGGCTGCTGGCCCGGCAGCGCCCCGCCCGGGGCCGCGCCGTGCTGCTGTTCCAGCCGGCCGAGGAGAACGGCGCCGGCGCGGCGGCCGTGCTGGCCGATCCGCAATTCGCGGCCATCGCGCCCGACTGGGCCTTCGCGCTGCACAACATGCCGGGGCTGCCGCTGGGCCGGGTCTCGCTGGCCGAGGGGCCGGCGAACTGCGCCTCGGTCGGGCTCAAGATCACCCTGACCGGCCGCACCGCCCATGCCTCGACGCCCGACGACGGCACTTCGCCCGCCCCGGCGCTGGCCCGGCTGATCCCGGCGCTTTCCGCGCTCGGACCTGGCGGCGCGCTGACGCCCGGGTTCCGGCTGGCCACCCTGACCCATGTGACGATGGGCGAGCCCGCCTTCGGCATCGCGCCGGGCGCGGCCGAGCTGTGGCTGACCCTGCGGGCGCTGCAGGACGACGACCTGACCGGCCTGCTGCACGGCGCCACCGAGCTGGCCCGCACCGAGGCCGCCGCCGCCGGGCTCGACGTTGCCTTCTCGCAGCACGACCTGTTCCTGGCCTGCAGCAACGATGCCGAGGCGGTCGCGGTGCTGCGCCGGGCGCTGGACAGCGAGGGCATCGGCCATGACGCCGACAACCTGCCGATGCGCGCCTCCGAGGATTTCGGCCGCTTCGGCGGCGCCGCGAAATCGGCGATGTTCCTGCTCGGCTCCGGCCCCGACAGCCCGGCGCTGCACAATCCCGATTTCGACTTTCCCGACAGCCTGATCCCGATCGGCACGCGGATCTTCCACCGCACCCTGCGCGATCTTCTCGGCTGAGCCGCCGGCAGCATTGCCGGGGCCGCCCGCGCATGCTAGCCGTTGCCTCGAACAGGCAGCCCGGGAGGCGGGATGGTGCGGGACAAGGGCCTTCGGGCCGTGGTCGTCGGGGCCGGGATCACCGGCCTGACCAGCGCCTGCCGGCTGGCCGAAAGCGGCTACCGGGTGACGGTGATCGAGGCGCGCGACGGGCCCGGCGACGGCTCGAGCCACGCCAATGCCGGCCAGTTGCTGTTCGACCGGGTTAGCGCCATGGGCTCGCCCGGCTTCCTGAAATCGCTGCCGAAGACGCTGGCCGACCGTAGCCAGGGCGTCGGCGCGCTCGGGCTGGCGGCGCCGGGAAACTGGCCCTGGGCGCTGGCCTTCCTGCGCCAGTGCAGCGCGTCGGCGTGGCGGCGCAACACCCGCGACATGCTGGAGCTGGCGCGGCTGTCGAAACCCGCCTTCCACGGCTTTCTCGACCGCCACCCCCTCGCCTTCGACTGGCGCCGGCCCGGCAAGCTGATCGTCCATCCGACCGAGGCGGCGCTGGCCGCCGCCGCCCGAACGGCCGACTTCCAGGCCCGGTTCGGCGGCCGCCATGCCGTGCTGACGGCCGAAGAGACGCTGGCCCGCGAACCGGCCTTGCAGGGCACCGCGCGGCCGATCGCCGGGGCGATCCACCTGCCCGACGCCGAGCTGGGCGATTGCCGCGCCTTCTGCGCCGGGCTGGTCGGGGTGCTGCGCGACAGGCTGGGGGGAGAGGTCCGCTTCGGCACCAAGGCGACGGGGCTGGTCCGGCGGAACGGCCTTGTCCAGGCGCTGGCGACGCCGCAGGGCGATATCCCCGCCGACCTCTTCGTGCTGGCCACCGGGCGAGCGGCGGAACTGCTGCCGCGCTTCCGCGGCCGCAAGCCCCTCGTCGGCGTCCGCGGAGTGTCGCTGACCTATCCCGCCGGTCCGGCGGCGCCCGAGCTGTCGGTCACCGATGCGGGCGGCAAGTTCGTCGTGCTGCGGCTGGGCGATCGGGTGCGGGTGGCGGGCTTCGCCGCCTTCACCGACGACACCACGCCGACCGATGCCGAATGCGCCCTGCTGCGCGACAAGGGCCGCAGCCTGATGCCCGGCGCCGCCGAGTACGACGCGGCGCCCGAGGCCTGGGCCGGGCTGCGGCCGCAGACGCCGGACGACCTGCCGATGATCGGCAGGGCCGGCGCCGACAACCTGTTCGTCACTGCCGGCCAGGGCTCGCTGGGCTGGACCTTCGCCTTCGGCTCGGCCGAGCGGCTGCTGCAGGCGGTGGCTCAGTAGACCTCGAACAGGCCGGCCGCGCCCATGCCGCCGCCGACACACATGCTGACGACGACATGGCGGACACCGCGCCGCCGGCCCTCGATCAGCGCGTGGCCGACCATGCGGGCGCCGCTCATGCCGTAGGGATGGCCGATCGAGATCGCGCCGCCATTGACGTTGAGCTTGTCGTCGGGGATGCCGAGCCGGTCGCGGCAGTAGAGCAGCTGCGAGGCGAAGGCCTCGTTGATCTCCCACAGCCCGACATCGTCCAGCGCCAGGCCGTGGCGTTCGAGCAGGCGCGGGATGGCGAAGACCGGGCCGATGCCCATTTCCTCGGGCGCGCAGCCCGCCACCACCATGCCGCGATAGGCGCCCAGCGGCGCCAGCCCGCGCTTCGCCGCCTCGCCGGCCTCCATCAGCACCGCGGCGCTGGAGCCGTCGGAAAGCTGGCTGGCATTGCCCGCCGTCACCACCCCGTCCGGGCCGGCCACCGGTTTCAGCGCGGCCAGCCCCTCCAGCGTGGTGCCGGGGCGGTTGCATTCGTCGGCGCTCAGCGTGACCTCCTGCGGCGTGGTCTCGCCGGTCTGCCTGTCGGTGACCAGCTTCACCGCCGTCACCGGCACGATCTCGTCATCGAACCGGCCCGCCTGCTGTGCCTCGGCGGTGCGGCTCTGGCTTTGCAGCGCATAGGCATCCTGCATCTCGCGCGTAACGCCATAGCGTTCGGCGACGATCTCGGCGGTCTCGATCATGCTGAGATAGTATTCCGGCCGCGTCTCCGAGACATGCCGGTCGCGGGCGCGGTGGGTGTTGAAGGTGTTGTTCTGCACCAGCGAGATCGAGTCGAGCCCGCCGCCGACGGTCACCTGCGCCCCGTCCATGACGATGCGCTGCGCCGCCTGGGCGATGGCGGAAAGGCCCGAGGCGCATTGCCGGTCGATGGTCGCGCCGGCCACCGTCACCGACAGATCCGCCGCCATCACCGCGTGGCGAGCGACGTTGACGCCGGTCGCGCCCTGGGTCAGAGCGCAGCCGAGGATCACGTCCTCGATCTCTTCGCCGGCGACGCCGGCCCGCGCGACCGCCGCGCGCAGCGAATGGGCCGCCAGGCTGGCCCCGTCGAGATCGTTGAACGCGCCGCGATAGGCTTTGGCAATCGGCGTGCGTGCGGTTGAGACGATGACGGCCTCGCGCATCCGGCTCTCCTTGGATTTGTGTGTGAGTTAGAGCGTTTCCAGCCCGCACCAGTCGGCGATGAACAGGGCGATGGACTGGGTCGTGCGGCGGATGCTCTCCAGCTCCACCCGCTCGTTGAAGCCGTGGATCGCCTCGGCCCGCGGGCCGTAGACCAGCGCCGGGGTGTCGGCATAAAGGCCGAAGAAACGCGCGTCGGTGGTGGCGGTGATCGCCAGCTTGTCGAGCGTGCCGCCGGTCACCGCGCCATGCGCCGCCTCGAGCGCGCCGATGGCCCTGGCCGCGGTTTCGCTCTTGTCCTGCGACAGCGCGTAACCCTCGGCCTGGAAGCCGTGATAGACGATCTCGGGCTGGTTGTTGCGCAGGAAGTCGTTGTCGCGCGCGGCCTGGCGCAGCACTTCCTCGATCTCGGCCCGCGCCTTGGCCATGTCCTGGCCCGGGAAGACCCCCATGCGGACGTCGAAGACGCACCAGGCCGGGACCGAGCTGGTCCAGTCGCCGCCCTCGATCTTGCCGATATTCAGGTTCAGCGCGTGGTCCATATGGGCATAATCGGCCGGCCGGCGGTCGGCGGCGTTCCAGCGGTGTTCGAGCGCGTGCAGCGCCGAGATCAGCGGCACCGCCGCCTCGATCGCGTTCGAGCCGGTGCCGGCATAGGCGACATGGACCGGCAGGCCCTTGAGATGGACCTGGAACCAGATCACGCCGACCTGCGCCATCACCAGGCTTTCGGCGAAGGGCTCGGGGATCAGCGCCGCGTCGGCGCGGTAGCCGCGCTGCAGGCAGGCCAGCGCGCCGTTGCCGGTGCATTCCTCCTCGACCACCGACTGGTAGAAGACGTCGCCCGCCGGCTGGTGCCCGGTCGCCTTCAGCGCGTCGAGCGCGAACAGGTTGGCGGCCAGACCGGCCTTCATGTCCCCTGCCCCGCGGCCATACATCCAGCCGTCGTCGACCCGTGGCTGGTAGGGCGGCGTGTCCCACATGTCATGCGGCCCCTCGGGCACCACGTCGATATGGCCGTTCAGGATCAGCGACCGGCCGCTGCCGCGCGCCCGGTGGGCCCCGACCACGTTCACCGCGTCGTCGTAATTGCCGATGACCGGCGAGAAGCCGGGCATGTCGCGGATGTCGGCGACGTCGATCTGCCAGCGGTCGACCTCGTAGCCACGCCCGGCCAGTTCGCCCGCCATGAAGTCCTGCGCCGACTGCTCGTTGCCGCGGGTCGAGGGATGCGCCGTCAGCTCGGACAGGAATTCGACCTCGGCGTCGAAGCGGTCGTCGACGGCCTTGAGGATGGCGGATTGCAGCTTGTCGTCCATGGGAACCTCAGAATTCGGGCAGGGTGCCGTCGGGCACGATCAGCGGGGCGGCGGTGGCGGCGCGGATCTCCTCGACGGTCAGCCCGGCGCGGAGCTCGCGCAGCACCAGCCCGTCCCCGGTGACGTCGATCACGGCCATGTCGGTGATGATCCGGTCGACGCATTCCCGCGCCGTCAGCGGCAGGGTGCATTCCGGCACGATCTTCGACTGGCCCTTGCGGTCGAGATGGGTCGTCAGCACCGTCACCCGCCGCGCCTTCTGTGCCAGCTCCATGCCGCCGCCGATGCCGGGGGTGAACAGGCCGGGGATCTTCCAGTTGGCCAGATCGCCCTTGGCCGAAACCTCGAAGGCGCCCAGCATGGTCAGGTCGAGCCGGCCGCCGCGCACCAGCGCGAAGGAGGTGGCGGAGTCGAAGAACGAGCTGCCGGGCAGCGTCGAGACATAGGCGCCGCCGGCGTCGATCAGGTTGCGGTCGGCGGCGTCGAAACCCAGCACCGGGCCGATGCCGGCGATGCCGTTCTCGGAATGCAGGCAGACCGGGTAATCGGCCGGCAGGTGGCCGATCACCTTGGTCGGCAGCCCGATGCCAAGGTTGACCACCATGCCCGGCGCGATGTCGCGGGCGGCGCGGGCGACAAGGCGGTCTCGGGGCTGCAATTGCACGCTAGCGTCGGACAACGGCGTATTCCTCGGTCACGGCCGCCATCGGCACGACATGGTCGACGAAGGGGCCCGGAGTGTGGATCTGGTTCGGCGCCAGCACGCCGAGCGGGCCGACGTTTTCGGCCTCGGCGATCACCCGGTCCGCGGCCATCGCCATCAGCGGGTTGAAGTTGCGCGCGGTGGCGGCGTAGGAGAGGTTGCCGAACGGGTCGGCGGTCTCGGCATGGAGCAGGGCGAAATCGGCCCGCAGCGCGGTCTCGACCACGCCCCGGCGGCCGTCGATCTCGACCAGCTGCTTGCCCACGGCCAGTTCGGTGTCCAGCCCGATATCGGTGATGATCGCGCTCAGACCGGCGCCGCCGGCGCGGATGCGTTCGGCCATGATGCCCTGGGCGCAGAACTCGACCTCGAGCTTGCCCTCGTTCATCAGCGAGATGGCGCGCGGGTTGAGGCCGATATGGGTCGAGACCAGGCGCTTGACCAGGCCTGCCTCGAGCAGGTGGTCGACGCCCATGCCGGTCTCGTTGGCGTCGTTCTTGATGATGGTCAGCCCGCGCGGCCCCTGCCGGACCAGTTCCGCGATCAGCTCGAACGGCGTGCCGGGAACGCCGAAGCCGCCCAGCATGATCGTCGCGCCGTCGCCGATCCGGGCGATCGCCTCTGCCATCGTCGTGGTCTTGTCGGAAAATCTCATGCCGCGGCCTCCGTGCCCCGCAGCCGCGCGAAGGCGTCGCCCTCCAGCGCCATCGGCCGGTCGTCCTTTTGCGGGCGGAAGCCGAGCCGTTCATAGAACCGCCGGGCGCCGCCGTTCTGCGCGTCGACCGACAGCATCAGGTAGCGTGCGCCCCAGCCTTCGGCGGCATGGCGGGCGGTGGCGGCCAGCAGCCGCTCGCCGAGCCCGCTGCCGCGGGTCTCGGGCGCGACCCACAGGTCCTGGACATAGACGCCGGGCTGGGCGCGCCAGGTCGAGAAATGCGGGAAGAACAGCGCGAAGCCCTCGGCCCGACCGCCGTTCCGCGCGATCAGCGCCCGGAACAGCGCGTCCGGCCCGGTGCCGTAGCGGGCCAGCGCCTCGGGCGTGCCCCGGAACTTCTCGCCCGCCTCAAGATCGGTCGCCAGCCGGGTCAGCATCTCGGCCAGCACGGCGATGTCGCCCGGCCCGGCAAGGGTAATCGCGGCGGTCATGCTCAGCCCGCCTCCCGCAACCGCGGGCCCGCCTCGGCGGCGAACGCCTCGAGCGCGGCGGTCAGCTTGGTCATGATCTCGTCGATGCCGTCCTCGCCGACGATCAAGGGCGGGCAGACCAGGAAATGATCGCCGACATAGCCGCCGCGGGTGCGGCGCGAATAGATGATCAGGCCCATGTCATAGGCGATGTCGACCAGCCGGGTATAGGCGTTCAGGTCGCGCGGCAGCGGCGCCAGCGTCTCGCGGTCCGAGACCAGCTCGAAGGCGGTCAACAGCCCCTTGCCGCGGACGTCGCCGATGAAGTCGAAGCGCTGCATCAGCGCCTCGAGCCGGGCCTTCAGCACCTCGCCCTGGGCGGCGGCATTGGCGACCAGCCCGTCCTCCTCGATGACGTCGAGCACGGCATTGCCGGCGGCGCAGGCCAGCGGGTTGCCGGCATAGGTGAAGCCGTGCTGGAAACCGCCATGGTCGAGCACCGCCTCGACGATGTCGTCGCGCGCGATCATCGCGCCCAGCGGCACGTAGCCACCGCCGAAGCCCTTGGAGATCGAGATCAGGTCGGGCTTGCCCTCCCAATGCTCGCCGCCGAAGAACTTGCCGGTGCGGCCGCCGCCGGTCATCACCTCGTCATGGATCAGCAACACGCCATACTGGTCGCAGATCTCGCGGATCCGCGCCATGTAGCCCGGCGGTGGCACCAGCGCCCCGGTCGAGGCGCCGCCGACCGGCTCGACGATGAAGGCCAGCACGGTCTCGGCGCCTTCGCGCAGGATCGCCTCTTCCAGCATGTCGGCATAGTGGCGGCCGGTGGCCGGATCGTTCGGGTCGAGCCCGTCGAGATAGGCGCGCGGCGCCGGGATCTTGGGCATCTGCACCATCATCGGCGCGAAGGGCGCGCTGAACAGCGCCATGCCGGTGACCGTGGCCGCACCCAGGGTGCTGCCGTGATAGCTGGGAAAGCGCGAGATCACCTTCCAGCGTTGGCCCTCGCCGCGGGCGAGCGCGTATTGCCGCGCCAGCTTCAGCGTGCTCTCGACCGCCTCGGAGCCGCCCGAGACGAAGAAGACCTTGTTCAGCCCCTCGGGCGCCAGCGCGGCGGTGCGGGTGGCCAGTTCCTCGGCAACGTCCGAGGCAAAATGGAGCCGGTAGCCGAAGGTCGACTTGTCCATCTGGCGGCGCATCGCCTCGAGCACGCGCGGATCGGAATGGCCAATGTTCGACACCATCGCCCCGGACGAGCCGTCAAGGTAGCATTTGCCGGATTTGTCCCACAGGTAGAGGCCCTCGGCACGGTCGAGCGTGGGCCGCTCCAGCCGCGACTGGTAGAACAGGTTCGACATTTCAGCCTTCCATCGGCAGGGCGGCGCAATCGGCCGGATCGAAGCTCAGCGTGACCTCGGCGCCGGCATGGAACGGGTGGCCCTCGATCATGTTCATCACCTGGTACTGGCGGTCGCCGACACGCAGGAAATAGCGGGCGAGCTGGCCCTGGTAGTCCACCGCCTCGACCGTCGCGGGCGACGAGATCCGCCCTTCCGCCGCCGGGCCGGCGCTCAGCTTCAGCTTCTCGGCCCGGATCATCAGCTTGGCGGCGGGGCCGCTGCCGATGGTCGCGGCGCGGTCGGCCGGCACCGGCACGGCGCCGAAGCCGTCGACTTCCAGCACCACGGCGCTGGCATCCTTGCTGCCGACCTTCGCCTCGACGATGTTCGAGGCGCCGAGGAAATCGGCGACGAACTCGCTGGCGGGCCGGTTGTAGACCTCTTCGGGTTCGCCGATCTGCTCGACATTGCCGGCGCTCATCACCACGATGCGGTCCGACATGGCCAGCGCCTCGGACTGGTCGTGGGTGACGAAGACCGAGGTCACGCCGATGCGGTGCTGGATCGCCTTCAGCTCGACCCGCATCTCCTCGCGCAGGTTGGCGTCGAGGGCCGAGAGCGGCTCGTCAAGCAGCAGCACGTCGGGTTCGATGACGATGGCGCGGGCCAGCGCGATGCGCTGCTGCTGGCCGCCGGAAAGCTGGCTCGGATATCGGTCCTCGACCCCCGGCAGGCGGACCACGTCGAGCGCGGTGCGCACCTTCTCGGCAAAGGTCGATTTCGGCACCTTGCGGTATTTCAGGCCGAAGGCGATGTTCTCGCCGATCGTGCGGTGGGGAAACAGGGCGTAGTTCTGGAACACGATGCCCAGGTTCCGCTTGTGGATTGGCACCTCGTTGACCCGGTTGCCGGCGACGAGGATGTCTCCGCTGGTGGGCGTTTCCAGCCCGGCGATCATCCGCAGGATCGTGGTCTTGCCACAGCCCGACGGCCCGAGAAGGGTGGTGAAAGAGCCCTCCTCGAAGGTGATGTTGGCCTCCTGCACGGCCTTCACCGCCCCGAAGGATTTGGTCAGACCTTTCAGTTCGACGCGCGCCATGCTGCCGCCCTATCCCTTTGCGTTGTTCTTTGGAGAGGAAGGCGCGGGCGAGCCCCGCGCCTTCCGGTCGGTCGCGGGCGCTCAGGCGCCCTTCTTGACCCGGTTCCACATCTTGCTTTCTTCCTTCTCGACCGCGTTCCACTTGACCGGGTCGCGGAAGGTGAGCGCGTCCAGCTTGCCCGTCGGGTCGAAGGCCGGCAGCGAGGTGACGCTGTCGGGCATCTTGACCTTGGTCGGGTCGAGCGAGGACGGGTATTTCTGGCCGGCGGCCACGGCGAGCGCGGTTTCCGGCGCCAGCATGAAGTTCAGCAGCTCCTCGGCCTCGTCCATCGGCGAGCCCTTGAGCACGAACATCGACTCCATCCAGGCGAGGCCGTTCTTGGGATCGAAGTAGCCGATCGGATGGCCCTGCGCCTGCAGCGCGGCGACCCGGCCCGACCAGGCCTCGGTGACCCAGATTTCCTCTTTCGCCAGCAGGTCCATCAGCTCGGCGCCCGAGCCCCAGTATTTCAGCACCAGCGCGCGCATCTCGCGCACCTTGGCCCAGACCGCATCCCAGTCCTGGATGTTGTTCGGGTCCTGGCCCGACTGCAGCGCGCCGAACCAGGCGCGGTTGGCCCAGTCGCCGCCCCAGCCGCCGATCTTGCCCTTGTATTTCGGGTTGAGCAGGATGTTGGCGCCCTGGGCCTCGGCATCTTCCTTGCTGATATGCTTGGTGTTGTAGGCGATGCCGGTGGTGCCGTAGTCGTAGGGCACGGCCGACAGGTAGTCGGGCGTGATCTTCCGGAACGGCTCGACGATCGAATCCATGACGTTGGCGAAGTTCGGGATCTTCGCCATGTCGAGCTTCACGCCATAGCCGTTGTCGGTCCAGCGCTTGTACCAGTCGACGCCCGAGCTATGCAGGATGTTGTGGCCGCTGGTGTTGCCGGCGGCCTTGATCTTGGTCAGGACCTCCTTCTCGCCGCCGAAGGTCGAGTCGACGACCTTGTTGCCGGTGGCCTTCTCGTAGGGGTCGAAGGCGTATTTGCGCAGCGCCTCGCTGACGACGCCGCCCCAGCCCTCGAAGTAGAGGTCGGTGCCCGCGGCATGGGCCTGGCGGGCCAGGCCGGCCATGATGCCGCCGCTGAGGCCGGCGGTGACGCCGGCGGCGCCGAGCAGGCTCAGGAACGAGCGACGGTCGACGTCGCCGTTGCCGACGGCTTCGCGCAGCCGTTCAAGCCGGGTGGTGCTGTCCATCTTTTTCATCTCACTTACTCTCCTTGCTGGATGGCGGGTACTGTTTTTTTGTTTGCGAAATAGCGTGCCAGACCGCCCGCCAGCAGCGGCACACCCACGGTTACACAAATCATGACGAAGCCGAGCGCATTGATCTCGGGGCTGATCGAATTGCGCAGCATCCCGAAGATCTGGGTCGGCACCGTCTCCATCCCCGACGGCCGCCAGAAGATCGTCGCGGTGATGTTGTCGAAGGAAATGGTGAAGGCGAAGAGGGCCCCGGCGAAGACCGCCGGCAGCAGCAGCGGCAGCGTGACCGTGAAGAAGGTCTGCAGCGGGTTGGCGCCGAGCGAGCGCGCCGCCTCTTCGTATTCGCGCTTGATCCCCACCAGCCGGGCCTGGACCACCAGCACCACGAAGGGCAGCGCGATGATCGAATGGCCGACCAGCAGCAGCCCGAAGCTGCGCGGCATGTGCAGGTAGCGCAGGAAGATCAGCATGCCGACCGCCAGCACCGTCTCGGGCACCAGCACCGGCGAGATCAGGAAGGTGGTGATCAGGTCCTTGCCGCGGAACTTGTAGCGCACCAGCGCGATCGAGGCCATCACCCCCAGCGTGGTCGAGATCACGGCGACCATCAGGCCGAGCTCGATCGAGGTCTTGAAGGCGCGGACGATGGCCTCGTTCTCGAACAGCTTGTAGAACCAGCGCAGCGAGAAGCCGGTCATCGGGAAGGAGGCGAATTCCGAGCTGTTGAAGGCCAGCAGCAGGACGACGGCGATCGGCGCGAACATGAAGATGTAGACGGCGATCGTGTAGAAACGGATGAGGGACCAGGCGCGCATCTTCATCTCCCTAGCTGAAGGCCTTGGAGAGCTGCTTGAGCCCCATCACACGGCTATAGACCACCACCACCAGCCCCAGCAGCACCAGCAGGGTGAAGGACAGCGCCGCGCCCATCGGCCAGTTCAGCTCGGTGATCACCGAATCGTAGATCAGGTTGCCGAACAGGAAGTCGTTGGGACCACCGAGGATCAGCGGCGTGACATAGCTGCCCGCGGTCAGCACGAAGACCAGCAGCGAGCCGGCGGCGAGCCCCGGCAGCGACAGCGGCAGCGTCACCTCGCGGAAGGCCTGCCACGGCGTCGCGCCCAGGGTGCGGGCGGCCGGCTCGAGATTGCGGTCGATGCCCTCGAGGCTGACATAGATGTTCAGGATCATGTAGGGCAGGAAGACGTGGATGAAGCCGACGATCACCGCGAATTCGTTATACATCATCTGGATCGGCTTATCGATCAGGCCGAGATAGAGCAGCAGGCTGTTGATCGCCCCCTCGTTGCCCATGATGTGGATCCAGCTCAAGGTCCGGATGATGAAGCTGACCCAGAACGGCATGATCAGCAGCAGCAGCAGCATCCATTTCTTGGTGAACCGCGTCATCGCGATGAAATAGGCCGGGACATAGCCCAGGATCGCGGCCAGCACGGTGACGATCAGCGACAGCCGGAAGGTCTTCCAGATCGCGACGTGGTAGTAGTTGTCGGTGAAGATGTCGGACCAGTTGCCGAACTGGAAGGCCGGCACGTCCACCGCAAGGTCGACGTTCTCGTAGAACGAGTAGACCAGGATGAAGGACATCGGGATCACGACCAGGGCCGTGATGGCGATTAGCGCGGGGCTGAGCAGCAGCCACGGGCGTTTGTCGAATTTCGCGGCTTCTACGGCCATACGCTCCCTGCACTTTTACCAAGTGTGTGCCCTAGCTATTGCATGCCGACCCGAAATTGACAAAATTCATAATCACAATGGACGACATTAACCCAATCAATACCCTCGACCGCACCCCCGACGGTCCCGACGGCAAGTTCGTCACCAATCTGGACTGGAACCTGCTGCGCACCTTCGTCGTCATCGCCGAGGAGGGCAGCATCACCCGCGCCGCCAGCCGCCTGTTGCGGCGCCAGCCCGCGGTCAGCCTGGCGCTGCAGCGGCTCGAGACCGAGCTGGGCATGCGGCTGATCGAGCGCGGCGGCGGTTCCTTCCGGCTGACGGCGGCGGGGCGCGAGCTCTATGCCCGCTGCGTCGACATCTACGGCGACATCGCCCGGCTGAAGGAGGCGACGACCTCGGCCGCGCGCGAGATCTCGGGCAGCGTCACCATCCACCTCGCCTCGCATGTGACGACGCCGATCCTCGACCGGGTGCTGACCGATCTCTACCGCAAGCATCCGGGGATCAGCTACCGGATGCGGATCCGCTCCAGCGCCGCCGTCGCCGAGGATGTCCGCGACCAGCACGCGACGCTGGGCATCTGCCTGGTCAACCGCAAGCTGCCGCTGCTCGACTACGATGTGCTCTATCGCGAGTTCTTCGGCTTCTATTGCGGCCCGCCGCATCCGCTGTTCGGGCGCGAGAACCTGCGGCTGGAGGACCTGCGCAACTGCGATTCCGTGTCCTTCGAGACCGACGACCTGCGCGACGCGCTGCGGCCGGTGGCCCAGCTGCGACAGCAGCACCTGCTCGACCTGCGCGTCGTCGGCCAGTCGATCCAGCTTGAGGAGGTGCAGCGGATGATCCGCTGCGGCCTCGGCATCGGCCCGCTGCCGGTCCATGTCGTCGAGCGCGACGTCCGCGACGGGCTGTTGTGGCGGCTGCCGCCCTATTCGGATGCGCCGGCGGTCGACATCCACCTCGTCACCAACCCGCGCCGCCGCCTGAGCCGGGCCGAGCGGCTGGTCGTCGATGCGCTGCGCGACGCCATCGCCTCGGAACCGCTGGAGGCGCGCACCTACGGCGGCCCAGAAACGCCACAGGCCTCGGCCTGACGCGAGACGGGATGCGCGGCGCTCAGGCGTCCTCGAAGCCCGGCGAGCCCGTGGCCTCGGGGTGGCGGGCCAGGTGGCGGCGCTTGATGCCCTCCGAGGTCTCGCGGCTGCCGTCATGGCTCCAGCCCGGCGGCGCCACGGCATACATGAACCGCTGGCGCAGGGTCAGGCCCGGCTGCAGCACGTCGCGCCACAGCCCGACCCATTCGTGGAACGCCACCCGCAGCGGGTTGAAGGTACCGAGGTTGTGGACCAGCCCGTATTCCGGCTTTTCCTCGTCCAGCTCGGGCACGTAGGTGCCGAACAGCTTGTCCCAGACGATGAAGACCCCGGCATAGTTGGCGTCCAGGTAGCGCGGGTTGCGGCCGTGATGGACGCGGTGGTGGCTGGGCGTGTTCATCACCGCCTCGAACCAGCGCGGCATCCGCCCGATCGCCTCGGTATGGATCCAGAACTGGTAGATCAGGTTGAGCCCGCCGCAGAACAGCACCATCGCCGGGTGGAAGCCCAGCAGGATCAGCGGCGCCCGCACCACCATCATGAAGGTGAAGGTGCCGGTCCAGGTCTGCCGCAGCGCCGTGGTCAGGTTGTAGTGCTGGCTGGAATGGTGGTTGACGTGGCTGGCCCAGACCCAGCGCGAGCGGTGGCCGAAGCGGTGCACCCAGTAGTAGCGCAGGTCGTCGAGCACGAAGCACAGCACGACGACATACCACGAGGTGCCGAGGTCGAGCGGCGTGACCCGCCACAGGGCCATGAAGAAGCCCCAGGTGACGAAGCCGAGGATGATCCCCTCGGCGACGTTGCCCGCCCCCATCAGCAGCGAGGTCAGCGCGTCGCGGGTCTCGTAGCGGCCACCCCGGCGCTTGAGCGCGATCCACAGGAACTCGATCAGGATGAGGGCGATGAAGCCGGGCACGGCCAGCTTGACGACGTCCGGGTAATGCGGGCTCATGACGCGGCTCCTTCAATGCGGGCGGCCCAGTGCGCCCGGGCCTCGGGCGGCAGGCGCAGGGTGACGGAAGGGGCGGCGAAATCGCCGAAGATCACGCGCAGCCCGCGCCGGACCTGGCGCACGCGGGCGCGGCGCAGGTCATGGGCCGTGGTGTCGGCACCGAAGGACCACAGCAGACCGGCGCCTTGGGTGGTGACGATCAGCGCGGCCCGCCCGCCCGGGGCGACATGCGCCTCGCGGATCTCGTCGCCGGGATTGTGGCGCAGCCATTCGCGCCGCGCCGTCGCTTCGCCGTCGATCTCGAACGGGCGCGAATGACCCGTCAAATGCAGCAGCAGCACGATGCCGGTAATGCCACCGGCCACCAGTATCAGCAAAATGCCCAGCGGCATCTCTCTCCCTCCGGCCCAGTTCCGGGCCGTCCTCCCCTTGCCGTTCCAATGGTCCCGTCGCCGCGCCGGCTGTCAACAGCGGCGTTACGTCAGCCTCGCCGGACGCCAAGGCTTAACCTTTTCTTAACCCGCGCGACATCTCATGTGAGGACGAACTGCGTGGGGGCGGTGGTAAGGCCGGCGGAATTGTTTGCCGGCCCAGTAAACAGGCGGATTTTCGTTGGAAGACATTTCATTCAGAACGCGGCGCCCCTCGTCAGGAGAGGCGCCTTTCGGCCTGCACGAACTGTTCTACTCGCGGACGGATGAGCGCGGCGTCATCCAGTCGGGCAATGACGTGTTCCAGCGCGTCGCCGCGCTCGACTGGGACCGGCTGGTGGGCGCACCGCATCGCATCATCCGCCACCGCGACACGCCGCGCGGGCTGTTCTACCTGATGTGGCAGCGCATCAAGCAGGGGCAGCCGGTCGGCGTCTATATCAAGAACAGCACGGCGGACGGGCTGTATTACTGGGTCTTCGCGACGGTGACGCCGATCGAGGACGGCTATCTGTCGGTCCGGATCAAGCCCAGCTCGCCCGTCTTCGACCAGGTACGCGCCGATTATGCGGCGGTGCATGCGGCCGAGGAGAGCGGCTTTTCGCCCGAGGCCGGCGCGGCGATGCTGCTCGATCGGCTGGCGCGGCGCGGCTTCGACAGCTACGAGGCCTTCATGGCCCATGCCGCGGCCAAGGAGGTCGCCGCGCGCGACGCCGGCCTGGGCCAGCCGCGGGACGAGGCGCTGGTCAACATGTGCCGCATCGAAAACCGCCTCGGGCTGATCGACCGCGAGATCGCGGCGCTGCTCGACGATCTCGCCACGGTCTACCAGGGGCCGGCGAGCCTGCGCATCGCCGCCGCGCGGCTGGAGCCCGGGGGCGGCCCGATCACCGCGGCCTCGCACGACCACTGCGCCCAGGCGGCCGGGATACTCGACCGCCTGCAAGCCGTCTTCAGCGACGGCCGATCCCTGACCGCGACCTGGCAGAAACTGCTGCATACGGCGATCTTTCTGCATTGCACCGCGCGGATCCAGGACGAGGCGGTGGTGCAATGCGACGGGGTCGAGGCGGCGCCGGGCAAGTTCAACCCGGATATCGAGGTCGCCTGGCTGGCGATCCAGAAGCTCGCCTATCGCGAAAAGGCAAGCAAGTCGCTGGCGGCGGTGATCCGGGCGGGCCGGCGGCTTCCGGCAATCGACGCCGATTTGCGGGCGCTGGTCTCGGGGCTCTCCTCTGTCCGCACCACCTGCCGGGCCGAACATGCGCGGCTGCGGGGCGAGGGCGACGGCATCGCCCCGATCGCCGATCATCTGGATGCGTTCCTCGTCGACGCCGATGCCCGGTTGAACCGCATCACGCGGCATGCCGAGGCGCTGAAGGCGCCGATCGTCAGCCTCGACCGGCGCCAGCCCGATGCCCCGCGCTGGAGCCACTTCGGGCGTCCAGAGGCCGTTGACGAAAGCCGCGACGGCAGGACGCGCACCAGCCGCCGCTAAGGCCCGGTGCGCCCCTTGGCGCACCGGGCAGGCTGGCCTCATCTCCCGCGGCGATAGCCGTTTGCGCGCCGTGTCCCGGTCGAAGCTGACCGGCCGCGAACCGGAAGGCAATGGTCTGCGCCACGAGCGGTCTGCGTCACAAGCTGCCTGCCCGACGGGGCGGCCGAGCGTCACGGGCCCGGAACGGTGGCGGCGCGGCGGGATCACGTCACCGCGTCGTCACGCCTTGAGCCATTCCCTGAAGGCCTCGCCATACTCGGGATGCCAGCGCGACAGCGGCGGGCGGTTCTCGGTAATGTCGCCGGCGGCCCAGAGGATGCGCTTCTCGTCGGTCTTGCGGTCGACGTCGTTGTCCGGGCAGAGGATGTAGAAATCGCCGCGCTCGATCGCCTCGAACAGGAAATCGACCACCTGCTCCGGCGTCCAGGCACCAGCCGGCTTCTCGCTGCGGCCGTTCGCTGTCAGCGGGGTGAAGACGAAGCCGGGGATGAACAGCCGCGCCTCGACCTGGCAGCCGGGGCGGTTGCGCAGATCGTGCTGCAGCGCCTCGGTGAAGGCTTTCACGCCGGCTTTCGAGACGTTGTAGGCCGGGTCGCCCGGCGGCGTGGTGATGCCCTGTTTCGAACCGGTATTGACGATCAGGCCGGGGGCACCCGAGGCAATCATCCGCGGCGCGAAAATCTGGCTGCCGCGGATGATGCCACCCATGTTGACCTCGAGGATCCGGTCCCAGTTGCCCTCTTCGTCGAAGATCGAGCTGCCGGGCTGCATGCCGGCATTGTTCATCAACAGGTTGACCGGACCGAAGGCAGCCTCGACCGCCTCGGCCAGCGCGGTCAGCTGGGCACGGTCGGAGACATCGGTGGCCACGGTCATCACGTCGGCCTCGGCGGCGCCGGCGGCGGTCAGCTCGGCCGCGGCGGCATCGAGCATCGGCCCGGGCAGATCGGCGATGCAGACGCGCAGGCCGAGCGCGGCGAGATGGCGGGCGGCGGCAAGGCCGATGCCCGAGGCACCGCCGGTGACGATGGCGACATTGCCTTTGGCGAGAGCGGGATGCATTTGGGTCTCCTTCGGTTCAAGGGGCCGGCGCCACGGTCAGGCAGGGGCACCGGCGAAGACTTCGAAATCGACGCCGATCGCGGCCGGGACGCGCGGCCGCCGACCGGACCGCCGATCGGACCGCCGAACGGGGCCGGTCACAGATCGACGTATTTGCGCCAGGGATGGGCTTCCTTGAAGCCCAGCACCTCGCGCGCCTTGCGGTTCGAGATCGGCGCCTCGTCGGGCCCCATCTCGCGGCTGGTCGGGGTGTTCGGGCAGTATTTGCGCAGGAACTCCATCGTCGGCATGTCAGCGGTGATGGTATCGTTGACGGCGTTGAACACCTGATAGCCCAGCCCGTCCTTCTGCAGGCAGAGATGGACGATCTCGCCCAGGTCGCGGGCGTCGATATAGCTCCAGGCGTTGCGCTTGCGGCTCATCGGGTCGGCGATGAAGTCCTTGAACCGGCCATATTCATGCGGCTCGATCACGTTGCCGATGCGCAGCGCGTAGATATCGGCGCCGTAGCGCATGGCGAAGGCACGGGCGGTCTTCTCGTTGCAGACCTTCGACAATCCGTAGCTGTCCATCGGGTCGCTGTCGTAATCCTCTTCCAGCGGGAAGCTGTGGTAGTCCTTGTCGCCCTCGGCGAAACAGACCCCATAGGTTGTTTCCGAAGACGCAACAATCACCTTGCGCACGCCCAGCTTCATCGCCGCCTCGACGACGTTGTAGGTGCTGGTGACATTGGCCTGGAAGGTGACGTTGTCGGGCTCGATCAGCACCCGCGGGATGGCGGCGAAATGGACCACCGCGTCGGGGGCGGAGGGCGGCGCGCCGTTGTCGAAGCCCTCGAAGCCGTGATGGCTGGTCAGCGCGTTGAACACCGCGCCGCTGTCGGTCAGGTCGGTGACCAGCGTGTTCACGCCGGGCAGGTCGAGCGGTGCGAGATCGAGGTTGAGCACCTCGTAGCCCTTGCCCAGCAGATGCCGGACGGCATGGCGCCCCGCCTTGCCGCTGCCACCGGTGAACACTATGCGCTTGGCCATCTCCGCCTCCTCTTCCGCAAATCCCGGCACAACGTTTCGGGCCGGCGCGGAGTCTCGCGCAGCGCCGGGCCGAGGACAAGGGCGCCCCGGTGCCGCAGCCCGGTTCAGCCGAAGGCGCGCAGCCAGCCCAGCCCGGCCACGGTGCCGGTCGCCGGACGGTATTCGCAGCCGACGAAACCGCCATAGCCCAGCGCATCGAGTTCCCTCAGCACCCGGATATCGTCCAGCTCGCCGGTCCCCGGCTCGTGCCGCTCGGGCACGCTGGCGACCTGGACATGGCCGATGAGCGGCATCATCTGCCGCAGCCCGGTCAGCACGTCGCCATGAAGGATCTGGCGGTGGTAGATGTCGAATTGCAGCTTGAGGTTGGGCAGGTCCAGCGCCGCGATCAGGTCGGCGGCGAAATCGAAATCGTCGAGGAAATAGCCCGGCATGTCGCGCGGGTTGATCGGCTCGATCATCACCTCGCGCCCCTGCCCGCCCGCCGCGTCGCTCAGCCGCGCCAGCGCCTCGCGATAGGCCCGCACCGCCCCCGCGTCGTTGCGGTCGGCCAGCCCGCTCATCACATGCACCCGGCCGGCCCCGGTCGCCTCGGCATAGGCCAGCGCCGTCGCGATCGAGGCGCGGAACTCGGCGGCCCGGTCCGGCAGCGCCGCCAACCCGCGGTCGCCCGCCGCCCAGTCGCCCGGCGGCAGGTTGAACAGCGCCTGGGTCAGGCCGTGGGCCTGCAGCCGCTCGGCAAGGATCTCGGCCGGGAAATCGTAGGGAAACAGGTATTCGACCGCGTCGAACCCGGCCGCGGCGGCGGCGCCGAAACGGTCGAGGAAGGGCAGCTCGGTGAACATCATCGTCAGGTTGGCGGCGAATCGCGGCATGTCTCAGCCCTCTTGCATCGGCAGAACCGGCCCAGGCAGGTTGCGCCCATTGCGGCGGTGGCGGTCATCGTGACGCCGTCGAGCCACAGGCCGCTGACCTCAACCGGCTCATGTGGTGGCGGAAGCGGTGGGATTCGAACCCACGGTACGGTCTCCCGCACGCTGGTTTTCAAGACCAGTGCCTTAAACCACTCGGCCACGCTTCCTTGTCGGCCGGCGCGTCCCTGCCGCCCGGCCCGGCGCTCCTTGTAATCACGCCCGCAAATCGAGGTCCAGTGTCCCGATGCCTCCCGCGGGCGGCCCGGCACCGGAGCGCGCCCGGAAACGCCAGCCGGAGCACTGCCGGGACCTGTCGCGGGAACGCCAATGTGACACAGCCGAAACCCGCCGAGGCCACGCTGCGGCCTTTCCTTGGCCCGGCTCTGCGGCTAGTATGCGCCCAGCCTGCCACGCGCGTGGCGGCAAAGGGCAGGAGACCCCGGCGACAGGCCGCCAAAAGGCCGGGCCGGGAGAATGACAAGCGCGACGCGAAGCCGCGCAAGAAGGGGGCAAGGATGACGAGTAGCAGTTTCGGGAAACTGGCCCTGGCGATGACGGCCGTGCTGGCTCTGGCCGGCTGTCAGGATGGGACCAAACCCTTCGGTTTTCTCAACAAGGACGGCGCCGACACGGCGACTGCGGCCGATGCCTCCGGCACGGCGACCAAGCCGGAAAGCTCGGTCAAGCTGGTCGATCGCGATGTCGAGGCGCCGGACGTCTTCCAGGTCACCGACAAGGGGCTGTGGGACGGGCGGCCGTCGCTCGGCGGCGTCTGGGCGGCCTATCCCGGCGTCACCGATCCAGAGCGGGTGATCATCCGCAACCCGGCCAACGGCAAGTTCGTCATCGGCGCGCTGTTCCGGCGCGAGCTGAACAATCCCGGGCCCAAGCTGCAGCTGTCATCCGACGCCGCCGCCGCGCTCGGCCTGCTGGCGGGCGAACCGGCGACGGTCAGCGTCACCGCCCTGCGGCGCGAGGAAGCGCCGGCGCCGCAGCCGGCCACCGCGGCGAAACCGCAGACCACCAAGCCGCAGGCGCGGCCGGACGCCAAGCAGAAATCCGCCGCCTCGAACGGCAAGATCGTGGCCAAGCCGCTCGACCAGGTCACCGCCGCCGCCGGCGCCGCGATCGACAAGGCCGAGGCCAAGGCCGCCAAGCCCGCCGCCAAGCCGGCGGCGAAACCGGCACCGACCGGCCGGAACTTCCTTCAGATCGGCATCTTCAGCATCGAGGCCAATGCCAACCGCTCGGCCGACGCGGTCAGCAAGGCGGGGGCGCAAGTCGCGGTGAAGAAGGAAAGGAGCCACGGCAAGACCTTCTGGCGCGTCGTCGCCGGTCCCGCCGCCACTCCCGCCGCACGGACGGAATTGCTCAAGAAAGTCCGGGCCCTGGGCTATTCGGATGCCTATTTCGTCTCGAAATGACACAGGACTGATCGGACCCGACTTGCTTATGCGTCACCGCCTTCTCGCCGCCCTCGCCTGCATCCTTGCCCTGGCCCTCGGCCAGCCGGCCCTGGCCTTCGACACGATCGCCAAGGCGGCCTATGTCGTCGATGTCACCACTGGCACCGTACTGATGGAGAAGGATGCCGAGACGCCGATGCCGCCGGCCTCGATGTCGAAGCTGATGACCATCGACCTGCTGTTCAAGGCGCTCAAGGACGGGCGGGTGACGATGGACGACACCGCCAATGTCTCGGACCGCGCCGTCGCGCTGACCCGCCAGGGCGGCTCGACCATGTTCCTCAAGCAGGGCGACCGGCCGACGATCCGCCAGCTGATCCAGGGCATCATCGTCAATTCCGGCAACGACGCCTGCGTCGCCGTGGCCGAGAAGCTGGCCGGGACCGAGCCCGCCTTCGCCGAGCTGATGAATGCCGAGGCCAAGGCGCTGGGGCTGACCAAGTCGCATTTCGTCAACGCCTCGGGCTGGCCCAACCCCGATCACCTGATGAGCATGCGCGATCTGGCCATGCTGGCGATGCACATCATCAAGACCTACCCGGAATATTACCACTTCTTCGGCGAGACCGAATACGACTTCGAGAACCGCGCCCCCGGCAACCGCTTCAACCGCAACCCGCTGCTGACGCTGGGCATCGGCGCCGACGGGATGAAGACCGGTCATACCGTGGCCTCGGGCTATGGCCTTGTCGGTTCGGCCAAGCGCGGCGACCGTCGGGTGCTGGTGGTGCTCAACGGCTTGCCGACCGAGGCCAGCCGCGGCACCGAGGGCGAGAAGCTGATCAACTGGGCCTTCGGCCAGTTCAGCATGAAGACGGTGGCCAAGAAGGGCCAGCGCATCGCCGAGGCCAATGTCTGGATGGGCAACGCCGGCAAGGTCGGCCTGGTGCCGGCCGAGGATGTCCGGCTGCTGATCCCGGCGCTGGGGCGCAACCAGGTCAAGGCGCGCGTCGTCTATGACGGCCCGATCGCGGCACCGGTCAAGCGCGGGCAGGTGCTGGCCAAGCTGATCGTCTCGGCCCCCGGCCTGCAGGACCACACCATACCGCTCGTGGCCGAGACCGGCGTCGCCAAGGGCGGCTTCGGCAAGCGGCTGGCGACTGCCGCCCTGTCGCTGCTGCAAAAGGTGGCCGGGCAGACGCCCAGCTTCTGACATGGCCGGAGCGATGAACGGCCGGGGCAAATTCATCAGCTTCGAGGGGATCGACGGCTCTGGCAAGTCGACCCAGGCGCGGGCGCTGGCGGATCACCTGCGCGGCGCCGGCCACGAGGTCGTGCTGACGCGCGAGCCCGGCGGCTCGCCCGGGGCCGAGGAGATCCGGCGGCTGGTGCTGGAAGGCGATCCCGACCGCTGGTCGGCCGAGACCGAGATCCTGCTGTTTACCGCCGCCCGCCGCGACCACGTGGAAAAAACCATCCGGCCGGCACTGGAAGCCGGCAAGGTGGTGATCACCGACCGCTTCGCCGACAGCACCCGGCTCTACCAGGGCATCACCCGGGGCGACCTGCGCGGCCTCGTCGACCGGCTGCACGAGATGATGATCGGGGTCGAGCCCGACCTGACCTTCGTCATCGACATGGACCCCGGCACCGGCCTGTCCCGGGCGCTCGGCCGGCAGGGCACCGAGGAACGCTTCGAGGCCTTCGGCGAGGAACTGCAGGTCAAGATGCGGGCCGGGTTTCTCGACCTGGCACGGCAGTTCGCCGACCGCTGCGTGGTGATCGACGGCGGCCGGGCGATCGAGGCCGTCGCGGCGGATGTCGCCCGCACGGCCGAGGCCCGGCTGGGCGCGCCGGAGGGGACGGAACCGCGATGAGCGACGAGACCCGCCCCGAACCCGACCGCATCGAAGGCGCCCCCCATCCGCGCGATACGGCGCGGCTGATCGGCCAGGACGCCGCCGAGGCCGCCTTCCTCAACGCCTATACCACCGGCCGGCTGCATCATGGCTGGCTGCTCACCGGACCGCGCGGCGTCGGCAAGGCGACGCTGGCCTGGCGCATCGCCCGCTTCCTGCTGGCCGAACCGGCCGAGGAGCAAGGCGGCGGCTTGTTCGGCGACGCCCCGCCCGCGCCGACCAGCCTCGACATCGCCCCGGAAAACCCGATCGCCCGCCGCATCGCGGCCGGTTCCGAGGGCCGCCTGTTCGTGCTGCGCCGGGCCTGGGACGCCGACCGCAAGCGGCTCAAGACCCAGATCACCGTCGACGAGGTGCGCAAACTCAAGAGCTTCTTCGGCCTCTCAGCCGCCGATGGCGGCCGCCGCGTCGTCATCGTCGACCCGGCCGACGAGATGAATCCCTCGGCCGCCAACGCCCTGCTCAAGGTGCTGGAGGAACCGCCCGCCCGCACCACCCTGCTGCTGGTCAGCCACCAGCCCTCGGGTCTCTTGCCGACGATCCGCTCGCGCTGCCGCGAGCTGCGGCTGGGCGCGCTCGGTCCCGCGGCGATGGCCGAGGCGCTCGCCGCCGCCGGCACCGACCCCGAGGGCGATCCCCGGGCGCTGGCCGAACTGTCGACCGGCTCGGTCGGCGAGGCGATCCGGCTGGCCCACATGGAGGGGCTCAAGGCCTATGCCGGCCTCGTCGCCCTGTTCTCGGGCCTGCCCCGGCTCGACCGCCCCCGCGCCCTGGCCCTGGCCGACAGCGTCGCCGGCCGCGGCGCCGAAACTCGGCTCGACCTCACGCTCGACCTGATCGAGCTGTTCCTGGCCCGGCTCGCCCGCGCCGGCGCCATCGGGGCCGTCCCGCCCGAGGCCGCGCCGGGCGAGGCCGAGCTGCTGGCCCGGCTGTCGCCCAATCCTTATGCGGGCCGCGTCTGGGCCGACCTGCACCAGACCCTGGGCGCCCGCGCCCGCCATGCCCGGGCGGTGAACCTTGACCCTGCCGCCCTGGTGCTTGATATGGTCCTGAAGATAGACGAGACCGCGGCCCCCATCGCCGCGCGCTGAGGCCCCGTGTAATTGCCGGAAGTCGCATGACCGCCGAAATCGTTGACAGCCACTGCCACCTCGACTTTCCCGATTTCGAGGGCGAGATCGACGCGCTGATCGCCCGCGCCGCCGAGGCCGGGGTGACCCGCATGGTCACCATCTGCACCCGTCTGAAGAACGAGCCCCGCGTCCGCGCCATCGCCGAAGCCCACGCCCCGGTCTTCTACGCCGCCGGCACCCACCCGATGAGCGCCGCCGAGGAGCCGATGGCGAGCGTCGACGAACTGGTCGCGCTGGCCGCGCATCCGAAATTCGTCGGCATCGGCGAGACCGGGCTCGACTACCACTACACCGCCGACAGCGCCGAGGTGCAGAAGCAGAGCCTGCGCATCCATATCGCGGCGGCGCGCGAGACCCGGCTGCCGCTGATCATCCATGCCCGCGCCGCCGATGACGACATGGCGGCGATCCTGGCCGAGGAATACCGCCAGGGCCCCTACCCCTGCGTGATGCACTGCTTCTCGTCCTCCGCCGAACTGGCAAAGGCGGCGCTCGATCTCGGTTTCTACCTGTCGATGTCCGGCATCGCGACCTTCAAGAAGAGCCAGGAGATCCGCGACATCTTCGCCGCCGCGCCCATCGACCGGGTGCTGGTCGAGACCGACAGCCCCTACCTCGCCCCGCCGCCCCATCGCGGCAAGCGCAACGAGCCCGCCTATACCGCCCTGACCGCGCAGGTCGGCGCCGAGGTCTTCGGCCTGAGCTACGACGAGTTCGCCGCCCGGACCAGCGCCAATTTCGACCGCCTCTTCGCCAAGGCCGCGGCCTGGAAGGAGGCCGCCTGATGGCCAAGCTGACCTTCACCATCCTCGGCAGCGGCTCCTCCGGCGGCGTGCCCCGTCTGGGCGGCCACTGGGGCGCGTGCGACCCGTCGAACCCGAAGAACCGGCGCCGGCGCTGTTCGCTGCTGATCGAGCGCGAGACCGTCGACGGCATCACCCGCATCCTGGTCGACACCGCGCCCGACATGCGCGAGCAGCTGCTCGATGCCGGCGTCGGCGAGCTCGACGCGGTGGTCTACACCCATTCCCATGCCGACCATGTCCACGGCATCGACGATCTGCGCCAGATCGTCTTCAACACCCGCCGCCGGCTGGCGGTCTGGGCCGACGGGGCGACGCAGGACGCGCTGCTGGGCCGCTTCGGCTATGCCTTCGTCCAGCCCGAGGGCAGCCCCTACCCGCCGATCCTCGACATCCACACCATCCACGGCCCGTTCGAGATCACCGGCGATGGCGGCACGATCAGCCTGCACCCGTTCCATGTCGGCCACGGCTCGATCGACGCGCTCGGCTTCCGGATCGCCGACCTCGCCTACCTGCCCGACGTGGTCGAGATCTATGACGAGGCCTGGCCGCATCTCGAAGGCCTGGACTGCTTCGTCGTCGACGCGCTGCGGCGCAAGCCGCACCCGACCCATGCCCACCTCGCCCTGGCGCTGGACTGGATCGAACGGGCGGCGCCACGCCGCGCGGTGCTGACCAACATGCATATCGATCTCGACTACGAAACGCTCGAGGCCGAGACGCCCGACCATATCACCCCGGCCTATGATGGAATGACCATCAGCTACGAGGTCTGAGGTGGAGGCTCTCCTCGACGTCGTCCTGCCCGTCTTCCTCGTCATCGGCTTCGGTTACCTGGTGTCGTGGAAGGGCTGGTTCGCCGAGGCGCATGTCGACGGGCTGATGAAATTCACCCAGAATTTCGCCATCCCCTGCCTGCTGTTCCGCGCCATCTCGCAGCTCGACCTGGCGCAGGAATTCGACCTGCGGCTGCTGGCCAGCTTCTATACCGGGGCGACGACAGGTTTCTTCGCCGGATTGCTGGGCGCGCGCTACATCTTCAAGCGGCCGTGGCAGGACAGTGTGGCGATCGGCTTCTGCGGGCTGTTCTCGAACAGTCTGCTGCTGGGGCTGCCGATCACCGAACGGGCCTACGGGTCGGGCGCGCTGGCCGGCAACTACACCATCATCGCCATCCACTCGCCCTATTGCTACGCCCTCGGCATCACCGCGATGGAGATCGCCCGCCATTCCGGCGGCAGCATCGGCGCCACCGCGCTGCGGGTGCTGCGGGCGATGTTCCGCAATGCGCTCGTCATCGGCATCACCCTCGGCTTCATCGTCAATCTCGGCCACGTGCCGATGCCCGGCGTCCTCACCGATGCCGTCGACCTGATGACCCGCGCGGCCCTGCCGGCGGCCCTGTTCGGGCTGGGCGGGGTGCTCTATCGCTACCGGCCCGAGGGCGACCTGCGCACCATCCTCTATGTCTGCGCCGTGTCGCTGGTGCTGCACCCGGTGGTGACATGGACCATGGGCTCGGCGCTCAACCTCGGCCAGGCCCCGTTCCGCTCGGCGGTGCTGACCGCGGCGATGCCGCCGGGGGTCAACGCCTATGTCTTCGCCAACATGTATGGCGTGGGCAAGCGGGTCGCGGCCTCGGCGGTGCTGCTGGCCACCGCCGGCGCCATCCTCACCGCCTGGGTCTGGCTGGCGCTGCTGGGCGGCTGAGCCGCTCTCCGGCCGCTCCGCGGCTCAGCGCGGGGGCGTGGCGAGGCGGCGCCGAAGGCCCCCGGCGCGCAGGCGCCCCGCCGGTCCGCACCACCCCAAAGCGAACCGGCCGCCCCCCGAGGGAGCGGCCGGCCGGTAGCCTTCGATGGAATGGGCGTTACTGCGGGGTGATGCCGCGCAGCCTCTCCGAACGCCGGCGCAGCAGTTCGACCGTCGCCAGCAGCGCGATCGAGATCACGACCAGGATCGTCGCCACGGCCAGGATCGCCGGGCTGATCTGCTCGCGGATGCCGTTCCACATCTGGCGCGGGATGGTCTGCTGGTCGGGCCCGGCGACGAACAGCACCACGACGACTTCGTCGAAGGACGTCACGAAGGCGAACAGCGCGCCCGAGATCACGCCGGGCAGGATCAGCGGCATGATCACCTTGAAGAAGGTCGTGGTCGGGTTGGCGCCCAGGTTGGCCGCGGCCCGGGTCAGCGAATGGTCGAAGCCGACCATCGTCGCCGTCACGGTGATGATGACGAAGGGGATGCCCAGGGTGGCATGGGCCAGCACGATGCCGGCATAGGTGCCCGCCAGCCCGGTCTTGGAATAGAAGAAGAACAGACCCGTCGCGGTGATGATGATCGGCACGATCATCGGCGAGATCAGCACTGCCATGATCGCCCGACGGTACGGCATCTCGGGCCGCGACAGCCCCAGCGCGGCGACGGTGCCCAGCACGGTGGCGACGACGGTCGAGAAGAAGCCGATGATGATCGAGTTCTTCGCCGCATTGATCCACTTGGCGTTTTCCCAGACATCCCCCCACCAGGCCCAGCCACGCTCGCCGCCCGGGTCCTGCATGCCGAAGGTCAGCAGCGTGTCGTACCAGCGCATCGAGTAGCCGACCGGGTCGAAATGCAGCATCTCCTTGGTGAAGGTGAAGTAGGGCTCGGCGTTGAAGCTGAGCGGGATGATGATCAGGATCGGCGCGATCAGGAACAGCAGGACCAGGGCACAGAGCACGCGAAACGTGTAGTACCAGACGCGTTCCAGCGGCGAGGCGTAAATCGGCAGAGCCATGGTTCGTTTCTCCTAGCCGAGCTTGAGGTTGTCGATGCCGATCAGCTTGTCGTAGAGCCAATAGAGCAGCAGGATCGCGGCCAGCAGGATGGCGGCCAGCGCGGCGCCCAGCGACCAGTTCAGCGACTTGGTGATGTGATAGGCGATCAGGTTCGAGATCAGCTGCCCCTTGGCGCCGCCGACCAAGGCGGGCGTGATGTAATAGCCCACGGCCAGGATGAAGACGAGCAGCGAGCCGGCGCCGATCCCGGGCACCGTCTGCGGGAAGTAGATGCGGCGGAAGGCCGTCCACGAGGTCGCGCCCAGACTGCGCGCGGCGCGGACATAGGAGGGCGGGATCGGCCGCATCACCGAGTAGAGCGGCAGGATCATGAACGGCAGCAGGATATGGGTCATCGCGACGACCGTGCCGGTCGAGTTGTAGATCATCTGCAGCCGGTTGTCGTTGCCGATCAGGTGCAGCGAGACGAGGATGTCGTTGATCACGCCCTCGCTCTGCAGCAGCACGATCCAGCTCGTCGTCCGCACCAGCAGCGAGGTCCAGAACGGCAGCAGAACCAGGATCATCAGCAGGTTGGAAATCCGCATCGGCAGCACCGCCAGCAGATGCGCCACCGGGAAGCCGAGCAGGAAGCAAAGGAAGGTGATCAATGCCGACAGCAGCAGCGTCTTGACGAACAGCTTGACATAGATCTGCCGGTTCTTCGGAACGTCGACGATCTTGCCCTCGGCATTGTGGGTCTTGTCGATCGCGGCGAGGTAGAAGTTCTCGGTCACAGCCGGGGCGACCTGGCGCATCGCCTCCCACAGGGCGGGATTGGCCCAGTCCTTGTCGACCTTCAGCACCGCCTCCTTGTAGGGCGGTTCGAGCCGCTTGGCATGGCGCGCCGTCTTGGTGAAGAGCGACCGGGTGCCCGACATCTCGTAGTTCACCCGCGTGCCGATCTTGCCCGCCGTATGGTCCTTGTAGGCGGCCTTGAGATCCTCGACCAGCGCGGTGTAGGCGGCCTCGTCCGGCTCGGTCCCCTGCGGGTTGGCCTGGAACCAAGCCACCATGCGCGGCATGTTGGCCGTGAAGGCGTCGTTATGGACCGACTGCCACAGGATGCCGCCGATCGGCACCACGAAGGTCAGCAGGACGAACAGCAGCAGTGGGAAGACGAGGCCGAAGGCGCGCCACTTGGCCCGCGCCTGCGCCCGGGCCAGTGCCGCCTTTAGCGGCCGTCCGTCTGCCGTGACCAGCGGCCCGGTTACCTCTGCGGTCGCATCCGTCATGCCTGCCCCCGTGTTGCAGTTCTTTGTCTTTGGGAAAGAGGAAAGGGCGGCGCGGCCGTGCCGCGCCGCCCGATCAGGTCACGCTCAGTTCGACGCCAGCCAGGCGTTGAAGCGTTCGTTGAGCTGGTCGCCGTTGTCGGCCCAGAACTCGTAGCTGTTGACCAGCGCGTTGGTCATGTTGGCCGGCGCGGTCGGCATGTGCGGCGCCATGTCGGTCTTGCCGTCCTTGTACTTGCCGACAAGGGCGCTCGAGCTCTTGCGGGCCGGACCGTAGGCGATCCACTTGGCCTGGTCGGCCAGGCGCTGGGTGTCGGTCGCGAAGGCGATGTATTGCATCGCGGCCTTCTCGTGCGGCGCGCCCTTCGGCACCACGAACAGGTCGAAGTCGAGAACCTGGCCGTCCCAGACGATCTTGAACGGCTTGCCCTCGCCGACGGCGGCGTTGAAGATGCGGCCGTTATAGGCGGTGGTCATCGACACTTCGCCATCAGCCAGCAGCTGCGGCGGCTGGGCGCCGGCATCCCACCAGACGACATCCTTCTTGATCGAGTCGAGCTTCTTGAACGCGCGGTCCACGCCTTCCGGGGTCGACAGCACCTTGTAGACGTCGGCCGGCTTCACGCCGTCGGCCATCAGAGCCATTTCCAGGTTCGCCTTGGCGGTCTTGCGCATGCCGCGCTTGCCCGGGAACTTCTTGACGTTGAAGAAGTCGTCGATGGTCTTCGGCACGTTGTCGCCGGTGAACTTGGTGGTGTCGTAGGCGTAGACGGTCGACCACACGATCGAGGCCACGGCGCAGTCGGTGATGGCGCCGGGGATGAAGTCTTCCGAGGCCGGGGTGCCGTCGGGGGCGGCCGGCAGCATCTTCGGATCGATCGGGACGATCAGGCCTTCGTCGCACATCCGCACCGCGTCGGAATACTCGACGTCCGCCACGTCGGTGGTGACGTTCTTGGCCTCGACCTGGGCCTTGATCGGGGTCGCCGGGTTGCTGGCGTCGATCATGTTGACCTTGATGCCGGTCTTCGCCGTGAACGGCTTGTCATAGGCCTCGACCTGGCTCTTGCCGTAAGCGCCACCCCAGGAGACGACGTTGATCTCCTCGGCATGGGCGGCGACGGCGAGGCCGGCCGTCAGCGCGGTGGTCAGAATGAGCATTTTCTTCATTTGTAGTCTCCCAGTTGGACTTTTCTACCTGTCGGCCATCCCGGAACGAGGCCCGGCAAGGCCCCCCGGAATGGCCCTGCGCCTCACATCGGGTCGAGCGCCCGCGCGTCCTGCGGCGCCCAGCCGATCTTGACCGTCTGCCCCGGAACCAGGCGTTCCTGGCCCTGGGTATTGCGGTTCTTGATGACGAACTCGTCGCTGCCGGCGACCCGCAGGCGGGTGCGGAAAATGTCGCCCATATAGATGAACTCGAGCACTTCGGCGTCGATCGTATGGGCGCCCTCGGGCAGCATTTCCGGCCGGTATTCGACCCGCTCGGGCCGGATCGAGACCAGGGTCTTCTGGCCCTTCGACTGGACGTTGACCGCGGTCGCGTCGATGATCTCGCCGGTATCGAGCTTCACCGTGGCACGGCCTTCGGCAATCTCTTCGACGGTGCCGGGCAGCTTGTTGTTCTCGCCGATGAACTGCGCCACGAAGCTGTTTTCCGGGCTTTCGTAGAGCGTCGCCGGCGGCGCCAGCTGCTGGATGCGGCCGTCGTTGAATACCGCGATCCGGTCCGACATGGTCAGCGCCTCGGACTGGTCGTGGGTGACGTAGACCACGGTGATGCCCAGCGTCTCGTGCAGGTGCTTGATCTCGAACTGCATATGCTCGCGCAGCTGCTTGTCGAGCGCGCCCAGAGGCTCGTCCATCAGCACCAGAGACGGATCGAAGACCAGGGCGCGGGCCAGCGCGATACGCTGCTGCTGACCGCCCGAGAGCTGGGCCGGCCGGCGGTTGCCGAAGGCGCCCATCTGGACCATTTCCAGCGCCCGCTTGATCTTGGCCTCGCGTTCGGACTTGCCCATGCCGCGCACTTCCAGCGGGAAGGCAAGGTTCTCGGCCACGGTCATGTGCGGGAAAAGCGCGTAGTTCTGGAACACCATGCCGATGCCGCGCTTGTGCGGCGGCACCGAGTTGATCGGCCGGCCGTCGAGCTTGATCTCGCCATGGGTGGCGGTCTCGAAGCCCGCCAGCATCATCAGGCAGGTGGTCTTGCCCGAGCCCGAGGGCCCCAGCATGGTAAGGAACTCACCCTTGCCGATCTGGAGGTTCAGATCCTTAACGACGAGCGTTTCCCCGTCATAGCTTTTCTGCACACGATAGCTTTTCTGCACACGGTCGAATTCGACGAATGCGTCGTTGTGGTTTCCCACTCTGATCTCCCCGTATGTCGCGGCAGCTTGGCTGCACTTATGATTGCGTCAGCGATGCTGCGCTTGGTTCCGGCCCGACTAAACCGAAAGCGGACCGGCATTGCAACCGGCTTGTCGGTGAATGAGGCATTGCCCAAAAAATGCGGGAAAAATGGTCAGAATCCGCCGCTTCTGGTGGCCAATGCGGCACCCGCATAGCGTTTTCCGGGAGAATTGGCTGAATTTCGCGGCAGCCCGCCGCGGCATTTCTCCGGCGTTCCACGCTCCGTCCCGGGCCGGGGACGCGCAACCTCGCGCGAAAGTGTGGCCGCGCTATCTACCTGGAATTGCCGGAACTTCGCATCCGCCCCGCGACCGCCTGGGGCGGCCCTCGTTCTACCGGCCCGCCTGGGCGGAGAAGAGTGGTGCGGTCGAAAGGACTCGAACCTTCACGGGAGTTACCCCACAGCGACCTCAACGCTGCGCGTCTACCAATTCCGCCACGACCGCACTGTCTTGGCTTGGTGCGCCGCCTCTTAGCGCACCGTCCCGGGGTTGTGAAGCGGATTTTTCACATCGTGCCCTCGCGGGCTGCGACATGGTGACGGCCGGGAACGGAGGCCGGGGGCGCTGCCCCCGGACCCCCGGGATATTTGGGTGAAGATGAAAAGGCCTGCGGGGCCCGTGCGGACCCCGTCTGCGGGCCTGCCGGGCTACTCCATCGCCGGCACCGCCGTCGCGCCGGTGGCGGGATCGGCGGCGGGATCGGTGGCGACCTTCTGCGTCTTCGGCATGCCGAAGGCGGGCAGCTTGGCCGGCGCGGCCGAGGCGCCGGGCTTGCCCGCCGCCATGTAGGCGGCCTTGCGAATCAGCTCGGCGCGGTCCGGCTGGCCGGGCACGAAGGCGGCCCGCGCCCCCGAGCCGAGCGCGTCGAGCGCCTGCTGGTACCAGGCGAGCGCGAGATCGGGACGCCTGGCGGCGCCGAAGCCTTCGGCCAGGTGATGGCCGAGCAGCTCGGAATAGGCGGCGTCGCCGAGCGCCGAGAGCAGCAGCGCCGAGCCGATCGCCACATCCATGTTGTCGGTGCGGTAGCCGACCGAGAGGCAGATCTTGGCGGTCGCGGCAAGCTGGTCCGGCGCCATGCCGGTGCCCTGGGCGAAATCCGACACCATCCGCAGCACCTCGTCGCGCGGCTTGAGCGACAGCGCCGCGATCTCGTCCTTCATCGCCGGGCCGAAGCTGTTGCACTGCTCGGCGATCTGCTGCGGGGTGAAGCCCTGGACCTTGGCCGCGAGATCCTCGCCCTGCGAGATCGCGTAGGTCCGGGCGAGGCAGAACTGCTCGTTGAGCGCGAAATCGGCGTCCGTCATCGTCGCCGCGGTGGTGAAGCCGCCGTTGGAACTGGTCTGCAGGCTGACCTTGTTGCAGTGCGAGGCGAGCGAAGCCTGCCGGCTGCTGGCCATGAAATTGGGCAGGCCCGACCTGACCGGCGCGGCCGGTTCCGGCGCCGGGCTCGGCTCGGCCACCTGCGTGGACGCGCCGGTTTCGGGGGCGGCGAAGGGATCGACCGTCTGCGGCGCCGAGGCCATCTCGTCGCCCATGCCCAGGTTGGGCTGCGCCGGCATCCCCGCCATGTCGTCGCGATAGCTCAGCAGCACGCCGCGCATCCCCATCGGGTTGGCGGCCGCCTGCTGGGTGGTCAGCGCGCCGCCGGCGATGCCGCGATGGTAGGAGGTCACCAGCACGTCGCGTTCATAGACGGTCAGGTGGCCGGTGGCCGGGTAGCCAAGGAAAGCCTGGTAATCGGCGATCGCGGCGCGCGAGCGGTGGCCGAGCACCCCGTCGGGCGTGCCGGCGGGAAAGCCGAAATAGTTCAGCGCCACCTGGACCTCGCGATTCTGCGCCCGCGCGGCCGAATAGTAGGTCGTGCTGCGCGTCGTCGTGCGCCGCTGCTTGTTCTTGTTGGCCTCGTTGACGATGGCGCCGCCGATGATGCCGCCGATCACCCCGCCGACGATGGCGTCGCCGCCGCCGGCCGCCACCTTCTGCGCCGGGCTGACCGCCAGGGCCGCCAGCAGGCAGCTGGTTGCAATTCTCTTCGGGAACATCACATCTCTCCCCCAAATGCATTTCGCAGAATATGGAACGACTGTAGCATGACCGGCGCGTCCTGCGCGCGGGGAATTGCCGCAGACGCCGGAAGCGGCGGAAAGAAGGGACCGAAATCGATGGTCGAATGGCGCAACTGGCCGGGCTATGTGCCCTATGAGACAGCCCTCGCGGCGATGGAGGAGCGGGTGGCGCGAATCGCCGCCGGCGAGGCCGATGAGGCGATCTGGCTGCTCGAGCATCCGCCGCTCTACACCGCCGGCACCTCGGCCCGGCCCGCCGACCTGACCGCGCCGGACCGGTTTCCGGTCTACAGCGCCGGCCGCGGCGGCCAGTACACCTATCACGGCCCGGGCCAGCGCGTCGCCTATGTCATGCTCGACCTCAACCGCCGCGGCCGCGACGTGCGCAAGTTCGTCCACGGGCTGGAAAGCTGGATCATCGCCGCGCTGGCGCGCTTCAACGTCGTCGGAGAGGTCCGGCCCGACCGCGTCGGCGTCTGGGTGACACGGCCCGACAAGCCGCCGATGGCCGACGGCAGCCCGCGCGAGGACAAGATCGCCGCCATCGGCATCAAGCTGCGGCGCTGGATCAGCTTCCACGGCATCGCGATCAATGTCGAACCCGATCTGAGCCATTTCGACGGCATCGTGCCCTGCGGCATCCGCGAGCATGGCGTCACCAGCCTGGTCGACCTCGGCCTGCCGGTGACGCTCGAGGATGTCGACCTCGCCCTGCGCGACACTTTCGAGGACGTGTTCACGCCATTGCGATCAGAAGACAGCCAACCTGCGACATAACCCGCCCTTACATTCGGAACGGATTTCCCTATGGTCACGGCCGCGCAACCGCTCACAAAGCGAACAAGAGGAGTTGACGGATTATGAAAAAGCACGCGCTCACGGCCCTGACCGTGCTGGCTCTGGCCTCGCCGGCCTTCGCCGCCGGCGACGCGGCCAAGGGGGAGAAAGAGTTCAAGAAGTGCAAGGCCTGCCACTCGATCATCGCCGATGACGGCACCGCGATCGTCAAGGGCGGCAAGGTCGGCCCGAACCTCTACGGCGTGATCGGCCGCCCGGCCGCCAGCGAGGAAGGGTTCCGTTACGGCAAGGGCATCCAGGAAGCCGCCGAGAAGGGCCTCGTCTGGGACGAGGCGAAGGTTGCCGAATACGTCAAGGACCCGACCAAGTTCCTCGACGAGATCACCGGCGACAAGGCCAAGTCGAAGATGACCTTCAAGCTGCGCCGCGGTGGCGAAGACGTCGCCGCCTACCTGGCTTCGGTGGTCAAGTAACAAGATACCTGCGTCGGAATGACGCAGCGCCTGCCCCGCAAAACCCCGTCTTTACGCTCATTTTCTTGATCCAGGTCAAAGTGAGCGATTGCCGCGGGGCAGGCGAGCCTCTAAAAAGTGAAGATCAAATGATCGCGCGCGGGGCAAACCCCGCGCATCACAGCCTAGGGACGGGAGGCAACACAAATGGCGGACGCAGCCATTCATGGTCATGGGGAACATGACACCCGCGGGTTCTTCACCCGCTGGTTCATGTCGACCAACCATAAAGACATCGGCATCCTCTACATCTTCACGGCCGGCATCGTCGGCTTCATCTCGGTGGTCTTCACGGTCTACATGCGGATGGAGCTCATGGAGCCCGGTGTCCAGTACATGTGCCTGGAAGGCATGCGGCTGATCCCGTCCTCGGCGGACTGCACCCCGAACGGCCACCTGTGGAACGTGATCATCACCGCCCACGGCATCCTGATGATGTTCTTCGTCGTCATCCCGGCCCTGTTCGGCGGCTTCGGCAACTACTTCATGCCGCTCCATATCGGCGCGCCCGACATGGCCTTCCCGCGGATGAACAACCTGTCCTACTGGCTTTATGTCGCCGGCACCTCGCTGGCGGTCGCGTCGCTGTTCACCCCGGGCGGCGACCAGCAGATGGGCTCGGGCCTTGGCTGGGTGCTCTACCCGCCGCTCTCGACCCATGAAGCGGGCTACTCGACCGACCTGGCGCTGTTCGCAGTGCACCTGTCCGGCGCCTCGTCGATCCTTGGCGCCATCAACATGATCACCACCTTCCTCAACATGCGCGCGCCGGGCATGACCCTGCACAAGGTGCCGCTGTTCCCGTGGTCGATCTTCGTCACCGCCTGGCTGATCCTGCTGTCGCTGCCGGTGCTGGCCGGCGCCATCACCATGCTGATCACCGACCGCAACTTCGGCACCACCTTCTTCGACGCCTCCGGCGGCGGCGACCCGGTGCTCTATCAGCATATCCTGTGGTTCTTCGGCCACCCCGAAGTCTACATCATCATCCTGCCGGGCTTCGGCATCATCAGCCACGTCATCGCGACCTTCTCGAAGAAGCCGGTCTTCGGCTACCTGCCGATGGTCTACGCGATGGTCGCCATCGGCGTGCTGGGCTTCGTCGTCTGGGCCCACCACATGTATACCGTCGGCCTCAGCCTGACCCAGCAGAGCTACTTCATGCTGGCGACGATGGTCATCGCGGTGCCGACCGGCATCAAGGTGTTCAGCTGGATCGCGACGATGTGGGGCGGCTCGATCGAGTTCAAGACGCCGATGCTGTTCGCCACCGGCTTCCTGTTCCTGTTCACCGTCGGCGGCGTGACCGGCGTGGTGCTCAGCCAGGCCGCCGTCGACCGCGCCTATCAGGACACCTATTACGTGGTGGCCCACTTCCACTACGTGATGAGCCTCGGCGCCGTCTACGCGATCTTCGCCGGCTGCTACTTCTGGATCGGCAAGATGTCGGGCAAGCAATATCCCGAATGGGCCGGCAAGCTGCACTTCTGGCTGATGTTCATCGGTTCGAACCTGACCTTCTTCCCGCAGCACTTCCTCGGCCGCCAGGGCATGCCGCGCCGCTACATCGACTACCCGGAGGCCTTCGCCTTCTGGAACCACATCTCGTCGATCGGCGCCTTCATCGCCTTCGCCTCCTTCGTGTGGTTCATCGGCGTGGTCTTCTACACCCTGCTCGCCGGCAAGCGCGTGACCCAGAACAACTACTGGAACGAGCATGCCGACACGCTGGAGTGGACGCTGACCTGCCCGCCGCCCGAGCACACGTTCGAGACGCTGCCGAAGCAGTCGGACTGGGATCACGGCCACGCCCACTGATGCCCTACGACTGGGTGAAACGGATCGAGGAGGCCCCGGAGCAATCCGGGGCCTCTTCCTATCGGGCGGGGGGCCGCGACGCCGGAGCGCCGCCGCTGGCCGAGCTGCACCTCTGGCCCTACCGCTCTCTGCCGCGCCGCGGCTTCGTCTGGTTCATCGGCGGCACCGCCGCGCTGCTGCTGCTGCCGCTGATCGAGCTGCTCGGCTCGCCGGTGCTCTGGGGGCTGCTGCCCTTCCTGCTGCTGGCCCTCGGCGGCATGTGGTACGCGCTCGGCCGCAGCTACCGCGACGGCGAGCTGATCGAGGATCTCAGGCTCTGGCCCGACCGGATCGAGCTGACCCGCTACAACCCGCGCAAGCCGCGCCAGGACTGGAGCGCCAATCCCTACTGGGTATCGGTGACGCTGCACGAGACCGGCGGCCCGGTGCCGAACTACCTGACGCTGAAGGGCGGCGGCCGCGAGGTCGAGCTCGGCGCCTTCCTCGCCCCGGAGGAACGCACCAGGCTGCGCAACGAGTTGCTGGTCGAACTGGCCGAGCTGCGCCGCCGCGCCTGATCCGATTGCGCGGTTGCGCCGCACGCCTTGTGGCACTGCGTGCAGCTGGGGGCGCTGCCCCCGTCGCCCAGGGGCGACTCCCCCGGGATATTTTCGTGAAGATGAAAGCGGGGAAGAGCCCTCGGCCTGTCCCCGCTGTCGCCGGCCCCTTGACCCGCCGGCATGACGGGCCAATGCTGGTTCCGCCCGCAAATCCGGGAGGAGCAAATGACCCGTTTCCAGCAGACAGCGTTTTTCGCCGCGCTTTGCCTGTGCTCGGCACAGGCGGCCGCGGCCTTCTCGATTTCCTTCGACTGGCAGGGGCTCAAGCTGTGCACCAGCGGCCAACCCAATGTCGTCGACAACCCGCGCTTCGTTCTCGAGGACGTGCCGGCCGGCACCAGGTACATCCGCTTCCGCATGACCGATCTGGATGCGCGCAGCTACAATCACGGCGGCGGGCTGGTGGAATATCACGGCGAAAAGGTGATCGCGCCGGGCGCCTTTCGCTACAAGAGCCCCTGCCCGCCCGGCGGTCGTCACACCTATGAATGGACGGCGACGGCCCAGACCCGCAAGATGGGCGGCAGGCTGGGCGTGGCCCGGGCGCGGCGGCAATATCCCGAGTGAGGCAGCCGGCAGGAGATCAGCCCAGCCGATCCTTCACCATCGGGCCGACGGCGCCGAAATCCATCTGGCCGGTATACTTGCCCTTGAGCGTGCCCATCACCTTGCCCATGTCGCGGATCGAGCTGGCGCCGGTCTCGGCGATGGCCTCGGCGATGGCCTCGGTGACCTCGTCCTCCGACAGCTGGCGCGGCAGGAAATCCTCGATCACCGCGATCTCGGCCTGTTCCTTCTCGGCCAGTTCCAGCCGCCCGCCCTCTTCATAGGCCCGGGCGCTTTCCTGGCGCTGCTTCACCATCCGGCCGAGGATGGCGAGGATATCGGCGTCGGTGACGCCGGCATCGTTGCCCTCGCCGCGGGCGGCGATATCCTTGTCCTTGATCGCGGCATTGATCAGCCGCAGGGTCGAGAGGCGCTCGGCCTCCTTGTTCCGCATCGCGTCCTTGAGGGCCGCGGAAATCCGGTCACGCAAACTCATCGGCTGGCATCCCCTAGCAGTCCGAAGATCGTCTGAGCGCCCACCATATCCCGCCAGCCCGGCTGTGACAACCGATACCTAATCTAGCAAACCATTGATTTACAACAATTAACCATTTGGTCGCGGCCTCTTGACCCGCCCCCGCGCAAGCCATAGTTTGCCGCAGATTTGAGCAGGGGAGACCTCCATGCCCGCCACTCCGTCGCAATCCGCCCCCAAACCCACCGCCTGCCTGGCGCTGGCCGACGGCACCGTCTTCTACGGCCACGGCTTCGGCGCGACCGGCGAGACGGTGGCCGAGCTGTGCTTCAACACCGCGATGACCGGATACCAGGAGATCATGACCGATCCCTCCTATGCCGGCCAGGTGGTCACCTTCACCTTCCCGCATATCGGCAATGTCGGCGTCAACGAGGACGACGACGAGACCGCGGAACCGGTGGCCGAGGGCATGGTGGTGAAATGGGACCCGACCGAGCCGTCGAACTGGCGCGCCACCGGCGAGCTGACCGAGTGGCTGGCGCGCAAGGGCCGGATCGGCATCGGCGGGGTCGACACCCGCCGGCTGACCCGGGCGATCCGCCAGCAGGGCGCGCCCCATGTCGCGCTGGCCCATGACCCCGAGGGCAAGTTCGACATCGCGGCGCTGGTCGCCAAGGCGCGCGGCTTCGCCGGGCTGGTCGGGCTCGACCTGGCCAAGGAAGTGACCTGCGCCCAGAGCTACCGCTGGGACCAGATGCGCTGGGCATGGCCCGAGGGCTACAAGCGGCGCGAGGAGCCGGGCCTCAAGGTGGTCGCCATCGACTACGGCGCCAAGCGCAACATCCTGCGCTGCCTCGCCTCGGCGGGCTGCGAGGTGACGGTGTTGCCGGCCACCGCGACGGCCGAGGACGTGCTGGCACTGTCCCCCGACGGGGTGTTCCTGTCGAACGGGCCGGGCGATCCGGCGGCGACCGGCGAATATGCGGTGCCGGCGATCAAGGGGGTGCTGGAGGCCGATCTGCCGGTCTTCGGCATCTGCCTCGGCCACCAGATGCTGGCGCTGGCGCTCGGCGCCCGGACGGTGAAGATGAACCACGGCCATCACGGCGCCAACCACCCGGTGAAGGACATCGAGACCGGCAAGGTCGAGATCACCTCGATGAACCACGGTTTCACGGTCGACAGCCAGAGCCTGCCCGAGGGCGTCACGGAAACCCACGTCAGCCTGTTCGACGGCTCGAATTGCGGCATCCGCCTGACCGACCGGCCGGTCTTCTCGGTCCAGTACCATCCCGAGGCCAGCCCGGGGCCGCAGGACAGCTACTACCTGTTCGAGCGTTTCGCCGAGGCGATGCGCGCCCGCAAGACGGCCGAGGCGCCCGCCGGGCATTAACGGCTCCTTAAGGCCCCCGCCGGCAAGCTCGCCCCATCGGGTCGACCCGGGGATGCCATGGACAGCCACAACCCGCGTTCCAGCGCGCCCGCCGTTTCGGAGCGGGACGGGCCTGCGCGACGGCCGTCGCTGGCCGCGGCACTGCTGGCCCGCGGGGCCGTTGCGTCGGGGCCCCTGATCGGCGCCCTCGAGGCCGCGGCCCGGCAGGAGGCGGGACTGGACGAGCTGTTGCAGGCCCGCGGCCTGGTGACGGAGGCGGAGCTGCTGGCCGCGCAGGCGGCACGCTGGCACAGCCGCGTCGTCGATCCCCGTGCCGAACCGCCCGATCCACAACTGGTCGATGCCTTCGGCGCCGCGCGCTGCCTGGCCGAGGGGCTGCTGCCCTGGCGCCGGTCGGGCGGCACCACCGTCCTCCTCAGCGCCCGGCCCGAACATTTCGAACGCCAGCGCGCGACGCTGACGGCCCTGTTCGGCCCCGTGACCATGGCGCTGGCCCCGGAAGCGGCGATCGGCGCGGCGATCACGGCGCTCCGCGGCGACGCGTTGCGACGACGGGCCGAAACCCGGGTGGCGGCCGCGGAAAGCTGCCGCGGCTGGCGCATCGGCCGGCTCAGGAGCGTCGCCTTGGCCGCTGCCGCGCTCATCATCGCGCTGCTCGCGCTGGCGCCGCGGGCGCTGTTCGGGGCGCTGACCGCCTGGGCGGTGCTGACGCTGATGGCGACCGTCACGCTCAAGGCTGCGGCCCTGCTGGCGATGCTGGGCGCCCGTCCCGCCGCCGCCGAGACCGGCCCGGCGCCCGCAATCGCGCGCCTCCCGCGCGTCTCGCTGATCGTGCCGCTGTTCCGCGAACCCGCCATCGCCCCGCGGCTGATCCGCCGCCTCGGCCGGCTCGACTATCCGCAGGAACTGCTCGACGTGCTGCTGGTGGTCGAGGAGGCGGACCGCCTGACCCGCGACGCGCTCGCCAGGACGGCATTGCCCAGCTGGATGCGCACCGTCACCGTGCCGGACGGACCGCTGACGACCAAGCCGCGGGCGCTGAACTTCGCGCTGGATTTCTGCCGCGGCAGCATCGTCGGCATCTACGACGCCGAGGATGCGCCCGAGCGCGACCAGATCCGCAAGGTGGTGGCGCGGTTCCATCGACGCGGGCCCGAGGTCGCCTGCCTGCAGGGCAAGCTCGACTACTACAACCCGCGCAGCAACTGGATGGCGCGCTGCTTCACCATCGAATACGCGGCCTGGTTCCGGGTCATCCTGCCCGGGCTGGAGCGGCTCGGCCTGGTGATCCCGCTCGGCGGCACCACCCTGTTCCTGCGCCGGGCCGCGATCGAGGACCTGGGCGGCTGGGACGCCCATAACGTGACCGAGGACGCCGATCTCGGCATCCGCCTCGCCCGCCACGGCTACCGGACCGAGATCCTCGACAGCACGACGGGGGAAGAGGCGAATTGCCGGCTGCTGCCCTGGGTCCGGCAACGCTCGCGCTGGCTCAAGGGTTTCATGATGACCTGGTGGGTGCATACGCGCAGCCCCCGCCTGCTGCTGCGGCAGCTGGGATGGCGGCGGGTTCTCGGCCTGCAGGCGCTGTTCCTCGGCACGCTGTCGCAATTCCTGCTGGCGCCGGTGCTGTGGTCGTTCTGGCTCCTGGCCCTCGGCCTCGGGCAACCGCTGGTCGCGATGCCGGGCTGGGCCGGCGCCGCCCTGATCGGGCTGTTCGTCGCCAGCGAAGGGGTGAACATCGCCACCGGCCTGCGCGGCGTCTCGGGCCCGCGCCACCGCTTCCTGCTGCCCTGGGTGCCGACGCTGATCTTCTACTTCCCGCTCGGCGCGCTGGCGGCCTACAAGGCGGCGTGGGAGCTGCTTGCCCGGCCGTTCTTCTGGGACAAGACCAGCCACGGCCATTTCGACACCGCCCCCGGCGGCGCCGCGCCGCCGGTCCCGCTCCGCCCCGAGCCCATTCAGCCGCGGCCGATATAGGGCATCTTGGTCGCCATCAGGGTCATGAACTGGACATTGGCGGACAGCGGCAGCTCGGCCATGTTCAGCACCGCGTCGGCGACATGGGAAACATCCATCGTCGGCGGCACCTCGGCCAGCGGATCGGCCTCGAGCGTCCGCTCGATCACGTCTTCCAGCAGCTCGGTCCTGGCATTGCCGATATCGATCTGGCCACAGGCGATGTCATAGGGCCGGCCATCCAGCGACAGCGACTTGGTCAGGCCGGTGATCGCGTGCTTGGTCGTGGTGTAGGCAACAGAATTGGGCCGCGGCACATGGGCCGAGATCGAGCCGTTATTGATGATCCGCCCGCCCTGCGGCTCCTGTCGGCGCATCCGGGCGAAGGCGGCGCGGGCAGCGTTGAACATGCCGGTCAGGTTGACCGCCACCGCGCTGCTCCAGCTCTCGGGCGCGATCTCGTCGATCAGGCCGGATTCGGGGAAGACGCCGGCGTTGTTGAACAGCACGTCGATCCGGCCGAAGCGTCCCGCCGCCGCGTCGAAGGCCGCCTCGACAGCGCCCAGGTCGGTGACGTCGCAGGCGACCGGCAGGGCCGTCGGACAGCCGTGGCAGATCTCTTTCAGCACCTCGTCGCGCCGCGCCAGCAGCGCCACGTTCCAGCCCGCCTGCAGGAACCGCTCGGCCGTCGCCCGGCCGATGCCGGCGCTGGCGCCGGTGATGACGATGGTCCCCGTCATGGTTCAGAACGCCTTGAAGGTGATCGTCGTCAGGGTTCGGCTGATGCCCGGGATGTCGAACAGCTTTTCCGACAGGTAGTGGCCGACATCGGCGCCGTCGGGGATGTAGATCTTGGCCAGCAGGTCATAGTCGCCCGAGGTCGAGAACAGCTCGGACACGACCTCGCGGTCGTAGATCGCGTCGGCCACCTCGTAGGTCTTGCCGGGGGTGCAGCGGAACTGGACGAAAACGCAGCGCATCGGGGCCTCCTTGGACGTTTGGCCGCCAGACTAGGGCGAAGCGCCCGCGCCCGCCAGAGCCATCATTCCGCTTCCAGCTTCAACTCCGCCGCCGGGGCCTGCAGATCGGCGGTGGAGAGCGGCTCGGTCGGCCGCGCCAGCCGGTTGCGAACGACCCAGAACAGCCGCTTCTCGGCCCTCGTGATGGCGACATAGGCCAGCCGCTTCCACAGCGCGATGCCGGCCTCGGTTCGCCCCGCCTGCGCCGCCGCCCAGAGGTCGGGGGCGAAGACCTGGACGTTCTCCCACTGGGACCCTTGCGCCTTGTGGATCGTCACCGCCGCCCCGTGCAGGAAGGCCGCGCCCATGGTGGCGGCCGAGGCGATGAAGGGCTCCTCCTCGCCCGGCAGCTCGATCTTGATGATCGAGGCGGCCGAGACCTGCGGCTCCTCGGCGCCGATGACGTGCAGCCGGGCGAAACCGGGCTTGCGGCCGGGGCCGAGATAGATCACCTGCGCGCCCTTGATCAGGCCGCGCGCCTCGAGGTCGATGCGTTTCTTGCGGTGCTTCAGCGGCAGCTCGATGCCGTCGCAGATCAACGGCTCGCCCGGCAACAGTTCGTCGGCCGGCGCGGCATAGGCGGCGCGGAAGGCCTGGATCAGCCGGATCCGGGTGGCATTGCGCCAGACCAGCACCGGGCTGCGCGCCATCATCGCCGCCTCGACCCGCTGCGCCACCACCACCCGGTCGTCGCGGCGGGCGGCGTTTTCGACCATTCGTTCGAATTCCTCGAAACTCAGCCCCGGCTCGGCCAGCGCATGGGCGAGATCGAGGATCGGGCTGTCGGTTTCCTGCCGGTGGATGCGGTGCAGGGTCAGCTTGCGCTCCTCGCCCAGCCGGTCGAACACCATCTCGCCCGACTGGCCGACCGGGGCGAGCTGGGCCGGATCGCCGAACAGCACCAGCGTCGGGAAGATCTCGCGCAGGTCGTCGAACTGGCGCTCGTCGAGCATCGAGCTTTCGTCGACGAAGCCGATATCGAGCGGATCCTCGCGCCGCTTCCAGCCGCGGATGAAGTCCGAGCCGCGCAGCCCCGCCGCCGCCAGCGCCCCGGGGATCGACTTGACGGTCTCGTAGAACGCCTTGGCCCGGTCGAGCGCCAGCTCGGTCAGGCCCTCGATCTCGGGCCGGTCGCCATTGCCGGCCAGCCATTCGGCGATCTTCTCGTATTCCGGGTCGTAGACCGGGGTGTAGAGGATGCGGTGAATGGTGGTCGCCGGCACGCCGCGGTTGCGCAGCACGCTGGCCGCCTTGTTGGTCGGCGCCAGGATCGCCAGCGTCCGCCGGTCCTTGCGCTTCTTGCCCTCGTAATCGCCCGAGACGATGTCGACCCCGGCCTCGGTCAGCGCCTTGACCATGCTGGCCAGCAGCATCGTCTTGCCCGAGCCGGCCTTGCCGACCACTGCCAGGACCTGGCTCTTGCCCGAAGCCTCGGCCGTCAGCAGGCTGTCGTCGAGATCGACGCCGGCGCCGCGCAGCACATCCGCCACGCGGTCCCAGGCCTCGGCCTGATCTTCGGAAAACTGCAGCGCCGGCACGGTCATGGCGCGACCCTATGCGAGCCGCCGGGCGGACGCCAGCGCCAAGGCGCCCGGACTGGCGGCGGCGTTCCCCGCCCCCTTGCGCAACCGCCCTGTCACGCATATGAAACAGCCGATTGTGACTTGGCGCGCGGGGATGGTCCATGCCGCTTCTGGTGATGAAATTCGGCGGCACCTCGGTGGCCGATCTCGACCGCATCAAGAACGCGGCCGAGAAGGTCAAGCGCGAGGTCGAGCGCGGCTATGACGTGATCGTCATCGTCTCGGCGATGTCGGGCAAGACCAACGAGCTGGTCGGCTGGGTCGAGCAGACCTCGCCGCTCTACGACGCGCGCGAATACGATGCCGTCGTCGCCTCGGGCGAGAACGTCACTGCCGGGCTGATGGCGCTGACGCTGCAGGAGATGGACGTGCCGGCGCGCAGCTGGCAGGGCTGGCAGGTGCCGATCCAGACCACCAGCGCGCACGCCTCGGCCCGTTTCGTCGACATTCCGCGCGGCAATATCGACCAGAAATTCGCCGAAGGCATGAAGGTGGCGGTGGTCGCCGGCTTCCAGGGCGTCAGCCCCGAGGGCCGGATCACGACGCTGGGCCGCGGCGGCTCGGACACCACGGCGGTGGCCTTCGCCGCCGCCTTCGGGGCCGAGCGTTGCGACATCTACACCGATGTCGACGGCATCTACACCACCGACCCGCGGATCACCGCCAAGGCGCGCAAGCTGGAAAAGATCGCCTTCGAGGAAATGCTGGAACTGGCCAGCCTGGGCGCCAAGGTGCTGCAGACCCGCTCGGTCGAGCTGGCGATGCGCTACAAGGTACGGCTGCGGGTGCTGTCGAGCTTCGAGGACAGCGACGCCAATTCGGGAACGCTCGTCTGCGACGAGGAGGAAATCATGGAATCGAAAGTCGTCTCCGGCGTCGCCTATTCGCGCGACGAGGCCAAAATGACCCTGGTGTCGGTCGAGGACCGGCCCGGCATCGCCGCGGCGATCTTCAGCCCACTGGCCGAAGCCGGGGTGAACGTGGACATGATCGTCCAGAACATTTCGGAAAAGAACTACGAGGGCCACAGCGTCGCGGTCACCGACATGACCTTCTCCTGCCCGATCAACCAGGTGGCCCGGGCCCGCAAGGCGATGGAAGACGCCAAGGCCGCCGGCGAGATCAATTTCGACGAGCTGGTCGAGGATACCGAGGTGGCCAAGGTCTCGGTGGTCGGCATCGGCATGCGCAGCCATGCCGGCGTGGCGGCGAAGATGTTCGATGCGCTCTCGGTCGAGGGGATCAACATCAAGGTTATTTCAACTTCCGAGATCAAGATTTCGGTCCTGATCGACCGGAAATACATGGAACTGGCGGTTCAGGCACTGCATGATGCCTTCGAATTGGACACGGCCGCCTGACACCGGGGCGCCTGTCCCGGACTGATTTGAGCGGGGGCCCATGCCCGAGCGCACGGAAAGTGAAAGTCGCAAGCTGCTGCGCCGCTTGCGCGACACCCTGGCCGAGCGCGGCGCGGGGCAGGAGCGGCTCGACCGGATCACCCATCTGATCGCCGATTCGATCCAGTCCGACGTCTGCTCGATCTACCTGTTCCGCGACAGCGACACGCTCGAACTTTGCGCCACCGAGGGGCTCAAGGCGGAATCGGTGCACCAGACCCGGCTCAAGCTGGGCGAGGGCCTTGTCGGTCGGGTGGCCAAGACAGCGGCGCCGATCAACACCGGCGACGCCCCGTCGGAGCGCGGCTTCCGCTACATGCCCGAGACCGGCGAGGAGAAGTATTCCAGCTTCCTCGGCGTGCCGATCCAGCGGCTGGGCGAGACGCTGGGCGTGCTGGTCGTGCAGTCGAAACACAGCCGCAAGTTCTCGGATGACGAGGTCTACGCGCTGGAAGTCGTGGCGATGGTGCTGGCGGAAATGACGGAACTGGGGGCGTTCATCGGCGAGGGCGAGGCGCTGGCGGCGCTGCACCAGCACGCGGTGGTGTTCCGCGGCGCCACCGGCCAGGAGGGCGCGGCCGAGGGCCGGGTCTGGCTGCACGAGCCGCGCGTCGTCATCACCAACCCGGTCGCCGACGATCCCAAGGCCGAGCATGCCCGGCTGCACGCCGCGGTCGACCAGCTGCGGATTTCGGTCGACGACCTGCTGGCCACCACCTCGGGCGCCGACAAGGAGCAGATGCAGGTGCTCGAGGCCTACCGCATGTTCGCCAATTCGCGCGGCTGGATGCGGCGGATGGAAGAGGACATCGCCCGTGGCCTGTCGGCCGAGGCGGCGGTCGAGAAGGAACAGTCGCTGACCCGTGCCCGCATGGGCCAGGTGCCCGATCCCTACCTGCGCGAACGGCTGCACGACCTCGACGACCTGTCGAACCGCCTGCTGCGCATCCTCACCGGCCAGGGCAGCGAGACCGGCGCCGAGATGCCCGACAACCCGGTGCTGGTGGCGCGCAATATCGGCCCCGGCGAGTTGCTGGCCTATGGCCGCAAGCTCAAGGGTGTGGTGCTTGAGGAGGGCTCGGTCGGCAGCCATGCGGCGATCGTCGCCCGGGCGCTGGCGATCCCGCTGGTGATCCATGCCGCACGCATCACCACCGAGGCGCTGAACGGCGACAGCATCCTCGTCGATGGCGACCAGGGCATCGTCCACCTGCGGCCCGAGGAAACCATCTCCTCGGCCTTCCGCGACAAGATCGCGATGCAGGCCAAGGCCCAGGAACGCTATGCCGGGCTGCGCGACCAGCCGGCGACGGCGAAATGCGGCACCACCGTCTCGCTGCACATGAATGCCGGGCTGATGGCCGACCTGCCGTCGCTCGAAGGCTCGGGGGCCGAGGGTGTCGGCCTGTTCCGCACCGAGCTGCAGTTCCTGATCCGCAACAAGGTGCCGCGGCGGGGCGAGCTGGCGGCGCTCTATGCCCGCGTGCTCGATGCCGCCAACGGCCGCCGCGTCGTCTTCCGCACCCTCGATATCGGCTCGGACAAGGTGCTGCCCTACATGAAGCGGCAGGACGAGCCCAACCCGGCGCTCGGCTGGCGGGCGATCCGGGTCGGGCTCGACAAGCCGGGCGTGATGACGATGCAGCTGCAGGCGCTGATCCGGGCGGCGAATGGCCGGCCGCTTGCGGTGATGTTCCCCTTCGTCGCCCAATACGAGGAATTCGTCGCCGCCCGCGACCACCTGCTGCGCCAGATCGAGCGCGAGCGCGAGCTGGGCCATGTCCTGCCCGAGAAGCTCGAGATCGGCGCGATGCTGGAAACCCCCAGCCTCGCCTTCGCGCCGCGCAAATTCTTCGAGCTGGCCGACTTCGTCTCGATCGGCGGCAACGACCTCAAGCAGTTCTTCTTCGCCGCCGACCGCGAGAACGAGCTGGTGCGACGGCGCTACGACACGCTGAATGTCAGCTTCCTGCGCTTCATCGAGCAGATCGTCGCCCGCTGCGCCGAGACCGACACCCCGCTGTCCTTCTGCGGCGAGGATGCCGGCCGCCCGGTCGAGGCGCTGTGCCTCGCGGCGATGGGGCTGCGGATGCTGTCGATGCGGCCGGCCTCGGTCGGGCCGGTCAAGCACCTGATCCGCCGGGTCAACCTGGTCGAGGCGCGCAAGGTGATCGAGGCGGCGGAGGAGGCCGGCGAACAATCGGTGCGCCCGGCGATGATGAACTGGCTTGCCGGCGGCGCCGGCCAGGGCTGATTTTCGAAGGGGCCCGGCGTGCCGGTCGCCTCGGATGCGCGAGACTGAACCTCCATTTCACGGCTGAGCGGTTCGAAAGCCGGTTCCCCCGTTTCAGGCGACGTCCGTCCCCCTGCGCGGAAACAAGGCCACGGGCCGCCGCGCAAGCGATGGGAGCGGGGACGACGTGTCAAGGCGACGTGGATCGGCGGTGCTTTAGCTCTTTCCGACCCGCTCACCCGCGGCAATGGCGCGGAAGGTCTCGAGCAGCGCGGCGCGGTCATGGGTCTCGGCCAGCTTCATCAGGCCGAAGCGGACATGGGCCATTTCCTGGTAATAGGACAGGAAGGCGTAATTGACCCCGGCGCCGGCGACCGAGCCCAGAAGCGGCACCGTCTGCGCCGCCAGCTTCTCGCCCAGCACCAGCGACAGTCGCGGCGCCACCGCCGCGATCACCCGGTTCAGCGCCGGCCCGGTCATCGTCACCCGCGCGCCCAGGAACGAGGTATTGACGCCGTCATCCTCGTGCAGCGGGCTGCCGGCGCCGAAGACCTGCAGGCATTCCAGCCGCACCTCCGGATCGGCCGGATCGTAGCCGTAGCTCTCGGCGATCTTCTGGATGGCGCGGAAGATCACCGTCACGGTGACCGGCAGCTCGGCCACGGCCGAGGGCAGTCCGCCGAAACCGCCCACCGCGCCGGTCAGCAGCGCCACCGTGCGGTGGCCGCTCTCGCCCAGCGTGTCGCCCTCGCCCAGGATCCGGCCGGCAAGGGTGTAGCAACGGTGCAGCGCGGTCTCGACCACCCGCTCGATGCGGTCCTTGATGCTGTCGGGCAGCTTCTCGATCTGGCTCTCGACCCGGGTGCCGAACAGGTTGACGATATGCATCACCGGCCCGCCCGCCTTGCGATAGCGGGTAACCAGCCGGACGATCTCGGCCTCGGGGATCTCGGCGACGGGCACCGGAAGGGGCGGGGCATTTTCCATGTATGGAAAGTAGGAGGCTGCAGGGGCGCTTGCAATGGCCGGCACGGTGCCGGGGCGCCTCACCCGCGCCACTTCTCCACGGCACCGGTGACGCCGGCCCAGGCATCGGGCGCCAGCTCGAGCCCCAGCACCCGCTCGGGGTTGGTCGGCGGCGGCATGCGGACACCGGTCAGCCGGCGGAAGCCGAAGCGGCCGTAATAGGGCGCATCGCCGACCAGCAACACCCGTTTCCAGCCCAGCCGCCGCGCCTCGGCGAGGCTTTCGTGGATCAGGTAACCGCCCAGCCCCTCGCCCTGCCGGGTCGGGTGCACCGCCACCGGCCCGAGCAACAGCACCGGCTGGCCGCCGACCAGCACCGGCCAGTAGCGGATCGCGGCCGCCAGCACCCCGTCCTCGCGCAGCACGAGACAAAGCGGCGCCACCGGGGCGACATCGTCGCGCAGCCGGTAGGAGGACAGCGCCTCGCGCCCGGGGGCGAAGCAGAGGTCGTAGAGCGCCTCGACCTCCCAGAAATCCGCCTTGCCTTCCTCTTCGAGCCGATACACGCGCCGCCTCCCGCTCCGGCCCGATTCCACTGGAAAGGCGCCTAGCACGGGGCTAGGTCAGACACAAACCGGAACGAGGAGACGCCATGTTCTATCGCCCTGCCGACGGCCACGGCCTGCCGCACAACCCGTTCAACGCCATCGTCACGCCGCGGCCGATCGGCTGGATCTCGACCCGCGGCGCCGACGGGTCGGAAAACCTCGCCCCCTATTCCTTCTTCAACGCCGTCGCCTACACCCCGCCGCAGGTCATGTTCGCCACCACCGGAACCAAGGACGACCGCCCGCGCGGCAAGGACAGCCTGTCGAATATCGAGGAGACCGAGGTCTTCTGCGTCAACGTCGTCGGCCAGGAGCAGCTGCACGAGATGAACGCGACCTCGGGCAGCTACGGCCGCGAGATCGACGAGTTCGCCCTCGCCGGGCTGGAACGGGTGGAATGCGAGACCATCGCCTGTTCCCGCGTCAGCCATGCTCCCGCCGCGCTGGAATGCCGGCTGAACAAGATCGTGCCGCTGCTGGGCGAGAGCAATTTCCTGGTGCTGGGCGAGGTGATCGGCGTCCACCTGCGCGACGACTGCGTCGTCGACGGCCGCTTCGACGTGACGAAATTCCACCCCGTCAGCCGGCTGGGCTACAAGGACTACGCGATCGTCAAGAGCGTGTTCGAACTGAACCGGCCCGGGCAGAAATAACCCGCACCGCGGTTGTCCCGGTGGCCGCGCCCGTGGCCCGCCGAGGACGCTTCGCGGAGGATATTTGAGTGAAGATGAAAGCAGGGACAGGCCGGCGCTTTCATCTTCATGAAAATATCCCCGCCGGAGGCATCCGACAGCACCGCCGGGGCCTCCACCGGAAATAGCGCCTAGTGCGCGCCGCCCAGGGCGCCGGGGCGGATACCGTAGTCGACGGCGACGCCGTAATCCGGATCGTCGGCACTATCGACCATGAGCTGGCCGGCGCGGGCGAGCAGGCGGTAGCAGTCGCGGCTCAGGTGGCGCAGCACCAGCCGCTTGCCCTGCGCCTCGTAGCGCGCCGCCAGCGCCTCGATCGCCGCCAGCGCCGACTGGTCGGCGACCCGGCTGCCGGCGAAATCGACGATGACATGGCCCGGGTCGATCTCGGGCGAGAACAGCTCGTTGAAGCCGTCGGTCGAACCGAAGAACAGCGGCCCCTCGATCTGGTAGACCTTGGCGCCTTCCGGGGTGGTGTAGGTCCGGGCGTGGATGCGCTTGGCGTTCTGCCAGGCATAGGCCAGCGCCGAGACGATGACGCCGGCGACGACGGCGGTGGCGAGGTCGGTCGCGACGGTGATGGCGGTGACCAGCACGATGACCACGGCGTCGATCCGCGGCACCTTGGTCAGGACGCGGAAGCTCTGCCAGGCGAAGGTGCCGATCACGACCATGAACATCACGCCGACCAGTGCGGCGAGCGGGATCTGCTCGATCAGCGGCGCGGCGAAGAGGATGAAGGACAGCAGGCACAGCGCCGCGGTGACCGCCGCCAGCCGGGTGCGGCCGCCCGAGGTGACGTTGATCATGCTCTGGCCGATCATCGCGCAGCCGCCCATGCCGCCGAAGAAGCCGGTGACGAAATTGGCGGTGCCCTGGGCGATGCATTCCTGGCTGGCGCCGCCGCGCTTGCCGGTGATCTCGCCGACCAGGTTGAGGGTCAGCAGGCTCTCGATCAACCCGATGGCGGCGAGGATCACCGCGTAGGGCACGACGATCTTCAGCGTTGCGAGATTGAGCGGCATCGCGGGGATGTGGAAGCTGGGCAGGCTGCCGGTGATCGAGGCCATGTCGCCGACCCGCGGCACGTCGATGCCGAAGCCGATCACCAGCGCGGCGGTGATGACGATGCCGGCCAGCGGCGCCGGGATGGCGCGGGTGATGCGCGGCATCAGCCAGATCACGATCATCGTGGTGACGACCAGCGCCAGCATGGTGACCAGCTGCGGCCCGTGCATCCACATCGTGCCGCCCTGCCCGTCCGGCACCCGGAACTGGTGCAGCTGGGCCAGGCCGATGACGATGGCGAGGCCGTTGACGAAGCCCAGCATCACCGGGTGCGGCACCAGGCGGATGAACTTGCCGAGGCGGAACACACCGGCCAGGATCTGAAACACCCCCATCAGCACCACGGTGGCGAACAGGTATTCGATGCCGTGCTGTGCCACCAGCGAGACCATGACCACGGCCAGCGCCCCGGTGGCGCCCGAGATCATCCCCGGCCGGCCGCCGATCAGCGCGGTGACGAGGCCGACGATGAAGGCGGCATAGAGCCCGACCAGCGGGTTGACCCCGGCGACGAAGGCGAAGGCCACGGCCTCGGGCACCAGCGCCAGGGCGACGGTCAGACCGGCCAGAAGCTCGGTCCGCACCTCGGCCAGCGAATAGGGGACGGCCGGGGCATGATCGGGCGATACGGCACGGGCAAAGGCCGCGAGCGCGGAACGGGGCATGGCGTTTCCTTCGGATGGGCGGATGGTTCTGTTCGCGCGCGACCTCTAGCCGATGCCGCGACGCAGCGGAAGCCCAAAGCCATGCGCCGGCTGCATGTCTGCTGCGCATTGCGGCCACGCGCCGCAGAGGACTGCCCGGATTTTCGGCAGAGGGCCCGACGACAGGCCGCGACGGCCCTTTTCCCGTCCGGCCCGAGCCCCTAGGGTGGCGCCGAGAACTTGCAGGTGGAGGCAGGCAATGGCGATGAAGATCGGCGTGATCGGCGGCTCGGGCATCTACGACATCCCGGGGCTGGAAGAGGCCCGCTGGCAGGCGGTCGAGACGCCCTGGGGGGCGCCCTCGGACGAGGTGCTGACCGGGCGGCTCGACGGGATCGAGATGGTCTTCCTGCCGCGCCACGGCCGCGGCCACGTCCACAGCCCGACCGCCGTGCCCTACCGCGCCAATATCGACGCGCTCAAGCGGCTGGGCGTGACCGACGTGATCTCGGTCTCGGCCTGCGGCTCGTTCCGCGAGGAGATGGCGCCGGGCGATTTCGTCGTCGTCGACCAGTTCATCGACCGCACCTTCGCCCGCGAGAAGAGCTTTTTCGGCACCGGCGGCGTCGCCCATGTCAGCGTCGCCCACCCGACCTGCGCCCGGCTGTCGGCGGCCTGCGTCTCGGCGGCGCTGGATGCCGGCATCACCGTCCATGACGGCGGCACCTACCTGGCGATGGAGGGGCCGCAATTCTCGACCCTGGCCGAAAGCCGGATGTATCGCGCCTGGGGCGCCGATGTCATCGGCATGACCAACATGCCGGAGGCCAAGCTCGCCCGCGAGGCCGAGCTTTGCTATGCCAGCGTGGCGATGGTGACCGATTACGACTGCTGGCACCCGGAGCACGACAATGTCGATGTCGCCGCGGTGATCGCGACCCTGACCGGCAATGCCGAGAAGGCGCGCAACCTCGTCGGCCGCCTGCCCGGCCTCCTCGGCAGCGCGCGCGCGGCCTGCCCGCATGGCTGCGACCACGCGCTGGAGCATGCCATGATTACCGCGCCGGACAAGCGCGACCCGGCGCTGCTGGCCCGGCTGGACGCCGTCGCCGGCCGGGTGCTGGGCTAGGCGCTCGCGGGCCGCTCCGCCGGCCCGCTGACCGCTTGTCGCCCTTTCCCGGCGCATGCTATCGCAGGCGCGATCACCGACTTCCCTTCGAGAGGCCACCGGAATGGCAAAGACCGTCAAGGACTACATCCGCACCATCGTCGACTTCCCCCACGAGGGGATCCTGTTCCGCGACGTGACCACGCTGTTTGCCGATCCGCGCGGTTTCCGGATGGCGATCGACCAGCTGCTGCACCCCTATGCCGGCGAGCCGATCGACAAGGTGGTCGGCCTCGAGGCGCGCGGCTTCATCCTCGGCGGCGCCATCGCCCACCAGCTGACGCTGGGCTTCGTGCCGATCCGCAAGAAGGGCAAACTGCCGGGCACGACGATCGCGCAGGACTACCAGCTGGAATATGGCGAGGCGATCGTCGAGATCCATGACGACGCGCTGAAGCCGGGCGAGAAGGTGCTGCTGGTCGACGACCTGCTGGCCACCGGCGGCACCGCCGAGGCCGGGATCAAGCTGATCGAGCGGCTGGGCGCCGAAGTCGTCGGCTGCGCCTTCATCGTCGACCTGCCCGAGCTGGGCGGCCGCAAGAAGCTCGAGGCGATGGGCATGGACGTGCACGTGCTGTGCGAGTTCGAGGGGCTCTGAGCAGCCCGGCAGCATGGCCGGGGGCGCTGCCCCCGGACCCCCGGGATATTTGCGTGAAGATGAACGGGAAGGAACGTCTTCCTTCTACGCGCGCAGCACCGCGCCCGGGTTCATGATGCCGTTGGGGTCGAGCGCGGCCTTGATGGCGCGCATCACCGCCAGCTTGGCGGGATCGCCGTAGCGTTCCAGGTCGGGCACCTTGAGCCGGCCGATGCCGTGCTCGGCGCTGACCGAGCCGTCGTAGCGGTCGACGAGGTCATGAACCAGCCGCTTCACCGGCTCGCGCAGGGCCTCGTAATCGGCGCGGTCGCGGCCCGGCGCCGGGAAGGCGTTGTAATGCAGGTTGCCGTCGCCGAGATGGCCGAAGCAGTTGATCCGGATTTCGCCCAGCCGGGCCAGCGCGGCGCCGGCCTCGGCGATGAAGTCGGGGATCGCCCCCAGCGGCAGAGAGATGTCGTGCGACGAGATCGCGCCGATCTTGCGGTTGGCCTCGGGGATGGTCTCGCGCAGGGTCCAGAATTCGGCCCGCTGGGCCTCGTTCTGGGCGATCACGCCGTCATGGACCAGCCCGGCCTCGGCACCTGCGGCGAAGAGCTCCTCCAGCGCCGCCTGCGGGTCGAGGCCGCGTGGCAGGCCGAGATCGACCAGCACCATCCAGTCGGGCGGCGTCGCGAAGGGCTGGCGCAGCTCGGGCATCGTTTCGGCCAGGAAGTCGAGCCCCTGGCGGGCGATCAGCTCGAAGCCCGAGACCCCCTCGCCCAGCCGCGCCCGGGCCATCGCCAGCAGCGTGAGCGCGGCGGCGGGGCTTTCGACCACCATCAGCGCCGCGCCCTCGGCGGCCGGGATCGGCGACAGCTTGAGGCTGGCGGCGGTGATGACGCCCAGCGAGCCCTCGGAGCCGATCAGCAGGTCCTTGAGATCGTAGCCGGTATTGTCCTTGCGCAGCCGCTTGAGCCCGCGCAGCACCGAGCCGTCGGCCAGCACCGCCTCGACCCCGAGGCAGAGCTCGCGCGCGTTGCCGTAGCGCAGCACGTTGACGCCGCCGGCATTGGTGGCGAGGTTGCCGCCGATCCGGCAGCTGCCCTGGCTGGCCAGAGTCAGCGGGAACAGCCGGTCCCGCGCCCGGGCGGCGGCGTGGATGTCCTCCAGCACCGCGCCGGCCTGGGCGATCAGCACGTTCTCCTCGGGATAGACCGCCTCGACCTTGTTCATCCGTTCGAGGCTGAGGATCAGCGGCGCCGGGCCGTCGGACAGGATCTGGCCGCCGACCAGCCCGGTGCCGCCGCCCCAGGGCACGATGCCGACCCGGGCGTCGTTGCACAGGGCGACGACGCGCGCCACTTCCTCGGTATCGCGCGGCGCCGCCAGCAGCCCGCCATTGCCGTGGAACCGGCCGCGCGGCTCTTCCTGGTAGGCGGCGGTCAGCGGGCGCAGCGTGCCCTCGGGCAGCGCCGCATCCAGGCGGGCGGCGAAGGCGCTATCGGCGGCGGTCAGCATGGGCGGCTCCTCTCGCCCGCAGGTGAAGCATGGCGGCCCCGGCGGCGCAAGTCACTCGAGCAGGCGCGCGGGTTCCAGCACCACCACCGTCGGCCGCGACGGCAGGCTCTTCAGCGAGACGTCGAGGAAGCTGCGCCCCGGCCGGTCGATGGCGAAATCGCCGGAGATGCCGTCGAGGAAGCGTTGCAGGGAGCCTTCCGAGAACCAGTGCATCGGGATCACCACCGAGGAGCGCAGCCGTTGCAGCACCCGGATCATCGTCGGCAGGTCCAGCGTCAGCCCGCCATCGACCGGCGCCATCACCACGTCGAGCCGGCCGAGGGCCGCGTATTGGCGCGGGTCGGGCTCGTGATGGAGATGGCCGAGATGACCGATGCAGAGCCCGGCGAGCTCGAAGACGAAGATCGAGTTGCCGTTCTTGCGCACGGTGCCGGAGCGGCCGCGGACATCGGTGGGCACGTTGCGCACCAGAATCTCGCCGAGGTCGAGGTAATGGTCGGCCGCCTTGCCGTCGGTCGCCCAGCCCTCCAGCACATGGGGGATCGCCGGGTCGGGATAGCCGGTGAAATGGGTGCTGTGGGCGTTGTTCATCGTCACCACGTCGGGGATGCGGGCGATGCCGCCAAGGTCGCCGGTGAAGTCGGTCGCCACCAGCAGCCCGCCGGCGCTTTCCAGCAGGAAGGTGGCGTGGGCGACATAGGTCAGCCGGGCAACGTTGCGGTCGAGCGGATCGCCATAGGCGGCGAGCTGGACATATTCGAGCCCCGGCGCGGCATCGGCGAGCGCGATGCAATGGCTGGGGATGCGGTCCTGCGCGGCGGCGGGCATGGCGGCCGCGGCAAGCAGAGCGGCAAGGGCAAGGACGAGACGGATCATCGGCGGCACCTCCGGCGGGGAGGATAACACGAAACCGTGAAGCCGCGGTCAGTTTGGCAGGGTGCGGGCGAGATCGCGGATCGCCCGCACCGAGCGCAGGTTGCGGGCGGTGGCCGGCGTGCCGAGGTGACGCTCGACCGCCGCGGCCAGTTTCGAGCGGCCGATGCCGGACGGGGCGGAAAGATAGAAGACCTTGCCGGCCAGCGCGACCTCCTCGTCCGCTGCCCTCAGCGCCTCGAGCGCGGCAAGATCCGGGGCGCCGGGCGGAGGGTCGAGGAAGTAGAGCTGAACGGTCTTCTCGGCCCCAGGCGCCGGGCGGAAGGGACAGGCGGCCAGCGCCGCCTCGATCTCCGCCAGGCTGCGCAGCAGGACATGCGGGCGGAAGCCGTGGCTGGCAGCGATGGCCTTCCCGATCGCCGTCGCGATCTCTTCGGCCGGGCCGGCGGCGCGGAAGACGGCGTTGCCGCTCTGGATGTAGGTCTGCGGCGTGCCGTAGCCGAGGCCGGCCAGCAACGCCCGGAAATCCGCCATCGGCAGGCGACCGCGGCCGCCGACATTCACCCCGCGCAGAAGCGCGATGCGAGTGGGCCTATCCGACATCGGTCCGGCCGCGCCGGTCGCTGCGCAGGTTGGCGTAGAGGACGTGGTTGCGCCAGCGGCCGCTGATCTGCAGGTAGCTCTGGGCCACGCCCTCGTATTTGAAGCCGCATTTCTCCAGCACCCCGCGCGAGGCGGCGTTCTCGGGCAGGCAGGCGGCCTCGATCCGGCTCAGGTCCATCACCGTGAAGGCGTGATGCACCACCGCCTGGATCGCCTCGCGCATGTAGCCGTGGCGGGCATGGTCCTTGCCGACCCAGTAGCCCAGCGTGCCGGCCTGGGCCGGGCCGCGGCGGATATTGTCGAGCGTGATCGCCCCGACCAGGCAATCGTCCTGGCGCCGGATCAGGAACAACGGCAGCGCCGTGCCCTGGCTCATCGTCCGGCGGGCCCAGTAGACCCGGTTCGAGAAGGCCCGGCGGGTCAGGTGATCGTCGGACCAGCTCGGCTCCCAGGGGCGGAGGAAATCGGCGCTCTCGTCGCGCAGCGCCACCCAGGGCCGGTAGTCGGCATGGACCGGCAACCGCAGCGTCATCCGCTCGGTCTCGATCCGCACCTTGCGGCGTGTCAGCCGCATCAGGCGGCAAGCCTTTGGCGCAGCGTCCCCAGGTCGGGGGCGCCGCCGACGGGACCGTAGAGCGCCAGCGCCGTGCGGCCGCCTTCGATCATCCCCGCGGCATGGGCGCGCACGGCCTCGGCGGTCACCGCGTCGATCTTGGCCACCGCCTCCTCGACATCCGGAACCCGGCCCCAGATCGCCATCAGCCGCGCCAGCCGCTCGGCCCGGGCCGAGGGGCTTTCCAGCCCCATCAGCATGCCGGCCTTCATCTGGGCGCGGGCGCGGTCGATCTCGGCGGCGCTCATGTCCTCGGCCGCGCGCTTGAACTCGTCGACGGTCAGCCCGGCCAGATCGCTCAGCTCCGCGCCCGAAGTGCCGGCATAGATGGTGAACAGCCCGGTATCGGCATAGGCCCCGACCTGCGAGAAGATCGAGTAGCACAGCCCCCGCTCCTCGCGGATCTTCTGGAACAGGCGCGAGGACATGCCGCCGCCAAGCGCCGTCGACAGCACTTGGGTGGTATAGATCGCATCGTCGCGGTAGCCCGGAGCCTCGAAGGCAAGCGCGAAATGCGCCTGTTCGAGCTGCTTGTCGACCCGGCGCTCGCCGCCGGCGAAGGCTGCCGGCTCGTGCCCGGCGCCCGGCACCGGGCCGAGGCCGCCGAACATCTCGCCCGCCAGTTCGACGATGCGGTCGTGATCGACGGCGCCGGCGGCGGCGAGAATCATCTGGTCGGGACCGTAATGCTCGCCGACGAAGCGGCGCAGGTCATCGCGCGAGAAGCCGCGCACGCGCTCGGACGGGCCGAGGATGGTGCGACCGATCGGCTGGTCGGGATAGGCGGCCTCCTGCAGCCAGTCGAAGATGATGTCGTCGGGCGTATCGAGCGCCTGGCCGATCTCCTGCAGGATCACCCCGCGCTCGACCTCGATCTCCCTCGGATCGAAGACCGGGTGCAGCACGATATCGGCGATCACGTCCAGCGCCAGCGGCACGTCCTCGGTCAGCACCCGGGCGTAATAGGCCGTCATCTCGCGGCTGGTATAGGCGTTGATGTAGCCGCCGACATCCTCGATCGCCTCGGCGATCTGCAGCGCGCTGCGGCGCTCGGTGCCCTTGAAGGCCATGTGTTCGAGGAAATGGGCGATTCCGTTCTGCTCGATCCGCTCGTGGCGGCCGCCGGCGGCGATCCAGACGCCGATCGAGGCCGACATCATGCCCGGCATCGCCTCGGTGACGACGCGGAAACCGTTGGGAAGGGTGGTCAGGCGCGATGTCATCGGCCGGTCCTTTCGCGGATCAGCGCCTCGAGCGCGGCAAGGTCGTTCGGCACCTCGGTCATGCGCTCGGGCCGGTCGAACAGGTCGGCCATGCGGTCGGGCAGCGGCGGGCGCTGACCGGTGGCCTTTTCGACCGCGTCGGGGAACTTGGCCGGATGCGCGGTGGACAACGTCACCATCGGCACCTCGGACAGGAAGCCGCCGGCCACATTCACGCCGACGGCGGTATGCGGGCAGATCGTCTCGCCATTCCGGTCATGCTCGGTGCGGATCGTGGCATAGGTCTCGTCTTCCGAGCAGCGGCCGGACTCGAAGGTCGCGCGCAGCGTCTCGAGCGCGCCCTGGCTGATGGTGAAGCCGCCCTCGGTCTTCAACTCATCCATCAACTGGGCCACGGCGCGGCCGTCGCGGCCATAGGCGTCGAACAGCACCCGCTCGAAATTCGACGAAACCTGGATGTCCATCGACGGGCTGATCGAGGGGGCGACGCCTGTCGTGGTATAGGCGCCCGTGCTCAGCGCCCGGTGCAGGATGTCGTTCTGGTTGGTGGCGATCACCAGCTTCTCGATCGGCAGCCCCATGGCGCGGGCGATGTAGCCGGCGAAGATGTCGCCGAAATTGCCCGTCGGCACGGTGAAGCTGACCGGCCGGTGCGGCGCGCCCAGCGAAACCGCCGAGGTGAAGTAATAGACCACCTGCGCCAGCACCCGGGCCCAGTTGATCGAGTTGACGCCGGCAAGGCCGACCGCGTCGCGGAACTCGAAATCGTTGAACATGTCCTTCAGCCGGGCCTGGCAATCGTCGAAATCGCCCTCCAGCGCCAGGGCGTGGACGTTCGACTCGACCGGGGTCGTCATCTGGCGGCGCTGGACCTCGGAAACGCGGCCCCGCGGGAACAGGATGAAGACGTCGACATTGCTCAGCCCCCGGAACGCCTCGATCGCGGCCGAGCCGGTATCGCCCGAGGTGGCGCCGACGATGGTGACGCGCTGGCCCGAGCGTTCCAGCGCAACCTGGAACAGCTGGCCGATCAGCTGCATCGCGAAGTCCTTGAAGGCGAGCGTCGGTCCGTGGAACAGCTCGAGCAGGAAGTGGTTCGGGCCGATCTGGGTCAGCGGCGCGCGGGCGCTGTGGCCGAAGCCGGCATAGGCCCGGTCGATGATGGCGCGGAACTCGTCGTCGCCGAAGCTGTCGCCGACGAAGGGGCGCATGATGCGGTAGGCGGCTTCCTCGTAGCTCAGCCCCGCCAGCGCGGCGATCTGCTCATGCGGCATCACCGGCACCGACTCGGGCACGTAGAGCCCGCCGTCGCGGGCCAGCCCGGTCAGCATCGCCTGTTCGAAACTCAGGGCCGGGGCATCGCCCCGGGTCGAAACGTAGCGTGAAACGTGACGCATGTGGTCCTGCCTTCAGTCTTTCCGTCGCGTGATACGCCAGAGCAGCAGCCCTGTCATCCCCAGCCAGACGACGGCGAGCGAAAACCAGGTGATGGCGTAGTTGCGGTGATTGTTGGGGACGCCCGAGGTGTCGACCGGCATCGGCTCGATCTTCGACCGGTCGCCTTCGACCTTGCGCGCGACCACCAGCACCGGGTCTGTTCCCAGCGCCCTGGCCATGGCGGGAACGTCGCGGGCGAACCACAGGTTTGCCTTCGGGTCCGGCGGCGGGGTGAAAGCGTCGGTCTCGTCCGGCCAGTGCAGGTTGCCGGTGACGGTCACCTCCTCGGGCGGGCGCGGGCTGTCCTTCCGGTTCTCGGGCAGGAAGCCGCGATCGACCATGATGCGGCGGCCGTCGGCGGTGACCATCGCGGTGACGATGCGGTAGCCGGGGCCGATGTTCTTGCGGCTGGTCAGGACGTCCAGCTCCCGGGCCGTCAGGCGGCCCGAGACGGTGACCGGCAGGTACTTGTCGGTCGCCGGGTCGGGATCGGCCGGCAGCGCCACCGGGGCGGCAGTGATCCGGGCGTCGATCTGGGCCAGCAGCCCCTCTTTCCAGTGCAGCCGCTGCAGCTGCCAGACGCCGAGCCCGACCAGAATCCCGGCCCCGATCAGGCCGAAGAGGAGGGGGGCGATCAGGCGACGGGTCATGAGCTCTCCTTGCAACTGCAGGGCGCACTGTTTCGCCAAACGGGACAGGGTTCAAGGTGCAAAGGGGGCGTCGGGGAGTGGAACAGCGATGTCTTGGGGGGACAGCGGCTGAGAGCGCGCCTCTTCGCAGGTTTCAACCGAGTGCGCCACCTGAGCCGGGCGCGCGCCTGCCCGTGGGATGGCGCACGCGACTGTCGAACCGCGCGCTTTATGGTAGCCACGCCCCTCCGCAATGCGAACGCAAGCGCGCGGGCCCCCAAAGCGCCAGCCCGCCGGGACGGGCAGGCGCGCGCCCGGCGGGTTTCACCCGCGCACCGGGCGGATCAGCGCTTTGTGAGGCCCCGCCTCCCTCCGCAAGGCGGCCCCGGACGCGCTTTCGACATCACCAAAGGAAAAGCGCGCGCCCCGAGGGGCCCGCGCTTCCGGGATCGTTGCTCTGCCCGGCGCAACGGGCGCCGGGGGCGGGGGTCTTACGCGGAGCCCCAGATATAGACGGCGCCGAACAGGAACAGCCAGACGACGTCGACGAAGTGCCAGTACCAGGCGGCGGCCTCGAAGCCGACATGTTCGTCAGGCGTGAAGTCGCCCCGCATCGCCCGCAGCAGGCAGACGAACAGGAAGATCGTCCCGATGATGACATGGGCGCCGTGGAAGCCGGTCGCCATGAAGAAGTTGGCGCCGTAGATGTTGCCGGCGAAGCCGAAGGCGGCGTGGCTGTATTCGTAGCCCTGGAAGAAGGTGAACATCAGCCCCAGCACGATCGCCAGCATCAGGCCGTTCTTCAGGTCCTTGCGGTTGTTCTCATGCACCAGCGCGTGGTGGGCCCAGGTGGCCGCGGCGCCCGAGCACAGCAGGATCAGCGTATTGATCAGCGGCAGGTGCCAGGGGTCGAACGGGGTGATGCCCTGCGGCGGCCAGGTGTTGTACATCGCCGGCTCCGTCGGCCCGCCGGGATACATGGCGTGCTTGAAGAAGCTCCAGAACCAGGCGGCGAAGAACATCACCTCGGACATGATGAACATGATGAAGCCGTAGCGCAGCCCGATCCGCACCACCGGGGTGTGATCGCCGTGGTTGCCCTCGTAGATCACGTCAGACCACCAGCCATACATGACGTAGAGCACCAGAGCCGCGCCCACGGCAAACATGATCCAGCCCTTGTCGTGCATGAAGAGCACGGCTCCGAAGAGCATGATGAAGGCCCCAACCGCGCCCAGGAACGGATAGATGGACGGCGGAAGGATGTGGTAGTCGTGGTTCTTTGCATGCGCCATGGCGATCCCTCGTCGGCTCTCAGTTTACTCGGTCATTGTCATTGGCAGGGAGGGGAGCGGCGCTCGCCTCCTCCGCGGGTAGTTCGGTTTCGTGGAAGGTGTAGGACAGCGTGATGTGGTCGGTGTATTTCGCCTCGCGGTCCTCGGCGATGGCCGGGTCGATGTAGAAGGTCACCGGCATCTGCACCCGCTCGCCCGGCTGCAGCACCTGCTGGGTGAAGCAGAAGCAGGCGATCTTGATGAAATAGGCCCCGGCATTGTAGGGCGCGACATTGTAGCTGGCCGTGCCGGCGATCGGGTGGTCGGTCGGGTTGTAGGCCTCGTAGAAGGCCAGCCCGGTCTCGCCGATGCGCAGGTCCATCTTGGTCTGCACCGGCTTGAACTGCCACGGCATGCCGCGCTCCAGCGAGCCGTCGAAGCGCACCGTGATCGTGCGGTCGAGGATCTTGTCCGAAGGCTTGGCGGCGGTCTGGGTGGTGCCGCCGAAGCCGGTGGTGCGGCAGAACCAGTTGTACATCGGCACCGCGGCGAAGGAGAGCGATCCCATGACGAGCACCACGCCGACCAGCAGCGCGACCGTCTTGCGGGGGCCCTCGAGACGCTTCATTTCTTCGCCCCCGCGGTCAGGGACAGATGCGCGGCTTTCTTGGCCTCGTCCTGGTGCTGGACCTTGACGATGGTCATGCCGAAGACCAGCACGACGAAGGCGATCAGCGTCAGGCCGAGGCCGAGATTGCGGCTCAGCCGGCGCTTGTGCAGCTCGTGTTCCTGGGCGATCGGCATCACCAGCCCCCCAGCCCGTAGCCATGCAGCACCGCTTCCACCAGGAAGGCGCTGAAATGGAGGAACAGGTAGACCAGCGAGAAGCCGAAGACCTTCTTCTCGACGGCATATTTGTCGGCCTCGGCCGTCGCCTCGTCGCGCCGCCAGATGCGCCAGGCGCCGGTCAGGAAGATCGCGTTCAGCACCAGCGAGGCCGCCAGGTAGACCGGCCCGCCGATCGAGGTGAAGCCGGCGGCCAGCGCCACCGGCGCCAGCAGCAGGGTGTAGACCAGGATATGGGTCCGGGTCGACTTGCGGCCGTGAGTGACGGTCAGCATCGGCACCTTGGCATCGGCGTAGTCGGACTTCATGAACAGCGCCAGCGACCAGAAATGCGGCGGCGTCCACATGAAGATCAGCGCGAACATCAGCACGCTCTCGATGCTGACGCCACCGGTGGCCACGGCCCAGCCGATCATCGGCGGGAAGGCGCCCGCGGCACCGCCGATGACGATGTTCTGCGGCGTCGTCCGCTTGAGCCACATCGAGTAGATGACGACATAGAAGAAGATGGTGAAGGCCAGCAGCGCGGCGGCGAGCCAGTTCGAGGCCAGGCCCAGCATGGTGACCGAGATCACGCTCAGCCCGAGACCGAGGCCCAGCGCCTCGCCCGGCTCGATCCGGCCCGAGGGGATCGGCCGGCCGCGGGTGCGGCGCATCACCCGGTCGATATCCGAGTCCCACCACATGTTGAGAGCGCCCGAGGCGCCGCCGCCCAGGGCGATGAACAGAACGGCCGTGAAGGCGATGAAGGGATGGACGGAAACCGGCGCGGCCAGCAACCCGACCAGCGCGGTGAAGACCACCAGGGACATCACCCGCGGCTTGAGCAGGGCGACATAGTCGCCAAAGCCCGCGTCGCCGCTTTGTTCATACGCACGGATGTCGGTCATTGCGTCCTCATATCAGGGCAGGAACGGATGGCTTCCCCTCCCGGAAGCCCTCCGCGCCCTACGCCCCTCAGTCGTTCGAGGCAAGCCGCAGCGGCATGGCCCCGGCCGGCGCCGACGGCGCGGCGCTGGCGAAATCGGTGGTCGGCTTCTTCGCCGGCTTGTTGCTGGCGAATTCCTTCTTGGCGTTGGCCAGCCACTTGTCGTAATCGGCCTGGCTCACCACCTTGACCTCGATCGGCATGTAGGCGTGGTCCTTGCCGCACAGCTCCGAGCACTGGCCGAAATAGACGCCTTCCTTCTCGGCCTTGAACCAGGCCTCGGCCAGGCGGCCGGGCACCGCGTCCTGCTTGACGCCGAAGGCGGGCACCGCCCAGGAGTGGATCACGTCGGCGCCGGTGATCTGCACGACCACGGTCTTGCCGACCGGCACCACGACCGGCTCGTCGACGGCCAGCAGATACTCGCTCTTGTCATAGCCCTTGTTGGCCAGTTCGTCCTTGCCCAGCATGAAGCTGTCGAAGCTGAAGCCCTCGTCCGGGTACTGGTAGGTCCAGAACCACTGGTTGCCGGTCACCTTGATGGTCAGGTCGGCCTTCGGAATCTCCAGTTCCTTGAACAGCACCGGCAGCGAGAACGAGCCGATGACGACGAGGATCAGGATCGGCACCAGGGTCCAGGTGATCTCGAGCGGGGTGTTGTGGGTGAACTTCGCCGGCGTCGGGTTGGCGCGGGAATTGAAGCGGAAGATGACATAAAGCAGCAGCAGCGTGACGAAGATGACGATGCCGGTCATGATGTAGGTCATCATGCCGTCGAGCCGCTGCAGCTCCTGCGCCACCGGAGTGCCCGCCGGCTGGAAGCCCATCTTGCCGTCCACCGGCTGGCCGATGATCTTGACGTTCTGCGCCAGTGCGCCGCCGGCAATCATCAGCGATGCGGATGTGGCGCCCAGGCCCGAGAAAATGGTCGAGAGTCGCATGTTATGTTCCCGTAGCTGTCCGCGGCGTTCACGCCTGCTTGTCCGGGCTCCCCCCTGCCGTCCTCCCGACCGGCGGTGCCCCGTTGTTTCTCTTTTTCGTGAAACCATATTACGACTGAATCGACAAGCAAAACGTCGCGGCGTAGTGACGCCGCTTGATCCAGATCAAAGACATATCGAGGCACCGCCAATGACCCAGGACAGCTTTCGCCCCTTCGAGACGCACCTCGATCAGGAGCGCGCCCTCGCCATCCTGCGCGGCGCCACCGACGGGGCCGATGATGGCGAGCTTTTCCTCGAGCGGCGGCGCTCGGAGGCGCTGGTTCTCGACGACGGCAGGATTCGCAACGCGAGCTACGACGCCTCGGAAGGCTTCGGTCTGCGGGCGGTGCGCGGAGAGGTCGCAGGCTACGCCCATTCGACGCATCTGACCGAGGCAGCATTGGTTCGGGCGGCCGAAACCGCGCGTCTGGCGGTCGGCGACGGCGGCGGAGTTCTGGCCGATCCGCCGGCCCGCACCAACCGCCATCTCTATGCCGAGACCGACCCGATGGGCGATGCCGGCTTCGGCGTGAAGATCGAGACCCTGCGCGAGATCGACGCCTTCGCCCGGGCGCTCGACCCGCGCGTCGTCCAGGTCTCGGCGACGCTCGCCGCCTCGCTGCAGGAGGTCTACATCCTGCGCCCCGAGGGCGGGCTGATGACCGACATCCGGCCAATGGCGCGACTAAATGTCTCAGTCATCGTCGAACAGGGCGGACGGCGGGAATCCGGCGGTGCCGGCGGCGGCGGCCGCGTCGGCCTGACGGGACTCATCGAGCGCGGCCATTGGGAGGAAACCGCGCGCGAGGCACTGCGCATCGCGCTGGTCAACCTCGAGTCCGTCCCGGCCCCGGCCGGGGTGATGGATGTCGCGCTCGGCAACGGCTGGCCCGGGGTGCTGCTGCACGAGGCGGTCGGCCACGGGCTCGAGGGCGACTTCAACCGCAAGCAGAGCTCGGCCTTCGCCGGTCTGATGGGCCAGCAGGTCGCCGCCAAGGGGGTGACCATCCTCGACGACGGCACCATCCCCGACCGCCGCGGCTCGCTCACCTTCGACGACGAGGGCACGCCCTCGGGCAAGAACGTGCTGATCGAGGACGGCGTGCTGGTCGGCTACATGCAGGACCGCCAGAACGCCCGGCTGATGGGCGTCGAGCCGACCGGCAACGGAAGGCGCGAAAGCTACGCCCATATCCCGATGCCGCGGATGACCAATACCTACATGCTCGGCGGCGACGCGGCGCCGGAAGAGATCGTCGCCGAGGTCAGGGACGGCATCTATGCCGTCGGCTTCGGCGGCGGCCAGGTCGACATCACCAACGGCAAGTTCGTCTTCTCCTGCACCGAGGCCTACCGGGTCCAGAACGGCAAGATCGGCGCCCCGGTCAAGGGCGCGACCCTGATCGGCGACGGGCCGACGGCGATGAAACGCGTCCGCGCCATCGGCAACGACATGAAGCTCGACCCCGGCATCGGCAATTGCGGCAAGGCCGGGCAGTGGGTGCCGGTCGGCGTCGGCCAGCCGACGCTGCTGGTCGGCGGGCTGACCGTGGGCGGCTCGGCCGCCTGAGCCTGCCCTGCCCCGCCGCTAGCGCAGCGCCTCGGCAAGGAAGTCGAAGACGACCCGCAGCCGGCGGCTGCGGTGGATGTCGCGATGGGCGACCAGCCAGACCGGGAAGGTCACCGGCACGAATTCCGGCAGGGCGCGGCGCACCGCCGGGTCGGCATCGCCCAGCCGGTCGTCGAGGATGCCCAGCCCCAGCCCCTGCTTCACCAGCGCCCACATCGCCGGGTAGCTGGCGCAGCGGAACGGGAAATGCGCCTCGGTCAGCCCCAGGCCGAACTGGTTGAGCCGCGCCATCAGCATCCCCGCGCCCTCGATGCCGATGAAACTGGCCCGGCCCAGATCGGCCGGCTCGCGCAGCGGACCGAGGCTGTCGAGGTAGTCCGGCGTGCCGTAGAGCCGCGCCCCGGCCTCGCGCAGCTTGCGGGCGATCAGGTCGGGTTCCTCGGGTCGGAAGTTGCGGATCGCGATGTCGGCCTCGCGGCGCAGCAGGTCCGCCGGGTCGTTGGCGGCGATGACCTCGATCCGGATCCGCGGCTCGGCCGCGTGCAGCCGCTGCAGGATCGGCGGCAGCAACATCGCCGCATAGGCATCCGAGGTGCTGATCGAGACCTCGCCGGCGATCGCCTCGCTCTGCCCGGCGGCGGCCAGCGACAGCCGCCCGGCCGCATCGCCCATCGCCCGCGCATGCGCGACCAGTTCATGCCCCGCCGGGGTCAGCCGCAGCCCGCGCCCGACCCGCTCGAACAGTGCCACGCCCAGCTCCTGCTCCAGCGCGTCGACCTGCCGCCCCAGCGTCGGCTGCGCCAGACCCAGCGCCCGGGCGGCCGCCGAGAGCGAGCCCTCCTCGGCGGTGACGAGGAAGGCCCGGACCCGGTTCCAATCGAAGGTGACAGAGCGCCAATCCATGCATTTATGCATAATATCCAGACAAAATATGTCAATTTCCTTTGGAATGGCGGCGCGCTATCCCCTGCCCGTCTTCGAAACTGAAAGGACGCCCCATGAAACGGGTCTGCATCATCGGCATCTCCGGCAAGCTCGGCCAACACATGACCGAACACGCCCTGGCCCGCGGCTACGAGGTCGTCGGCGTCTGCCGGCCCGAGAGCGTGGCCAAGCTCGACCGCTTCGCCGGCCGCATCACCCTGTTCCCCGGCCGCACCGACGATCGCGCGGTGATCGCGCAGGCGGTGAAGGGCTGCGACGGCGTGCTGACCGTGCTGGTGCCCTGGGGCATGCAGCACTACGCCTCGGGCACGGCGCAGGCGGTGCTCGACCTCGCCGAGCCGGGCGCCCGGCTGGTCTTCTCCTGCGGCTGGCACATCTCGCGCGATGGCAAGGACCGCTACCCGCTCAAGCTGCGCGCCTTCGTCGCCGTCTTCGGCGCCGTCGCCCGCTGGCTGCGGCTGGTCGACCTCAATGACCAGGTCGAGGCGACGCGGCGCATCTTCGCCTCGGACCGGGACTGGACCGTGGTGCGCGGCTCGGATCTCGAGGAAGGGCCGAGCGAGGGCCTGCCGGTCTGGGCGCGCCATGTCGGCGACCCGGTGCTGGCCTCGAACCTGACCCGGCGCACCGATTTCGCGCTGTTCATGGTCCATGCCCTGACCGACGACAGCCTGATCCGCGAGGCGCCGGCGATCTGCGGCTGCAACGCACCTTCGGCCTTGGCCCATGCCGAGGCCAGCACGACGCTATAGCCGCAGCCCCACCCGGCGGCCGTCATGGAAGGCGTAGGGTGCCAGCCGGGGCGCGGCGGCGTCGCCGATCAGGTGGACCTCCATGCCCTCCAGCGCGGCCGAGAGCGGATCGAAGGCCATGTTCGTCGTCGCCATCACCACCGAATCCGCCGCCACCCGCTCTTCGCTGCCGTCGAGCAGGCTGCGCAGCAGGGCGGCATTGCCGAACCACTCGGCGATCACCCGCTCGGTCAGCATCCGCACCCCGGCCCGGGCGAGACGGGCGCGCAACGGGCCGTCGGCCGAGGTCCGCACCAGCTCCTTGCCGATCATCGGGTCGGGGGTGACGTGGATCACCTGCTTGCCCATCTCGGCCAGGTGCCAGGCGGTGCCGCAGCCACGCCAGTTGCCGCCTTCGTCATAGACCAGCACCGTGTTGCCCAGCCGGGCCTCGCGCCGCATCACCTCCTCGGCCGACCACACCCTTCCGTGGCCCAGCCCCGGCAATTCCTCGGCGCCGGGCAGCCAGCGCTGGCGGCCGGTGCCGTCGGGCAGCGATCCGGTGGCTAGCACCACTGTGTCGGCGTCCGACTTCCGCACTTCCTCGGCCTCGAGATAACTGTGGCGCCGGACCGAGACGCCGAGGCGGCGGAACTCGCTTTCGTACCAGTCGATCAGGTCGAGGATCTGGGCCTGGCGCGGCTGCATGCCCGCAAGCCGGAACTGGCCGCCCAGATCGCCGCTCGCCTCGGCCAGCACCACCTCGTGGCCGCGTTCGGCCGCCACCCGCGCCGCCTCCAGCCCGGCCGGGCCGCCGCCGACCACCAGCACGTTGCGCGAGGCCTCGGCCCTGGTGAAGCGGTCGCCGCCCCATTCGAACTCGCGCCCGGCCGAGGGGTTGATCAGGCAGGAGATCCAGTAGTCGCGCGAGCGCCGGCCCCAGCACATCTGGTTGCAGGAGATGCAGCCGCGCACCTGCTCGGCCCTGCCCTCGGCGGTCTTACGCGCCAGGTGCGGGTCGGCAATCTGGCCGCGGACGATCGACACCAGGTCGGCCTGGCCCGAGGCGATGACGGCCTCGGCATTCTCGGGCGTGCGGATATGCGCCTCCGAGGTGACCTTGGCCTGCTTGACGACCCTTTTCAGTTCCTCGGTGAAGGGGGCGGTCAGCTTGTCGCCGTAGAGGAAGGTCGGCATCAGCCGCTCGAAATCGAGATAGCCGCCATGGCCGCAGGTGACGTAGTCGATATGGCCGGTGGCGTCGTGCAGCGCGACGATCTCGGCCAGCGCCTCCTGGCTCAGCAGCACGTCGTAGGCATCCGAGGTCGAGATCGCCATTCCGACGATGAACTCCTCGCCACAGGCGCGGCGGATGTTCTCGACGATGCTGCGCGACAACCGGGTGCGGTTTTCCAGGCTGCCGCCCCAGCGGTCGTCGCGCCGGTTCGACCACGGGGTCCAGAACTGGTCGAGCAGGGAATGGTAGGCGGCCCAGATCTCGACCCCCTGAAAGCCCGCCTTCTGGCAGCGGACAGCGGCGGCGGTATGAGCGTCGATGATCTCCTCGATCTCGGTCTCGGTCATGGCGTGGGAGCCGTCGCTGTCGTGATACGACGGCCGGCCGGACGGGCCCCAATGCGGGCGGAACGACAGATCGGAATCGCCGTGCTGACCGACGCTGTAGAGCTGCTGCAGGATCACCGCGCCGGCGTCCTTCACCGGCTCGGTGACGCGCTGGAAATAGGGGATGACGTCGTCGGTGCCGGGGCGGAAATTGCCCCGCGTCAGCACGGCGGTGGGATGGATCGGCATCGGCTCGGCGACGATCATCGCCGCCCCGCCCAGCGCCCGCTCGAGCAGGTAGGCGCCGAAACGGTCGCCCGGCAGCCCCTCCTCGGCCATGTTGGCGGTATGGGCGCCGAAGACGATGCGGTTGCGCAGGCTGTGGCCGCGCAAGGTCAACGGCGACATCAGGCGGGGGTGATCGGTCATGGGCGTCCTCCGGCTTGCCCGGCGATGCTAGGCCGAGGCGCCCGGTAACGCAAAGCGCATTGGCGACAGCGGACGGTCAGAAGGCGCCCTGCACCGACGGCCGGTCCTTGCCCGGCCCGGCCGCCTTGTCGTAGCGGTCCTTGAGATTGCGGCGCTGGTTCACGATCGGGGCCATCAAGTCGTCAAGCGCCGGGTCGGCGGCGAGCTTGGGTTCCAGCTCGTCCAGCCGGTTCATCGCCACCAGCTGCAACAGGTCGTCGCGCAACTCGCCATTCGGGCCGCGCGGCAGGGCCGGCACGGGCTGGACCAGCTCGGCCAGCCGCGCCGGCACCAGCGCCCGCAGCCGCTTGTCGCTCAGCCCGGTCTCGGCGAAGACGTACAGGCCGGTGCCGCCGGCGGGCTGGGGATAGGCGCAGATCGCCACTTCCGCGATCTCGGCCCGCGGTTCAAGCGCGGCGCGGATCTTCGGTCCGTCCTCGGCCAGCCGGTTGCCGCTGCCCTCGCCGTCGGACCAGTGCATCAGCCGCCGGGTGACGAAGTTGTAGACCCGCTTGCCGGTCGCCATCCAGACCCGCGACGGCCAGGCCTTGCGCGCCAGCATCTTGCGCTCGGCCGGGGTCAGCAGGTCGGGGGCGAAGGCGCGCTTCTGCTTGAGCATGTGGCGCATGTCCTCGCGCGCCAGAGTGCGGAAATAGCGGCCACGGCGGCGATGCCGCGAGGCGAGCTGGAAGTCGATCACGGCGGCGCGGCCGTCGGGCGTCATCAGCCAGTTCTGCGGCTTGGCGACATCGTTATGGGTGATGCCGCGGCGGCGCATCTCGCGCAGCAGGCGGCGGGCATCGCGATACCATTCCGGCCCCGCCGGCCGGGCAAATTGCAGCGGCGTGCCCGCGATCCAGCTGCGCAGCAGGGCCAGCCGGCCGACCCGGACCAGCTGCGGCGCGCCCGCGATCCCCTTCGCCGCGCGCAGCGCCCGGATCTCGCGCCGGATCAGCAGCCAGGCGATCGGCCGGGCCCAGAGCGGCGTATGGTCGATCCGGCGCAGCACCACAGTTGCCTCGGGCGCGTCACGCAGGTGGCCCGAAACGGTTTCGGAAAAGACGTCGCGCTTGTGCACCGTGACCGGCACGAAATCGGGAAAGGGGTCGTCTGGCATTCTGTTCCGCTGCAAGGCCCGCCGGGGGCATCTGACATTTTCGAGAGCTATAGCAGCTTTGCCCCGGCCCCGCCACGCCGACGGCGCCCTATTCCCGCGCCCGCAGCACCCGCGCCGGCCGCGCCGCCAGCGGCCGCAGGGCGAAAAGGAGCCCGGCCAACAGCGTCGCCAGCGCCCCGCCGGCGACGATGGCCAGCGCCGGGCCGAGCTCGAAGACGAAGGGCGCATCCATGACGAAGCGCATCACCGCCCAGCCGGCCAGCCCGCCGGCGACGATGGCGACGCCGCCCGCCGCCGCGCCCAGCACCGCCGAGCGCAGGGCAAAGCTGGCGAGGATGCGCGCCCGCGTCGCCCCCAGCGTCTTCAGCACTGCCGCCTCGTAGACCCGCGACCGCTCGCCCGCCGCCGCCGCGCCGATCAGCACGATGAAACCGGTCAGCAGCGTCGCCCCCGCCGCGCCCGAGGTGGCGGCGGCGATGGCGGAAAGCGCCTCGGTGACGCGGTCGATGGCGTCGCGGACGCGGATCGCGGTGATGTTGGGATAGGCGTCGGAGACGTCGCGCAGGATCGCCGCCTCGGCCGAGGGCCTGGCATAGACCGTGGCGATGTTGCTGTGCGGCGCGCCGGCCACCGCCGCCGGGTCCATCGACAGAACGAAGCCGATGCCGCCGGTGGCGAAATCGACGGCGCGGAAGCTGGTGATCGTCGCGGTGATGTCGCGGCCGAGGATATTGACCGTCAGGGTGTCGCCCAGCTTCAGTCCCAGTTCCTGCGCCTCCTGCGCGGCAAAACTGATCTGCGGCGGGCCGGAATAGTCCTTGGGCCACCATGTGCCGGCGGTGATCTTGGTCCGCGCCGGCGGCGTGGCCGAGAAGGTGACGCCGCGATCGCCGCGCAGCACCCAGTGATTGCCGGCCACCTCGGTCGCCGGCTTGCCGTTGATCCGGGTGATGATGCCGCGCAGCATCGGCGCGGTGTCGACCTTGCTGACCCCCGGGTCGTCCTTCAGCCGCTTGAGGAAGCCGGCCAGCTGGTCGGGCTGGATGTCGATGAAGAAATAGCTCGGCGCCCGTTGCGGAAGGTCGCGGTCGATGGCGCGGCGCAGGTTGCCGTCGATCTGGCCGACCGCCGCCAGCACCGCCAGCCCGAGCCCCAGCGACAGGATCACCGGCGCCGCCTCGCTGCGCGGCCCGCCGACGGCGCCCAGCGCCAGCCGCAGCGCGGTGCGGCCGTGCAGCGCCCTAGCCCGGGCCAGCCGCCGTGCCAGCCGGTGCACCGCCAGCGCCGCCAGCAGCAGGATCGCCAGCGCGGCAAGGATGCCGCCCACGCTCCACAGCGCCAGCGCCGGCACGCCGGAGAACCAGGTCGCCGTCCCGACCAGCGCCGCCGCCAGCACCGCCGTCGCCGCCAGGTAGCGCGGCCGCGGCCAGGGCCGGCGCCGGCCAGATTCGTCGCGAAACAGCACCGCCGCCTTCATCTCCTCGGTCCGGGCCAGCGGCCACAGGGTGAACAGCAACGCCGTCAGCAGACCGTAGAGCGCCGCCTCGGCCAGCGGCTGGGGATAGAGGGCGAAGACGGCCGGGAACGGCAGCGCGGCGGTGATCGCCGGGGCCAGCAGCAACGGCACCGCCGCGCCCAGAGCGACGCCCAGTGCCACGCCCAGCAGGGTCAGCGCACCGATCTGCATCAGGTAGCTGGCGAAGATCAGGCTGCCCTCGGCGCCCAGCGTCTTCAGCGTCGCGATGGTCGCGGTCTTGCCCTCGACATAGGCGCGCACGGCGGCGGAAATGCCGACCCCGCCGACCGCCAGCCCGGCCAGCCCGACCAGCACCAGGAAAGAGCCGATGCGACGGACGAAGGTCTCGACCCCGGGCGCCGCCTTGCGCCGGTCGGCCCAGCGCAGCCCGGTATCGCGGAACTGCGCCATCGCCTGTTGCTTGAGGCGCGCCAGATCGGTGCCGGGCGGCAGCAACAACCGGAATTTCGACTCGAACAGCGAGCCGGGCACCAGCAGGCCGGAATTGTCCAAGGCCGAGGTGGCGACGATGGTGCGGGGGCCGAGGCCGATCCCCGCCGTGGCGCTGTCGGGTTCATGCGTCAGCACCGCCATCAGCCGGAAGTCCTGCCGCCCGAGATGGAAGCTGTCGCCCGGCTTCAGCCCAAGCCGGTCGACCAGCACCCGGTCCATCACCGCGCCCGGCAGCCCGTCGCCGCCGGCCAGCGCCACCCGGATCGGCATAGCCGGCGCCAGCCCGACCGTGCCGGTCAGCGGGTAATTCCGGTCGACACCCTTGACCTGCGTCAGCGCCCGCTCGGCCTGGTCGCCATGGCCGACCACGGCCATCGAGCGGAAATCGACCACCGCCGAGACCCTATCGGCATGCTCGACCATGAAGGCGCGCTCTTTCTCGCTGGCGAAACGGTAGGTGAACTCCATCTGCGCGTCGCCGCCCAGCAGGACCGCACCCTGCTGCGCCAGCCCGGCCTCGATCGCCGAGCGCACCATGCCGACCCCGGCGATGGCGGCGACGCCCAGCGTCAGGCAGGCGAGGAAGATGCGGAACCCGGCCAGCCCGCCGCGCAGCTCGCGCCGGGCGAAGCGGGCGGCCAGGCGCAGGGTGCCGGGCGGGCTCATTCCGCGGCCCTCTGCAGCCCCTCTCCGGCGATCTGGCCGTCGGCCAGCCGCACCACCCGGTCGCAGCGCCCGGCCAGCTCCGGCGCATGGGTGACCAGGACCAGCGTCGCGCCGTGGCGGTCGCGCAGCTCGAACAGCAGCTTCATGATCGCCGCGCCGTTGGCGGTGTCGAGATTGCCGGTCGGCTCGTCGGCCAGCAGCAGCGCCGGCCGCGGCGCCGCGGCGCGGGCCAGCGCCACCCGCTGCTGCTCGCCCCCCGACAGCTGGCTGGGGTAGTGGCCCATCCGTTCCGCCAGCCCGACCGCCACCAGCTCGGCCTCGGCCCGTTCGAAGGCATCGGCCACGCCCGCCAGTTCCAGCGGCACGGCAACGTTTTCCAGCGCGGTCATGGTGGGAATCAGGTGGAAGGACTGGAACACGATCCCCATATTGCCCCTGCGGAAGCGGGCCAGCTGATCCTCGTTCATCGTCGTCAGGTCCTGGCCCAGCGCCCTTACTGTGCCCGCCGTGGCGCGTTCCAGCCCGGCCATGACCATCAGGAGTGACGACTTGCCAGATCCCGACGGCCCGACCAGCCCCAGCGTTTCGCCCCTGGCCACCGACAGCGTGATCCCGCGCAGGATCTCGACCGGCCCGGCATTGCCTTCGAGCGACAGGCGCAGCCCCTCGAGGCTGAGGATCGGGTCGGGCATCGTCAAACTCCTGCGGCAGCTCTGGAAGGGATATGGGGCGCGGGCCGGGCGGCGCAAGTTCCTTGCCGCGCTGAGCCTTGCCCTCGTGGCCGCCGCGCCGCTGCCCGCCGCCGCCAGGACGGCGCTGATTGCCTTCGGCGACAGCCTGACCGAGGGCTACGGCCTGATCCAGGGCGAGGGCTTCGTGCCGCAGCTGCAGGCCTGGCTGACCGCCCATGGCGCCGATGTGAAGGTGATGAATGCCGGGGTTTCGGGCGACACAACGGCCGGCGGGCTGTCGCGGATCGGCTGGACCCTGAGCGGCGCAGGCGACGCGATCATCGTCGAGCTGGGCGGCAACGACCTGCTGCGCGGCATCGACCCGGCTCACACCCGCGCCAATCTCGACGGCATCCTCAAGGCGGCCAGCGACAAGGGCCTGCCGATCCTGCTGATCGGGATGACCGCGCCGGCGAATTACGGCCCCGACTTCCAGCGCCGCTTCGACGCGATCTTCCCCGAGCTGGCGCGGAAATACGGCGCGCTCTACGTGCCGAACTTCTTCGCCGCGCTCGACGCCCTGCCCGACCGGACCAAGGCGATGAACGACTACATGCAGGGCGACGCCATCCATCCCAGCGCCGCCGGGGTGAAGCTGATCGTCGACGATCTCGGCCCGAAGGTGCTGGAGCTGCTGGCGCGCGTGAACTAGGCGTGCCGCCCCTGCCCGGCCGGGGAGGGGGCGCTGCCCCCGCCGCCATTGGCGGCTCCCCCGGAGTATTTGGGCAAAGAAGAAACGGGCTTCTTCTTTGGCGAAATACTCCCGCCGGAGGCTTCCGCCGCCCGCCGCTCTCGTCCGGCCGGGCCATTGACCGCGCCCGGCGCCGGGGTCAAGACTGCCGGCAGGTTGCGAAGGAGAGCAGGATGGAGCTGATCGAGGCGCTGCGGGCGGAGTTGGGCGAGGCGCAGGTGCTGACCGGGGCCGATGCCGCGCGTTATGGCCGCGACGTCACCGGGAAATACAGCTGGAACCCGCTGGCGGTGCTGCGACCGGCGACGGCCGGAGAGGTCTCGGCGGTGATGCAGCTGGCCCACGCGGCCGGCATGCCGGTGGTGCCGGTCGGCGGCCATACCGGTCTCAACGGCGGCACCTCGGCCGAGGGCGTGCTGATGCTGTCGCTGGAGCGGATGAACCGGATCCGCGAGATCCGGCCCGAGGCGCGGGTGGCGATCGTCGAGTCCGGCGTCGTGCTGGCCAAGCTGCACGAGGCGGCCGAGCAGCACGGGCTCGCCTTTCCGCTGTTCTTCGGCGCCCGCGGCTCGGCGATGATCGGCGGCAACCTGTCGACCAATGCCGGCGGCTCGAACGTGCTGCGATACGGCAATACCCGGGCGCTCTGCCTCGGGCTCGAGGTGGTGCTGGCCGACGGCCGGGTGATGGACCTGATGAGCGAGCTGCACAAGGACAACTCGGGCTACGACCTCAAGGACCTGTTCATCGGCGCCGAGGGGACGCTGGGGGTGATCACCGCGGCGGTGCTCAAGCTGGTGCCGAAGCCGCGCGCCTATGCCACCGCGATGGTCGCGGCGCCGTCGCTCAGCGAGGCGCTGGTGCTGCTCAACCGGCTGCAGGAGGCGACCGGCGGCGCCGTAGAGGCCTTCGAGTTCATGCCGCGCAGCTACATGGAGCGCATGGCGATCTGCCATCCCGAGCTGCGCCCGCCCTTCGGGCAGACCTACGACGTCACCCTGATGGTAGAGGTCGGCGCGACCGCGCCGCGCGACGTCACCCCGGGCCCCGACGGCACGGTGCCGATCGCGGCGCTGCTGGAGGAGACGCTGGCCGGGATGCTGGAAGAGGAGATGATCCTCGACGCCGTCGTCGCCAGTTCCGAGGCCCAGCGCAACGAGATGTGGCACCGGCGCGAACTGGCGGCCGAGATCACGCTCAGCCGCCACCCTCTGGTCGATACCGACATCGCGGTGCCGCTCGACCAGGTGGCGACCTTCATCGAGCGCATCCATGCCCGGCTGCCCGCGCTCGACCCGGGGTTCGAGACGATGAACGTCGCCCACCTCGGCGACGGCAACATGCATTTCACGGTCTATCCCACCTCGGACGATCCCGTCCTGGCCGACCGCATCCGCGAGGCGATCGAGGATGTCGTGCTCGAGCTGCGCGGCAGTTTCTCGGCCGAGCACGGGGTCGGACTGTCGAAGCTGCCCAGCATGCGCCGACGCAAGGACCCGGTGGCGCTGGAGGTGATGCGGGCGGTGAAGACGGCGCTCGATCCCAAGGGCATTCTCAACCCGGGCAAGGTGCTGCCCTGAGGCCCGACCGGCGCAGGACGGCGCGGGCGCTGCGACGCAGGGTCAAGCCCGGCGGCCCCTTGCCGTGTCCCGGCACCCTCCTATGGTGTCACCGATCCATTCAAGGGAGGCCCCGATGACCGAAACGATGAAACGCATCGTCCTTGCCAGCCGCCCGCCGGGGAAACCCGGCCCCGAGAATTTCCGGCTCGAGGAAGAACCGCTGCCGCAGCCCGGCCCCGGCGAGTTCCTCGCCCGGGTGATCTGGCTGTCGCTCGATCCCTACATGCGCGGCCGGATGAGCGCGGCGAAATCCTATGCCAAGCCGGTCGAGATCGGCGAGACGATGACGGCGGGCTGCGTCGCCGAGGTGATCGCCTCGAACCATGACGGCTATGCCCCCGGCGACCTCGTCGTCGCGCCGCTGGGCTGGGCGACGCACGGTATCTCGGACGGCACGCTGGTGCAGAAGATCGACCCCAAGGCCGGCGCGCCGCTGTCGGCCTATCTCGGCGTGCTGGGGATGCCGGGGCTGACCGCCTGGGTCGGGCTGAACGACATCCTCGAGGCCAAGCCGGGCGAGACCATCGTCGTCTCGGCCGCCACCGGCGCGGTCGGCAGCCTGGTCGGGCAGCTGGCCAGGCTCAAGGGGATGACCGTGATCGGCGTCGCCGGCGGGGCCGACAAGTGCCGCTACGCGGTCGAGGAGCTGGGCTTCGACGCCTGCCTCGACCACCGCGCGGCGGCGGATGCCAAGGAGCTGGGCAAGCAGATCGCCGCGGCGGCGCCGGACGGCGTCGAGTGCTATTTCGAGAATGTCGGCGGCAAGACGCTGGAGGCGGTGCTGCCGAACATGAAGACCTTCGGCCGGATCGCGCTGTGCGGCATGATCGCCTGGTATTCGGGCGCCGAGAACCCGGCCCCGGCGCCGGTGGTCTGGGGCGCGATCCTGCGCCAGCGGCTGCGGGTCGAGGGCTTCATCATCTTCGACCGCTACGACCGCCAGCCCGCCTTCGTCGCCGAGGTCGCGCCCAGGGTCGCGGACGGCACGATCCATTACCGCGAGACCGTGGCCGAGGGGCTGGAAAACGCTCCCGCCGCCTTCATGAAGATGCTGGAGGGCGGCAATTTCGGCAAGCAGCTGGTGCGGATCGGGGCCGACCCGGCCTAGGGATCGAGAGGCAAGGCCGGGGGCGCTGCCCCCGAACCCCCGGGATATTTTCATGAAGATGAAAGGGGGCGGGTTTTCTGCCCCTCTTTCGTTCCGCCTGTCAGTGGCTGCGCCAGTCGAAGAACCCTGCCGGGGCCTGGGCCAGCAATTCGCGGGCAAGGTCGGCGCCGAGGTCGGCGCCGTCGGAGACCGCGCCGCGACGCTCGCCGCTGATGACCTCCGAGCCGTCGGGGCGCAGGATCTCGCCGCGCAGCCACAGCTCCGAGCCGTCGAGCAGCGCCAGGCCGGCGATCGGCGTCTCGCAGGAGCCGTCGAGCGTGGCGAGGAAGGCGCGTTCGGCGGCGAGACGCTGCGCGGTCGGCGTGTCGTGGATCGCGGCCAGAAGATCCCCCGTGGCCGCGTCGGCGCTGCGCCGCTCGATGCCGATGGCGCCCTGGGCGACGGCGGGCAGCATCTCCTCGGGGTCGATGGCCGAGCTGGCGACATCGGCCATGCCGAGGCGGTTGAGCCCGGCCATGGCGAGGAAGGTGGCCGCCGCGACGCCGTCCTGCAGCTTCTGCATCCTTGTCTGCACGTTGCCGCGGAACTCGACCAGCTTGAGGTCGGGCCGGCGCTGCGCCAGCTGGGCCCGGCGGCGCAGGCTTGACGAGCCCACGGTGGCGCCCTCGGGCAGGTCGATCAGCCGCTTGACCGCGGGCGAGACGAAGGCGTCGCGGACATCCTCGCGCGGCAGGTAGCAGTCGAGGATCAGCCCGGCGGGCTGCTCGGTCGGCATGTCCTTCATCGAATGGACCGCGATGTCGATCGCGCCCGAGCTCAGCGCCTGCTCGATCTCCTTGGTGAACAGCCCCTTGTTGCCGATCTCCTTCAGCGGCCGGTCGGCGGCGATCATCGCGCGGTCGTCGCCGGTGGTCTTGATCACCACCACCTCGAAGGCGGCCTCGGGCAGGCCATGCGCCGCCCTCAGCCGGTCACGCGTCTCGTGGGCCTGGGCCAGCGCCAGCGGCGAGCCGCGGGTGCCGATGCGCAGGGGCTGGTCGGGGGTGGGCGTGGCGTTTGTCATGGCACACCTCTAGCCGTGGCAAATCGGCCTGACAATGCCCCGCCGGCTTGACACGGAGACGCAGAGGGGCAAGGCAAGGCGCGAAAGACGAGGAGGGACCGATGACGGCAGCCAAGGACAAGACCATTCTGCGCGCCCTTGCGGGCGAGGTGCTGCCGGTGCCGCCGGTCTGGATGATGCGCCAGGCCGGGCGCTACCTGCCGGAATACCGCGCCACCCGGGCCAAGGCGGGCGACTTCCTGTCGCTGTGCTACACGCCCGAGCTGGCGGCCGAGGTGACGCTGCAGCCGATCCGGCGCTACGGTTTCGACGCGGCGATCCTGTTCGCCGACATCCTGCTGCTGCCGCAGGCGCTGGGCGCCGACCTGTGGTTCGTCACCGGCGAGGGGCCGCGGCTGTCGACGATCACCGACGCCGCCGGACTGGCCGCGCTGAAGGGCAAGGACGACATCCACGAGCACCTGGCGCCGGTCTACGAGACGGTGAAGATCCTGTCCGGCGAACTGCCGGCCGAGACCACGCTGATCGGTTTCGCCGGCGCGCCGTGGACGGTGGCGACCTACATGATCGCCGGTCGCGGCACGCCGGACCAGGGGCCGGCCCATGCCTTCAAGGCGGCCGACCGGGCGAGCTTCTCGGCGCTGATCGACCTGATCGCCGAGGCGACGATCGAGTACCTGTCGAAGCAGGTCGAGGCCGGGGCCGAGGTGGTCAAGCTGTTCGACAGCTGGGCCGGTTCGCTCAAGGGCCAGGATTTCGACGATTTCGCGCTGGCACCGGCGAAGCGGATCATCACCGAACTCAAGGCGCGCCACCCGGGACTGCCGGTGATTGCCTTCCCGCGCGAAGCGGGCGAGCGCTATGTCGGTTTCGCGCGTGCGACCGGGGCCGACTGCGTCGCGCTGGACAACTCGGTCTCGGCCGACTGGGCGGCGGCGAAGGTGCAGGTCGACGGCTGCGTCCAGGGCAACCTGAATCCCAAGCTGATGGTCACCGGCGGGCAGGAGCTGATCGACGAGACCAGGCGGATCGTCAAGGCGTTCTCGAAGGGACCGCATATCTTCAACCTCGGCCACGGCATCACGCCGGATGCCGATCCGGAGAATGTCAACGTGATGCTAAGGGCGATCCGGGGCTGAACTGAGCGGCAAGGGCGGCGCCCGACCCTGGGTGGGCGCCTGCAACCTCTGCCACAGGCCAGCGTTCTCCGTCCGCCAGGAGCGCGATCCGCTTGGCCAGCTGCAGAATGCGCCCTCCCGGGGGGAGGGTCGGGCGCTGCCCGGCGTTGCCGCCGGGCGAAACGGGCGACCTGATAGAAGGCGCTTCCCCTTTGCCCCCTGCCCTGTCCCGCCTATATTTCCCTTCAGGCAAACAGGGGCCGCCGATGACCGCCGCCACGCCCGTTCAGGTTCCGCTCGTCACCGAGCCCCTCGGCATCTGGGGCTCGTTCAGGAACGCGCGCCGCAACCTGCTCGAGCTGATCCCGGAACTGGCCACCCGCCAGCCCATCGTCTCGGGCCGCACCGGCAAGCGCTGGCACATGGTGATGGACCCGGACTGCAACCGCCGCATCCTCAAGGAGCGGGTCGAGGACTACCCGAAATCCGACGTCACCAAGATGGTGCTGCGGCCGGCGATCGGCGAAAGCCTGTTCGTCGCCGAGGGCGCCCATTGGCTGTGGCAGCGCCGGGTCGCCGCGCCGGTCTTCAGCCATCGCAACATCTCGGCCCTCGGCCCGGTGATGACCGCCGCCGCCGAGCGAGCCAGCGAAAGGCTGGACAAGGCCGCCGGCCGCGCCGCCAACCTGCATGACGAGATGGTCACCGCGACCTTCGAGGTGATCTCGGACGTCACCTTCTCGGGCGGTGAGGCCTTCGACCGCGCCGGCGTCCACCGCGCCATCGACGCCTATATCGCCGAGACCGCCAAGGTCTCGCTGCTCGACATCATCGGTGCGCCGGAATGGATCCCGCGGGCCCGGCGGCTGTTCTCGACCAGCGCCATGCGCGAGATGAAGCGGGTCGCGGACGAGGCGATCGAGGCGCGGCGGGCGGCGGGGCACGCGGGCGTCCCCGACCTGCTCGACCTGCTGATGGCCGGCGAGGACCCCAAGAGCGGCCGCCAGATGACCACCTCGGAGCTGCGCGACAACCTGCTCACCTTCATCGTCGCCGGGCACGAGACCACGGCGCTGACGCTGGCCTGGGCGCTCTATCTCTGCGCCTTCGATCCGGAGGTGCAGCAGAAGGCCCGCGACGAGGCGCAGGCGGTGCTGGGCGACCGGGCGGCGACGGCGGAAGACCTGCCCGCCCTGCCCTATATCCGCCGGATCGTCGACGAGGCGCTGCGGCTCTACCCGCCGGCCGCCTTCCTGTCGCGCAGCGCCCTGGCGCCCGACAACCTGCTCGGCCGCGAGGTGCGGCCGGGCGACACGGTGATGCTGCCGATCTACGCGCTGCATCGCAATCATCTGCTCTGGCCCGACCCGCACCGCTTCGACCCCGACCGCTTCGCCGATCCCAAGGCGATCGACCGCTATGCCTACCTGCCCTTCGGCGACGGGCCGCGGATCTGCATCGGTGCCTCCTTCGCCGTGCAGGAGGCGGTGATCATCCTCGCCACATTGCTCGCCCGCTTCCGCTTCGCCCCGGTGCCGGGCCGGGCGCCCAAGCCGGTGCTGATCCTGACGCTGCGACCCGAGGGCGGGGTGTGGCTGACGGTGGAGAGGGTCTAGCGGCGAAGCCCGAGCGAGGCCGGGGGCTTCGCCCCCGGACCCCCAAGGATATTTGAGTGAAGATGAAAGAGTAGCGCGTGGCTTCGCTGGGCACAGCGGTCCCGGCCTCAGGTGAACCGGTTGTCGCGCGGGAAACCGCGCGGGGCCATGCGGCCGGCGCTGGCGCGCTTGGCGAGCCATTCGGCCAGGTCGGTCTCGGTGCGGGTGCGGCCGGCCGGGTCCTTCCAGCTGAGACCCTCTGCAAGGGTGAAGGTGGTGGCGTCCGACAGGCCACCATCCTTGTATTTCTGCAACCGCACGCCCTTGCCGCGCGCCATCTCGGGCAGCTCGGCCAGCGGGAAGACCAGCACTTTCCTGTTCTCGCCGACCACGGCGACATGATCGCCCGCCACCTTGCGGCAGACCCTGGCCTTGACCTCGCCGCGCACGTTCAGCACCACCTTGCCGGCGCGGGTCTGGGCCAGCACCTCGTCGCTGTTGACGACGAAACCGTCCCCCGCCGAGGAGGCCATCAGCAGCTTCTCGCCCGGGCGGTAGATCAGGATGTCGACGATGTCGGCCTCGTTCGGCAGGTCGACCATCAGCCGCAGCGGCTCGCCCATCCCGCGGCCGCCGGGCAGGTTCGAGCCCATCACGGTGTAGATCCGGCCGTTGGTGCCGCAGACCAGGAGCTTGTCGGTGGTCTCGGCATGGAAGACGAAGCGGCCCTCGTCGCCGTCCTTGAACTTGAGTTCCGAGTCGAGCGCGATATGGCCCTTCATCGCCCGGATCCAGCCCATCTTCGAGCAGACCACGGTGATCGGCTCGCGCTCGATCATCGCCTCGATCGGCACCTCCTCGACCTCGCCGGCCTCGGCGAACTCGGTCCGGCGGGCGCCGCCCGGCGCATCCTTGCCGAACTGCTTGCGCACCTCGCGCAGCTCCTCGGCGATGCGGCGCCATTGCAGGACTTCGCTGTCGAGCAGGTCGATGATCTCGGCCCGCTCGCGCATCAGCGCGTCCTGCTCGCGCAAGAGCTCGATCTCCTCGAGCCGGCGCAGGCTGCGCAGGCGCATGTTGAGGATGGCGTCGGCCTGGACTTCGGACAGTTCGCCCTTGCCCGGCGGCGGGCTGACGTAGTCGGCCTCGGACGTCGCCCGCGCCTGCTTGCGCGACCAGTCCTCGCGCATCAGCGCCGCCTTGGGGTCGTCGTCGTAGCGGATGATGTCGATGACGCGGTCGAGGTTGAGGAAGGCGGTGATGAACCCTTCCAGCACCTCCAGCCGGTGGTCGATCTTGCCCAGCCGGTGGCGCGAGCGGCGCAGCAGCACGTCGCGGCGGTGGTCGAGGAAGGCGCGCAGCACTTCCTTCAGCGAACAGACCTTGGGCGTGCGACCGTCGATCAGCACGTTCATGTTGAGGCTGAAGCGCACTTCCAGGTCGGAATTGCGGAACAGCATCCCCATCAGCATCTCGGGATCGACGTTCTTCGACTTCGGCTCGATGATCAGCCGGACGTCATCGGCCGACTCGTCGCGCACGTCGCCGAAGATCGGCACCTTGCGGGTCTGGATCAGCTCGGCCAGCTTCTCGATCAGGCGCGATTTCTGGACCTGGTAGGGGATCTCGGTGACGACGATCTGCCAGGTGCCGCGGCCCAGTTCCTCGACATGCCAGCGGGCGCGCAGCCGGAAGCTGCCGCGGCCGGTGCGGTAGGCCTCGACGATATTCGCCCGCGGCTCGACGATGACGCCGCCGGTCGGGAAATCCGGGCCGGGGATCATGTTGACGAGGGTCTCGTCGCGGGCCTCCGGCGTGTCGATCAGGTGCAGGCAGGCCTTGACCAGCTCGCCGATATTGTGCGGCGGGATGTTGGTCGCCATGCCGACCGCGATGCCGCTGGCGCCGTTGGCGAGCAGGTTGGGGAAGGCGGCGGGCAGGACGACGGGCTCTTCCAGCGTGCCGTCGTAGTTCGGGCGGAAGTCGACCGCGTTCTCGGCCAGGCCTTCCATCAGCGCCTCGGCCGCGGCGGTCAGCCGGGCCTCGGTGTAGCGGCTGGCGGCCGGGTTGTCGCCGTCGATATTGCCGAAGTTGCCCTGGCCGTCGACCAGCGGGTAGCGAACGTTGAAATCCTGCGCCAGCCGCGCCATCGCGTCGTAGATCGCGGCGTCGCCATGCGGGTGATAGTTGCCCATCACGTCGCCGGAAATCTTGGCCGACTTGCGGAAGCCGCCGGTCGCCGTCAGCCGCAACTCGCGCATCGCGTAGAGGATGCGGCGGTGCACCGGCTTGAGCCCGTCGCGGGCATCGGGCAGGGCCCGGTCCATGATCGTCGACAGCGCATAGGTCAGGTAACGCTCGCCGATCGCGCGGCGCAGCGGTTCGGCCAGCGAAAGGCCGCCGGGCTCGGGGCCGATATTGGGGTCGTCGGTGACGTCGGTCATGTATGTGGTGTAAATCGGTGCCGGTTCCGGGTCCAGCCGAAATGCGCCGGGCCGCACTCAACCGGGCGGGTTTGATCGCGCCCCGAAATCGGGCATAGAACGACGGGGGCGAGAGGCAGGACATGACGGAACGATCCATTCTCATCACCGGCTGCTCCTCGGGCATCGGCTACGACGCGGCGCACGGGCTGAAGCAACGCGGCTGGCGCGTCTTCGCCACCTGCCGCGCCGAAGCCGATTGCGAACGGCTGCGCGGCGAGGGGCTGGAGAGCTTCCGGCTCGACTATGCCGACGAGACCAGCATCGAGGAAGCGGTCGCGGAGGCGCTGCGCCGCACCGGCGGCACGCTCGACGCGCTTTACAACAACGGCGCCTTCGCCTGCCCCGGCGCGGTCGAGGACCTGCCGCGCGGCGCGCTGCGCGAGATCTTCGAGACCAACCTCTTCGGCGTCCACGACCTGACCCGCCGGGTGATCCCGGTGATGCGGGCGCAGGGCCACGGCCGGATCGTCAACTGCTCCTCCGTGCTCGGCCTCGTCGGCATCAAGTGGCGCGGCGCCTACGTGGCGACGAAATTCGCGCTCGAGGGGCTGACCGACGTGCTGCGGCTGGAACTGCGCGACACGCCCGTCAAGGTGATCCTGCTCGAGCCCGGCCCGGTGACGTCGAAGATCCGCGTCAACTCGATCCCGCCTTTCGAACGCTGGGTCGACTGGGAACGCTCCGCCCGCGCCGAGCAGTATCGCGACAGCCTGCTGAAACGGCTCTACGAAAGCCGCGGCCCCGACCGCTTCGAGCTACCGCCCTCCGCGGTCACCGCCAAGCTCGCCCGGGCGCTGGAAAGCCCCCGGCCGCGGCCACGCTACTACGTCACCACCCCGACCTATTTCTCGGGCGCGCTGCGGCGACTGCTGCCCAGCCGGGCGCTCGACTGGGTGCTGGCAAAGGGCTGACGTGGGCCTGACCGGGCGATCCGCCGCAGCATTTGAGGTTCGCTTTTGGCGCCATAACCGCTAGATGGGGGCCAAGAGGGGATAAATTCATGCTCAACGATCCGCTTTTCATCATCGTCGCCGTCGCCGCCCTCGCCGTGGTCTTCATCCTGATGGTCGGCATCGGCGGCTTCGCCAGGGGCGGCGATTTCAACCGCAAGCATGCCAACCGCATCATGCGGCTGCGCATCATGGCCCAGGCCGTCGCGGTGGTCCTGATCCTCGTATACGTCTATTTCCGCCGCATGTGAGGCTTCCATGGTCGTGCTGTCGAAAATCTACACCCGCACCGGCGACAAGGGCGAAACCGCGCTCGGCGACGGCAGCCGGGTGCCCAAGCAGTCGCCCCGCGTCGCCGCCTACGGCACCGTCGACGAGACCAACGCCACGGTCGGCCTCGCCCGGCTGCACGCGACGGGCGAGCTGGACGCGGCGCTGGCGCGGATCCAGAATGACCTGTTCGACCTCGGCGCCGATCTGTGCCGGCCGAACCCGTCGGCAGACGACCAGGCCGAATACACCCCGCTGCGAATCGTCGCCAGCCAGACCGACCGGCTCGAGGCCGAGATCGACGAGATGAACACCCGCCTGACGCCGCTGCGCAGTTTCATCCTGCCCGGCGGCTCGGCGCTGGCCGCCCATCTCCACCTGTGCCGCACCACCTGCCGCCGGGCAGAGCGGCTGGCGGTGGAACTGGCCGGCTTGGAAGAGACCAACGCGGATGCGGTCAAGTATCTCAACCGCTTGTCCGACTGGTTCTTCGTCGCCGGGCGGATCGCCAATGACGATGGCAAGGACGATGTACTCTGGGTCCCCGGCGCGACGCGCTGAGGCAAAAAACGCGACGTCGCGAGGCGCGGCAATGTCGATTTTGACCTGTTTTCTGCACCGCGGAGTCGCTAACAACCCTTGAGAGCTTGAGAAGGCCCGCCGCGGCGGGCGCGAAATGGGAGAGACACGCCGATGAAGGTTCTTGTGCCTGTGAAGCGGGTGATCGACTACAACGTGAAGGTTCGCGTCAAGGCGGACGGGAGCGGTGTCGATCTGGCCAATGTGAAGATGTCGATGAATCCCTTCGACGAGATCGCGGTCGAGGAGGCGATCCGGCTGAAGGAGAAGGGCGCCGCCGAAGAGGTGGTGGTGGTCTCGATCGGCGTCAAGCAGGCGCAGGAGACGCTGCGCACCGCGCTGGCGATGGGCGCCGACCGGGCGATCCTGATCGTCGCCGCCGACGACGTCCATACCGACATCGAGCCGCTCGCCGTCGCCAAGCTGCTGGCCAAGGTGGTCGAGGAAGAACAGCCGGGCCTGGTGATCGCCGGCAAGCAGGCGATCGACAACGACATGAACGCCACCGGCCAGATGCTCTCGGCGCTGCTCGGCTGGTCCCAGGCGACCTTCGCCTCCGAGGTCAACATCGACGGCGACAGCGCCGTGGTGACGCGCGAGGTCGATGGCGGTCTGCAGACGATCAAGGTCAAGATGCCGACCATCGTCACCGTCGACCTGCGCCTGAACGAGCCGCGCTACGCCTCGCTGCCCAACATCATGAAGGCGAAGAAGAAGCCGCTGGCCGAGAAGACTTCCGCCGATTACGGCGTCGACGTCACGCCGCGGCTGACCGTGGTCAAGACCGCCGAGCCGGAAGGCCGCAAGGCCGGGATCAAGGTCGGCTCGGTCGACGAACTGATCGAGAAACTGAAAACCGAAGCGGGGGTGATCTGATGGCTGTTCTTCTGCTGGGGGAAGTGACCGACGGCACGCTGGCGCTGGACGCCACCGCCAAGGCCGTGACCGCCGCCGCCAAGCTGGGCGACGTCACCGTGCTCTGCGCCGGGGCTTCGGCCGCCGCCGCCGGGGCCGAGGCCGCCAAGATCGACGGCGTCGCCAAGGTGCTGGTCGCCGAGGATGCCTCGCTGGGCCACCGCCTGGCCGAGCCGACCGCCGCGCTGGTGGTCTCGCTGGCCGGCGATTACAGCCACATCGTCGCCCCGGCGACGACCGACGCCAAGAACGTGCTGCCGCGGGTCGCCGCGCTGCTCGACGTGATGGTGATCTCGGACGTCTCGGGCGTCGTCGACGGCGACACCTTCGAGCGGCCGATCTATGCCGGCAACGCGATCCAGACGGTGAAGAGCTCCGACGCGACCAAGGTGATCTCGGTCCGGACCTCGACCTTCGACGCCGCCGGCACCGGCAATAGCGCCCCGGTCGAGACCATCGGCACGGGCGAGGCCCCGGCGCTCAGCGAATGGGTCGAGGACAAGGTCGCGGCCTCGGACCGCCCCGAACTGACCTCGGCCGGGATCGTCGTCTCGGGCGGCCGCGGCGTCGGCTCGGAAGAGGATTTCGCGCTGATCGAGAAGCTGGCCGACAAGCTCGGCGCCGCCGTCGGCGCCAGCCGCGCCGCGGTCGATAGCGGCTACGCCCCGAACGACTGGCAGGTCGGCCAGACCGGCAAGGTGGTGGCACCCGAGCTCTACGTCGCCGTCGGCATCTCCGGCGCGATCCAGCACCTCGCCGGGATGAAGGACTCCAAGGTCATCGTCGCCATCAACAAGGACGAGGAGGCGCCGATCTTCCAGGTCGCCGATTACGGCCTCGTCGCCGACCTCTTCACCGCCGTGCCGGAGCTGATCGAGAAGCTCTGAGGCCCGGCAGGGAGCACAAGCGCATTGCGAAGGCCCGCCCCCGGCGGGCCTTTTGCTTTGCCTCACAGCAGCCGTTGCAGGACCGGGGCCAGCGCCTCGGCGATCTCGGCATGCACCGCCGGGCCGGGCAGTTCCGCCGCCATCGAGCTGTCGAATTCCGAGAACACCATGCCGGCGGTACCCTTGGCCTTGGCCGCCGGGCTGCTGACGCATTCGACGTAATCGCTGGCGGCGCCGCGCACCTCGGCGATCATCTCCTGGTCGATCAACAGCGGGTCGCGGTCGAGCTGCGGCGCCGCCGCAGGCCCCGGCGCGCGATCGGCCGCCCAGAGCAGCACCACCGGTGACGGAAGCCGGCCAAGCAAGGTCTTCATCCGCGCCACCCAGGCGGCCTTGAGCTCTTCCACCACCAGGTCGAACCGTTCGGCCGACAGCTGCTGCAGGCTGAGCAGCATGTGGCGCGTGAAGTTGAAATCGGTGAAGTCGACCTCGGGATAGATCGCCCGCATCTGCGGCGAGGCGCGCAGGAAGCGATCGTTGCGGCGCGGATGGACGGCGTAGAAGCGGTTGGTCATGTTCTGCGCCCCGGTGAGCTGCAGAACCGCCACCCTGGCGCCACCGCAGATCTCCAGCACCCCGGAATCGTTGAGATAGACATCGAGCCCCGCATTCATGCAGCCCAGGTTCACCATCCCCAGGCCGGTGGCCGCCTCGATCAGCGCCGGATAGGGCCGCTCGACGAACCGGCCGTAGGTTTCGTTGCCGCCCAGCACCGCGCAATAGCGGCCCGCCAACTCATGCGCCGGGCCGCGAAATACCAGCCTGGAACTGCCGTAGTGGCAGGGTTGATAGTCCAGCGCCCCTACAGCGTGTGTCTCGATACTCATGGCCGCCCCCCGGTCCGTCACTCGATTCGCTTCGTCCTCCAGCTTGACCGCCGGGGGTTTCCAAAGGGCTAAGGAGAAAAATCGACGCGAATTTTGGCGATCCCGCGGGCTTACACCTCCGCCCCGGCTTGCGCCTGCGGCCCGGCCCCGCATATGGTCGGGCGAAACGCAAACCGGGGACGGAGAAGCATGGATATCAAGTCGGTCGGGATCGTCGGAGCGGGCCAGATGGGCAACGGCATCGCCCATGTCTTCGCCCTTGCGGGATATGACGTGCTGCTCAACGATATCAGCCAGGAGGGCCTCGACAAGGCGCTGGCGCTGATCGACCGCAACATGGAGCGGCAGGTCAGCCGCGACAAGATCTCGGCCGAGGACAAGGCCGCCGCCCTGGGCCGCATCCGCACCACGCTGACGCTGGCCGACCTGGGCCCGACCGACCTGGTGATCGAGGCCGCGACCGAGCGCGAGACCGTCAAGCAGGCGATCTTCGAGGACCTGCAGCCGCATCTCAAGCCCGAGACGATCCTGACCTCGAACACCTCTTCGATCTCGATCACCCGGCTGGCGAGCCGCACCGACCGGCCCGAGAAGTTCATGGGCTTCCACTTCATGAACCCGGTGCCGGTGATGCAGCTGGTCGAGCTGATCCGTGGCATCGCCACCGATACCGCCACCTACGAGACGCTGCTGGCCGTGGTCGAGCGGCTGGGCAAGACCGCCGCCAGCGCCGAGGATTTCCCCGCCTTCATCGTCAACCGCATCCTGATGCCGATGATCAACGAGGCGGTCTATACGCTCTACGAGGGCGTCGGCAACGTGCGCTCGATCGACGAGTCGATGAAGCTCGGCGCCAACCACCCGATGGGGCCGCTGGAACTGGCCGATTTCATCGGCCTCGACACCTGCCTGGCGATCATGAACGTGCTGCATGACGGGCTGGCCGACACCAAGTACCGGCCCTGCCCGCTGCTGGTGAAATATGTCGAGGCCGGCTGGCTGGGCCGCAAGACGAGCCGCGGCTTCTACGACTATCGCGGCGAGACCCCGGTGCCGACGCGCTGAGCCCCCGAAAGCGAACTGCCGAGGTCCCGTCGGACCCCGGCAGCCTTCGTCCATCCTCTCTTGCGATCCAGCGGATCGGAAAAGCGGCCCGTCTCCGGGCCGCTTTGTCGTCTCAGCCGTAGACCAGCCTGGGCAGCCAGATGATGATCTCGGGGAAGACCATGCACAGCACCAGCCCGACCACCTGCAGCGCCAGGAACGGCAGTGCCGAGCGGAAGATGTCGCCCATCGGGATCTCGGGCGGGGCCACGCCGCGCAGGTAGAACAGGGCATAGCCGAAGGGCGGCGACAGGAAGCTCATCTGCATGTTGACGAGGTAGAGCACGCCGAACCACAGCACGAGGTCGTCGGGGTCGGTCAGGCCGAAGGCCGGCGCCCCCAGCGCCTTGATGATCGGCACGAAGATCGGCACGCAGAGCAGCAGGATGCCGACCCAGTCGAGGAACATGCCGAGGATGATCAGCACGATCTGCATGATGATCAGGATACCCCAGGGGCCGAGGCCGGTGGCCTGCAGCGCGTTCTGGACGAATTCCTGCCCGCCCTCGAGCACGTAGAGCCCGACGAAGATCGTCGCGCCGAACATGATCCAGATCACCATGGCCGAGGCCTTGAGCGTGGTCAGGGCGGCCTCGCGGATCGTCTGCCAGTCCAGCTTGCGGTGGATGGCGGCGACGATGATCGCGCCGAAGGTGCCGATGCCGGCGGCCTCGACCGGCGTCGCGACGCCGGTGAAGATCACCCCCAGCACGATGACGATCAGCGAGATCGGCGCCGACATGTTGCCCATCAGCCGGAACTTCTCGGCCGTCGAGACCCGTTCCTCCATCGGGATCGGCGGCCCCATGTCGGGATTGATGGTGCAGCGCAGGATGACATAGGCGACATACATGCCCGACAGCAGCAGCCCCGGAATGACGGCGCCGATGAACAGCTCGCCCACCGACTGCTCGGCGACGACGGCGTAGATGATGGCCAGGATCGACGGCGGGATCAGGATGCCCAGCGTGCCGCCGGCCATGATCGAGCCCATCGCGATCTTGGGATCGTAGCCGCGCTTGAGCATCGCCGGCAGGGCGATGATCCCCATCGTCACCACCGCCGCGCCGATCACGCCGACCATCGCCGCCAGAACGGTCGAGGCGATGATGGTCGCCGCCGCCAGCCCGCCGCGAACGCCACCCAGCACCTTGTAGATGACGTCGAACATCTCGTTGATGATCCCCGCCCTCTCGAGCATCGAGGCCATGAAGATGAACAACGGAATCGCCGAGAGCTGGTAATTCGTCATCAGCGGGAAGATGCGGCTGGGCACGATGTTCAGCGCCCGTTCGTCGCCCAGCACGAAGAGGAAGACGCAGGCGAGGCCGCCGGTGACGAAGGCCAGCGGCAGCCCTGCCATCAGCAGCACCACCAGCGAGCCGAACATGATGAGTGTGAGCCACTCGATTCCGATCTCAAGTCCCATGGCTCAGCCCCTGCCCATCACGGCGCGCACGTCTTTCGCGAATTTCGATATGCCCTGCAGCACCAGCAGCAGGGCGCCGATCACCATGACCCATTTCATCGGCCAAAGAGGCACCTCCCATTCGTTGAAGCTGATCTCGCCCCAGCGGATATTGGGGTCGGTCCATTGCGCCATGTTCCAGTTGGCGATCATCTGGCCGGCGCCGATCTCGCCCCGCGCCCAGTCCGAGACCAGGCCGTTGCCGGTGGGCACGGCGATGGCGTCGAAGGCGAAGATCCACGAGGTGACCAGCAGCGTGCCGGCGAAGATGAAGAAGAAGACCGAGGTCAGCAGGTCGACCCAGGCCTTGCGCGGCTTCGACAGCGGCGCGTAGAAGATGTCGACCCGGACATGGCTCTCGGTCAGCATCGCGTAGGCACCGGCGATCAGGTATTGCATCCCGAACATCAGGTACATCGCCTCGTGCGCCCAGTTGGTCGGGCTGTTGAAGACGTAGCGGCTGATGACCTCGAAATAGTAGACGAAGACGGCGATGATCGCCCAGTAGCTGACGAATTCGCCGGCGCGCAGCGACAGCCGGTCGATCCAGCCGGTCCAGCCGGTCGAGACGTGGCGCGAGTCCTCCGCCGTCTCCTCCTCTTCCAGCGCCTCGAGCGCGCGCTCGACCTCGCTTTCCTCCTCATGCACGGGCAACCGTGCATTGGCGCGGCCCACCATCATCGGCATCAGCAGCGCGTCGATGCCGAGCGCGGCGAGGATCAGCCAGAAGGCGTATTTGGAAACGTTGCGCCAGCGCGCCAGCTGCGCTTGCGCCGCCGCCATCGCCGGACGGTCATCCGCCAGCGTGGTCTCGGCCTCGGCGATGCGGGCGCGCCCGTCCTTGATCCGCTGCTCGGCGCGCTCGAGATTGCGCTGCGCCCGGCGCTCGGCAAAGCTGCCCTGCTCGACCTCGGCCAGCTTCTGACGCAGGTCCGGCAGATCGGCCTCGGCCGTCTTCACCCGGTCGGTCTCGCGCTCGATGACGCGTTCGGCCTGGCGCACAGCGTTGGCCATGTTGGACAGGGTGCCCCGGGCGTCGTGGCCCTGCGAATTGGCATAGAGGATGGCGACGAAGACCGGGATGAACAGCAGCCCGAGCAGGTTCTTCAGGTAGAAGCGGTGCAGCCCGAGCATGCCGCCGGTGACCAGGATGAAATAGCCCAAGCTGAGCGAATAGCGCCGCTCGGTCTTGCGCGGCCGGTTGGCCAGCGCCGCCGCGACCAGCGGGAACAGGATCAACCCCGCCCAGTAGGCCCAGTGCGGCAAGGTGAAATCGATGTTGGGCATGGCCCTCCCCCCGTTGCCGGACACCCGCCCGGCCGTCAGCTGTAACGGGCCCGCGCGTCCCCCGCGCAGGCCCGCATCTTGCATGGCGCGAACGCCGTCAGAGCTTGAGTTCGAGCCCGTCGACCAGATCGGGCGTCACGTAGCCAAGCGAGCCGGACATCATGTAGTCGAGCTGGGTCTTGAAGATCCGGGCACTCGCCTTGTCGCGGTTGGCGTACTTGAACCAGATCGGCACCGCGACCTCGGTCATCAGTTCGACGTCGTCCTGGCTCAGGCGCGTGACCTCGGTGCCGTCGGCCTCGAACTTGGCCCAGGCCTCCTGGTCGGCCTTCTGGATCATCGCGTGGTGATGGTTGGAATAGACCTGGGTCTCCATCTCGACGAACTGCTGCATCTGCGGGCTGAGCTTGTTCCAGGCGTCCATGCCGACGGTGATGTCCATGATGTCGACCGGCTGGTAGAGCGACATCATGCCGGGCGGGCCCATCGAGATGTACTTGGTCACCTGGCTGAAGCCGAGCGCGTAGTTCACCGCCGGGCCGACATAGTCGGCGACGTCGATGGTGCCCTTTTCCAGCGCCGGGAAGATCTCCGAGCCCGGCAGAACCGTGGTCTCGGCCCCGATCTCGCCGAAGACCTCGGCCACCATGCCGCCCGGCAGCCGCATCTTGCGGCCGCGGAAGTCGTCGATCGAGCGGATCGGCACCTTCGAGTGGATGATGTTCGGGCCGTGATGGACCGGGCCGACGAAATGCATCCCCTGCGCGGCGTAGAGCTCGCGCGCCATCTCGAGCCCGCCGAGGCCGTAGTAGAAGACGTCGAACTCGTGCGGGTTGCGCAGGCCGAGCGGATAGGAGCTCAGGAACACCCCGGCCGGAATGATGCCCTGGGCGTAGATGGTGAACGGGTTGACAGCGTCGAGCACGCCGTTCTTCACCGCGTCATAGAGCTGGAAATCGCCGACGACGTCATTGGCGCCGAAGGGCTGGAAGGCCAGCTCGCCGCCGGTCTTCTCGACGATGGTGGCGCACCAGTCCTTGAAGATCTGCAGCCCGACCCCACCGGGCCAGGAGGTCTGGATCTTCCAGGTCGTGCCATTGGCCTGGGCCGAGGCGATATGCGGCGCGGCAAGGCCCGCGGCGCCAGCTGCGGCCAGCGTGCGCAGGGCATTCCTGCGGTTGGTCATCTGTTTCATGATTCCTCCCGAGTTGATCGGGCCCCTGATCCTCCGGGCCCGGTTGGTCAGGGAGGCAGATCGCGGCGCAATCCCCTCGGCGCGCTCACCTCCCCGTGAGCGCGCAAAGTCCACCAAATTCTCCTCACCCTGCCGAGGCAAGGTGCGGATGCCGCTTCCTCCCATGCGATCAACGTTTGCACGGCTCACGACATTTCGCAAGCATTCACATATGTGTGACTAATTGTGATGTTAAATTTCCGACGCGCCGTATTACCGCGCCTGCAGCCAGGTGCGCGGGCGCCCGCGCGCCCGATGCGATCATCTGCCGCAGGACAGCCGGAAGCCCGAAAAGCCGGTATCGGCGCCCTGTTGCAGGCGTGTTTGTGAATTGCGACAGCGGCGGCCGGCTGATGGCCGCCGGGCAGCGCATCGCGCCGCGTGCCCGGCCACGGCCGGAATGTCAGCCCAGAGCGAGGGTGGTTTCGCGCAGCCAGGCCATGAAGCCGCGCGGGTTGGAGGACCAGTCCTTGATTTCCTCCGGCGCCAGCGGCGCGCCGATCACCGGCGCCTGCGGCTTGTTCAGCGCATGGGCGATCTCGTGCAGGAGCAGCCCCTGGCGGACGGTCGGCGAGATACGGTTGGCGATCTGGTACCAGCGCGAGTTCTGGCCCGGGAAATAGATCGGCAGCACCGTCGCCCCGCTGCGCAGCACCATCTTGGCGGTGAACGGGTTCCACTCGGCCTCGACCGCCGGGCCGAACCAGGTTTCCGAGGCCGCGACCTGACCCGAGGGGAACAGGATCACCACGCCGCCATCGGCCAGATGCTCCATCGCGTGGCGCCGCATCTCGAGGCTCTTCTGCAGCGAGTTCTCCTCGTGCGGGAAGGGCACCGGCACCATGTGATAGGCGATCTCGTCGATGCCGGTCAGCAGCGAGCGGGTGAGGATCTTGAAGTCCTGCCGCACCCGCGCCACCAGCCGGCCCATCACCAGCCCGTCGACCAGCCCGTGCGGGTGGTTGGCCACCACCACCACCGGGCCCTCCCTCGGGATCCGGGCGATCTGCTCTTCCGGGGTCTTCAGGTCGATCCCCATCACGTCGAGCGTGCGCTGCCAGAACTCCTCGCCCAAGGCCGGACCGCGGGCCTCGAACTGGCGGATCAGGCGCAGCAGGGTCAGCTTGCCGGTCAGCCATTCGATGGTGCGGATGGTGTTGGCCTTGCGCGGGTCGGTGAAGGTGCCGGCATAGGACAGCCGCCGCTTGTCGTAAGGCTTGTAGTCGGGATCGCCGACATAGTTGCTGTTCGAGTGATGGACGTGGTCAGTCACGGATCTTCGGTCCTTCCAGGCGCGGCCCGCCCGTCGTCAAAACTCTTCCCCGAACCGGTCCGCCACCAAGGCTTCAAGGGCATCCGCCAGCTTGTCGGCCTCCGGTCCGCTGGTCCGAACTTCAATAGAGGTTCCGCGCGACGCTGCCAACATCAAAAGGCCCATGATGGAATCGCCCGAAACGCTCATCCCGTCCTTCGAGACCTCGGCCGCGGCGTCATGCGCCTCGACCAGCTCGACGAATTTCGCCGAGGCGCGGGCATGCAGCCCCTTCTCGTTGATGATGCGCAAGACCTTGTCAGCCATCACTCTTCCTGCCCTCCGTCGACATCGACGCTGTCGATATATTTGCGCCCGGCCTCCATCGCGGCCTTCACCGCCGCGGGCACGGACAGCCGGCGCGATTTCGCCAGTTTCACCAGCATCGGCAGATTTGCGCCGTAGAGGATCCGCCGGTCGGTGGGGACGCAGGCGCGCAGGCTGAGATTCGATGGCGACGAACCGAACATGTCGGTCACCACCACCACGCCCGAGCCGTCGTCGACCTCGTCCGCCGCCCGGCAGATCTCGGCCTGCTTGGCGCTGCGGTCATGGTCGTCCTCGATCGAGATCGCGCGGATGCCGGGCTGGGCGCCCACGACATGCTCGACGGCGGCGAGATACTCGCGCGCCAAGCCCCCATGTGCGACGATCACGATCCCGATCACGCCCCGCTACCCCGCCGATCCCGTGCGCGCCACCGTGGCCCGCCGTTCCAGTTCCCTGTGCCGTTTAGACACTTGCCATCCCCGATCCGCAAGCGCCTTGGCCAGTTTTTCGGCCACCGCGACAGAACGATGCTGGCCGCCGGAGCAGCCGAAGCCGATCGAGAAATGCGGCTTGCCCTCGTCCAGCTGCGCCGGCAGCAGCAGCTCGAACATCTCGGTCAGCAGCCGGAAGAACTCCTCGAAGCGCGCATCGGCCTCGACGTAATCGGCGACCGCCAGGTCGCGGCCGTCGAGGTCGCGCAGCTCCGGCTCCCAATGCGGGTTCTGCAGGAAGCGGCAGTCGAAGATCATGTCGACCCCGCGCGGCACCCCGCGCTTGTACGAGAAGGACTGGACCGAAACCGCCAGCCGCGCCGTCCCGCCCTTGTCGTACCAGCGCCCGATCTCGGCGCGCAGGTCGTGCGGCGTCATCTCGGATGTGTCGATAAGGACGTCGGCCCGCACCCGGATCGGCGCCAGCAGGTCGATCTCGCGCGCGATGCCCTGCGCCGGTTCGTCGCCCGGCGACAAAGGGTGGCGGCGGCGTGTCTGGGAATAGCGCCGGATCAGCTCGTCGCTGCTGCAATCGATGAACAGCACCTCGGGCGTGATATCGGGCCGCGCGGTCAGCCGGTCGATCAGCTCGATCAGGCCGGCGGCGCTGAAGTCGCGGTTGCGGACGTCGATGCCCAGGGCGAGCGGCCGGACCAGCGGCGGCCCTTCCAGCAGCCGCGGCACCAGCGAAAAGGGCAGGTTGTCGATCACCTCGTAACCGAGGTCCTCGAAGGCATGGATCGCCGTCGAGCGCCCGGCGCCCGAAGGCCCCGTCACCAGCACGACCCGGTGCTCTTCGCGGTCCTGTGTCATCCCCGGCCTTTCCTCACGCGATCCGTCCTCCCCTTACATATTGTATGATCGCGGCAGGAAAATGGACCGTTTCGGACCTGTGACACAGTGGCACCGCCAGGCCCAGCAGCCGGTATTCGCGCAGCGGCGGCAGCCGGTCGGGTTCGGGCCGGTCGAGATCGACGACCAGGCGGACCGGCGCCTCGGCCAGCGCCTCGGCGCCGAGGATACCCAGGCCGCGCGCCTCGATCCGGCCGGCGATGGCGGCGGGGGCGCGGGCGATGACGCTATCGTCGCGGCGGATCACCCTTGTGCGGTCGTCCGCGACCAGCTCCGCCCCCAGCGCCATCAGCTGCAGCGCCAGCCCCGACTTGCCGGCGCCGGAAGCCCCGAGGATCAGCACGCCGCGGCCCGAGACCGCGACGCAGCTGGCATGGAGGATGGTTTCTTCGGACGGCTCGGGTGTCACACCGGCAGGCCCACCACGAAACGGGCGCCGAGCGGGTCCGAAGTGATGTCGGCATCGGTCGGGCGGATGTTCTCGGCCCAGATCACGCCGCCATGCGCCTCGACGATCTGCTTCGAGATCGCCAGGCCGAGCCCCGAGTGATCGCCGAACTGGCCCGGCGGCCGTTCGGAATAGAACCGCTTGAAGACCTTGCCCAGCGCCTGCTCCGGAATCCCCGGCCCGGTATCCTCGACCACGATCAGCACCCGGTTCTCGCGCTTGCGGGCCCAGACGCGGACCGCGTCGCCCTCTTCGCAGAACGAGATCGCGTTGGTGATCAGGTTGACGAAGACCTGTGCCAGCCGCCCTTCGAGGCCGTGGATCATGATCGGTTCGGGCGGCAGGTCGGCGATGAAGTCCACCCCGCGGCTCGCCGCCTGCTGGCCCAGATGCTCGGCCAGGGCGCCCATCATCTTGAGCAGGTTGAACTCTTCCTCGTCCTCCTTGACCAGCTCGCTGTCGAGCCGCGAGGCGTTGGAGATGTCGCTCACCAGCCGGTCGAGCCGGCGCACGTCGTGGTCGATCACCGACAGCAGCTTGTCGCGGTGATCCTCGCGCTTGGTCAGGCGCAGCGAGGCCACGGCCGAGCGCAGGCTGGCCAGCGGGTTCTTGATCTCGTGCGCGACGTCGGCGGCGAATTGCTCGTTGGCGTCGATCCGGTCGTAGAGCGCCCCGACCATGCCGCGCATCGCGACCGAGAGCCGGCCGATCTCGTCCGGGCGCGCCGCGAGATCGGGGATGCGCACCCGGCCGGGATCCATCTTGCGCGCCTGGCGGTCGCGGCCCAGCTCGGCCGCGGCGGCGAGGTCGGAGAGCGGGTTGGCGATGGTCGAGGCGAGCACGAGGCTGAGGCCGATCGACACCAGGATGGCGATGACGAACATCTGCAGGATCTGCTCGCGCTCGTGCCGGACCAGCCGGTCGATCTCACCGGCCGCGCCGGTGACAGTGACCACGCCCAGCATCTGGCCGTCGCGCAGGATCGGCGCGGCGACCGAAAGAATGGTGTTGCCGGCGGAGTCGCGCCCGCTGCCGACCCGGATCTCGCCCCCGGCCGCGGCCGCCACTAGGGCCTGCGCCTGCGCCGCCGGATCGCGGTCGCGGTTCAGCCCGTGGCGCGGGGCCAGGAGATCGGAAATCCCGGCCCAGACCGAGTTGAGGAAATCGCTGATGATCGTCACGCCGCCCTCGGGCGCCGGCTGCGGCGCCGGCCCGTCGACCTGCGCCACCCGCGCCCCGGCGGGATCGAAGACCTGGACGATGACCCCGGTGGACAGATCGGCCCCGGCAAGCGCCGCCTGCGCCGCGGCGCCCGAAACCGGCCCGTCCTGCGGCAACCGGTCGGCGACCAGATTGGCGATCAGCCGGGTCTCGTTGGTCAGCCCGGTCGCGCGCTGCGCCAGCAGGCTTTCGCGGAACGGGTTGAGATAGAGCACCCCCGCGACCAGCAAGATCAGCGCCATCAAATTGAAGGTGATGATCTTGCGCGCCAGCGGCGAGCGATTCAGCGAGACAAGCCCGGACCGCCGCCGCCGCGCCCGGGTATCCGGGTCGGCGTCGGTGCCGACCCAATCCTCGCCCAGCACCACATCGGGCTTGGCCGTGGATTTCGAGTCGCGCGTGTCAATCCGCGAAGCGATCGTCATTCTTCGTTATATCTGTAACCGATACCGTAAAGCGTCTCGATCGCCGAGAAATCCGGGTCGACCGAGCGCATCTTCTTGCGCAGCCGCTTGATGTGGCTGTCGATCGTGCGGTCGTCGACATAGACCTGATCGTCATAGGCGATGTCCATCAACTGGTCGCGGCTCTTGACGAAGCCGGGCCGCTGGGCCAGCGCCTGGAGCAGCAGGAACTCGGTGACGGTCAGCGACACGTCCAGCCCCTTCCAGCTCACCGCGTGGCGCAGCGGGTCCATGCGCAGGCTGCCACGCTCCATCACCTTGGTCTCTTCGGTGGTCGCCACCTCGTCCCCGGCGATCGCCTCCTGCCGGCGCAGCAGCGCCCGGATGCGTTCGACCAGCAGGCGCTGCGAGAACGGCTTCTTGACGTAATCGTCCGCGCCCATGCGCAGGCCCAGGACCTCGTCGATCTCGTCATCCTTCGAGGTCAGGAAAATCACCGGCATCGACGTCTTCTGGCGCAGCCGCTGGAGCAGGTCCATCCCGTCCATCCGCGGCATCTTGATGTCCAGCACGGCCATGTCCGGCAGGCGCTTGTTGAACGCATCCAGCGCCGACTGGCCGTCATTGTAGGTATCCACCTCGAACCCCTCGGCCTCGAGGGTCATCGAAACCGAGGTCAGGATATTTCGATCGTCATCGACGAGTGCGATCCTCGACATAACACTAATCCCCATACTGCTCTGATCTGTGCCCGCTTTTTGCCACATTGTCCGAATTCCGCGCACCGGAATCAACTGCAAACTGCGAATCAGAGCGTTGACACGGATCCAGCAGACTCGAAAAATCGTAACCTTTGACTAATATGTCTCACCTTCGCGGGATGGTTGCGCTATCTTGAACTTGGTTGCGCTAACTGTGGCAAAGGTTCCTGTTCCTTCGCAGAACCGTCATGCTATAGGGCCTTTGTCGGTCCCCTGCCGGATCGATCGGCGCCGAGTTGGCCCCCTGCGCCGCACCTTTTATTTGAAGAGCCGCGCAAGCGGCACTGGGAGCTTGCAGATGACAAATGGACGCGTGAACCCGGCGCATCGCCTGGAAGATCAGGGCATTGGCGGACTGGGCAATGTCTATTACAACCTGATGGAGCCCGCGCTGATCGAGGCCGCGCTCAAGCGCAAGGAAGGCACGCTGGGCAACGGGGGCGCCTTCCTCGTCGAGACCGGCGTCCATACCGGCCGCTCGCCCAAGGACAAGTTCGTGGTGCGCACCCCCACGGTCGAGGACTCGATCTGGTGGGAGAACAACAAGCCGATGGACCCCGAGGCCTTCGACCGGCTCCAGGCCGACATGATCGCGCATCTCGAGGGCCGCGACGTCTTCGTCTCCGATCTCTACGGCGGCGCCGATCCCGAGCACCGGCTCGACGTCCGCGTGGTGACCGAGATGGCCTGGCACGCGCTGTTCTCGCGCCACCTGCTGCGCCGCCCGGCGCGCGAGGAGCTCGACAGCTTCCTGCCCGAGTTCACCATCATCAACTGCCCCAGCTTCAAGGCCGACCCCGAGCGTCACGGCTGCCGCACCAAGACCGTCGTCGCGCTGAACTTCGACAAGAAGCTGATCCTGATCGCCGACACCGAATATGCCGGCGAGATCAAGAAATCGGTCTTCACCCTGCTCAACTACATCCTGCCGGGCAAGGGCGTGATGCCGATGCACTGCTCGGCCAACCACGCCAATGACGATCCGAACGACGCCGCGGTGTTCTTCGGCCTGTCGGGCACGGGCAAGACGACGCTGTCGGCCGACCCGAGCCGCACCCTGATCGGCGATGACGAGCATGGCTGGTCGGACAAGGGCATCTTCAACTTCGAGGGCGGCTGCTACGCCAAGACCATCAACCTCAATCCCGAGCACGAGCCCGAGATCTACGCCACGACCGAGAAATTCGGCACCGTGGTCGAGAACATGGTCTTCGATCCCCAGACCAAGGAACTGGATTTCGAGGATGACAGCCTGACGGCGAACATGCGCTGCGCCTATCCGCTGCACTACATCTCGAACGCCTCCGAGACCGGGCTGGCGGGCCATCCGAAGAACATCATCATGCTGACCTGCGACGCCTTCGGCGTGCTGCCGCCGATCGCGCGGCTAACCCCGGCGCAGGCGATGTACCACTTCCTGTCGGGCTTTACCGCCAAGGTGGCCGGCACCGAGAAGGGCGTGACCGAGCCCGAGCCGACCTTCTCGACCTGCTTCGGCGCGCCGTTCATGCCGCGCCGGCCCGAGGTCTACGGCAAGTTGCTGCAGGAAAAGATCGCCGAGCACGGCGCGTCGTGCTGGCTGGTCAATACCGGCTGGACCGGCGGCGCCTACGGCGTCGGCTCGCGGATGCCGATCCGGGCGACCCGGGCGCTGCTGACCGCGGCGCTGGACGGCTCGCTGAACGAGGCCGAGTTCCGCAAGGACCCGAATTTCGGCTTCGAGGTGCCGGTCGCGGCCCCGGGCGTGGCCGATGTCCTGCTCGACCCGCGCCGGACCTGGGACGACCACGCCGCCTATGACCGCCAGGCGGCCAAGCTGGTCAAGATGTTCGCCGACAACTTCGCCCAATACGTCCCGCATATCGACGATGACGTGAAGGCCGCCGCGATCGGCTGATCCGGCCGGACGGTGTGAGACAGGGGCCCCGGGCCAGACCGCGACAGGCGGTTCGGCCCGGGGCCATTTCTTTTCTGTCCCGTCCTTGCTGGCCCGTCCTTGCTGTCCCGTCTTTGCTGGCCTGCCCCCGGCGGCGGCCTATGATGAAGCGGGAACAGCCCTGTCCGAGGAGACCGCCCGTGCCCGCCATGCTCACCTTCCGCTCGGTCGTCGACCCCGCCGACTGCGATTTCCTCGGCCACATGAACGTCTCGCGCTACTTCGCCGCCTGTTCCGACGGCGTCTTCGCCTTCCAGTCCGAACTGGGGCTGACGGCCGAGGACATGCGCGACGGGCGCCGCCTGTCCTTCGCCGTGGTCCGTGCCGAGAGCGATTTTCGCGCCGAGCTGACGGCCGGCGAGTCGATCTATCTCGAGACCGAGGTGCTCGAGATCGGCACCAAGTCCATGACCTTCCGCCACCGGCTCTACCGCGCGCGCGACCGGGGGCTGGCCTTCGAGACCCGCTTCAAATGCGTGCTGATGTCGCTGACCGAGAGACGGGCCAGGCCGGTGCCCGACGACATCCGCGCCAAGGCGCAGGACTGGCTGGCGTCAGACGCCTAGAGCTCCTGCCGCGCGCGCCACGAACCCAGCGGGCCCAGCCGCGCCATCTTCTTCGACTGGTGGCGGTCCATGCGGCCGAGGATGCCGCGCAGCATCTGCACCGCCTCGGGCAGATAGGCGCCCTTGTTCAGCATCACGCATTCGGCGCGCTGGCTCATCGCCGCGTCGGTGGCCTCGGCCCGGCTGGCATGGCCCTCCTTGAGCAGCCCGTCCAGCACCTGCGTCGCCCAGACCACCGGCACCTGCGCCGCCTCGCACAGCCACAGCAGTTCCTCCTGGATCTCCGACATCCGTTCCAGCCCGATCTCGACCGCGAGGTCGCCGCGCGCGATCATCACCGCCACCGGCAGCGCCCCGCCGGCCTGCACGATCAGCCGCGGCAGGTTGCGCACCGCCAGCTGGGTCTCGATCTTCAGCATCAGCGCCGGCAGGTCGCGCTCCTCCCGCCGCTCTTCCATCGCTGCGATCAGGTCGCGGACGTCCTCGGGCGTCTGGACGAAGGAGAAGCCGACGATGTCGGCATGTTGCATCACCGTATCGAGTGCAGCCAGATCGGCGGCGGTCAGGGCCGGGATGTCGATGTCGACGCCGGGCAGGTTGACGCCCTTCTCGGGCTTCAGCTTCACCCCCTTGTCGCGGGCGCTGGTGACTTCCAGCACGGCATGGCTCGGCGCCCGCTCGATCACCCGGGCGCCGATCTTGCCGTCGTCGATCCAGATCTCGCTGTCGGCCCGCAGGTGGTCGATCAGTTGCGGATGGCTGAGCGTCGCCAGCACCCGCCCGCCGGCATCGGCATCCGGCGTCTTGGCCAGCAGGAAGCGGTCGCCGCGGAACAGGCGCGGCTTCTTCTCGGCCTCGATCCGTTCGATCCGCACCTTGGGCCCGCCCAGGTCCATCGCCACCCGGATCTCGCGCCCCGCTTCCCGCGCCGCAGCGCGGGTATGGCCGACCATCGCCTGCCAGGCCTCGGGCCCGTCATGGGCGCAGTTGATCCGGACGCAATCGGCCCCGGCGGCGATCAGCCGGCGGATCAGGTCGGGGTTCTCGGCGGCCTCGGTCGGCAAGGTCACCATGACCCGCGTCTCCGGCCCGTCGGAGCGGGGGCCGAACAGCGCATCCCGCCGCGCCGCGATGACCTGCTGCGCGCGCTCGAAATCCGCCGGCGCCGGCCCCGGTTCGGGCGCCATCCCGGCCAGCGCCGCCAGCACCGAGATCACCGCATCGAGCGAGGGGCCGACATGGGCTTCGCAGCGGCCCAGCGACGACAGGCCCAGCGCCAGCAGATCGTCCTGCAACGGCCGCAGATCGACCGAGCGCAGGGCGAGGTAATCGGCCAGGTTGCGCGCCGAGGACCGGAAGGCCGCGCGTTCCAGCGCTGGCTCCCAGGCCGCGAGCGTCGCCTCGGCCTCCGCGCGCAACGCGGTCCGGATCGCCGCCAGCTGCCCGTGCAGCCGCCGCGCGGTACCGGTGGTAGAGGGGATTTCGGATGCGACGATCATGGCCACTCCCGGCTGTCGGCTTTCACAGTGCGCCGCGCATATGACAGCGATGTGTCGCCCTTCAAGAAGCCGCGGTCGTCGCAACTCCGCGCCCGCGCGCCGATGGGATCAGACTAGCGGGCCTGCGCGACCCCCGTCCACGAAAAGCGCCCGCCCTCTCGAAAAGGGCGGGCGCAGGCGCGGCGTGGCAGCGCCGCGGCTCAGTCGAAGCTCAGCTCGCGCTCGCCATCCGCGTCGCGGATCGAGGTCTGCAGCCCCATGTGGTTCAGCAGGCCGAGGAACGGGTGCGGGTCGAGCTCTTCGACATTGACCATCTTGCCGACATCCCAGTCGCCCTTGGCGATCAGGATCGCGGCGGCGACCGGCGGCACCCCGGCGGTGTAGGAGATGCCCTGGCTGCCGACCTCGTTATAGGCGTCCTTGTGATCGGCGACGTTGTAGATGAACACCTCGGCCGGCTTGCCGTCCTTGGTGCCCTTGACCAGGTCGCCGATGCAGGTCTTGCCGGTATAGCCCGGCGCCAGGCTGGCCGGGTCGGGCAGCACGGCCTTGACCACCTTGAGCGGGATCACCTCCTGCCCCTCGGCGGTCTTGACCGGCTGTTCGGACAGCAGGCCGAGGTTCTTCAGCACGGTGAAGACGTTGATGTAATGGTCGCCGAAGCCCATCCAGAACCGCACGTCGGCCTTGGGATAGTTGCTCGCCAGCGAGTGGATCTCGTCATGGCCCGACATATAGGCCTTCTGGGTGCCGACCACCGGCAGGTCCCATTCGCGACCGACCTCGAACATCTTGTTCTCGGTCCATTCGCCGCCCTGCCAGGCATAGACGCTGCCGGTGAATTCGCGGAAGTTGATCTCGGGGTCGAAATTGGTGGCGAAATACTTGCCGTGGCTGCCGGCATTGATGTCGACGATGTCGATCGAGCTGATCTCGTCGATGTAGTCGTCCGCCGCCAGCCGGGCATAGGCATTGACGACGCCCGGATCGAAGCCGGCGCCCAGCACCGCGGTCACGCCCTTCTCGGCGCAGGCCTCGCGCTTCTTCCATTCGTAGTTCGCATACCACGGCGGGGTTTCGCAGATCTTGTCCGGTTCCTCGTGGATCGCGGTGTCGATATAGGCAGCGCCGGTCTCGATGCAGGCGTCGAGGACGTATTTGTTGACGAAGGCCGAGCCGACATTGATGACGATCTGGCAGCCCGTCTGCCGGATCAGCGCCGCGACGGCGGCGGTGTCGGTGGCATCGACGGCATGGGCGGTGAAGGTACCCGGCACCTTCATCGCGCCCTTCTCGTCGACGCTCTCGATGATCGCCTCGCATTTCGAGACGGTGCGCGAGGCGATATGCAACTCGCCCAAAACGTCGTTGTTCTGCGCGCATTTATGCGCCACGACCTGCGCCACGCCGCCGGCGCCGATGATCAGCACGTTCCGTTTCATCTCGGGGCTGCCTCCTTCTGAACAGTCGGGGGGATGGGCCTCAGGAGAGGCTGGACTTGTAGTCGTCGTAACCGAAGTCGCGCACCGGCCGGACCGTCCCGTCCAGCTCGCGAATGGCAATCGCCGGCATCTTCACGCCATTGAACCAGTTCTTCTTGACCATGGTGTAACCGGCGGCGTCCTGCACCGAGATCCGGTCGCCGACCTTGAGCGGCGCCGGGAAGCGGGCATCGCCGAAGATATCGCCGGCGAGGCAGGACTTGCCGCAGATCTGGTAGGCGTGATCGCCCTGCTGCGGCAGCTTGGCGCTCTCGCGGTAGATCAGCAGGTCGAGCATATGGGCCTCGATCGAGCTGTCGACGATGGCCAGCTGCTTCTCGTTCTCGAGCACGTCGAGCACGGTCACTTCCAGCGTCGTCGAGTTGGTGATCGCCGCCTCCCCGGGTTCGAGATAGACCTGCACGCCGAACTTCTCCGAGAACGCCTTCAGCCGCGCCGCCAGGTCGTCGACCGGGTAGCCGGCACCGGTGAAATGGATGCCGCCGCCCAGGCTGACCCAGTCGAGCTTCTCCAGGATCGCGCCGAACTCGGCCTCGATCCGCCCCAGCTGCCGGTCGAACAGGGCGAAATCGGCGTTCTCGCAATTGTAGTGGATCATCACCCCGGAGATCCGGTCGAGCACCTGCGCGATCTTCGCCGCGTCCCATTCGCCCAGCCGGCTGAACGGCCGTGCCGGGTCGGCCAGATCGAAGCCGCTGGTCGAGAAGCGCGGATTGAGCCGCAGCCCGCGTGCGATGCCCTCGGCCCGGCCGGCGAAACGGTCCAGCTGGCCGAAGGAATTGAAGATGATCTTGTCGGCGTAGCCGACCGCCTCGTCGATCTCGTGATCGGCCCAGGCGACCGAATAGGCATGGGTCTCGCCGCCGAACTTCTCGCGCCCCAGATGCAGCTCGTAGAGCGAGGACGAGGTCGTCCCGTCCATGTGCTCCCGCATCAGGTCGAAGACCGACCACGTCGCGAAACACTTGAGCGCCAGCAGCGCCTTGGCGCCCGATCCCGCCCGCAGGCGGTCGATGATCTCCATGTTGCGCAGCAGCGCAGCCTTGTCGATCAGGTAATACGGCGTCTGCAGCACTGGCGAATCCCCCGCTTTCAAAGGGAAAGGTCAAGGGGGCCGCGTATAGAACCCGCATTCTTCTCACGCAACCCTGCACCCTTCTTCTTTGCTGAAATACTCCTCGGGGGTCCGGGGGTGTGAAACCCCCGGCCTCGCCACCCGCTCAAACCATCCGGATCACGTCCTTATCGATCGCCAGCATGTAGCCGCGCCGGGCGATGTTCTTGACCAGCAGTTCGCTGACCATCTGGTTGCCCAGCGTGTCGCGCAGCCGCTTGATCCGGGTCGCGCCCGCCGCCTCCTCGCAATCGCTCTCGTCGCGGCCCGAGATCATCGCCTCGATCTGCGCCCCCGACAGCACGTCGTCGTCCATCCGCGCCTCGGCCAGCACCGCCAGCGTCTCGATCGCGGCCTCGGTCAGCTTGAACTCCATGTTGTTCAGGTAGACCGTGTTCTCGGCCCGGCTGATCAGCAGTTCCGAGACCTGGATGCCGGTGCGCTGGATCGCCGAGATGCGCCGGTTCAGGGTGATGATCGTCACCAGGAAGACCAGCGCCGCCAGCAAGAGCGCCGTCGAGAACACCAGCAGCACGAAGATCACCACCCGGTAGCTGGACAGCACGTCGGCAAAGGCGGTGCCGGACTGGGCGAGGATTTCCAGCAGCTTGACCTCGGCCTGGGTGGTCAGGTTGTCGTTCTGGACGAAGATCCGCTCGACCCGCATGTTGAAGGCGTTGGCGTCGGGCAGGTTGAGAAACAGCAGCACCGCCGCGACCAAGAGGATCGCGACGATGACGACGATGCCGATCGCGACGACGCGGTTGCCCGCGCGCAACGTCTCAGTAGCGGAGGTAGTTGGCTCCGGCACTGGCTTTCCTTTGTGCGAGTCCTTCCGGTCCGAAGATGGACAGGACGTTGAGCAAGGTCCAGCCGCCCTTTGAGATGCGGCGGGAAATCGCCTTGGCGGCCGCCTGTTTCGAGCGGCAGGCCGGGTCGGCCAATTCGATCACGCCGTAGCTCAGGCGCAACGGATTGTTCTTCTTGGCCTTGTAATCCGCGTAGCAGTTGGCGCTGGCCGGGGCGGCCAGGGCCAGCGCGAGGAGCAGCGCGGAAAGGGGAAGGAGGATGCGGTGTTTCATGATTTGGTTAGCATGGGGCCGAACGCGCGGTTATTCAATAACCACGGGGGCTTCGGGCTGCTGTTATCGGATAACAGGGGAGCGATATTGCCTAACTTCCGGGGCGGCGAGCAGGGTTGGTCCATGACGTCGGCACGGGGTTGGCCCGGTCGGCAGACCGTAGCAAAGGAGCCCTGACATGACCTTCGCCAAGACCATCGCCGCCTCGCTCGCCGGTGCCGTCGCGCTGGCCGGGATCACCGCCGCCCCCGCGCAGGCCAATGACCGAGACGTGATCCGATTCCTGGCCGGCGCCACCGCCCTGGCGATCATCGCCAGCGCCGCGAACGACCATCGCGACCGCGCCGTTCCGCAGCACCGCCGCCATGTCGCGCCGCCGCCGCCGCGCCGGGTGGTGAAAGAATACATCTACGTCCAGCCGCGGCCCCGCGTGGTGAAGAAATACGTCTACGTCCAGCCTCAGCGCCGGGTGATCGTCGAGCGCAAGCGCACCGTCGTCATCGACCGGCGCGACCGCCACGACTGGTCCCACAACCGCCACTACGACCGCCACGACTGGCGGCGCTACTGACAGTCACGGTCGAGCAGAGGCGCGGCAGATCATCCCGGCCGCGCCGAGCGGGCGGAAGGGCCTTCCCTTCCGCCCGTTTCCCTTGCCACTCAGGCGACGGCGGCGACGCGGCTTTCGCGCCTGAGCAGGTAGAAAGAGGCGGCGACGATCAGCGCCGAGCCGACCCACATGCTGCCCGGCGGCACGAAGCCGAACACCGCCAGCCCGAGGGCGACGTTGAACGGCAGCTTGATATGGTCGAAGGGCTGCAGGAAGGCGGCGTCGGCGACGCTGTAGGCCTTGGTCAGCGCATATTGCGCCAGCGCCGTCAGCAGGCCCGAGGCGACCAGCACCAGCCCCGCCGCGCCCCCCATGAACTGCAGCCCCTGCTCCCAGCCCAGCGCGGCGTTCAACGGCGTCAGCAGCAACAGCAGGTAGACGGTGAGCGATTCCGGCGACTCGCGGCGGGTCAGGAACTTGGTCAGCAGCGAGGTCAGCGCCCAGAGCGCCGCCGCCGCCACCGGCAACAGGGCATAGGGAGTGAAGCCGTCCGACCACGGCGCCAGGATGATCATGCCGCCGGCGAACCCGGTCGAGACCGCCAGCCAGCGCTCGGCCCCCGCCGCTTCGCGCAAGAGCAGCGCGGCGCCGAGGGTGACGAAGAAGGGCGACAGCATGACCAGCGCGATCGCCTGCCAGATCGGCACATGCGCCAGCCCGGCGACCCAGAGCTGGACGCCGATGGCGGCCGAGGCGACGCGGATCACATGCAGGCCGAACTGGCCGGTCCGCATCGCTGCCGCGCCCTGGCTCACCAGCCAGGGCAATGCGAAGAGGAAGGCGATGAAATACTGCCAGAAGGCGATCCGCGCGGGCGGGATGCCCAGGGTCATGGCGCCGTATTGCACCAGCGTGTTATCGGCCGCGAAGAGCGCGCCGGCGAGGATCATCAGGAAGGCGCCGGCAGCGGCCGGGCCGATCGTTGAGATGAGGCGAGTCATGGCGTTGTCCTTTCGTCTACGCGCATAACCCAAGGCAGACAGGACAACGGCGACGGGACCGGCCGGCCCCGCACCCTTTCCCGCTCTCTTCCATCCGGACTGTGACCGTCGGCTCTGGAGTTGCACCAGATCTGCTGACCCTCTCCGCGAAGAGGCGCTCGCGGGCTTGCGGCTCTCTCCGCTTACCGCCGGTGGGGAATTCCGCCCCGCCCTGAGAACGACGCGGCCGGGATTGGCCGCGGAGCAAGAGTTAGCGCGGGTCGTCCCGGCCGGCAATGGAAAGGTGAAAGACGCGGCGTCAGCCGCGCAGGTAGCCCAGCAGCATCTGCGTCGAGCCGTCCTTGTCGGCCGGGCTCTCGCGGCCTTCCAGCATCGGCTCCAGCGCCAGCGCCAGTTCCTTGCCCAGCTCGACGCCCCATTGGTCGAAGCTGTTGATGCCGAGGATCACGCCCTCGACGAAGACCCGGTGCTCGTAAAGCGCGATGATCTGGCCCAGCGTATAGGGCGTCAGGCGCGGGTAGAGAAGCGTCGTCGAGGGCCGGTTGCCGGGGAAGACGCGGTGATTGGCCTGGCGTTCGAGCTCGTCGCCGGTCAGGCCCCGGCCCGCCATCCGTTCGCGCGCCTCGTCGTAGCTGCGGCCGCGCATCAGCGCCTCGGACTGGGCCAGGCAATTGGCCGCCAGCAGCCGGTGCTGATGGGCGAGGCCGGGCTCGTGCCCCTCGCGCGCCAGCAGGAACTCGCAGGGGACGACGCGGGTGCCCTGGTGGATGAGCTGGAAGAAGGCGTGCTGGCCGTTGGTGCCGGGCTCGCCCCAGACCACCGGCCCGGACTCGCGCGTCAGCTCGCTGCCGTCCATCGCCACCCGCTTGCCGTTGCTCTCCATTTCGAGCTGCTGCAGGTAGGCCGGCAGCCGCGCCAGGCGCTGGTCGTAGGGCAGCACCGCCCGGGTGGCATGGCCGCAGATCTGATTGTGCCAGATACCGACCAGGGCCAGCAGCACCGGCAGGTTCTGCGCGAACGGCGCCGCGCGGAAATGCGCGTCCATCGCCGCGCCACCGGCCAGGAACTCGTCGAAGCGCTCGGGCCCGATGGCGATCATCAGGCTGAGCCCGACCGGCCCCCAGACCGAGTAGCGGCCGCCGACCCAGTCGGCGAAACCGAAGACCCGGGCGGGATCGATGCCGAAGGCGGCGGTCTTGTCCCCGGCGGTCGAGACGGCGGCGAACTGCGCCCCCGGCTCGGACACCTTCGCCGCCATCCAGCCACGGGCGGTGCGGGCGTTGGTCATGGTCTCGATCGTGGTGAAGGTCTTGGAGGCAACGATCACCAGCGTCGTCGCGGGCTCCAGCCCGGACAGCACGTCGTGGATATGGGCGCCGTCGACATTCGAGACGAAATGGCAGCGCGGCCCGTCGGCATAGGGCGACAGCGCCAGGCAGGCCATCGCCGGGCCGAGATCGGAGCCGCCGATGCCGATATTGACGACATCGGTGATCGGCCCGCCCTGCCCGGCGATCCGGCCCTGGCGCAGGTCGCGGGCAAAGTCCTGCATCCGGCGATGGGTGGCGCGGACCTCGTCCATCACCTCCTCGCCGTCGACGATGACCGAGCCGGCGAGGTTGCGCAGGGCGGTGTGCAGCACCGCGCGGCCCTCGGTCTCGTTGATCTTGACGCCGGTGAACATCGCCTCGCGGCGTTCGGCGACGCCTGTCTCCTCGGCCAGCCGCAGCAGCATCCCGCGCGCGGTCTCGTCGATATTGGTCTTGGAGTAATCGAACAGCATCTCGCCCAGACGGGCCGAGAACGCCTCGGCCCGGCCCTCGGCCGCGAACAACTCCTCGATCCGCCGGTCGGCGACACGCCGGCCGTGCTCTGCCAGTTCCTGCCAGATGATCATCTCATTCCGCCCAATGTACCGTCGCTTCGTCCAGCACCACCCGGATCGGCGCGTCGAGCGGATCGAGGTCCTGCGCCCGTTCCACCGCGGCCCGCTTCTCCGGCCCGGTGATGACGACATGGGTGCTCATCGCCGCGCTCAGCACCGGTGCGGTCAGGGTGACCCGCGGCTCGCCGGTGCCGGGCTGGCGCATCGCCATCAGGGGCGGCGCCGAATGCCTCAGCGCCTGCCGTAGCCCCTCGGCGCCGGGAAACAGCGAGGCGGTGTGCATGTCGTCCCCCATGCCCAGCAGCAGCACCGAGATCGGCAGGCAAGGGGAGATCCGCGCGTTCAGTTCGTCCAGCTTGTCCTCGGGGCGCTCGGCCGCCTCGTAGAACGGCACGAACTCGGCCGCCGCCGCGCGCCCGGTCAGCAGCCGCTTGCGCACCAGCCGCGCGTTCGAGCGGCCGGCCTCTTCCGGCAGCCAGCGTTCGTCGTTGAGCAGCACCTTGACCCGGCTCCAGTCGAGATCGACATCGGACAGGACGTCGAAGACCGGCCCCGGCGTGGTGCCGCCAGGCACGCAGAAGGTGGCATTGTCCTGGCGGCGCAGGAAATCGCCCAGCTCCGCCGCCAGCTTGTCGGCGAGACCGAGGAACATCAGCTCGCGATCGGGGTATTCGATGAAGTTCATCCGCGTATCTCCCTCCAGCGCCGGCCGTCGCGATGCAGCAGCATCAACGCATCCTCGGGGCCCGAGGAATACGGGTCATAGCCCTTCGGCCGGTCGCCCCGTTCCTCCCAGGCGGCGATGATCGGATCGGTCCAGGCCCAGGCGGCCTCGACCTCGTCCCCGCGCATGAACAGGGTCTGATTGCCCCTGATAACATCCATGATCAGCCGTTCATAGGCATCCGGGATGTCGGCGCCATCCTCGCCCAGCGCCTCGGCAAAGGACATGTCCAGCGGCACGTCGGTCAGGCGCATGCCGCCCGGTCCCGGCTCCTTGATCATCACCGACAGGTTCATGCCCTCGTTCGGTTGCAGCCGGATCGCCAGCACGTTCTCGCGCCAGGCCTCGTCCTCGTCGAAGATCGAATGCGGCGGCTCCTTGAACACCACGGCGATCTCGGAGGTGCGGGCCCGCAGCTTCTTGCCGGTGCGCAGGTAGAACGGCACCCCCTGCCAGCGCCAGTTGGCGATGCTGGCCTTCAGCGCGATATAGCTTTCGGTCAGGCTGTGCGGGTCCTCGACATCCTCGGTATAGGACAGCTCGTCATCGCCACTCTTGCGCGGGCCGCCGCGATACTGGCCGCGGACGATGTCGTCATGGCCGACCGGCTCGAGCGCGCGGATCACCTTGAGCTTCTCGTCGCGCACCGCGTCGGGCTCGAAGCGATAGGGCGGCTCCATCGCGATCAGGCACAGAAGCTGCATCATGTGGTTCTGCACCATGTCCCGCATCGCGCCGGACTTGTCATAATAGCTGCCGCGGCCGCCGACGCCGACCGTCTCGGCCACGGTGATCTGGACGTGATCGACATATTGGGCGTTCCACAGCGGCTCGAACAGGATGTTGGCGAAACGCACCGCCATCAGGTTCTGCACCGTCTCTTTGCCCAGGTAGTGGTCGATGCGGTAGATCTGGGTCTCGTCGAAATGCTCGGCCAGGGTGGCGTTGAGCTTGCGGGCCGAGTCGAGGTCGCGGCCGAAGGGCTTTTCGACCACGATCCGGCTGTCCGGATCGGCGATGGCGTGGCTGTGCAGCCGCTGGGCCAGGTCGCCGAACAGGCCGGGCGCGACCGAAAAATAGAAGGCGCGCACGACGTCGTCGCGCATCAGCCCGGCCAGTTGCTGCCAGCCGCCGGTGCCGCGGGCGTCGATCGGCACGTAGGAGACGCTGTCGAGGAAGGCGGTGAGCGTCGCCTTGTCGCATTTGTCGGGCGCCACGAATTCGGCAATCGCCTCGTGCACCATCGCGCGATAGGCGGCGTCGTCCATCTCGGACCGTGCGGCGCCGATGATCCGGCTGCCTTCGGGGATCTGGCCGGCCCAGAAGCGGCGGTAGAGCCCGGGCAGGATCTTGCGCGTCGCCAGGTCGCCGGTGCCGCCGAACACCACCAGGTCGAACGGTTCGACCGGAATCACGCGCGAAACCATCTTGCCCTCGCTTCTCTGCCACATCACGCTGGCCACCCCGAATACCTCCTTTGGCGCCGGCGATGTTAGCGCTAACGGCCGCCTTCTAACCCGATCGCGCGGCTAAGTCTAGCACCCTGCCGCGGCGCGGCAAGCGCGGCCGGCTCAGGCCTCGAGCTCGGCGTCCCAGTAAAGGAAATCGAGCCAGCTTTCATGCAGGTGGTTGGGGGGGAAGCGCCGGCCGATATTCTGCATGTCGGCGGCGGTGGGCTGGCGCGGCTGCTTGCGCAGATGCATGCCGGCCTGGCGCAGCGATTTCGAGCCCTTGCGCAGGTTGCAGGGCGAACAGGCGGCGACCACGTTCTCCCAGCTGGTGATGCCGCCGCGGGCGCGCGGCACGACATGATCGAAGGTCAGGTCGCCGCGGGCACCGCAATACTGGCAGCGGAATTCGTCCCTCAGAAAAAGATTGAAGCGCGTGAAGGCCACGCGCTTCTGTGGTTGGACGAATTCCTTGAGCACCACGACAGAGGGTATTCGGATCTCGGTCGTCGGGCTGTGCACCGTGGTGTCGTATTCGGCAAGGATCGAGACCCGGTCGAGGAACACCGCCTTGATGGCCTCCTGCCACGGCCAGAGCGAGAGCGGGTAGTAGGAAAGCGGGCGGTAATCCGCGTTCAGGACCAGCGCCGGGTGATGTTTCAACGCCGCGGGTTCGCGTACGAAAGTCGTCCTGAAATCGCCGTCCATTGCCGTTCTACGCCCTTTGTCGGGGCCCGGCCGGCCGGCGCCGGCCCAGGGGCCGCTGCGGAAGGGGACGGGAGACGCCGCCCCCTCTAGTGAAACTATATATGGCGTTTTACGCCTGACAAGCCCCTCTACATAGAGTGGTGTCAGGCAGAGACCTAAACGCTCAAGTTCACAGCAAGATGACAGATAGGGCAGCGCGGGAAAAAGTCAGGCAGGCGGTGGCGACGCGCCCGCCTCAGCCCGGCAGGCGCTCCTTGAGGAACTGCATCGCCACGCCTAGCCCGTCGGGCGCGATGCCGTGGCCGGTGCCTTTCATCACGTGGCCGTAGGTCTGGAACCCGGCATCGAGCAGCGCCCGGCCAGCCCGGTCCATATCGGTGAAGGGCACGACGTCGTCCTGGTCGCCATGGATCAGGATCACCGGCGGCTTCGACTTCATGTCGACCTTCAGCACCTCGGGCATCAGCAACCGGCCCGAGAAGGCGACGATGCCGGCCAAGGGCTCGGCCCGCCGCGGCGCCACGTGCAGCGCCATCATCGTGCCTTGCGAGAAACCGATGATCGCGGTCTCGGCGGCGGTCCGGCCCTCCTCTTCCATCCGGGCGTCGAGGAAGGCGTTGAGATCGGCGAAAGCCTTGCGCATCCCCTCCTGCGCCGCCTCTTCCGACGAGCCGTCGAGCCACGGGATCGGGAACCACTGGTAGCCCATCGGGTTGCCCGAGCAGCGTTCGGGCGCGTTGGGGGCGATGAAGGTGGTGTCTGGCAGATGCGGCGCCAGCGGATCGGCCAGCCCGAGCAGGTCATTGCCATCGGCGCCGTAGCCATGCAGGAAAATCACCAGGCTCTTGGCCTGCCCCGAAGCCGCCTCGCGCCGGCCGAATTCCAATTCGCGCGTCATCCGATCCCCTCTCGTGCTTTCAGATGCCGGTAATAGGCCCAGAGCATCCGCGCCGCAACGCCCCGCCAGGGCGACCAGGCCTCTGCCATCGCCCGCAACTCCCGTTCGCTGGGCCGCGCCGCGAGCCCGAACAGCGCCCGCGCCGCCTCCTGCAGCGCCAGGTCGCCCGGCGCGAAGACATCCGCCCGGCCGAGCGACAGCATGGCATAGACCTCTGCGGTCCAGCGGCCGATGCCCGGCAGCGCCACCAGTTCCGCGATCACCGCCGCGTCGGGCATCGCTCGCAGGGCGGGAAAATCCAGTTCCGCCGCGGCCAGCGCCCGAAGGTAGCGCATCTTGGGCCGCGACAGCCCGCAGGCGCGCAGCTCTTCCTCCGACACCGCCGCCAGTGCCGCGCCCTCGGTCAGGCCGGCCGCCTCGAGCCGGCCCAGGATCGCCGCGGCCGAGGCGGTGCTGACCTGCTGGCCGACGATGGCCCAGACCAAGGCGCCGAACCCGTCCGGGCGGCGGCGCAACGGCACCGCCTCCACCACCTCCAGCACCGTGGCAAAGCGCGGCTCGCGCGCTGCCAGCCAGGCCGTGCCCTCGGCGATGCAGGCCTCCGTCTCGATGATCCGCCCGACCATGTCCCCTCCCCGGTCCGGCGCCACCATAGGGCCCGGCCGCCGCGCGGCGCCAGAGCTGTTTTCGGGCCTCGTCTCTGGACGCCGGCGGCGGGAGTGCTACTGTCCCGCCAAGCCGAAGTGAACGGGGGAGTTCAGATGCGCATGGCACAGCCGGGCCAGGGCGAGGTTCAGGATGATGTCGCCGAAGACGGGCTGGCCCCGCCGCGCCGCTACTTCGCCTGGGCGACGGTGATCCTCGGGGTGACGCTGGCGGTGCTGGACGGCACCATCGCCAATGTCGCGCTGCCGACCATCGCGCAGGATTTCCAGGCCGACGCCTCGGTCTCGATCTGGATCGTCAACGGCTACCAGCTGGCCATCGTCATGGCGTTGCTGCCGCTGGCGACGCTGGGCGAGAAGATCGGCTATCGCCGCATCTACCTGTGGGGCATCGCCCTGTTCACCGTCGCCTCGGTCGGCTGCGTGATGTCGACTTCGCTGACCAGCCTGACCACGGCGCGGATCGTGCAGGGGCTGGGCGCCGCCGGGCTGATGAGCGTCAACACCGCGGTGCTGCGCTATATCGTGCCCCAGAGCAGGTTCGGCGCGGCGCTGGGCTTCAATGCCCTCGCCGTGGCGGCGGCCGCCACCGCCGGGCCCGCCATCGCCGGCTTCGCGCTGGCGGTGCTGAGCTGGCAATGGCTGTTCGCGATCAACATCCCGCTGGGCATCCTCACCGTCGCGCTCGGCTGGCGCAGCCTGCCCGAGAGCGACCGCTCCGGCCGACGCTTCGACAGTTTCGCCGCCGTGATGAGCGCGGTATCGATCGGCCTGGTGATCACCACGATCGACAGCCTGGGCCATGACCTGCCCTGGTACCTGGTGCTGCTGCAGGCCGTCGCCTGCGTCGTCGGCTTCGCCCTGCTGATCCGGCACGAGCGCCGGGTCGACCGGCCGATGCTGCCGCTCGACCTGTTCCGCATCCCGATCTTCAGCCTCTCGGTCGCCGCCTCGATCTCGGCCTTCACCGCCCAGATCCTCGCCTTCGTCTCGCTGCCCTTCGCCTTCCAGGTGGCGATGGGCTTCCCGCCGGCGCAGGTCGGGCTGCTGATGATGCCCTGGCCGCTGGCGCTGGCGGTGGTGGCGCCGCTGGCCGGGAGGCTGTCGGACAGCCGCTCGCCGGCGCTGCTGGGCACCGGCGGCATGGTGTTGCTGGCCGTCGGCCTGCTGTTGCTCGGCCTGCTGCCGGCCGATCCGGGGTTCTGGAACATCGCCTGGCGCATGGTGCTGTGCGGCATCGGCTTCGGCCTGTTCCAGACCCCGAACAACCGCACCATGATCGGCTCTGCCCCCAAGCCGCGCAGCGGCGCGGCCAGCGGCGTGCTGGGGACGGCGCGGCTGACCGGGCAGTCGATCGGCGCCGCGCTGGTTGCCCTGCTGCTGGCCCAGCTGGGGATCGGCGGCGCGACCTGGTCACTGTTCCTCGGCGCCGGTTTCGCCGCGCTGGCCGGCGTTCTCAGCATCCTGCGGGTCGACCACTGGCAGCCGCCGCACCCTCAGGCGGCGGGTTCCAGCGCCCTGCGGTAAAGGTGCCAGCTGGCATGGCCCAGCACCGGCAGCGTGACGAAGAGGCCGAGAAAGCCCGGCAGCATGCCGATGAACAGGAGCGCGCCGACCAGCGCCGCCCAGATCAGCATCACCGCCGGGTTGGCCAGAACGCAGGAGAAGCTGGCGATCATCGCGGTGACGAAATCGACCTCGCGGTCGAGCAGCAGCGGCAGGCTGACGACGGTGATCGAGAACAGGACGCCTGCGAAGACCGCGCCGACCGCGGTGCCGAAGCCCAGCATCATCAGCCCGTTGGCGGTCAGGAACACGCCCAGCGACGAGGAGACGTTGGTCATAACCTGCAGCCCGAGGAACAGGGCGAAGATCATGTGCGACAGGAAGTTCCAGAACAGGAAGAAGATGACGATGACGGCGGCCATCGACGGGATCTGGCGGTCCTTCTGGCGGAAGACAACGCCGAGCACGGCGCGCCAGCTGAGCGGCGCGCCGGTCTCGAGCCGGCGGCTGACCTCGTAGAGGCCGACGGCAATGAAGGGACCGAGGATCGGGAAGCCGGCGGCGGCAGGCAGGCTGACCCAGATCGCGCCCCAGACCGCCAGCAGCCAGAGCATGACGAGGCCGCCGATGACGTAGACGGCGCTGAAGAACAGCCCGTAGACCGGCGCGGCGCGGAAGTCGTTCCAACCGGCCTGCAGGGATTCGGCCAGGTCGGTGATCCCGAGCAGACGGATCTCGGGCACCTGAGCGGCCGGCGCCGCATGGGTGTCGCTCATGATGTCCTCCCCTTTGCCTTACGCTAGGGCAGGTTCGGAAATCCGGCAAGCGTCAGGGTTGGGGGCGGTAACGAGAGAGGAGAAGCCCGTTTCGCCCGGCCTTGGCCTGGCGGCGCCCGCCCCTCCCCGCAAAGGTCTGGCGCTGGAAGCCCTACGCCTCGGCCTGGGCCTCGGCGCGGCTCTTGCCGGCGACGTCCATCGCCAGGGTCGCGGCCATGAAACCGTCGAGGTCGCCATCGAGCACGCCCTGCGTGTCCGAGGTCTCGTGCCCGGTCCGCAGGTCCTTCACCATCTGGTAGGGCTGCAGCACGTAGGAACGGATCTGGTTGCCCCAGCCGGCGCTGCCCTTGTTCTCGTGCGCCTCGTTGATCGCCGCGTTCCGCTTGTCCAGCTCCATCTGGTAGAGCCGCGATTTCAGCGCCTTCATGGCGATGTCGCGGTTCTGGTGCTGTGACTTCTCGGACGAGGTGACGACGATGCCGGTCGGGTGGTGGGTGATCCGCACCGCCGAGTCGGTGGTGTTGACGTGCTGGCCGCCGGCGCCCGACGAGCGGTAGGTGTCGATGCGGATGTCGGCCGGGTTGACCTCGATCTCGATATTGTCGTCGACCACCGGGTAGACCCAGACCGAGGCGAAGGAAGTCTCGCGCGTGCCCTTGCCGAAGGGCGAGATCCGGACCAGGCGGTGGACGCCCGATTCCGACTTCAGCCAGCCATAGGCATTGGGACCCGAGATCTTGTAGGAACAGGACTTGATCCCGGCCTCGGCGCCCGCTTCCTCGGATTGCAGCTCGACCTTGTAGCCGCGCTTCTCGGCCCAGCGGACATACATCCGCTGCAGCATCTGGGCCCAGTCGCAGGCCTCGGTGCCGCCGGCCCCGGCATTGATCTCGAGGAAGGTGTCGTTGCCGTCGGCCTCGCCGTCGAGCAGCGCCTCCAGCTCCTTGGCCGCCGCGGTTTCCTTCAGATCCTTCAGTGCCGCCTCGGCCTCGGCGACCACCTCGTCGTCGCCCTCGGCCTCGCCCATCTCGATCAGCTCGAGATTGTCGGCAAGCTCGGTCTTGATCTCCTCGTAGGTCTTGAGCGCGTCCATCAGGCTCTGGCGCTCGCGCATCAGCTTCTGCGCCCGGGCGGGATCGGACCACAGGTCCGGGTCCTCGATCATCGCGTTGAACTCCTCGAGCCGGTGCGGCGCGGTCTCCCAGTCGAGGCGCTGGCCCAGCAGGGTCAGCGATTTCTCGATGTCCTGGGCGATGGTCTGCATCTCGGCGCGCATGGCGGTGACTTCCTCGGGTCTTGCGGTTGACGGACGGTGATAACGCCTCGCGCCGGCACGGGCAAGGCGGGACGGAGGGGAGAGCGGGCCTAGTAGAGCCCGCCCGAGTTCAGGGTGCCGAAATCGGCCTTGCCGGGGATGACCTTGGTCTCGCCGGTCGAGGTCGTCACCGACTGGTTGGCGGTGCCGGTCACCGGATCGTTCTCGCCATTGGCGAAGAGCGGCAGGTTCGAGCCCATGGCGAAGCCGCCGTCGATCATCCCGCCCATGCCCAGCAACGGCTGCTCGCCATCGCGGAAATAGATCGGGATGGCGTTGCTGGCCTGCTGCGTGCCGGCAGTCGCGGTGCCGTCGCCCTGGCCCGCCGGCGCGCCGAAGCCACCGCCGGTATTGTTGTCCGAGACCAGCGCGCCGCTGTAGCGGTCAACCATCAGGAAATGGCCCCCCGGCGGCACCTTGAATTTCGAGCCGCCGTATTTCTTGATCGCCTGCTGCATGAACTCCTGGAACACCGGGCCGCACATGCTGGCGCCATAGGCGCCGTGGCCCAGCGGCCGCGGGGTGTCGAAGCCCATGTAGCAGCCAGCGACGATGTTGGAGGAGAAGCCGATGAACCAGACATCCTTGGAATCGTTGGTCGTCCCGGTCTTGCCGGCGATCGGCACCGGCAGGTGGATCACGCCCGAGGCAGTGCCCTCGGTGACCACGCCCTTCATCATGTTGATCAGCTGGTAATCGGTGATCGGGTCGATGACGCGCTGGCGGTTCGACAGGATCATCGGCGACTGGTCGGGCGGCAGGTTGGGATCGTTGCAATCCTCGCAGACGCGCTGGTCGTGGCGGTAGATCGTCTTGCCGAAGCGGTCCTGGACCCGGTCGACCAGCGACGGCTCGACCCGCTCGCCGCCATTGGCGATCATCGAATAGGCGCCCATCAGGTTGAACAGCGTCGTTTCCTGGCTGCCCAGGCTGTTGGCGAGGAATTCCTGCATCGGCTCGTAGACCCCGAAACGCTCGGCATAGCGGGCGACGGTGTCCATGCCGATCTCCTGCGCGATCCGGATCGTCATCAGGTTGCGCGAGTGGATCAGGCCGGTGCGCATCAGGGTCGGGCCGTAGAACTTGTTCGACGAGTTCTTCGGCCGCCACAGGCCCTGCGGCGTGTCGACCTCGATCGGCGCGTCGATGACGATGGTCGCCGGGGTGAAGCCGCTGTCGAGCGCGGCGGCATAGACGAAGGGCTTGAAGGCCGAACCGGGCTGGCGCTTGGCCTGGGTGGCGCGGTTGAACACCGAATGCTGGTACGAGAAACCGCCCTGCATCGCGATGACCCGGCCGGTCTTGGCGTCCATCGCCATGAAGGCGCCCTCGATCTCGGGGATCTGGCGCAGCGACCAGCGCAGCGGCTTGCCGTTCTTGTCGGCCAGATGGGCGACATAGACGACGTCGCCCGGCGAGACCAGGTCGGCCGGCACCCGCGCCTTGCGGCTCAGCTTGCCGTCGCCCAGGCTCTTGCGGGCCCAGGTCACGTCCTCGGCCGGGATCGTCGCCGTGACGGTGCCGTCGGGACCATTCTCGATCCCGACCTCGGCGGTGGTCTTGTCCGTCGACAGCACCACGGCGGGATACCAGCCGGGAATGTCGCGCGCCACTTTCTCATTGGCCAGCGCCGCCTGCCATTTCGCCGTCGATTTCAGGTCGGCCGCCGGAATCGTCTTGCCGGTGCCGCGCCAGACGCCGCGGCTGCGGTCGTATTTCTCGAGCCCGTGGCGCAGTGCCGCGGCGCCGTCGGCCTGCATCTCGGGATCGACGGTGGCGCGGATCGTCAGCCCGCCGCCGAAGAATTCCTGCTGGCCGAAGGTGTCCGACAGCTCGCGCCGGATCTCGTCGGTGAAGTAGTCGCGCGGCGGCAGCTTCTCGCGGAAGGCCGGGTAATCGCCGTTCTGCACGCTCTTCAACGGCGCCGCCTCGGCCTTCTCGGCCTCGGCCTTGGGCAGGTAGCCGTTGAGATACATCTGGTTGAGCACGTAGTTGCGCCGCGCGATCGCCGCCTTCATGTCGCGCACCGGATGCAGGTCCGAGGGTTTCTTCGGCAGCGCCGCCAGGTAGGCGGCCTCCTGCGGGGTGAGCTGGCTCAGCGTCTTGTTGAAATAGGTCTGCGCCGCCGCCGCCACGCCGTAGGAATTGGCGCCGAGATAGATCTCGTTGAGGTAGAGCTCCAGCACCCGGTCCTTGCTGAAGGCGTTGCTGATCCGGTTGGCCAGGATCAGCTCCTTGATCTTGCGCTCGATGGTGCGGTTGCCCGACAGCAGGAAGTTCTTCGCCACCTGCTGGGTGATGGTCGAGGCGCCGCGGACGATGCGGCCGCGGGTGCGCACCGCCTCGACGATGGCGGCGAAGATGCCGCGCGCGTCGAAGCCCTGGTGGAGGTAGAAGTTCTTGTCCTCGGCCGAGACGAAGGCTTCCTTCACCAGCGGCGGGATGTCGGCGATCGGGGTGTAGATCCGCCGCTCATGGGCGAATTCGTCGATGATCTTGCCCTCGCCGTCATAGATCCGGCTGATCGTCGGCGGCGTGTATTGCGCCAGCAGCTCGTAGCTGGGCAGGTCGCGCGAATACATCCAGAACAGCGCGCCGAGGGTCAGCGCGCCGAAGAACAGCGCCAGCGTCAACCAACTGAAGATCGCGCCGAAGAAGGATAGGATCACTCGGGTCAAAAGGACGGGCCCCCAATTCAATCGCCCCCCATATAGGCACTTCCCCCGATGGGGTCAAAACAACTCGGGACGAGCCCGCGCCGAATCCCGCTCAGGCATTCACGCCCGCGGGAGGCGGCCCGACTATTGCCGCAGCAACGCCGCCTCGGCCGCGTCCTGCACCGCCCAGACCCGGATCGCCGAGATGATCGCACCGACCATCGTCGCCTGCCATTTCGGGTCGCGCAGGCGCTTGCGGTCGCTCTTCGACGACAGGAAGCCCAGTTCGAGCAGGACCGAGGGAATATCGGCCGATTTCAGCACCGAGAAGGCCGCCTGCTGATGCGGATGGCGGTGCATGTGCAGCTTGGCCGCCTTGATCGCCGTGACCAGATCGCGGGCGAAACGTTCCGAGCGCGGCATGGTCTCGGTCCGGGCCAGGTCCATCAGCACGCCGGCAACCTCGTCATCCTGCCCGGTCAGGTCGACCCCCGCCAGCAGGTCGTCGCGGTCGTGGCGTTCGGCCAGCAGCTCCGAGGCCCGGTCGGTCGCCTTCTCGGCCAGCGTGTAGACGGTGGCGCCGATCGCCCGGCCCTCGGGAATCGCATCGGCATGGATGGCGAGGAACAGGTCGGCCTTGGCCGCGCGGGCGATCGAGATCCGGGTCTCGAGCGGCACGAAGACATCCTCGTCCCGGGTCATCACCACCTTGATGCCGCCGGCGCGCAACAGCGCCTCCTTGAGCTTGCGGGCGAAGGCCAGCACGACATCGGCCTCGTGCACCTTGCCCTCGACGGCGCCGGGATCGATGCCGCCATGGCCGGGATCGAGCACCACCACCAGCGGCCCCTCGCCGCGCTTTTGCCGCTGCGAGGCCGGCATGGTCGCCGGCCGTGGCAAGGTCCAGCGCGCCGGGTCGGGCGCGGCCGAGGCGGCGCGGAAGGCCGCCATCGGCTCGGGCCTCAGGGTCAGCCGGACCACCGCGCCGCCGCGCCCCGAGGGATCGGTGCGCATCTCAGCCGAGGCCACCTTGAACGGGCCGTCGAGCTGCAGCACCAGCCGCGACCAGCCCGGCTGCAACAGCCCGGCGCGCAGGTCGCGGACATGGGCGGCTGTCGACAGCGCCCGATCCTCGATCCGACCCCAGTCGACCTCGCGGAAATCCAGCACCAGCCGCGGCGGATCGGCCAGCGTCCGCACCCGCCACGGCACCGGCTGGCTGATGTTGAGATCGACCGCGATGCCGTCGCCCGCATCGCGGATCGACGAGCCCTCGGGCTCGAACCGCGCCAGCGCCGACAGGCCGGAGCCGCTCGCCCCGGCCTGTTGCGCCACCGCGCCCGCCGTTGCCGACAGCATCACGACCGCCACCAAGACGATCCACCGAATGACCCTGGAAAACCCGCTCATGCCTCGCCCGTTTTCGCCATCCTAGCGCAGCCGCCGCCCCGGCGAAACGCCCCTGCCCTTTCACCTGAGCTCAAATATCCTCGGGGGTGAATGGGCGCCCCGCGCCCAGAGGGGGCAGACGGCCCCCTGCTCCGCTCACCGCTTGCGCGCGGCCATGAAGGCTTCCAGCCGCCGCAGCCCCTCGGTGATGTCCTCGGTCGCCCGGGCGTAGGAAAACCGCAGCGTGTGCGCCCCGCGATGCGGGTCGAAGTCCAGCCCCGGCGTCACCGCCACCCCGGCCTGCTCCAGGATCTCGGCGGCGAAGGCGAGGCTGTCGTCGGTCAGGTCCGAGACATCGGCATAGACGTAGAAGGCCCCGTCCGGCGGCGCGATATGGCCAAACCCGGCTTTCGGCAGCCCCTCGAGCATCAGCCGCCGGTTCTCGGCATAGACGGCGAGGTTGGCCTCGAGCTCGTCATGGCTCTCCAGCGCCCCCAGCGCGGCGATCTGGCTGGCATGGGGCGGGCAGATGAACAGGTTCTGCGCCAGCCGCTCGATCCGGCGGACGTGGTCTTCCGGCACCACCATCCAGCCGACGCGCCAGCCGGTCATGCTGAAATACTTCGAGAACGAGTTGATGACATAGACCTCGTCGCTGATCTCCAGCGCCGAGACCGCGCGGCCCTCGTATTGGATGCCGTGATAGATCTCGTCGGAGATGAAGGCGATGTCGCGCTCGGCGCAATGGCCGATCAGCGCCGCCATCGCGGCGCGGTCCAGCATCGTGCCGGAAGGGTTGCCCGGCGAGGCGACGATCAACCCGTCGAGATCCCCGGCCGCGGCGAGGTCGGCCGGCACCGGCTGCAGCCGGTTCTCCTCGGCGGTCTGGATGCCGACGGGTTCGAGCGACAGCGCCTTGAGGATCTGGCGGTAGGAAGGATAGCCCGGCTCGCCCAGCCCGACCCGCGCCCCGGCGTCGAACAGCGCCGTGAAGGCGAGCAGGAAAGCCCCCGACGAGCCCGAGGTCACGACCACGCGGGCCGGGTCGAGCTCGATCCCGTACCAGCGCCGATAGAGCCCGGCGATGGCGGCGCGCAGCTCGGGCAGGCCGAGCGCGACGGTGTAGCCCAGCGCCTCGCCCTCCATCGCCTGCGCCAGCGCGGTGCGGGCCCCGGCCGGCGCCGGGGTGCCCGGCTGCCCCACTTCCATGTGGATGATGTGGCGCCCGGCGGCCTCGGCGGCGCGGGCCTGTTCCATCACGTCCATCACGATAAAGGGATCGACCGATCCGCGGTCCGAGCTTCGCATCCGCCCCTCCTGACTGGTTGCTCCCGTCATTCCAGCGCCCGCGCCCGAGGTCAATGGCCGCCTGCGTCGCATCGTCCCTACGGCGTCGGGCGGGGCCGGCGGGCTTGTCTTGGCCGTGCGATCTGGCATTGTGGCGCGAACCGCGAATGAAGGTGGCCCCGACGCCGCCGAACGGAGATGACCCGATGACGCTTGCTTCCCTTGCCGCCCGCGCGCTGGCCCCGCTCGCCCTGAGCGCCGCCGTGGCGCTGAGCGCCGCCGCCCCGGCCCGGGCGCTGGACTTCAAGAACATGACGCCCGACGAGAAGGCCGCCTTCGGCGAAGAGGTCCGCGCCTATCTGCTCGACCATCCCGAGGTGCTGGTCGAGGCGATCGACAGGCTGAAGGCCAAGCAGGCCCAGCAGCAGGTGCAAAACGACGCCAACCTGGTCAAGGCCAATGCCAAGGCGATCTTCGAGGACCCGAATTCCTGGGTCGGCGGCAATCCGAACGGCGACATCACGCTGGTCGAGTTCATGGATTACCGCTGCGGCTACTGCCACAAGGCCTATCCCGAGGTCGCCCAGCTACTCAAGACCGACGGCAATATCCGCTTCATCGTCAAGGAGTTCCCGATCCTCAGCGACCAGTCGGTGCTGGGCTCGCGCTTCGCCATCGCGGTGTTGCAGCTGAACGGGCCCGACGCCTATGCCAAGGCCCATGACGCGCTGATGAAGATGCGCGCCAACATCACCGACGCCTCGCTGGCGGCGCTGGCCGGCAAGCTGGGGCTGGACGCCGAGGCGATCAAGGCGCGGATGGACAGCCCCGAAGTGACCAAGGTGATCGCCGACAACCACGCCCTGGCCAAGCGGCTGGGTATCAACGGAACGCCGACCTTCGTGTTGGGCGACCAGATGCTGCGCGGCTATGTCCCGCTGGCGCAGATGACCGAGATCGTCAAGGAAGTGCGCGCCAACTGATCCGATGCGCGGGCGGTTGGGCCGGGGGCTGTCTGCCCCCGGACCCCCGAGGATATTTTCGCTGAGAGGAAAACGGGAAGAAAAGCGGGGACCGCGGGAAATCGTGCCGTAAGGACGGCGCGTCCTATTCGGCGGCTTCAGCCCTGGCTTTCTCGGCCTCGATCTCGGCGGCGCGCTTTTCGACCAGCTCGACGATATGGTCGACCATCTGCTCGTTCGACAGCTTGTGGTCCTGCTTGCCGGCCAGATAGACCATGCCCGAGCCGGCGCCGCCACCGGTGAAGCCGATATCGGTCATCAGCGCCTCGCCCGGGCCGTTGACGACGCAGCCGATGATACTGAGGCTCATCGAGGTCTTGATATGCTCGAGCCGCTGTTCCAGGACCTCGACCGTCTTGATCACGTCGAAGCCCTGACGGGCGCAGGACGGGCAGGAGATGATGTTGACGCCGCGATGGCGCAGGCCGAGCGATTTCAGGATCTCGTAACCGACCTTGACCTCCTGCACCGGGTCGGCCGAGAGCGAGACCCGCAGCGTGTCGCCGATCCCCATCCACAGCAGGTTGCCCAGGCCGATGGCGCTTTTCACCGTGCCGGCCAGCATGCCGCCGGCCTCGGTGATGCCGAGGTGGATCGGCGCGTCGGTGGCCTCGGCCAGCTGCTGATAGGCGGCGGCGGCGAGGAAGACGTCGGAAGCCTTGACCGAGATCTTGAATTCGTGGAAGTCGTTGTCCTGCAGGATCCTGATATGGTCGAGGCCGGATTCGACCATCGCGTCCGGGCAGGGCTCGCCGTATTTCTCGAGCAGGTGCTTCTCCAGACTGCCGGCATTGACGCCGATGCGGATCGAGCAGCCGTGGTCGCGGGCGGCCCTGATGACTTCCTTCACCCGCCTCTCGTCGCCAATATTGCCCGGGTTGATGCGCAGGCAGGCGGCGCCGGCCTCGGCCGCCTCGATCGCGCGCTTGTAGTGGAAATGGATGTCGGCGACGATCGGCACCGGGCTGCCGGCGACGACCTGTTTCAGCGCCTTCGTGCTGGCCTCGTCGGGGGTCGAGACCCGGACGATGTCGGCCCCGGCCTCGGCGCAGCGGATCACCTGGTCGAGCGTCGCCCGGGCGTCCGAGCTATCGGTATTGGTCATGGTCTGGACCGAGATCGGGGCATCGCCGCCGACCGGGACATTGCCGACCATGATCTGGCGCGATTTGCGGCGCTCGATATCGCGCCAGGGACGGATCGGGTTATGCGACATCGGATCGTCCTGTTTTCGGGGCAAAGGGCTTGCGCGACAGATAGCGCGCGGACGGCGGCGCCGCAACGCCGCGGCGCCGATCGTGAACGGTTGAAACGGGTTACTGCTGGGCCTGGGCGACGGCGACGTAGCTGGCCAGGGCCGGATCGGCCTTGGGATCGGCCAGCGCGTATTTGTCGGTCAGGTTGCCGGCCGTCAGCGCCAGCTTCTTGACCACATGCGCGCCCGGCGCGGCGGGGCCGTAGGTCTTGCCGTTGACGGTGAAATAGACCGATCCGGAATTGCCCGCGCGCAGCGTCGCCGGCTCTTCGGTCTGGGGCACGGTGTAATGCTCGCCGGCATCGAGGATCTTCTCGAACAGCACGGTGCCGTCGGCGGCGCGGACCCGCACCCAGGCGGGGCGGACGGCGAAGATCTGGACCGAGGGCGCAGCGTCGGCGACGACCTTGACCTGGCCGGGCTCGGCCCGGGCCTGGGTCTGGGCCTGATCGGCGGCCGGTGCGACAGCCGGCGCAGCGGCCGCTTGCGGCGCCGGTTCGGGCGCGGCGGCGGCCATGGTGATGCCGCTTTCCTCCGGCGCCGAGGACAGCGCCCCCAGCGAGCCGGGCTTGATCGAGGCGATCGGCCCGTCGCGCGACACCATCACCGGCACGTCCAGCGCCTGCGGGCGGTGCAGCCGGTCGATCTTGTCGGCGGCCGGCACCGAGAGCTGGGCGGTCTTGTCCTCGGCCCCGGTGGCGATGCCGGCCAGCGGGTCGAGATCGGCAACCGCGCCCGGCGCCTGGTCGACCGGGGCCAGCTGGACGCGCTGGACCTGCTGCAGCACCGACCAGCCGCCGTAACCGATGGCGCCGATCAGCGCGACCAGCACCAGCAGCGAGCCGATCGCCCGCGGCTCGATACCGCTGAACATCGCCTGGCCACGCGGCACGAAGGTGGCATTGGGATCGGCCAGCGGGTCGCGGTATTCCTTCTTCGGTCGTGCCGCCGGCTTGGCCGAGGCGGATTTCGAAGAACTCCCGACGGTGCCGACCGAAAGGCCGGGGCTGGCGCTGAAATTCGCCTCGGCGCAGAAGCGCGCATAGGCCCATTCCGGGTCCATCCCGAGATAGCGGGCATAGGAGCGGACATAGCCGGCGACGAAGCCCTGGGTCTCGAAGGCCGAGACGTCGCAATTCTCGATCGCGGCGACATAGGTCGCCTTGATCTTCAGCTCGCGCTGGACGTCGAGCAGGGATTTCCCGAGAGTGGCGCGTTCCCCGCGCATGACATCCCCGAGGCGCAACTCGAAATCATCGAAACCCTTCGGCTTCTGTTCGTCCGCCGTCGAAGGAGGTGTCCTCCGCCCGATCATACTGCCTGTCCCCTGCCTGCCCCGATAAGCCTACGGCTCAGCTCGATTTTCCCCGGAATCGACTCAACCATGGTCGAGCTATTGTGATTTTCATTACCACAGCAGGAGGCAGCATGCACCCGCTCAAGCGGTCAGGCGCTCATTTCGGCACGATTTAGCGCACATTGCGACCAGAGCTGATCCATGGCGCGCACAAGATGGTCGATCTGCTTGGGATCGTGCACCGGCGAGGGCGTGAAGCGCAGCCGCTCGGTGCCGCGCGGCACGGTCGGGAAGTTGATCGGCTGGACGTAGATCCCGTATTCCTCGAGCAGCAGGTCCGACAGCTGCTTACAGTGCACCGGGTTGCCGACATGCACCGGCACGATATGACTGCCATGGTCGATGATCGGCAGGCCCATGGCGCGCAGCCGGGTCTTGAGGCTCTTCGCGTGCAGTTGCTGGGCATCGCGCAGCTTCTGGCCCTCGGCGCTTTTCAGGAAGGCGATCGAGGCGGCGGCACCGGCGGCCACGGCCGGCGGCAGCGAGGTGGTGAAGATGAAGCCCGGCGCGTAGGAGCGCACGGCATCAACCATCTTCGCGCTGGCGGCGACATAGCCGCCGAAGACGCCGAAGGCCTTGCCCAGCGTGCCGTTGATGATGTCGATCCGGTCGGCGAGGCCGTCGCGCTCGGACACGCCGCCGCCGCGCGGGCCGTACATGCCGACGGCATGGACCTCGTCGAGATAGGTCAGGGCGTTGAATTCCTCGGCCAGGTCGCACAGCGCGCCGATCGGGCCGAAATCGCCGTCCATCGAGTAGATCGATTCGAAGGCGATCAGCTTCGGCGCCGCCGGATCGTCGGCTTCCAGCAGCTCGCGCAGATGGGCGACGTCGTTGTGGCGGAAGATGCGCTTGGCGCCGCCGTTGCGCTTGATCCCCTCGATCATCGAGGCGTGGTTGAGTTCGTCGGAATAGATGATCAGGCCGGGGAACAGCTTGGGCAGGGTGGAGAGCGTCGCGTCATTGGCGATATAGGCCGAGGAGAAGACCAGCGCCGCCTCCTTGCCGTGCAGGTCGGCCAGCTCGGCCTCGAGCCGCTTGTGATAGACCGTGGTGCCCGAGATGTTGCGCGTCCCGCCCGAGCCGGCGCCGGTGGCGTCCAGCGCCTCGTGCATCGCGGCCAGCACCGCCGGATGCTGGCCCATGCCGAGATAGTCGTTGCCGCACCAGATGGTGATGTCCTGCTGGGACCCGTCGGGTTTGGTCCAGACCGCCTTGGGATAGGCCCCTTTCGCGCGCTCGATATCGATGAAGACGCGGTAGCGTCCTTCGTCGTGCAACCGCTGGATCGCGTCGTCGAGTGCCTTGGAATAATCCATGTCCGTCTCCCCTGCCCTGTCCGGCCGGACCAGCCCTAGAGGGCTCGTTCGCATTCCGCCTTGATATTCATCAATATGCCGTCCGGCCAGTGGGCAATTTGTCCCGGCATGTCACCATCAGTTGACGACGACCACCCGGCAATCGACCGCGCCGCCCTTGCCGGCGCAGGCCTCGACGGCCGAATCGGCGGCGCCGTTGCCGGTGCCGATCCCCCAGGCGCCGCTGGTCGGCGAGATCGCCAGCGCCTTGGGATTGCGCGCCTTGCGGTAGTCGCCGTCGAAGGCGGCAGTGGCGTCGGCGCTCAGCGTCAGCGGATGGTCGGCCCATTTCTTCGGCAGGATCTGGGCAACGATCACGCAGGCCTGCGCCCCCGAGCGGCGTTCGTTGCAGGTGCGCAGCGCGGCCAGCGTCGCCGACTTGACGCTGTGGTAATCGGCCGCGGCCACCGTGGCCTGGGCCAGCAGCCCGTCGGAGGGCGAGGCGGCGATGGCGCCGTAGTATTTCTGCGTCTTCGCCACCTGCCGGATCACCCTGCGGTCCTTGGCGCTGAGAAAGTCCTGCGCCAGCAGGGTCACCTTGGCAGCGCCGGGCGCGAAAAGCTGCTTGGCGGCGGTGCTGCCGTCGACCGGGCCGTCCTCCATCCCGGCGCTGGCGGCCACGGCCAAGGCGACGGACGCGGCGCAGGCTAACAGCGCCGACACGATCGGTTTCGTCAGCATTCCCCTCTCCTTCCCCTTACAGGGCCAGCATAACGCCAGAAAACGCGGCTGGACAGGGGTTTGCGCGTCCGGGGCAGGAGGAGGATGCCGCGACAGGCGGCCACGGCCGGCACCGGGCCGGACGAGCGCCCGCCTCTGGACAGTGCCGGGCGCGGTGCTAGGCTCCGCGCCAATCACGCATATCACCAAGAAAGGACCGCGCCATGTCGATCGACCCCGTGCTCGCCCGGATCGACGAAACCCTGCCAGAGGCCACCGAGCGGCTGCTGGCTCTGCTGCGCATCCCGTCGATCTCGACCGATCCGGCCTACAAGGCGGAGTGCGACCGCGCCGCCGACTGGATCGTCGAGGACCTGAAGGACCTCGGCTTCGACGCCTCCAAGCGCCCGACCCCCGGCCACCCGATGGTGGTCGCCCATTCCGGCGGTGAGGGCCCGCATCTGCTGTTCTACGGCCATTACGACGTCCAGCCGGTCGATCCGCTGGAGCTGTGGGACCGCGACCCGTTCGATCCCGAGCTCCAGGACACCGCGGCCGGCAAGGTGATCCGCGGCCGTGGCTCGAGCGACGACAAGGGCCAGCTGATGACCTTCATCGAGGCCTGCCGGGCCTGGAAGGAAGTGAACGGCAGCCTGCCCAGGAACCTCACCATCTTCCTCGAGGGCGAGGAGGAATCGGGCTCGCCCTCGCTGATCCCGTTCATGAAGGAGAATGCCGAGGAGCTGAAAGCCGACCTGGCGCTGATCTGCGACACCGGGCTGTTCGAATCGAAGACCCCGGCGATCGTCACCATGCTGCGCGGGCTGCTGGGCGAGGAGATCACCATCAAGGCGGCCAACAAGGACCTGCATTCGGGCATGTTCGGCGGCGCGGCGATCAACCCGATCCGGGTGCTGGCCAAGATCATCGCAAGCCTGCATGACGAGAACGGCCACATCACCGTGCCGGGCTTCTACGACGGCGTGCCGGAACTGCCCGACGAGGTCCGCGCCCAATGGCAGAACCTGGCCTTCGACCATGCCAAGTTCCTCGGCGATGTCGGGCTGTCGGTGCCGGCGGGCGAGCATGACCGGACGCCGCTGGAAATGATCTGGTCGCGGCCGACCTGCGACGTCAACGGCATCTGGGGTGGCTATACCGGCGACGGCTTCAAGACCGTGCTGCCCTCCGAGGCCCATGCCAAGATCAGCTTCCGCCTCGTCGGCAGCCAGGACCCGCATGTGATCCGCGAGAATTTCCGCAACCACATCCGGACGATGGTGCCGTTCGACTGCGAGGTCAGCTTCCACGGCCACGGCGCCTCGCCCGCCGGGCAGATGGAAATCTCGGACCCGGCCTTCGAGAAGGCGCGCGAGGCGCTGACCGAGGAGTGGGAAACCCCGGCCGCCTATGTCGGCTGCGGCGGCTCGATCCCGATCGCGGGCTATTTCAAGTCGGTTCTGGGCATGGACGCGATGCTGATCGGCTTCGGCAAGGACGACGACCAGATCCACAGCCCGAACGAGAAATACGACCTCGAGAGCTTCCACAAGGGCATCCGCAGCTGGGCCCGGGTCCTCGACAAGCTGACCGCGGAGTGAAGCCCGACCGTCCCGCCGTGGAAGCTCTGCGGGGCTCCGCCCGTTCACGGCTGAAACGCTCCACCGGAGCGTTTCCGGGACGCCGCTCACTCCACAAGGGCATCCGCAGCTGGGCCCGGGTCCTCGACAAGCTGACCGCGGAGTGAAGCCCGACCAGCCGGACAAGCGCGCCGGCCCACGGCGGCAGTGAAAAAGGCGGAGGCCGACCTGGCCTCCGCCTTCCCTTTCGTGCCGTCGAAGGCTGGCTTACTGGTTCTCGACGATGCGCTCGATCGTGCGCGGAGCGGCGTGGTCGTTGACATAGACCGAGATCTGCTCGCCCTTGGTCAGGTTCTGCAGATCGATCGGGCTGGCGACCGAGTAGACCGCCCCGTCCAGCGCGAGCGTGTGGGCCGCAGGGTCGATCGAGGTGATCTTGCCGCCGGTCACGCCATTGGCGAAGGCCATCGGGGCAGCGGCGACGAGGGCGGCGACGGTCACGGTCAGAAACTTGGTATTCATCTGTCTTCTCTCACGTTTTCAGGGGGCCTGCTCTTGTCCTGCCCCCAGGGTCTTCGCGCGCCTTCCGGGCTTGTCGCGTCGGTCGGGCCGCCATGGCCCGGCCCGGCATTCCCAGGCGCGTATCGGGGAATTATGAACTGAACCGTTCAGTTTAAAGGCCGCGCACGGCTTCGTGATCGCCACCCTGACGGGCCGCGCGGGCACGCCTTGCCGCAACAGACCAACACAAACGAATACGGGGGCCGATGGCCCCCGTCCAAGCAGCATGTCCCGCGGATTACTTGACGATCCAGACGCGGCTTGCCTCCTGGGTCTTGCCCTTCTTTTCCCAGACGACCTTGACCTTTTCGCCGGCCTTGAAGGTGTGGGCTTTGTAGTGCTTGTGCAGGTGGAAGGCCGTGCCGTCGGCCAGCACCAGCTTGTGCTGCTTGCCGCTGAACTCTTTCACGGTGCCGACCGTGGTCGTCGTCGCGGCGGCAAAGGCGGCCGGGGCGACGGCAAGAGCGGCGAACAGGATGGCGGGAAGAAGATGTGAACGCATTGCGTCTCTCCGAAAATTGCCCGGCTTCCATCTCCGGACAAAGACACAACCGTCAGGGCCGAGCCCGTCGGCGCGCTTTCCGGAAGCGGCCCGGCAGACCCCGGTTGCCTCCGCACGCTAGCCGAAGCATCGCGGCGCGGAAGAGGGAATATGAGCGGGCCACCGAAGCGTGATGGGTGGTGAAATCTCCGCGAGGCCCTGCCGGGGCCGCGGCGAAAATCCGGTTTTCCTCGAAGGAATTGGGGCTTAGGACAGTGCTGCCGAACAGGAGGTCCCATGAGCACAGTCATCCGCCCCGCCACGCCCGCAGACGAAGCCGCCTGGCGCGCGCTCTGGGCCGAGTACCTGGCCTTCTACGACGTCACCCTGCCCGCCGAGGTCAGCGATGCCACCTGGCGCCGCGTCTTCGCCCCGGACTCGGCGCTGGGGATGCTGGTGGCCGAGGTCGACGGCGAGATGCTGGGCTTCGCGCTGCACCTGGCGCATGAATCGACCTGGGTGGCGACGCCCGACCTCTATCTCGAGGACCTGTTCGTGTCGGAAGCGGCGCGCGGCAAGGGACTCGGGCGCAAGCTGATCGAGGGGCTGATCGCGCTCGGCAAGGAAGCCGGCTACTCGCGGCTCTACTGGATGACCTCGAAGGACAACGCCCGTGCCCGGGCGCTCTATGACAGCTTCACCCCGACCGACGATCACCTGCGCTATCGGCTGTCGCTGCGCGACTAGCGCAGAGAGACTGGTGCGGAGGGACTGGTGCGGAGGGACTGGCGCGGAGGGACTAGCCGGCCGAACCGGCGGTCGCCATCCGGATCAGCTTGGCGATCAGCAGCAGCCACGGCGTCGCGTGCAGGACCAGATCGAAGATGTCGATCGGTCGGCTCAGGGTGCCGGCGACCAGCATCTTGAGCTTTTCCCAGATATGCGGCTCGGGGAAGAACGGCGCCAGGCCGAGCGTCAGCGCGGCAAGCACCAGCAGGTTGAGCGGGATCTGGTCGAGAAAGGCCAAGGCGGTCTCCTGTCCGGAACGATGGGTTGCGCCCCAGATGGCCATGGTCGCGGCCGGGTGCAATGCGGCACCTTGGCGCCAGCGGGACGATTCGACGCGACGGACACGGCGCTGTCTTGCAGATCGGGAAGGAAGTGGCGCGGTTGACGGGGCTCGAACCCGCGACCCCCGGCGTGACAGGCCGGTACTCTAACCAGCTGAGCTACAACCGCGCAGAGCCTGAAAAGGCGGCACTCGGGCGATCAGGGGCGAATGGCGCGGTTGACGGGGCTCGAACCCGCGACCCCCGGCGTGACAGGCCGGTACTCTAACCAACTGAGCTACAACCGCACATCGCCGCCCGGATCGCCATCCGAGCGTGGAGTGCGTATTACGCATCCCCACCGGCGGCGTCAAGCAGGGAAGGAGAGGAAATCGCAGATCGTCCAGCGACCGGTCGTCCGGGCCGTTGCGGCGGCTATCCCCCTGCCGACACCAGCGCCTGCGCATGGACGGCCAGCCGGTCGAGGAAACCGCGCAGCCGGGCGGTGGCTTCGGGCGCGGCAAGGCGCTCGGCGATCTCGTCCGGCGTCAGCTTCATCAGCTCGAAGCGATCGAAGATATCGGGCGCGAAGCCGGCCGAGACCGTCCCCAGCACCCGCCGCAGGTCGGCCAGCACGTCCTCGCCGCGATGCGAGGCATGCAGCAGGGCGATCGGCTTGGCGATGATCTCGTCGCGCGAGACCAGCCAGTCGACGGCGTTCTTGAAGCCGCCGGGCATGGCCCGGACATATTCCGGGCAGGAGATCACCAGCGCGTCGGCCCGCCCCACCGCCGCGGCGAAGGCCTCGACCGCAGGCGGCGCCGGCGGCCCCTCGCGATCGGGCGAGAAGATCGGCAGATCGCCGAGCCCGTCGCACAGCGTCACCGCGTGGCCCGGCCCGGCGGCGGCCGCCAGTCCCCGCAGCAGCGCGGTGTTGGTCGAGGCCGCCCGCCGGCTGCCGGAGATCGCAAGAACCTTCATGCCCGAGTGCTAGCCGCTCCGCCGCCCAGAAGAAAGCGGCAACCGCGCCACCTTCCCACCGCCACCTTCCCACCGTCTCGTCCTTTGGTCGCCACATTCCTCTGCCCTATACTGAGGGCAACGGCGCGGCGGGTGTCAGCCTGCCACGGCTCCGGAAAGATGCGAAACGCGCAGCAACGAGGCAGGCATGGCAGACAGGAACGAGGCGGGCACCAAACCGGCACGCAGCACCAGGACCCACCGCTCGGGCGCCGAGCATCTGAATTTCCAGTACACCACCAAGGACACGCGCGAGTTCCGCACCTGGTTCCGGGGCGAGCACACCAATTACAACCCGACCGTGGCGCGGATGCTGGACGTCAAGGCGGCCGAGCGATTCGTACTCAAGGGCTGGGCCCCCGAGGCGCCGGTGATCGGCCCCGACACCCAGATCACCGCCTTCGGCAGCTGCTTCGCCGCCAACATCTCGAACTGGCTGTCGAAGCGGAACTTCCGGGTGCTGAACAAGGAGGACAAGGCCAAGGACGCCTATGTCGTCACCTGCGGCGAGGGCATGGTGAACTCCTTCGTCATCCGCCAGCAATTCGAATGGGCCTGGGAGGGCAAGGTCTTCGACCAGGCGCTGTGGCACGGCTACAAGGCCGAGGAATACGGCTACGACCCGGCGATCCAGGCCGAGACCAGGCGCATCTTCGACGAGACCGATTTCTTCATCCTCACCTTTGGCCTGTCCGAGGTCTGGTATGACGAGCCGACCGGCAACGTCTTCTGGCGCACCATCCCCAAGGATGTCTACGACCCGTCGCGCCACAAGTTCCGCGTCTCCTCGGTGCAGGAGAACCGCGACAACCTGCTGGCCATCTACCGGCTGATCCGCAAGCATCGGCCCGACGCCAAGGTGCTGTTCACCCTGTCGCCGATCCCGCTCATCGCCACCTTCCGCGACAATTCCTGCCTGACCTCGAACTCGGTCTCGAAGGCGGTGCTGCGGGTGGCGATCGACGAGGTGCTGCGCGAGGTCGAAGACGAGGGCGTGCTGAGCTACTGGCCGTCCTACGAATTCGTCACCGACATCTTCCACCTGCCCTACAAGGCAGACCGCCGCCACCCCAAGGGCGCGGTGCTGGATTACATCATGACCCTGTTCGAGCATGTCTGGTGCGTCGAGACCGAGATGCCGCGGCCCTCGCTGGTGCTGGCCTGGGCCCAGGCGCTGGCCGAGGCGCAGCTGGTGCCGCCGATCATGCAACGCTCGGTCCTGCAGCGCCGGCCACGGCGGCTGCGCAAACTGATCAAGGAAGAGGAGCCGCTGGACGCGGACGCCCAGATCGACAAGGCGCTGCGCAAGCTCGGCGGCGAGATTCTCGAGGCGTGGAAGGCCGAGGACGAAGCGGCGGCCGAGAGCGCGGCCGCCGAATAGGCGCACCCGTTCCGGCGCCGGGATGAACCCGGCGTCGCCGCCCGGCTGCTTCAGGCGCTCGCCATGCCAGATCCGCGCAAGTGAATGCCTGCCGCACGGGACTGCACGCCATGCACAGACCCGCCTGCACGCCCCCTCGGGGTTGATTTCCGAGCCCCGACACGGCCCAATGCGGCCATGCCTGAGAACAAGGACAGCCACGAAGGCCCCGACCTCGACGCCGCCTATGCCCTGAAGACGCCGGAGGATTCCGTCCGGCTCTACCGCGACTGGGCAGCCAGCTATGACAGCGACTTCGCCAGCTCGATGGATTACCGCCTGCCGCAGGCGGTCGCCGACGCCTTCGCGGCCGCCGGCGGCGCCGGGCCGGTGCTGGATGTCGGCGCCGGCACCGGGCTGCTGGCCGAGGGGCTGGCACGGCACGGCATCGGCCCGGTCGACGCGCTCGACATCTCGGCCGAAATGCTCGAGACCGCGCGCGGCAAGGGGTTTTACCGCGAGCTGATGCAGGCCGACCTGACGCAGGGGCTGAGCATCGCCGACGACAGTTATGGCGGGATCACCAGCTCGGGCACCTTCACCCATGGCCATGTCGGCCCCGAGGCGCTGGATGAACTGATGCGCATCGCCCGGCCGGGCGCGCGTTTCGCGCTTTCGATCAACGCCGCCGTCTATCGCGAGGCCGGCTTCGCCGCCAAGCTCGACAGCCTGGGCGGCGCGCTCCGCGACCTGCGGCTGGAAGAGGTGCCGATCTACGGCGCCGCCGCCGATCCCGCGCATCGCGGCGACACGGCGCTGGTCGCGCTGTTCGTGAAAGCCTAGGTCCAGTTCACCTGCGCCCCGCCGGGCAGGGCCTGGCGGGCGCGCATCGGCGCCTCGAAATCGAGCCCCTCGGCCTCGCAGAAGGCGACGACCCAGCGGTCGTCCATCAGCAGGAAGTCCAGCACCGCGCCAAGGAAGACCGGATCGCCGGCCCGCGCCTTCAGTTCCTCCAGCGACGCCCCGCTCGCCCCCAGGAAGACCGGCAGCAGTTCCTCGTTCCCGGCCAGCCAGGCCAGGGCCCTCAGGGCCAGCGTCTCGGCGGCGTCTTGTGAACTCATCGGCAGTCTCCGCTTGGCGCGCCCCGGCGGCGCGGCTGGTGTCGGGGACTTCTTAGCCAATATCTCCGGGACTGTCGCCGGGCGAGACGGCGAAAAGCGGGCCGGGTCGCAACCGTCGCCAACCGCCTGGCCGGCGGCGCGGCGCTGGCTGGGCTCCCGGCTAGTTTCCTTGCGGCGGCGACGGCCGGTGGTGCCCGTCATGCGCCAGCGCCACCTGCAGCCGATCCGCGAAGGCCCGGCGGTCGGCCGGGCTCATCGCCTCGATCCGCTCGATCAGCAGCTTCTGGCCCAGCGCCAGCCGCTCGACCGCCCGCGTCTCCTGTTTCTGCATCAGCGCCTTCAGCGCCGCCGCGTCGAAGGGCTCGGCCCGCAGCAATTCCAGCAGCCGGCCGAATTCCGCCCGCGCCTCGCGCCGCATCGCCCGGAACCCGCCGGTCTCCTGCGCGAAGCCGCGCATCAGGGCGATCCGGTCCTGGTGGCTCAGCGCCCTGGAATAGGGGCCGAAGCCCAGGTCGCGGACGATCGGCGGGCGGTCGCGGCGGACGTGGTCGATGACCGCGCCGGCCACCAGCCCGACGATCACCAGGTTCAGCCCCAGCGAACCGATCAGCAGCAGCCGCATGCCGCGGCCCCAGCCGCCCAACCCCTTGCCATTCGCGCCCTTGCCTGTCGGGGACTGGCCGGTCGGGGGCTGGCCTGTCGGGGTCTGGCCACTCGGCGCCGTTTTGGTCTTGTCGGTCTCGGTCATGGCTCATTCACCTGCATCGGCTTGCTGCATGTAGCTGTCGAAAGTCGGGATCACGTCGACCTGTTCCAGCGTCGTGCCGTCACCGGCAACCTGCTGGGCGAGGCTGGCGATCGGGGCCGGCTGCGAGACGCCGAGCCACAGCCCGGCGACCATCGCCCCGGCCAGCCCGGCCAGCGCACCACGCCCGCCCAGTGCCAGCACCAGCGCATCCCAGAAGCCCAGCACCTTCGCTGCCGGCCGGATTGCGGAAGGTGCCTCGGGAACCGGCGCGGCACGGCGCGCCGTCTCGGCCTCGGCATCGGCGAGGATGCGGGCCATCAGGTCTTCCGACGGCTGCGGGGCCTCGGCCCGCGCCGCGTCGAAGAAGGCCTCCAGCCCATCGAATTCTTTCGACCTGTCAGTCATCGCCATATCCCAGTTCTGCGCGCCGGCCGGCCAGAGCGGCGGCCAGCGCCCGTTTCCCCCGCGCGGTCAAACTCTCGACCGCCTCGACCCCGATCTCCATCACCTCCGCGATCTCGGGGTTCGACAATCCCTCCAGGTGCCGCAGCACCACCGCCTGGCGCTGGCGCTCGGGCAGCTTGGCCAGCGCGGCGTCCAGCGCCCGCACCCGGTCGGCCTGTTCCAGCCGCGCCACCGCGCCGGGCTGGCCGTCCTCGACCTCGGGCGCGGCGTCCAGGCCCACTGTACGGGCCTTGCGCAGCCGGTCGGTACACAGGTTGGCGACCACACGGTAGAGCCAGGTCGACACTTTCGCCTCGCCCTGCCGCCAGTCGGGCGCCATGCGCCACAGCCGCAGCATCGCCTCCTGCACCACGTCCTCGGCCTCGGCCCGGTCGCCCAGCACGCGCTGCGCGTAGCCCAGCGCGCGGGGGGCGAGACGTCCGGTCAGCAGCCGCGCGGCATCGGCGTCGCCGTTGGCATAGAGCACCAGCAGCGCGTCGTCCGAGGCGTCTGAAAGGGCGTCATAGGGCATGGACATCTTGCCTTCGGCCTATCCCGAAACCCCGGGTCCGGCAATCCGCCGCGCCCGGTTCTCCGGACGCGACCCTGTTTCATGCGCTCAGGGCGTCAGTTGTCCTGTTGCGCCTTCGGCATCTGCTGCTGGCCCATGCCCTGACCTTGGCCCTGACCTTGGCCCTGCCCCTGGCCCTGACCTTGCCGCGGCATCATGCCCGGGCGCTGATCCTGCCAGTCGCAGGAGCCGTCGCGGCGCTGCATCCGGTCGCCCTGGCCCTGCATCATCTGGCCACGGTGATGATCCATCCGGCCCATCATGCCGTGACCGTCCCGGTCACCGCGATGATGGCCCATCCAGCCGCCCCGGTCGCCCCGGTCGCCGCGGTCGCCCCGGTCGCCGCGCCGATCGTGCATGCGCGCGAACCGGGCCTTGGCGGCATCGAATTCGGCCTTCGAGATATTGCCGTCGCCATTGGTGTCGATCCGCGACAGCATCGCCTGCATCGGCATCGGCCGGGCGGCCATTTCCTCGACACTGATCTTGCCGTCGCCGTTCAGGTCGAGCCGCTTGACCATCTGCGCGGCGCGGGCCTCGACCCGGGCCTTCATCTTGCTGAGCCGGAAGGCGGCAATCTCGTCGGCGGTCAGGAAGCCGTCGCCATTGGCGTCGAGCCCGGCGACCTGCTTGGCGCGATAGGCCGCGATCTCGTCGGGCGAGATCTGGCCGTCGCCATTGGCGTCGATGGCGGCAAAGCTCATCTTCGGCCCCGGCCCGTCGCCGGCCGGCCCCATGCCCTGCGCCTGCAGCCCGGTGGAGACACCCGCAGCCATCACGGCAGCCAGCGTCAGAGCGGTAAGCGTCGTCCTCGAAATCATCTCTCTACTCCTTGTTCCGGCGCGGTGTCTCGTCGCGCGTTATGATCGTGATACGGGGGCCGTCGCCATTTCCGTCGCCGGGTTGCGGATTTTTCGGGAGGCTCGGGAATCGGCGGCCGACGGGCGCCGCCGCGGCCCGTCCCGCTCGGGCAGCCAACGCGGCTTGCGAACACTCCCGCGCCTTGCAGGACTGCGCCGCGAACGCGCCTCTGCCCACTCTTGCGGCATCGAGACGCAAGAGTGGGCATTGTCTTCCCCCGGCGGCACGTTTTCGTTACAAGGAAGGCTTATCCCGAGGAACCGCCCATGACCGATCAGACAATCCTTGATGAGGAAGAAGAGCGCCCGGTCAAACCGGCGATGTGGCGCGGCTGGCGGCGGCGCTGCCCGAATTGCGGCACCGGGCCGATGCTCAAGGGCTATCTCAAGGTCCACGATGCCTGCCCGGTCTGCGGCGAGGAACTGTATCACCAGCGCGCCGATGACGGCCCGGCCTACCTGACCATCCTGATCGTCGGCCACCTGATGGCGCCGCTGATCTTCACCGTCTACATGGAGTTCCGGCCCCAGCCGATCATGCTGGCCGCCATGTTCAGCGCCGGGACGGTGCTGTTGTCGCTCTACCTGCTGCCCCGGCTCAAGGGCGTGATGATCGCGATCCAGTGGGCCAAGCGGATGCACGGCTTCGGCGGCGAGGAGCGCGAGCGCGCGGCGGAGGCCTGACCATGACCACCGGGGGCAATGTCAAGCAGGCGGTGGACAAGAGCGCGATCCGCGATGCCGCCACCATCATCCTGACCCGCGGCGGCCCCGAGGGCCCCGAGGTGCTGATGGGCCAGCGCGGCGCCAAGGCCGCCTTCATGCCCAACAAGTTCGTCTTTCCCGGCGGTGCCGTCGATGCCGGCGACGGCGCGGTGCCGCTGGCCAAGACGATCAATTTCGACTGCGGCCGGCGCCTGGCCGAGGGGGCCGGGGCGGCCCGCGCCCATGCCCTGACCGTCGCCGCGATCCGCGAGCTGTGGGAAGAGACCGGCCTGCCGATGGCCGCCCGGCTGGACTGGCCCGGCACGCCCGAGCCCGACTGGGAGAGCTTCGCCGCCGCCGGGATGATGCCCAGCGCCGAGGGCCTGACCTACGTCTTCCGCGCCATCACCCCCAGCGGCCGGCCGCGCCGCTTCGACGCGCGCTTCTTCCTCGCCGAGGTCGGCGCCATCGCCACCGACCCCGACGATTTTTCGCGCGCCTCCGACGAGCTGTCGCATCTGCAATGGATCCCGCTGGGCAAGGTGCGCCATTTCGACCTGCCCTTCATCACCGAGGTGGTGCTGGCCGAAATCGCCCATACCCTCGATCACGGCCCGGCCGACAGCGTGCCCTTCTTCGACAATTCCGGCCCCGAGTCAGTCTTCCGCCGCATCGCCTGACGCGGGTTGCCCGTCCCACCAGCTTTGCCCGGCGACAATGCCGGGCAGCGCCTCAGGCGATCCGGATGATCATCAGGATGCTGGCCACCAGCAGCGCCATGCCGACGATCTCGGCCGGGCGGCTCTTCTCACGGAAGATGAAGGTCGAGGACAGGAAGCTGAACAGCAGCTCGATCTGCCCGACCGAGCGGACGAAGGCCGCGTTTTCCAGCGTGAAGGCGACGAACCAGCCGAACGAACCCAGCACCCCGGTCAGCCCGACCAGCGCCGTCGCCCGCCAGGCGCCGATCACGCGCGATACCTCGCCCGGCTCGCGCCAGCGCAGCCAGGCGATCATGACCAGGCTCTGGAAGGTGGTCACGCAGGCCAGCGCCAGCGCCGCCCGCAGCATGACGTCGTCGCGTGCGATCTCGAGCGTCGCGCCGCGATAGCCGATGGCGGAGGCACCGAAGAATCCGCCCGCCAGCAGCCCCAGCAGCGTCGCGCGGTTGAAGATCGTCACCTTGCCGCCATCGGCCCGCCTCGGCGGCCGCGACAGCAACAGCACCCCGGCCAGCCCGATCAGGATGGCGATGTAACCGGCGGTCGAGATCTCGTCGCCCAGCACGATGCCCGAGAACAGCGCCACCTGCACCGTCTCGGTCTTGGTGAAGGCGATGCCGACGGCGAAGCTGCGCTCGGAGAACAGCGCCACGGTGCAGAGGGTGGCGATGATCTGGCCCAGCCCGCCGGCCATGGCGAAGGCCCAGAATTTCGCGTCCAGCACCGGCATCCCCTGCCCCGACTGAACGATCAGCGTGGCCGCCGCGATCGCAGCCAGCGGGGCGGCGAACAGGAAGCGCGAAAACGTCGCCCCGCCGGTCGAAAGCCCGGTCGACCTCAGCTGTTTCTGCAGGCTGAAGCGCACGGTCTGGACCGCGGCGGCGGTGATGGTGACGAGAACCCAGAGCTGCATGCCGCCTGTCTGGCACGCGGGAACGGGCAGGTCGAGGCTCTATCGCGCGGAACGGTAGAAAGGATGCGGCACCGGGTCCTTGGCGCGCAGCAGGTGGCGACGGAAGATCTCGCCATAGGAGCGGTAGACATAGCCGCCGTTCACCTCGAGGAACCGCGCCCGCCCCTCGGCATAGAGCCGCGGCAGCCGGTACCACGGCACGCCGGGATACATGTGGTGGACGACATGCAGGTTGTTGAACAGGAACAGCACGGCCAGCGGCCCGCGATCCTCGATGATCACTGTCCGCTGCGGCGCCGCCTCATGGGCGCGATGCTCGAGGAAGGTGCGGATCTTCAGGAGGCCGTAGGCGGCGTAGGCCGCCAGCAGATAGGCCCAGAGCGGCATCTGCCCGACGCGCCACAGCCAGGCCAGCACCAGCATCAACCCGACGCCATGCAGCAGCCAGGCCCGGGCGATCGCCCGGTTCCCGGCCCGCACCTTGCGCCAGTCGTCGCGCAGGAACACCACCGTGCCGATCGCCGGCCCCAGCACGATCCGGCCCAGCAGCGTGTTGTTGAGCCGCAACAGCCGCCGCGCCGGCCGCGACAGCCGGCTCCACACCGCCGGGTCGAGGTAGTTGCTCTCGGGATCGTCATAGGGATCGGTCAGCAGCGGGTCGCGGTGATGGGCGATATGGGTCTCGCGGAAGCGGCGATAAGGCACGAAGACCGTCAGCGCCGGGAAGACCAGCGCCTCGTTCAGCAGCCGGTTCCGGAACGGATGGCCGTGCAGCGCCTCGTGCTGGAGCGACGAGAACTGGGCGACGGCCAGCACGGTGGCGATCCAGCCCAGCACCGGCGCCGCGCCGTAAAGCCAGCCGGTGCCCAGCGCCCAGACGGCATAGGTCGCCGCGATCAGCGCCAGCGTCGGCCATTCCGTTCCGCGGAAGGGGAAGCGGTCAGCCATGCCGGCCCCACTCCACATGGGCCCAGACCCGCTCGTAGATGACATAGCTGACCAGCCCGATAACGGTGTTCAACAGCGCCATCGCCCCGCCCAGCGCGGCCGAGCCGGTCATCGCCAGGCCGACCCCGGCCATAACCGCCAGGCCAATCGCGTTCCACACCAGGGCCTTCACGGCCGTTCTCAGTCTCGTCTCGGTTTTCCTTGGCATGGCAGCAAGTTAGGTCCGGCGCGCGCGGTGGGGAATTCTGGATTTACTTAACATTTCTTAACAACAGTGATATTTGTCACCATATGCGTGAAAGAATCGACAAGCGCCAGCGGGCCGATCTGTTCCGGGCCCGTGTTGCCAAGGCGATGGCCGAACAGGGCATGAGCCAGTCGGCGCTGGCCCGCGCCGTCGGCGTCGACCGCTCGACCGTGTCGCAACTGCTGAACGACGAAGGCGCCCGGCTGCCCAATGCCCAGATCGCCGCCGAATGCGCCGCCGCGCTCGGGGTCAGCGCCGACTGGCTGCTCGGCCTGTCCGACCGGCCCGAGCGGCTGGCCGAGCTGATGGCCGCCTCGCTGACCATGACCGAGGCGCCGCGGGCACTGGTCGACGAGCAGATCTTCGCCTGGCACCAGGAGGCGGCAGGCTACAAGATCCGCCACGTCCCGGCCGCCCTGCCCGACATGCTCAAGACCCGCGAGATGCTGCGCTGGGAATACACGCCCCATCTCGGCCGTACCGCCGACCAGGCGATCGGCGCCTCCGAGGACCGCCTCGGCTGGATGCGCGCCGCCCGCTCCGATTACGAGATCGCCCTGCCGCAGCACGAGTTGACGAGCTTCACCCGCGCCACCGGCTATTACGACGGCCTGCCAACCGCGATCCGCCGCGACCAGCTCGACCGGATGATCCGCCTGACCGAGCAGCTCTACCCCGCGATGCGGCTGCACCTCTTCGACGCCCGCCGCACCTTCTCGGCGCCGATCACCGTCTTCGGCCCGCTGCTCGCCGTGCTCTATCTCGGCCGCCACTACCTCGCCTTCCGCGACAGCGACCGCGTTGCCACCTTCAGCCGGCATTTCGACTGGCTGGTGCGTGAGGCCACGGTCGAGGCGCGCGACCTGCCGGCCTACCTGCGCCAGCTGCGCTCGGAGATCCCGGAAGACTGACCCGGCTCCCTATCTGCTCGAAAACATCCTCGGGGGTGAGCAGGCTTCCCGGAAACGCTCCGGTGGAGCGTTTCGCCTGCGAACGGGCGGAGCCCCGGGGCCCCGGGCGCGAAGAGGGGGCAGGCAGCCCCCTCCCCCGCTCACCACCCGCGCTGTCAGCTCAGTTGATGCACTGCGTCATCCGCACCCCGCCGCCGAGCAGGATCTCCTGGCAGCCCATCAGCGGCGTCACCGGCGCGCAGGTGCCGCTGCGGGCCAGGCACTGGCCCTCGCACTGGCTGCCGGCGGTGCAGATCTTGCCGGCATCGCGCGTCTTGTGAAAGCAGATCATCCCGCCCTTGCCGCCCGGCGCCGGGCCGAAGCTGCCGCTCGTCGCCTCGCAGCGCGCCTTGGCCGCGTCGACACTGGCCTGGCCGACCGGCGCCAGCTTGGGCGGGCCGTCGGGCAGGCAGGCGGAGAGGGCAAGGACGGTCAGGACAGCGGCGGCAAGGCGGATCATGGCGGCTCCGGGACGGCGGGATCGACCCGAGGGAACGCCGGATCGGCGCCGCCCGCAAGCCGAATCGGCGGTCGCCTCAATAGGGCATCGGATGGGCGCGATGGGCGGCGTCGATTTCCTCCATCACCTCGGCCGGCAGGGTCAGTTCGACCGACCCCAGCGCGATCTGCAACTGCGCGGTCGAGGTCGCGCCGATGATCGGCACGATCGGGAAGGGCCGGGTCAGGCACCAGGCCAGCGCCATCTGGCACGGGTCAAGCCCGTGCCGCGTGGCGATGCCCATATAGGCCGCGACCGCCTCGAAGACCCGCGGCGTGATCCGGCCGCCCAGCTGCGGCGTGAAGGATCGGCGCGAGCCCTCGGGCGTGACGTCGCCGGCATATTTGCCCGACAGCAGCCCGGCGGCGAGCGGCGAGAAGGCCAGCAGCGGCATGTCCTCGTTGACGCCGAGCTCGGCCATGTCGGTATCGTAGATCCGGCAGAGCAGCGAATATTCGTTCTGGACCGAGGCGACGCGCGGCAGCCCGTTCTCCTCGGCCAGGCGCAGCCACAGCGCGGTGCCCCAGGCGCTTTCGTTCGACAGGGCGAAATGGCGGATCTTTCCCGCCGCGATCAGCCGGTCGGCGGTTTCGAGCATGTCCAGCATATGGGCGACGGTCTCGTCGCGGCTCTGGCCCGAGGGATCGAAGTGCCAGCTCTTGCGGAAATGGTACGAGCCGCGATTGGGCCAGTGCAGCTGGTAGATGTCGATGACATCGGTGCCGAGGCGCGTCAGCGAAGCCTCGACCGCCGCCTCCATCAGCTTGCCGGTGATCGGCGCGCCGTCGCGCACCATCTTCTGGCCCTCGCCGGTGATCTTGGTGGCGATGACCAGATCTTCGCGCTTGCCGGTCTTCTTCAGCCAGCTGCCGATGATTTCCTCGGTCCGGCCCACCGTCTCGGCCCTGACCGGGTTGGTCGGATACATCTCGGCCGTATCGACGAAGTTGATGCCCGCGCCGATACCCATGTCGAGCTGGGCATGGCCCTCGGCCTCGGTATTCTGGCTGCCCCAGGTCATCGAGCCGAGGCAGAGTTGCGAGACCTCGAGGCCCGTGCGGCCCAGCGGGATGCGTTTCATGTCACCGTCCTGTCCTGCGCCGCCGGCGCGTCGGGCCGGCGGTCATTGCGTCGGGACGGAGCCTAGCGTCCGCACCGGCCGAGACAAGCCCGGCCGGCCCTCCCCTATGTCGCAGGGGTCAGGGGCGAACGTAGCTGTAGCCTTCTTCCTGCAGCTCGGTCAGTCGCACCACCCCCGAGGGCACGACCTGCGCCTCGCTGAGCAGCTTGACCGGATGGCCAACCTTCTTCTGCATCGCCTGAAGGGTGTTGTTGCAGGCCGAGAACCGCAGGTGGTCCATCGCCAGCGACATCTGGGCGACGCGGTCGGCCACCGGGCTCTTGCCCGCGACCAGCATGTTCAGGCCGGGCCCGTAGGCGACGACCTCGACGGTGACCGAGTCGCCCTTCGACTTGTAATAGGCCTCGACATTCTTGGCGTTGTTCAGCGCCATGTTCATCACATGCGGATCGTTCTGATCGACATGGATGGCGATGTAGTGCTCCTTGCCGTTGGCCAAGGCCGGCGCGGCGGCGAGGCCCAGCAGCGAAACGGCGGTGGCAGCGGCGGTCAGCAGACGTGTCATTCTTTCCTCCCTGAGTGACAAGCTGTCGCATCACTTTATGTGATTTTCCGAATGTGTCTTAACGTTTTTTTGACCCCACGTGAACGGCACCCCTCGCGGCGCGGGTCGCCGGCTGTCCAGAGGGCGACAAAAAAGCGCCCCTCGGGTCGCGAACGGGCTGGGCATCCCGTGATACCTCGGCCAATCTGGCGGGCGTTGCCCCACGAGTCCGCCGATGCGCCTGCTGATTTCCTTCGCCGCCCTGTTCCTCTCGGTCATCCTGCTGCAGCTCGGCTCGGGCGGGGTGGCGCCGCTGGACGCGCTGTCCGGCATCCAGCTCGATTTCTCCAAGGCGCAGGTCGGGATACTGGGCTCGGCGCATTTCTTCGGCTTCTTCATCGGCTGCTGGTGGGCGCCGCGGCTGATGGGCACGGTGGGCCATTCGCGCGCCTTCGCCGCCTTCGCCGCCGCCGGCACCATCGGCATGCTGGCCCATATGATGATCGTCGACCCGACCGCCTGGGCGGTGCTGCGGGTGCTGTCGGGGCTGTGCGTCGCCGGCTGCTACACGATCATCGAAAGCTGGCTGCAGGCCAAGCTGACCAACGAGACGCGGGGCCGGGCGATGGGCGTCTACCGGGTCGTCGACGTCAGCGGCAGCCTGACCGCGCAGCTGCTGATCAGCGTGCTGCCGCCGGCGAGCTACATGTCCTACAACCTGCTGGCGCTGCTGTGCTGCGCCGCGCTGCTGCCGGTAACGGTGACCAAGGCCGAGCAGCCGCTCACCCCGGCGGCGCCGCGGCTGCGGCCGAAGCTGGCCTGGACCTGTTCGCCCCTGGGCTCGGTCGGCGTGGTGGTCTCGGGCGTCACCGGCGCCGCCTTCCGCATGGTCGGGCCGCTCTACGGCCTCGCCGTCGGCCTCAGCGCCGACCAGATCGCGCTGTTCCTCGCCGCCTACGTCGCCGGCGGCGGGCTGGCCCAGGTTCCGGTGGGTTGGCTCGCCGACAAGTTCGACCGGCGCTATGTTCTCATCGCCCTGTCGGTGGGCGCGATGGCCGCCTGCGGCGCCACCGTGGCGATGTCGACCATGGGCACCGGCGCGGTGCTGCTGGCGGCGGGGCTGTTCGGCTTCACCACGATCCCGATCTACTCGGTCTCCTCGGCCCATGGCCACGACTATGCCGGCCCCGACCAGCGGGTCGAGCTGTCGGCGGCGCACATGTTTCTCTACGCCGTCGGCGCCATCGCCAGCCCGGTCTTCGCCTCGGCGCTGATCGACGGCTTCGGCCCCAAATCGATGTTCATCTTCATCTCGCTGGCCCACCTGGCGCTGATCGGCTTCGGCCTGGCCCGGATGCGGGCCCGGCCGGCGGTCGAGGCGCGCACGGCCTATGTCTACGTCCCGCGCACCTCTTTCGTCATCGGCCGCCTGCTGGGCAAATCGCGCGAGCGACGGCCGGGGAAGTAGCGCCACCGCCGCCAAAGCGGCCCCGAAAGCCCCCCGGAAACCGGTCCGAAACCGGGCGGGACGGCCTTGCCTGGCGGAAGGCAGTCACCGCGCTTGACCGGCGACAAGGCGCGCGCGGGCGAACCGGTGCCAGCTTGGCGCACATTCGCAACGAGGGGTTCACATGACGCAGGACAAACGGAAGCGGCGGCGCGACTCGATTTCGATGGTCGGCCGCTATGCGCGCATCCGCGTCATCGCGGCGGTGATCGTCTTCCTGATCGCGCTTGTCGCGCTGGCCGTGCGCGCCCTTGGTGGCTGACCCTCTCCGGCGCGGGGCGCGTTCCTCGTTCCGAAAACAGAAAAGGGCCGCCGGAGGGCGACCCTGTCCCGCCCCCGAGGGGGCCGCATGGATGCGGGATCAGCCGTTGACGCTGTCCTTCAGAGCCTTGGCAATGGTCATCTTCACGACCTTGTCCGCCGGCTTCTGGATCTGTTCGCCGGTGGCCGGGTTGCGAACCAGACGCTCCGGGCGGGCACGGCAGGCGATCTTGCCCAGGCCCGGCAGGGTCACCGCGCCGCCGGCCGAGACCTCACGGGTCACAACCGCGGTGATCGCGTCGAGCGCGGCGCTCGCCGCTTTCTTGTCGGCGCCCATCTCTTCGGCAAGAGCCGCGACGAGCTGCGTCTTGGTCATCGGTTTCGACATTCCATGTCTCCTCAATCGTGCCCCGCTTCGCGCGGGATCTGTGCTTGCCCTCATGGGCGCGTCTTTGCGCTACACAGGTTTTCGGCGCGCAAATCAAGCCCTATAAGCCTGTTTCACTGGCTTTTCGCGACGGAAATCCGGGATATTCCATCCACAGCGGCAACGCTGCTACAGAAACGCCGTTTCCTCGAAGCTGCGCAGCTTGCGGCTGTGGATGCGTTCCAGCGGCATGTCGCGCATCCGTTCCATCGCCCGGATGCCGATTTCGAGGTGGCGCGCGACCTGGGTCTTGTAGAATTCGCTGGCCATGCCGGGCAGCTTGAGCTCGCCATGCAGCGGCTTGTCCGAGACGCAGAGCAACGTGCCGTAGGGCACCCGGAAGCGGAAGCCGTTGGCGGCGATGGTCGCGCTTTCCATGTCCAGCGCGATGGCGCGCGACTGGCTCAGGCGGTGGACCGGGCCGGACTGGTCGCGCAGTTCCCAGTTGCGGTTGTCGATCGTCGCCACGGTGCCGGTGCGCATGATCCGCTTGAGCTCGTAGCCTTCCAGCCGCGTGACCTCGGCCACCGCCTCCTGCAACGCGATCTGGATCTCGGCCAGCGCCGGGATCGGCACCCAGACCGGCAGGTCGTCGTCGAGCACGTGATCCTCGCGCAGATAGGCATGGGCGAGAACGAAATCGCCCAGCCGCTGGCTATTGCGCAGCCCGGCGCAGTGGCCGACCATCAGCCAGGCATGGGGCCGCAGCACCGCGATATGGTCGGTGGCGGTCTTGGCGTTGGAGGGCCCGACGCCGATATTGACCAGCGTCACCCCCTGCCCGTCCGGCCGCTTGAGGTGGTAGGTCGGCATCTGCGGCAGCTTGGCCGGCGCCGGCATCTCGCCGTCGGCCGCGGTGATCTCGACATTGCCGGGCCCGACAAAGGCGGTGTAGCCGCTGTCGGGATCGGCCAGCGCGGCGCGGGCGAAGCCCTCGAACTCCTCGACATAGAACTGGTAGTTGGTGAACAGCACGTGGTTCTGGAAATGCTCGGCCCCGGTGGCGGTGTAGTGGCTCAGCCGGGCCAGCGAATAGTCCACGCGCTGCGCGGTGAACGGCGCCAGCGGCCCCGAGCCGTCGGGATGGGTCGCCGCCCGGCCGTTGACGATGTCGTCATTGGTGGTCGACAGGTCCGGCACGTCGAAGACGTCGCGCAGCAGGAAGTCGAGCGCGCCTTCCTGCGGCACCGCGACATCGGCCCCGGCGACGGCGAAATGCACCGGCATCGGGGTCGCCGAGGGGCCGATCACCACCGGCACGCCGTGATTGCGCATCAGCAGGTCGATCTGCTGGGTCAGGTAGCTGCGGAACAGGTCGGGGCGGGTGACCGTGGTGGCATAGGTCCCCGGTTCGGCGACATGGCCGAAGCTCAGCCGGCTGTCGGCCTTGGCAAAGCTGGTCGTGGTGATCCGGATCTCGGGATAGTAGGCCCGGTAGCGCGCCGCCGGCCGGCCATCGGTGACCGCCTGCGAGAATTTCTCGGCCAGGAACCCGGTGGCCCCGGCATAGAGCTCCTCGAGCCGCGCGACGGCGGCGGCGGCATCGGTGAATCGCGTCGCCCCGGGCAAATCGGGGCTGTGAATCGGCACGTTCGGTTCGGCGAAAGTCATTTCTCGTCCTGCTCGGTGGATCAGCGATACTGCACTCCGGTCCGGGCCGGGCGCAACCCCGGGATGCGACCGGCTGACGCAGAAGGTGGCCTGCCCGCCGCGCGCCATCAAGTGATGTTCCTGTGACGCGCGCGCGGCTATGCTGCGCCCACGAAACGAGCGGGAAACAGGTGCGAAACGGAGGCCGCGCATGTCGATCATGGACCTGTTCTGGATTTTCATCCTGGTCTCGGCGCTGCAGCCGATGCTGCGCCAGCGCCTGCTGGAATTCCAGCGCGCCAGCTTCATCGACCGGATGCAGCGCAAGCGCGGCAGCCGGGTGATCCTGATGGTCCACAGGCAGGAGACGATGCGCTTCCTCGGCTTCCCGCTGGCGCGCTATATCGACGTCCACGACAGCGAGGAGGTGCTGCGCGCGATCCAGATGACCGACCCCGAGATGCCTTTGGACATCGTGCTGCACACGCCGGGCGGGCTGGTGCTGGCGGCGCTGCAGATCGCCCGTGCCGTCGAGGCCCACAAGGGCCCCGTCACGGTCTTCGTGCCGCATCACGCCATGTCCGGGGGCACGCTGATCGCGCTGGCGGCCGACCAGATCGTGCTCAGCCCGCACGCGGTGCTGGGCCCGGTCGATCCGCAGATCGGCCAGATGCCTGCCGCCTCGATCCTGTCCGCGGTGACCAGCAAGCCGGTCGAGGAGATCGACGACGAGACGCTGATTCTCGCCGATGTCGGGCGCAAGGCGCTGATCCAGGTCGAGACGGCATCGGCCGCGCTGCTGGCCGGGCACATGGAGGCCGAGAAGGCGCGCGAAGTGGCGCATCTGCTGGCCTCGGGCACCTGGACCCACGACTACCCGATCCCGGCGGAAGAGGCGGCGGCGATGGGCCTGCCGGTCAGCACCGAGATGCCGGAAGAGATCCTGCGCCTGATGCGGCTCTACCCCCAGCCGGTGCGCCAGCAGGGCGGGGTGGAATACCTGCCGCTGCCGCGGATGCCCAAGCGCAACGGCAAGAACTGAGGGCGACAAGGCGGTCAGCCGACCGTTTCGCCCGGCGGCACGCCGGGCGGCGCCTTCTCCGCCTAGGAACTCAAGGTCCGCCGGACCGCTTCCTTCCAGCCGGCGTATTTCGCCTCCCGCTCCTGCGCCGCCATCGCCGGCTCGAAGCGCCGCTCCAGCGCCCAGCCCGCGGCGAAACCGGCCTGGTCGGGACAAATCCCCGCCCGCATCCCGGCCAGCCAGGCCGCGCCCAGCGCCGTCGTCTCGCGCACCTGCGGCCGGTCGACCGGGGCGCCGAGGATGTCGGCGAGGAACTGCATCGTCCAGTCGCTCGCCGTCATGCCGCCGTCGACCCGAAGGGTCGCCACTTTCGCGTCGCGCAGCACCGCCTCGCCGGCGCCGCCCATGTCGGCCGCCATCGCCTCCATCAGGTCGCGGGTCTGGTAGCCGACGCTCTCCAGCGCGGCGCGGGCGAATTCGGCCGGGCCCGTCGCCCGGGTCAGGCCATAGATCGCCCCGCGCGCCTTCGGGTCCCAATAGGGCGCGCCGAGGCCGGTGAAGGCGGGCACCATGTAGACCTGCTGATGCGGATCGGCGGCCTCGGCCAGCGGCTGGGTCTCGTCCGCCGTGTCGATCATCCGCAGCCCGTCGCGTAGCCATTGCACCACGGCGCCGGCGATGAAGATCGAGCCTTCCAGCGCATAGGTCGTCTTGCCGTCGAGCTGGTAGGCGATCGTCGTCAGCAGCCGGTGCTCGCTCGGCACCATCCTGTCGCCGGTATTGACCAGCGCGAAGCAGCCGGTGCCATAGGTCGATTTCACCATGCCCGGCTCGAAGCAGGCCTGCCCCAGCGTCGCCGCCTGCTGATCGCCGGCAACGCCGAGAATCGGCACCGGGGCGCCGAGGATCTCGGTCACGCCGTAGTCGGCGGCGCAATCCCGGACCTCGGGCAGCAGGCTTTCGGGGATGTCGAACAGGGCGAGGATGTCGGCGTCCCAGCGCCCCTCGGCGATGTTGTAGAGCATCGTCCGGGCGGCGTTGGTGGCGTCGGTCGCATGCACCTTGCCGCCGGTCAGCTTCCAGATCAGGAAGCTGTCGACCGTGCCGAAGGCCAGCCTGCCCGCCTGCGCCTTCTCGCGCGCGCCGTCGACCTTGTCGAGCAGCCAAGCGAGCTTGGTGGCCGAGAAATAGGGGTCGAGCAGCAGCCCGGTGCGGGCGCGGATCATCGCCTCGTGCCCCGCCGCGCGCAGCCTGTCGCAGGTCTCGGCCGTGCGCCGGTCCTGCCAGACGATGGCGCGGTGCAGCGGCTCGCCGCTCTCGCGGTCCCACAACAGCACCGTCTCGCGCTGGTTCGTGATGCCGATCGCGGCGACGTCAGCGGCGGTCAGACCGGCTTTCTCCACCGCCGCGCGACAGGTCTCGACCGTGGTCCGCCAGATATCGGCCGGGTCGTGCTCGACCCAGCCCGAGCGCGGGAAATGCTGGGGGAATTCCCGCTGGGCCATGCTGACCGGGGCCAGCCCCGCGTCGAACAGGATCGCCCGGCTCGATGTCGTGCCCTGATCGATCGCGAGAATATGGCTCATGCCGCCTGTGCCTCCTGCTGCATCCACGCGTCGAGCGCGGCGATTTCCCCGGCGCTCATTCTGAGGCCGAGTTTCGACCGGCGCCAGACCACATCTTCCGCCCGTCGGGCATATTCCTTGACCATCAGCCAGCGGATCTCGGCCTCGGTCAGGGTGGCGCCGAAGGACCGCCCCAGATGTTCCGCCTCGGTCGCGCTGCCCAGCACCGTCCGCGCCTCGGTGCCGTAGGCGCGGGCGAGGCGGCGGGCCCAGAACGGGGTCAGGAACGGGTAGTCGCGCTCCAGCCCCGCGACCAGCGCCTCGAAGCCGTCGACCGGGAAGTCGCCGCCGGGCAGCGGCGCGCCAGCGGTCCACGGCCCGGAGAGACCGGGAAAATGCGGCGCCAGCTTTTCCAGCGCGTGCTCGGCCAGCCGGCGATAGGTGGTGATCTTGCCGCCGAAGACGTTGAGCAGCGGGGCCCCCGCGTTCTTGTCGAGCGACAGCACATAGTCGCGCGTCGCCGCCGTCGCCGATTTCGCCCCGTCGTCATAGAGCGGCCGGACCCCGGAATAGGTCCAGACGATATCGTCGCGCGTCACCGGCTTGTCGAAATACTCGCTGGCGAAGGCGCAGAGATAGTCCTGCTCCTCGGGCGTGCAGACTGCTTCTGACGGTGCGCCGTGATGGTCCTGGTCAGTCGTGCCGATCAGGGTGAAATCGGTCTCGTAGGGGATGGCGAAGATGATCCGGCCATCGGCGCCCTGGAAGAAGTAGCATTTGTCGTGGTCGAACAGCCGCCGGGTCACGATATGGCTGCCGCGCACCAGCCGGACGCCTTCATTGGACTTGATCCCCAGCGTGCCGGTGATGACGTCGCTCACCCAGGGCCCGCCGGCATTGACCAGCGCCCGCGCCGTCACCGTCTCGGTCCGGTCGCCGTGATCGACGGTGACGCGCCACAGATCGGCCTCGCGCCGGGCGCCGGTGACCTTGGCCCGGGTCAGGATCCGGGCGCCCATTTCCTGCGCCGCGCGGGCGTTCAGCACGACGAGCCGCGAATCCTCGACCCAGCAATCGGAATACTCGAACGCCTTGCGGAACTGCTTCTTCAGCGGCTTGCCCTCCGGCGCCCGGGTCAGGTCGAGCGTCGCGGTGCCGGGCAGGATCTTGCGACCGCCGAGATGGTCGTAGAGGAACAGCCCGAGCCGGATCAGCCAGCCCGGCCGCATGCCCTTGTGCAGCGGCAGCACAAAGCGCATCGGCCACGAGATATGCGGCATCGCGCTCAGCAGCGTCTCGCGCTCTTTCAGCGCCTCGCGCACCAGCCGGAACTCGTAATATTCCAGATAACGCAGCCCGCCATGGAACAGCTTGGTCGAGGCCGAGGATGTGGCCGAGGCCAGGTCCCCCATCTCGGCCAGCGTCACGCGCAGCCCCCGCCCGGCGGCATCGCGCGCGATGCCGCAGCCATTGATACCGCCACCGATGACGAAAAGATCGACAGGCTCCATCGGCCCCTCCTGATTGCGCGCCGCAACATCGTGGCGAATGTTCGTTTCGTCAATGGTTCTGTTCTTTTGTTACATTTCTGTCGTATTCCGCTGACAGAAGGAAGGCAATTCCCTCTCGGGGGCGGCTTTGCTAGGAACGGTCAGAGGGGATGGCAGATGGCGCAGAATTTCCGGCACGCAGAGATTCTCCAGCTCGCACGCGAGCGGGGCAAGGTGGTGGTCGAGGACCTCGCCAGCCATTTCGGCGTGACCTTGCAGACCATCCGGCGTGACCTGACCGAGCTGTGCGATACCGGCCAGCTGACCCGGGTCTACGGCGGCGCGATCCTGGCCTCGGGCGTGGCCAATATCGGCTACGAGGACCGGCGCAAGCTGCAGGCGGAGGCCAAGGACCGGATCGGCCGGCTCTGCGCCCAGACGATCCCGGACGAGGCCTCGCTGTTTCTCAACATCGGCACCACGACCGAGGCCGTAGCGCGGGCGCTGCTGGCCCATCGCAACCTGATGGTGGTGACCAACAACCTCAACGTCGCCAATATCCTCGCCCAGAACCCGAGCGCCGAGGTGATCGTCGCCGGCGGCGTGCTGCGCCGGGCCGATGCCGGGCTGGTCGGCGATGTGACGCTCGAGATGGTGCGGCATTTCAAGGTCGATTTCGCCGTCATCGGCACCTCGGCGATGGACGAGGAGGGCGACCTGCTCGACTACGACTTCCGCGAGGTGCGGGTCAGCCAGGCGATCCTGAAACAGGCGCGGCGGCGGTTCCTGGTCGCCGACCATTCCAAGTTCGCCCGCAGCGCGCCGGTGCGGATCGGTTCGCTGTCCGAGGTCGACACCTTCTTCACCGATGCCGAGCCGCCCGAGGCGGTGCGCGCCCTCTGCGCCGAATGGGGCACCGAGATCGCCATCGCGCCGGAATAGGGGCACCCGCCGGCGCCCGGATCTGGCGGAAGCTATCGGACGCAGGGCAAGGCGGTCCGACGGACGACGCCGCCAGGCCAACATCTTCTTCTTCTCAGCAGAAATATCCCGCGGGGGAGCCGGGGGGCGAAACCTCCGGCAACCGGTCTGTCCCCGCCCCGGCCATCCGGTCTATCCTGCCGCCCGATTCGCATCCGGGCCGCGGGCGGTCGCCTCCGGCCCGCTATCGCCATACCCGCCGGGCCATAGTCCCGGTGCGCAGAGCACCGCAGAGGGAGCGCCATGACCGCCCTGACCGACAGCCTTGCCGCCGCCTGGGAATTCCTCGTCCTCGGCGGCCCGACGATCTGGGCCATCGCCGCGCTTTCGGTCGCCGGTCTCGCGGTGATCCTGTGGAAGCTCTGGCGCCTGATCCGCTTCGGCGCCTGGTCCGGCGGCGCCCATACCGCCGAGGCGGTCGCGCTCTGGGCCGAGGGCCGGGAAAAGGCCGCGATGGCGCGGCTGACCGGCCGCCGCAGCCTGCGCGCCGGGCTGGCGCTGGCCGCGATGCGGGCCCGCTGCGATCCGACGCTCGACGATGCCGCCGCCCAGGCCGAGACCGAGCGCGTCGCCCGGGGCCTGCTGGCCGAGGCCCGCAGCGGCTTGCGCGCGCTGGAACTGATCTCGACCATCGCCCCGCTGCTCGGCCTGCTCGGCACCGTGCTGGGCATGATCGCCGCCTTCCAGGCACTGCAGCAGGCCGGGGCGCGGGCCGATCCGGCGACGCTGGCCGGCGGCATCTGGGAGGCGCTGCTGACCACCGCCGCCGGCATGGCGGTGGCGATCCCGGCCGGCATCGCGCTGAGCTGGTTCGAAAGCATCATCGACCGGCTGCGCCATGACATGGAGGACACCGCCACCCGGATCTTCCTGCGCCCGGTGGCGCCGCACTCGGCGCTCAAGGTAGCCGAGTGATGTTCGACCTCGGCGAAGACCGCCCGCGCCGGCGCCCCAGCCTGACGCCGATGATCGACGTGGTCTTCCTGCTGCTGGTCTTCTTCATGCTCGCCTCGCGCTTCGGCACCGAGCGCGAGCTGCCGCTCGCCGTCGCCGGCCAGGGCGCGGGCTATTCCGGCCCGCCGCGGCTGGTCGAGGTTGCGCCCGATGCGCTTTACCTCAACGGCGTGACGGTGGCGCCGGAGGCGCTGGCCGCCGACCTGCGCCAGCTGATGCAGGCCCCCACCGACACCATCGTCCTGCGCCCCCGCGACGGCGCCCGGATGCAGCGGCTGGTGACGGTGCTGGAGGCGCTGAACCGGGCGGGGTTCGGCAAGATCGCGCTGGTGGACTAGACCATGCGCATTCCCGAGCCCCCGCGCCGCCGCCCGGCCGAAAGCATCATCCCGATGATCAACGTCGTCTTCCTGTTGCTCATCTTCTTCCTGATGACGGCCGAGATCGCGCCGCCCGAGCCGTTCCCGGTCACCCCGCCGAGTTCGAGCGCCCAAACCCCGGCCGAGCGCGGCCTGACCCTCTATCTCGGACCCGACGGCCGGCCGGGTTTCGAGGACGCCACCGGCGACGCCGCCCTCGCCCGGCTTGCCGCCCGCGCCGCCGAGGCGCCCGGCCCGCTGCTGATCCGCGCCGACGCCGCCGCCCCGGCCGCGGCTCTGGCGCGACTCATGCCGCGGCTGGCGACGCTCGGCCTGTCCGACATCCGCCTGGTCACGGTGCCGCAATGAGGGCCCTGGTCGAGGGCACCGTCTTCCTCGGGCTGGCGCTGGGGCTGCACCTCGCCGCCTTCGCGCTGCTGCCGGGCGTCGCCGGCGGTGGCCAGGGCGCGGGCGCCGGCGGTGCCGACCGGATCAGCCTCGCCCCGGCCACGGCGCAGCTCTCGGCGCTGGTCGCCGACTGGACCCGGCCGCCCGAAGCGGCGGCCGAAACGATGCCCGCGCCGGTGGCGCCGGACCAGACGGCGCCGCCAGCGGCGCCCATGGCGCAGGCCGAGGCGACGCCGCAGACCGCCGCGCCGGCGCTGCGCCCGCCCGACCTGCCGTCGCGCCCCGATCCGGCGCTGGCGCAGCTGCCGCCGCCGCCTGCACAGCCAGCGCCGGAACCGCCGTCCGCGCCGGCGAGCTCCGCGCCAACGCCACGGCCGCCGCCCGACCTGTCGACGGCACGGCCGAAGCCGCGCCCCGCCCGGCCGCCGGCCGCGAAACCCAAACCCGCGAAGCCCGCGCCCAAGCCGGCGTCGCAGGCCAGCGCCCCGGCCCTGCGCGCCAAGGGCGACGGCGGCAGCGCCAGCGCCGCCAGCGGCGGATCGGCGG
>NZ_JBHRSK010000016.1:0-162838 GCF_042643245.1 Acidimangrovimonas pyrenivorans
CCCGACGCTGACCAATGTCAACGATTTCCGCGCCATCCTCGTCGTCAAGGAGCCATCGGAAGAAGCCTAGGCCCATTCCCCCTTGCGGAACACCGGCACCCGGCTGCCGTCTTCGCGGATACCGTCGATATCGGTTTCGGCCGAGCCGATCATCCAGTCGATATGGATGATGCTGGAATTGCCGCCCTGGGCCGCGATTTGCTCGGGGCTGAGATCGGCGCCGCCGCGGAAACATTTCGAATAGCATTGGCCCAGCGCAATGTGGCAGGCGGCGTTCTCGTCGAACAGCGTGTTGTAGAACAGCAGCCCCGATTGCGAGATCGGCGAGCTGTGCGGCACCAGCGCCACCTCGCCCAGCCGGCGCGCACCCTCGTCGCTGTCGAGCACCTTCTGCAGCACCGTCTCGCCCTTCGTCGCATGGGCCTCGACGATGCGGCCGGCCTCGAACCGCACCGCGATCTCCTCGATCAGCGTGCCCTGATGCGACAACGGCTTGGTCGCCCGGACATGGCCCTCGACGCGCTGCGCGTGCGGGGTGGTGAAGACCTCCTCGGTCGGGATGTTGGGATTGCAGGTGACGCCGTTCTTCGCCGTCGAGGCGCCGCCATGCCATTCGTGGCCGTCGGCCAGCCCCACCGTCAGGTCGGTGCCCGGCCCGGTGAAATGCAGCGCGGCGAACTGCTTGCCGTTGAGCCATTCGGTGCGGGCCCGCAGATCGGCGTTATGGGCGCTCCAGGCAGCAACCGGGTCGTCGCCGTCGAGGCGCGAAGCGGCGAAGATCGCCTCGGCCAGCCGCGCCTGCGCCTCGACCTCGGGCAAATCGGGGAAGACCCGGGCGGCCCAGGCGGCGCCGGGATAGGCGGCCAGGGTCCAGTTGATATCGAAGCCGGCGATCTTTTCCAGCGCCGGACGATAGGCCAGCGAGGTCGCCTTGTTGGCCCGCGCCACCTTTTCCGGGTCCTCCCCCGCCAGCATCATCGGGTCCTCGCCGACGATCGCCATCCGGGCGGTATTCTCGGAAAACGCCTCGGCCATGCCGCGATAGAGCCAGTCGGGCGCCTTGTCGAAACTGGCGTCGGGCGCATCGCGGAAACGGGCGCGGGCGATCTCGGCATCCGACAGGATCGGCGTCACCAGCCCGGCACCGGCGCGATAGGCATGGGCGGCGATGCGGCGGACGAACGGCAGCGCCTCGGCCGGGGCGGTGAGCAGCAGGTCCTGGCCCGGCTGCAGGTTGAGCCCGACCCGCACCGCGACGTCGGCCAGCCGGTCGAGGCGTTCGGGGGCGATGGGGGTGAGCTGGGTCATGGCGCGTCTCCTGCGGATGGGGTTTGGCGGCAGATTAGGCGCTGGCGCGGCAGGGTCAACGCACCGGGGCGGTGGCGGTGGAAGCGTGCCTGTCGGCACTCCGTTGTCGGGCCGCTGCTCGCCCTGCGCGGTTTGCGCGCGCGGGGCGCGTCACGGGACGAAGCGAAGCCGAGCACGAATGCCCGCAAGGCAGACCGACACGGTTTGCTGGAATGCCCAACGGCAAGCGCGATGCGCAAAGGCACAAGGCGTTCCCTCGCGGCGGGCGTGAGCCCTGCCGCCACTGTGCCCTCGATGCGGCACTCCCACGGGCGGCGAAGGCCCCCCTTTCCTCGCGGGGCATGGCGGCTATATAGTGCGCCGGAATCTCTCAAAGCCCGCGGAGCCCGATACGTGACGACTCTCGTCCCCTTCATGATGACCGACCGCAAGGACGGCGACCGTGACGGCGAAGGTTCGGTGCTGACCGAGACCAAGACGCGCACCCAGCGCCCGCCGCTCTACAAGGTGCTGCTGCTGAACGACGATTACACGCCGATGGAATTCGTCGTCCATGTGCTCGAACGCTTCTTCGGCCTGTCCCATGCCCAGGCCTTCGAGATCATGTTGACCGTGCACAAGAAGGGGCTGGCCGTCGTCGGCGTGTTCTCCTTCGAGGTGGCCGAGACCAAGGTGGCGCAGGTGATGGACTTCGCCCGCCGCCACCAGCATCCGCTGCAATGCACGATGGAAAAGGAATAAGGCCCGCGCGGCCGTCTCATGCGATCTGCCCGTCTTTCCCTCGCGCTGGATACCGGCGCCATCGTGCTGCCCGCGACCGGACCGATCGCGGTCTTCGGCCCGCGCGCGGGTGACGACCTGTCGGCCCTGCCCAAGGACCGGCTGGCCGTCGTCACCACCTTCCGCCCCGATTACGACGCCTTCGAACGCGCCGGCTACGCCGTGAGCACCGACCCCGCGGGGCCCTATGCCGCCGCGCTGGTCTGCCTGCCGCGGGCCCGGGCCGCGGCGCGGGCGCAGATCGCCGCCGCCGCCGCCCAGCTGCCCGAAGGCGCCCCGATCGTCGTCGACGGCCAGAAGACCGACGGGGTCGATGCCTGCCTCAAGGAGGTCCGCAAGCGGATCGAGGTCGGCGAGGCGGTGGCCAAGGCGCATGGCAAGCTCTTCGCCTTCGCCTCGCCCGGCGCAGCGGCGTTCGCGGACTGGGCCGCCCGGCCGCAGATACTGGAGGGCGGCTTCCAGACCCTGCCCGGCGTGTTCTCCGCCGACGGCATCGACAAGGGCTCGGCGCTGCTGGCCGGGGCGCTGCCGAGGAAACTGCCGCGCCGGATTGCCGATCTGGGCGCCGGCTGGGGCTACCTCGCCCGCGCCATCCTCGCCCGCGAGGGGGTCGAGGAGCTGCACCTGGTCGAGGCCGACAAGGCGGCACTGGACTGCGCGCGGGTCAATGTCACCGATCCGCGGGCGCGATTCCACTGGGCCGACGCGACCACGTTCCGCCTGCCCGGCCCGGTCGACGCCGTCGTCACCAACCCGCCCTTCCACACCACGCGGGCGGCCGAACCGGCGCTTGGCACCGCCTTCCTGCGCACCGCCGCCGCCATGCTGACCCCTTCGGGCGACCTGTGGCTGGTGGCCAACCGCCACCTGCCCTATGAACGCGACCTTGCCGAGATTTTCCGCGATGTGACCGAGATCGCCGGGAATTCCGGCTTCAAGGTGCTGCATGCCCACCGGCCGCTGCCACCCTCTCGTCCGCGCCGCTGACTTCGCCTAAGCTCTGACACGGGAATCAGGAACGCTTCATGTCCTTCTCCATTGCCGGAAAGACCGCCATCGTCACCGGGGCCGCCAACGGCATCGGCCTGTCGATCGCCCGCCACTTCGTCGAGAAAGGCGCGAACGTGATGTTCGCCGACATGGACGAGGGCCGGCTGGCCGACGAATTGGGCGATGCCGCCCGCGACGAGGGCCACGTGCGCATGTTCGGCGGCGACCTGCGCCAGAAGCTGACCATCGCCAACCTGCTCTCGGCCACGATCGACGCTTTCGACCGGGTCGACATCCTGGTCAATGCCAGCCGCCAGATGTTCGCCTCGGACCCGCTCTGCGCCGAGGATGACGGGGTCGAGACCCTGTTGCAGCAGAACCTGCTTACCAGCCTGCGGGTGTCGCAGATGGTCGCCCGGCGGATGATCGCCCAGGCCGAGCGTGCGGCGCAGGAGGGCGGCCAGGGCGGCGGCCAGGGCGCGGCGGCCAATGGCGCCAGCCTCGGCTCGATCGTCAACATCTCGTCGATCGCGGCCCGGCGCACCCAGCCCGAGCTGCTGGCCTATTCGGTCAGCTGCGCCGCGCTCGACCAGATGACCCGCTCGCTCGCCGTGGCGCTGGCGCCCAAGCGGATCCGGGTCAACGCGCTGGCCTTCGGCAGCGTGATGAGCGCCAGCCTGAAGGACGCGCTGAAGGACCAGCCGAAGATCCGCAGCGAGATTCGCGAGCACACGCCGCTGGAGCGGATCGCCGCGCCGGGCGAGCTGTCGGATGCCGCCCAATTCCTGGCTTCGGACGCGGCCGGCTTCATGACCGGGCAGATCCTGACCATCGACGGCGGCCGCAGCCTGCTCGACGCGGTCTGCGCCCCGGTGCACTAGGACGGCTCCCACTCGGCAGAGCAAGCCGCGCCTGGAGCTTTGCCCGACAGGCAGAATTCATGCCCAAGTCCAGCTTCTCACGCCAGCTTCCCGGGCCGGCTTCCCGGGCCGCGGCTATTCCGGATAGCGCGCCTTGCAGGCCGCGATCTCGGCCTCGGCCCGGCGCTGCAGCTCCACCCGCTTGACCCTGAGCTGCTTGAGCTTGCGTTTCTCGGCGGCGATGTCGATCGCCCGCGGCCGGCGCACGGTATGGGTGAAATCCTCCAGGCACATCCGCGGCGGTGGTGGTGGCGGCGGCTTCACGCCCGGCTTGGGCGGCAGCGGCGGCGGCGGATAGTGGCAAGGCACCCAGCGGGTGAATGTCACCTGGTGCGGCACCATCCGGTAGCCGCGGTCGATATCGACCTGCAGCTGGTCGATCAGCCCGCTGACGACCCGCAAATCGCGCGTCGCCCGGTCGATGCAGCGTTCCTGCGGCGTGCCGCAGGCCGCGAGGCCGACAGCAAGGACAAGCATCAGGGGCAGGACGGGGCGCATCGCGATCTCCGGATCGGGCCGCTTCAGGACAGGCCCGCAGGATAGACCCATCGTCGCAAATGCCAATTGCCATCTTGCGCCCGGCGCCGCGATCGGGTGGTGTGGCCCCGCCCCGCCGGCAGTAGGAGGACCCGATGAGCACCGATTTCGACGAGCGCAAGGCCCGCGCCTCGGCCTGGTTCCGCGCGCTGCGCGACCAGATCGTGCAGGCCTTCGAGGATCTCGAGGACAGCCAGCAAACCGGCCCCTATGCCGCCCTGCCCCCGGGCCGGTTCGAGGTGACGCCGACCAAGCGCGCCTCTCAGGACGGTTCGGATGCCGGCGGCGGGTTGATGAGCGTGATGCGCGGCGGCCGCGTGTTCGAGAAGGTCGGGGTCAATGTCTCGACCGTCCACGGCACCCTCGGCGAGAAGGCGCAAAAGGCGATGGCGGCGCGCGGCGTGCCCGGCATGGACGAGGATCCGCGCTTCTGGGCCTCGGGCATCTCGCTGGTCGCCCACATGCAGAACCCGCACACGGCGGCGGTGCACATGAACACGCGGATGTTCTGGACCCCGGGCGCCTGGTGGTTCGGCGGCGGCGCCGACCTCAATCCCTGCATCGAATATGCCGAGGACACCGCCTTCTTCCACGGCGTGCTCAAGGAACATTGCGACCGCCACAACACCGAGTATTACCCCGGCTTCAAGGCCTGGGCCGACGAATACTTCTACATCCCGCACCGCCACCGGGCGCGCGGCGTCGGCGGCATCTTCTTCGACGACCACAACACCGGCGACTGGGAGGCCGATTTCGCCTTCACCCAGGATGTCGGCCGCGCCTTCCTGCCCGCCTTCCTCGGCGTCACCGAACGCCGCCGCGATACCGGCTGGACCGAGGCCGACCGCGAGACCCAGCTGGTCCATCGCGGCCTCTATGCCGAATACAACCTGGTCTACGACCGCGGCACCAAGTTCGGGCTGGAAACCGGCCACGACGCCAATGCCGTGCTGATGAGCCTGCCGCCGATCGCCAAGTGGCCGTGAGGCACTGGCGAACACAGCTCCGCCGCCCTTTCATCTTCACGAAAATATCCCGGGGGGAGCCATTGGCTGCGCCATCGGTTCGAGCAGCCAATGGCGACGGGCAGCGCCCCCGGCTCTGACCGTGACACGGCCCCCCAATTCAGACGCGTGTCAAAGCCAGTTCCCCGCCCGTGACGGATACCCGAAAGGCCGGCGCCGGATCGCCCGGCACATGCACCGTGCCATGCACCCCGGCCCCGATCTCGAACCGGGCGGTGGCGATGGTATTCTCGTCGTCGGGATCATCTTCCGCCCGGCGCAGGATCGGCAGGCCGGGGCCGGCATGGTCGGCCAGGATCGCCAGTGGCGCAGCGCCGACCAGCGCATCGGCCCGCGCCTGCCGGTCGCGTGACGACTCGGTAACCTGCTGCGCCACCCCCGCCATCGCCGGGTGGATCAGGTGGTTGGCATGGGCCTCGGCCGCCGCGATCTCGCGCACCGAAACCCCGTCGCCGCAGAACTCGACGCTGAGCAGCCGCGGATTGCCGGCCTGCGCCAGCGCGTAATGGAAGCCGCCCGCCCGCGGCGTCTCGCGCAGCAGCGCCACCGCCTCGTCCAGCGAGGTGCAGGCCAGCACCGCCCGCCCCAGCACCATCCGCGGCAGCCCGGCGCCGGCGCGGGTGGCGCGGATGTTGTTGACCGTCATCGCCAGCCCGGCGGCATTGACCGCGAAGGTATGTCCGGGGATCGAGCCGGGATAGACGAAGGAGACGAAGCCGGTGGCCCCCTTCGGTCGCGCCTCGACGAGGCCGCAATGCGGGGCGAGCAGCGGCAACCCGTCCTCGTTATGGGCCAGCACGGCCGGGCTGCCCGGCACCATCACCGAGGTGCAGCCATCCGGCGCGCCGGCCCAGATGTCGCCGCGACAGTTCCAGGCGAAGACCTCGGCCAGCGGCAGCTCCAGCCCCTCGGCCAGCCCCTCGATCTCGTCCCAGATCTCCGGGAAGTCCGCCCGCACCCGCGCCGCCATGGCGGTGACGAAATCGCTGTCCGCCTCGGCGACGACCCCCTGCCACGCCGGCGCACGACACAGCTTGCCTTGCACTGCCTGCCGGCCGAAGCGGCCGAGGGCAAAGCCGATCTCGCGGGCGGTGCCGGTGGCTGCAAACTGGGTCAGGAAGTCGGACATCGCGGCGCCTTTCATTGGTCGCCCCGATCAAGCCCGGATGGGCAAGATGCCGCAACCCCTATTCTTTCTGCTCGCAAATATCCCGGGGGTCCGGGGGCAGCGCCCCCGGCTTCCCTCACAGCCGCCGCACCCGGAACACCGCCAGGTAGAGCGCCGGCACGAAGACCAGGGTGATGACCGTCCCTGCGATGATGCCGCCCATCATCGCGTAGGCCATCGGCCCCCAGAAGATCTGGCGCGAGATCGGGATCAGGGCGAGGCTGGCGGCGGCGGCGGTCAGCAGGATCGGCCGGGCCCGGCTGTCCGAGGCGTTGAAGACCGCGTCCCAGGCCGACTGGCCGCCCTCGCGCAGGGCCTCGATCTCGCAGACCAGGATGATCGAGTTGCGGATCAGGATGCCGACCAGCGCCAGCACGCCGAGGATGGCGACGAAACCCAGCGGCGCGCCCGAGGGCAGCAGCGCCGCGACGACGCCGATCAGCCCCAGCGGCGCGACGCAGAGCACGACGAGGCTGCGGCGGAAGCCCTGCATCTGCATCATCACCAGCGTCACCATGATCAGCAGCATCAGCGGCACGACGGCGGCGATCGGCGCCTGGCTCTTGGCGCTCGATTCCACCGTGCCGCCGACCACGACCTTGTAGCCCGGCGGCAGCGCGGCATCGAAACTGGCGATCTTGCCGGCAAGCGCGTCGACGATGGTCGCCGGCTGGTCCTTGCTGGCAATCGCCGCCTTGACGGTGATCGTCGGCATCCGGTCGCGCTGGTGGATCACCGGCTGTTCGGTCTCGAAGCGGAAGACCGCGACCGAGGAGAGCGGGATCGCCGCCCCGCCGGCGCCGGCAAGCTGCAGGTTGTAGAGCGCCTCGACCGAGCTGCGCGCCGCCTTGTCGCCGCGGGCGACGATATTGACCAGATAGGTGCCGTCGCGCAGCTGCGTCACCGCCTGGCCGTCATAGATGGTGTTCAGCGCCGAGGCGATATCGCGCGAGGTCAGGCCGAGCTGGCGCGCCTTGTCCTGGACGATGTCGACGCGGACGACGCGGGCGGGCTCGTTCCAGTCCATGACGATATTGGTCAGTCGTTTGTCGGTCGCCACCAGCGCCGCCAGGTCGCGGGCCTTGTCGCGCAGCTTGGCGATGTCGGGGCCGCTGATGCGGTATTGGACCGGGCGGCCGACCGGCGGACCGATCTCCAAGAGCTTGATGAACATGTCGACGCCGGGGAACTGGGTCTCGGCGACCTTCTGCAGCCGGATGCGCAGCGCGTTGCGGGCCGCGACGCCCGGGGTCTGGATGACGATCTGGCCCATGTTCGGCGCCGGGGTCTGGACGTCGTAGGACAACAGGAAGCGCGGCGCGCCGCGGCCGACATAGGAGGACCAGAACAGCACGTTCTTGTCACCCTTCAGATAGCTCTCGAAGCGGTCCATCTCGGCCCGGGTCGCCTCGATCGAGGCGTTCTGCGGCAGGGTGACGTCGACGATCAGCTCGGGCCGGTCGGAGGAGGGAAAGAACTGCTGCTCGACGAATCTCATGCCGAAGACCGAGAGGCCGAAGACGGCCAGGGTCAGCGCGATGGTCGCCCAGCGGAAGCGCATCGCGAGGCGCAGGACGGCGTGGTACATCCGCCGGGCGCGGCCCGGTTCGGTACTGTGATGCTTCATCGTTCGCGGCAGCAGCGTCACCCCGATCAGCGGCGCGAACAGCACCGCGACGATCCACGAAATCAAGAGCGACACGGCGATGACGACGAAGAGCGAGAAGGTGAACTCGCCCGCCGCCGAGTTGTTCAGCCCGATCGGGATGAAGCCGGTGACGGTGACCAGCGTGCCCGACAGCATCGGGAAGGCGATCGAGGTCCAGGCGTAGGAGGCCGCCCGGGTCAACCCGTCGCCGCGTTCGAGCCGGCTGATCATCGTCTCGATGGCGATCATCGCGTCGTCGACCAGAAGGCCCAGCGCGATGATCAGAGCCCCGAGCGAGATCCGCTGCAGGGTGAAGCCGGTATATTGCATGATGACGAAGGTAATCGCGAGGACCAGCGGGATGGTCAGCGTCACCACCAGCCCGGCGCGCAGGCCGAGGCTGATGAAGCTGACCGCCAGCACGATCACCACCGCCTCCATCAGCGCGCGCAGGAAGTGGCCCACCGCCTCGTCGACGACATGGGGCTGGTCGGCGACCTGGTGGATCGAGATGCCGATCGGCAGCTTGGCCTTGGCCCTCGCCATCACCTTGGTCAGCTCCTCGCCGAACTTGATGATGTTGGCGCCCTTGCGCATCCCCACCGACAGCCCGATCGCCGGCTGGCCGTCATAGCGGAACAGCTCGGAGGGCGGGTCTTCGTAGCCGCGCTTGATGTCGGCGACGTCGGAGAGGCGGAAGAAGCGGTCGCCGACGCGCAGGTTGACGTCGCGCAGGCTCTGCGCGCCCGAGAACTGGCCGCCGATCCGCACCAGCACCCGCTCCGGCCCGGCGTCGATCTCGCCCGAGGGCAGGATCGCGTTCTGCGCCGCCAGGGTCGCCAGAACCTGCTGCCGGTTCAGCCCCAGCGCCGCCAGCTTGCGGGTCGAGAATTCCAGATAGACCCGCTCGTCCCTGGTGCCGAAGATCTCGACCTTGCCGGCATCAGGCAGCGCCTGCACCTCGCGCCGGACCTCCTCGACATGGTCGCGCAGCTCGCGCGGGGTGAAGCCGTCCGAGGTGAAGGCGTAGATGTTGCCGAAGACGTCGCCGAAATTGTCGTTGAACTGGAAGCCGGCGAATTCCGACGGGAAATCGGGCCGGATATCGGCCATCATGTTGCGCACCCGCTGCCAGATCCGCGGCAGGTCGCGCGCCTTGGTCGTGGGCAGCAGGTTGACGTAGACGATGGATTGCCCCGGCCGGGTGACCGAGCGGGTGAAGTCGAGCGAATCCAGATCCTCGAGCTTCTTCTCGATCCGGTCGGTGACCTGGCTCAGCGTGTCCTCGATCGAGGCGCCGGGCAGCGCCGCCGAGATGATCATCGTCTTGATGGCGAAGTTCGGGTCTTCCTCGCGGCCGATTGTGACATAGGACATCACCCCGGCGACCAGGCTGACGATCATCAGGAACCAGACGAAGGAACGGTGGTTGAGCGCCCAGTCCGACAGGTTGAACCGATTCATTGGCAGACCTCCGGTCCCGGTTTCATTCGCCCAGCTCCGGCCCGACCGCCTGCCCGTCCGCGATCGAGTTGACGCCCTTGGTGACCACCTCGTCGCCGGGCTTGATCCCCGACAGGATCAGCACCCGGTCGCCGGCGCGCTCGCCCAGCGTGACGGCGGTGCGGTGGACGGTGCCCCGCATCTTGTCGGCCGTGCGCGTGACGACCCAGACCGCGCCCTTGTCGCCTTGCGCGCCGCCGATCAGCGCCGTCACCGGCAGGGTGGTGCGGGCATGGGTCTCGGCCACCGGCTCGACCAGCGCCAGCGCACCCAGCCGGAAGGCGATGATCGGCGCGACGGGATCGAGCGACAGGTGCAGCCGCCGGGTCCGCGTCGCCGGATCGGCAATCGGATCGATGGCACGCAGCGTCGCCTCGGCCTCGATCTGCGGCGCGGCTTCGAGCCGGACATGGAACACCGCCCCGGGGCTGAGCCCGGCGACATCCTGCTCGGTCAGGTCGATGACGATCTCGCGCTGGTCGGTGCCGGCAAGGCGCAGCACCGGCCGGCCGGCGGCCAGCGTCGCCCCCGGCTCGGCATAGACATGGGTGATGACCCCGTCCTGCGGCGCCTTCAGCACCGCCAGGTCGCGGGCATCGCGGGCCCGGGCGAGGGCGGCGCGGGCCTGTTCCAGCTGCGCCTCGGCGGCGGCCAGGCTGCTATGGGCGGTCTGGGCGGCGGCCGCGCTGTCGACGCCGCGGGCGACCAGCTCGTCGACCCGGCGCGCCGCGTCGCGCGCCGATTTCGCCTGCGCCTCGGCCACCGTCACCCCGGCCTCGGCGGCGCGCAGATCGGCATCCAGCTCGGTCGGGTCCTGCCGCGCCAGCACCTCGCCCTTCTTGACCACGTCGCCCAGCCGCACCGTGCGCTCGGCCACCGTGCCGATGCGGGGAAAGCCGAGATCGGTCTCGACCCGCGCCGTCACGGTGCCGACATAGGACGGCTGCAGCCCCGATTGCGGCGTCACCACTTCCGAGACCACCGGGCGCGGCGGCGCCTCCTCGGCCATGCCGGGGCCGGAGCACAGCGCCAGCGGCAAAGCCAGGCTCAGGATCAGGGCGGGAGCAAGGCGGCGCATCACTCTTCCTCCTTCACCCGGACGGTGCGGCCGGGATAGAGCAGGTTCGAGCCCAGCGTCACCACCTCCTCGCCCGCCTTCAGCCCGCTGCGGACGACGATCTTGCCGGTCTCGTAGCGCAGCACGTCGATCCGGCGCAGATGCGCCACCCTGGTCTCGGGGTCGATCACCCAGACCGCCGGGCCTTTCTCGGTCGCGCTCATCGCCGACCAGGGCAGAGAGATGCGCTGCCCGCCGGGCCGGGTGACGCTGCCGATCAGCGGATCGCCATAGCCCAGCCCGGGTGGCGGATCGATGATCCGCACGGTGACCTTGACGGTGCCCCTGGCCTGATCGACCAGCGGCGAGATCTCGTGCACCACGCCCCGGAACGGCTTGCCCGGCGCGTTGAGCCGGGTGAGCGTCACCATCGGCGCCGTCGGGAAGGAGGTGAGCATCACCTCGGGCACCTCGAACACGGCGTCGAAGCTGTGGCCCAGCGCAAGCTCGAGCACCGGCTGGGCGGCGCCGACCACCTGGCCCGGCTCGGCCTTGCGGTCGGTGACGGTGGCGGCGGCGGGGGCCAGCAGCACGGTGTCCGACAGCGCCTTCTTCGCCCGGTCGAGATCGGCATGGGCCTGGGCCACCGTCGCCTCGGCCGCGCGCAGCTGGTCCGCGGCGGCGTCGCGGGCGCTGCGGGTGGTGGCGCCGCGTTCCAAAAGCGCGTCCTGGCGGGCGCTGTCCTCGCGCGCCTTGCGGTAGCTTGCCTCGGCGGTCGCCACCCCGGCCTCGGCCGCGCGCACCGCCTGTTCCTGCTGCACCGACTCGATCCGCGCCAGCTTCTCGCCGGCTGTCACCCTGTCGCCCTCGGCCACCAGCATCTCGGCGATGCGCCCGCCGGCCGGGAAAGAGGCGCTCAGCGTCTCATGCGCCACCGCCTCGCCGGTCAGCTTGTAGACCCGTGCCTCGGTCGACGGCCTGGCGATGACGGCGTCGACGGTCAAGGGCGGCTCGGCCGCCAGCGGGGCGGCGGCCAGCAGGATCAGCGCCGCCAGACCGGCGCCAAGGCGCAGCTCACTCGGCATGAACGGGGCTCCTTCCCGGCAGTGCCTCGGCCCGGGCGCAGATCCTGTCGTAGCAGGCCAGCCGCTCATCAGGAGCCAGCGGCGAGACGTCGAAGCTGGCGAAGAACAGCATGCCCTCCATCGCGCTCCAGATCAGGTAGGCATCGGCCGGATCGGCGGCCTCGTGGCGGACATTCTCCCAGTTGTCGGCCAGCATGACCCGCACCGGGGCCAGAAGTTCGGGGCTTTCGGCCACCGCGGCGATCATGCCCGAGCGCAGGTCGATCTCGCTGGACAGGATCTCGCGCCCGGCGCGCAGCATCGCCCGCAGTGTCGGATTCGGCGCCCCGGCCAGTTCGGCACGGTAGCGCTCGATGCGGCCGACCAAGTCGGCCACGCCGCGCGCGATCATCCCTTCCAGCAGCGCCTGCTTGCCGGGAAAGTGATAGAGAACGCCGCCCTTGCTGACCCCGGCGCCCTGGGCCGCGGAGTCCAGCGTCAGATGCCGCGCGCCCAAGCTGCGAACGATCGCCTCGGCCGCCCTCAGAATGCGGCAGCGGGCATCGGATCTGGCTTTGGTGGACATCGCGACCTCGTCAGGACTGGCGCGGATTTACCGTCCGGACGGTACAGTAAACAAGGTAGGGAAAACCTGACCGTCAGGACGGGGCGGCAACGGCGCGGCAAACGAGGCCTGCGCCCGGACATTTCCACTCGGGCGAAATCACAGGCGCGGTTCGCCATTTCACCTTTGCGAAAATACTCCGGGGGAGTCGCCGCTTGCGGCGGCGGGGGCAGCGCCCCCACGCGCGCAGCGCCACGAAACAGGCTCGCGCCCGCAGGGCGCGCCGCTGGATTGGGAAATGTGCGGGAAATCATTGGTCGGAGCGAGAGGATTCGAACCTCCGACCCCCTGCTCCCGAAGCAGGTGCGCTACCAGGCTGCGCTACGCTCCGACCGATGCAGGCGAGTTACCGATTCCCCGCGGGATTTGCAAGGGGCTCATTTCCACCTTCTGCAGCTTCCGCCCCGGCACCGGCAGGGCGGCGGTGGAACGGCCGGGCGCGCGGGAACACCGCCAGCCCCGAACGGGCCCGGCTGGTCAGCACCGGGCGGTTCTCGGAAACCCTGGCCCGGCTCTCGCGCAGCAGGATGTAGAGGCCGCTGGCGATGATCACCGCGGCGCCCAGCACGGTGGCGCCGTCGGGCGCCTCGCCGAAGATCAGGTAGCCGTAGACCGCGGCCCAGAGGATCTGGGAATATTGCATCGGCGCGACGATCACCGCCTCGCCGTCGCGATAGGCCATGATCAGCACCAGCATGGCGAGGAAGGCGAACAGGGCGACGGCGGCGAAGCCCGCCAGGTGCCCGACCGGCACCGGGACATAGACGAAGGGCAGCGCGATGCCCATCAGCACGACATTGGCCATCATCGGGTAGACCAGCAGCACGACGTTGCGCTCGTGCTGGCCGATCTTGCGCATGATCACCGAGGACAACGCGCTGCCCAGCGCCGCGACCACGGCGGCGAGGTGACCCAGCCCCAGCGGCGCGGTGCCGGGGCGCAACACGATCAGCACGCCGGCCAGCCCGACCAGCACCGCCAATCCGCGCCGCAGACCGACCGTCTCGCCCAGCACCGGGACCGAGAGCAGGGTGATCAGCAGCGGCATCGAGAACAGGATGGCATAGGTCTGGGCCAGCGGCAGCACGCCGAAGGCATAGAAGGCGGCCAGCCCGCTGATCACCAGCGCGCCCGTGCGCAGCGCCGTCCAGCCAGGGTGACGCGGCCGCAGATTGCCGTCGCTGCGGTCGCGGATCATCATCAGCGTGACCAGCGGAAAGCCCAGCAGGGTGGCGAAGAACACGATCTGGACGGCCGGGTAATGGGCGCCCAGCAGCTTCACCACCACATCGTGGCCGGCATAGATGGCGAAGGCGAGCAGCGCCAGCAGGGCGCCGCGCAGATTGGGGCTGGGTCTTGCCACGACTCGGTCTCCGGCGATGCCTGAACTGAGGGTCAGATGACAGATCTGGCGCGGCCGCTCAATTGCCCGCAGCCGATTGCGCCCGTCCCGCCGCTTTGCCAAGATCGCGGCTCGGAGGGTGCGGATGAACGCGGATATCCTGCAGGTTCTGGGTGGAATCGGTCTGTTCCTGTTCGGGATGCAGACCATGACCGAGGCGTTGCGCCAGCTTGCCGGCCAGCGCGCCCGCGCCCTGCTGACCCGCTTCACCACGACGCCGCTGACCGGGGCGATCACCGGCACGCTGACCACGGCGGCGATCCAGTCGTCCAGCGCCACCACGGTAACGGTGGTCGGCTTCGTCGGCGCCGGGCTGCTGACCTTTCCGCAGGCGGTCGGCATCATCTTCGGCGCCAATATCGGCACCACCGTCACCGGCTGGATGGTGATGCTGCTGGGCTTCAAGCTGAAGATCGGCCTTGCCGCCCTGCCGCTGCTCTTCGCCGGCAGCCTGACCCGGGTTCTGGCGCGCGGCAACTGGGCCCGCGCCGGCCAGGCGCTGGCCGGTTTCGCCCTGGTCTTCGTCGGGCTCGAGATGATGCAGGCCGGGATGGCCGGGTTTCAGGGTCAGGTGACGCCGGCCGACTTCCCGCCCGACACGCTGCTGGGCCGGTTCGAGATGCTGCTGCTGGGCGCGGTGATCACCGCGATCACCCAATCATCCTCGGCCGGGGTGGCCAGCACGCTGGTGCTGCTCGGTGCCGGCACGATCAGCTTCACCCAGGCGGCGGCGCTGGTGATCGGGATGGATATCGGCACCACGGTGACGGCGCTCTTGGCCACCGTCGGCGGCTCGCGCGCGATGCGCCAGACCGGGCTGGCCCATGTCGCCTATAACGTGGTGACCGGCGTCGTTGCCTTTTTCTTGCTTGGCCTGATCGCCCTGCCCCTGCGCGACGGTCTGATGGGCGGCGACAATCAGGCCGGGCTGGTCGCCTTCCATACTCTCTTCAACCTCGTCGGCGTGGTGTTGATGCTGCCGCTTGCCAATCCCTTCGCGCGGCTGGTCGAGCGGCTGGTGCCCGAACGGCCGGGACCGCTGTCCGAGGCGCTCGACCAGCGCCTGCTGGCCGATCCGGGCGCGGCGATCGACGCGGCGCGCAGCTGTGCCGGGGCGATCTCGGCCACGCTCTTCGCCGCGCTGGGCGAGGCATTGCGGCCGGGTGCCCATCCGGTCGCGCTGCAGGCGGCGGTCGAGAAGACCGAGCCGGCGCTGCTCGACCTGCGCGACTACCTGGCGCGGATCGTGGTGCCGGTCGACCAAACCCGCCCGCTGCGGCGCTACAGCGCGCTGCTGCATCAATACGACCACCTTCACCGGCTCCAACACCGCTGCCGCCAGCCCGAGCGGCTGGGCCCGGTGCTGGCGGACGCCTCGCTGCGCCGGCCGGCATTGCTGCTGGGGGCGATCCTGCGGCGGCCTCCGCATGACGACGACGGCGCGCGCCTCCTGCGCCTTTACCGGCTGCGGCGGGCGACCGCGTCGCGCATGGTCAGGCTGCGGCGCCGGGCGCTGTCGCGCAAGGCCGGCGGGACGGGCGAGTCGGCGCGCATCTTCGCCCTGACCGACGCGATGCGCTGGCTCGACCGCACCGCCGCCCATGTCTACAGCGTGGCGCGCTACGACGCCCTGGCGGCACAGGAGAACCCGGAGGAGCTGCGGATCGAGGAGTGAGGGCCCGGGCGCGTCGGCCTCACACCACCGGCTTGCGCCGGAACCAGCCGAACCAGCGCCATTTCCGCGGCCCCTCGCGCGAGACGATCATCAGCATCGAGGGCGTCACCACCAGCGTCAGCACGGTGGCGAAGGCGAGACCGAAGACGATGGCCGAGGACAGCGAGATCCACCATTGCGTCGACGGCGCGCCGAAGGTCGTCTCGTGCCCCAGCAGTTCGAGGTTGAGGCCGAAGGCGATCGGCAGCACGCCGAGGATCGCGGTCAGCGCGGTCAGCACCACCGGCCGGGCGCGCTCGCGGCAGGTTTCCATGATCGCCTCGACCTTGGGCATGCCCTGGTCGTGGCGCAAATGGTCGTAAGTGTCGATCAGGACGATATTGTTGTTCACCACCACCCCGGCCAGGGCGATGATGCCGATCCCGGTCATCACCACGCCGAAGGGCTGGCCCATGATCATCAGGCCGAGGAAGACGCCGATGGTCGACATCACCACCGCCGAGAGCACCAGCCCGACCGAGGTGAAGCGGTTGAACTGGGCCAGCAGCACGCCGAAGATCAGCGCCATCGCCGCGCCGAAGGCCTTCGACAGGAAGGCCGCCGCGTCCTTCTGGTCCTGGTCCGAGCCGGCCAGCTTCCAGCGGATGCCCTCTTTCTCCAGCCCCATCGCCGCGACCATCTTGGCCACCTCGGCCTGCACCGCGGCGGTCTGGGCGCCTTCGCGCACGTTCGACTGCACGGTGATGGTGCGGGCGCCGTCGATCCGAGTCAGGGTGCCCACGGTCGGCGCCGCGACGCGGTGGACGAAATTCGAGATCGGCACCGGGCCGGCATTGGTCTCGATCCGCAGCTGGTCGAGCTCGGAGATCGTGCGCTGGTCGCGCGGCAGACGCAGCACGATGTCGACCGCGTCGTCGACCCCGGCGGGACGGAAATCGGACAGCTTGAGCCCGGCCGTCACCATCCGGACGACGGCGCCGACCGAGGCCGGGGTGACGCCGTAGCGGGCGGCCTCGGCGCGGTCGACCTTGAGTTCCCAGTCGATGCCGGGCAGCGGCAGGCCGTCGTCGACGTCGATGGCATCGGGCAGGCCGCGCAGCATCTTCGCCACCTTCTTGGCCGCCGCCGGCAGCACCGACGGATCGGCCGAGGACAGCCGCACCTGGATCGCCTTGCCGGTGGGCGGCCCGGCCTGCGGCACCGAGACTTCCACGGTGGCGCCGGGAATGCCCTTCATCGCCTTGCGCAGATCGGCCAGGATCTCGTTGGCCGACTTGCGCTTGCGCCAGTCGACGAACTCGTACTGGATCGTGCCGATGACATCCGCCGCGACCTCGTTGCCGGCGCCGCCGCCCTTGCCGGTGCGGGTATAGACCGTCTTGATCCCGGGCCAGCCGAGGATGCGTTTCTCGGCCTGCCTTACCAGCGCGTCCTTCTCGTCGATCGACAGGTTGCCGCGGGCATGGACGTAGAGCAGGCCGTAATCGGGCTCGACATTGGGGAAGAACTCGACCCCCTTGCCGTATTTGCCATAGGCGACCGGCACCGCGACCAGCGCCGCGACGGCCAGCATCATCACCAGCCAGGGATGGCGGATCGCCCGGCCGACGATCTTCATGTAGAAGCCGTCACGGTGCTTGTCGTCCTCCTTCACCGGCCGGGCGACGATGGCGCCCAGCGTCGGCGCGAAGATCAGCGCGTAGAGCATCGAGGCCGACAGCGTCGCGATCAAGGTGATCGGCATGTATTTCATGAACTCGCCGACGACGCCGGGCCAGAACAGGAGCGGCGAGAAGGCGGCGACGCGTGTCATGGTGGCGGCGACCACCGGGCCCGTCATCCGGTGCGAGGCCATCGCGAAGGCCTCGCGCTTGTCCATGCCCTCGGCCATACGCCTCTCGGCGAACTCGGTGACGATGATGGCGTCGTCGACCAGCATGCCGACGGCGAGGATCAGGCTGAACAGCACCACGATGTTGACCGTCAGCCCGGCCATGTCGAGCCCGAGGATGCCGATCAGGAACGAGGCCGGAATCGCCAGGCCGATCAGCAGCGAGGCCCGGCCCGACAGCGCGTAGAGAATGACGATGAAGACCAGGATGACGGCGGTCAGCACCGAGTTCTGCAGGTCCGACAGCAATTGCCGGATATTGTCCGACTTGTCCTGGCTGAAGGTCACCACGGTGCCCTTGGGCAAGAGCTTGGCGAAACTGTTGGTGACCTGCTTCACCGTATCGACCGTCTCGATCAGGTTGGCGCCGGTGCGTTTCGAGATCTCGATCGCCACCGCCGGCTTGCCGTTCAGCCGGGTGATCGTCTGCGGGTCCTTCTGGGTCATCCGCACCGTCGCCAGGTCGCGCGCCCGCACCACCGCGTCCTTGGTGGCGACGACGGGCAGGTTGGCGACATCGTTGACCGTCTCGATCAGGGTCGGGACCTTGATCGCGTAGCGGCCTTCCTTGCCCTCCATCGCGCCGGCCGCGACCAGCTGGTTGTTCGCCGTCACCCCGGCGATCAGCTGGTCGGCGCGTAGCCCGTAGGAGGACAGCTTGGCCGGGTCGATGGTGATCTCGGCGACATCGTCGCGCACCCCTTCCAGCGTGGCCTCGAGCACGCCGGGCACTTCCTCGAGCCGGTTCTGCAGGTCGCGCGCCGCCTTCGACAGGATGCGCTCGGGCACGTCGCCCGACAGGGTGACGACGAGGACCGGGAACTGCGAGACATTGACCTCGTGCACCGTCGGTTCGTCGGTGCCCTGGGGCAGGTTCGGCTTGGCGTCCTGGACCTTGTTGCGGACGTCGGTCAGCGCCTTGTCGAGATTGGCCCCGGCCCGGAACTCGATCAGCACGTTGCCGCCGCCCTGATAGGCGGTCGAGGTCATCTGCTTGATGCCGGTGATGTTCTTGAGCTGGGTCTCCATCGGCCGCAGCAGCAGCCGCTCGCTATCCTCGGGCGAGATGCCGGTGTACGTCATCGAGACATAGATGATCGGGATCTGGACGTCCGGCTCGGCCTCTTTCGGGATCGAGACATAGGCCATCGTCCCGGCGATCATCAGGAAGACCAGAACCGAGATCGTCAGCCGCGCGTTGCGTATCGCGGTTTCGACCAGCTTCATTCCAGCGCCCCTTTCGGCGCCGGAACCGGCTGCACCGTCTCGCCATCCTTCACCAGGTCCTGGCCCGAGACGACGATCTGCACCCCGTCGGGCACCCCGGCTAGGACGAGGCCGTCGGGCGTGTCGTCGATCAGCGTGACGGGGGCGAAATGGGCGACGTTCCTGTCATCCACCACCCGCAGCCCCAGCGTGCCGTCCTCGCTCAGCGTGATGATCGAACGCGGCACGGTCACCGATTTCACCGCCGGGGTGTAAAGCGTGACCTCGGCGGTCATCCCCGCCGGGATCGCGTCGTCGGGATTGGGCAGCGCGACCTCGACCGGGAAGGTGCGGGTCTGGCTGTTGGCCTCTTTCGAGACGAAGCGGACCGTGCCCTCGAAGCTGCGGCCGTCGACCAGCCGGACCCTGGCCTTGGCGCCGGTCTGGATGAACTTGATGTCGGTCTCGCTGACCTCGGCATCGACGACGATCGGGTCGAGCGCCAGCAGCGTCGCCACCTTGGTGCCGGGCTGCACCCATTCGCCCTGCTCGACATCCACCGCCTCGATCACCCCGGCGAAGGGCGCCCGCAGTTCGAGCCGGTCGGCCGCCGCTTGGGCCTGGCTGAGCTGGCTGTCCGCCGCCGCCTTGGCCGAGCGCGCGCTGGTCAGCTTGAGCTCGGACGTGTTGCCCGACCTGTAGAGCGACTCCGCCACCTTCAGCTCGCGGTCCCGCTGGGCGACCAGCGCCTCGGCGGTGGCGACATTGGCCTTCAGCTCGGGCCCCTCCAGCGTCATCACCACGTCGTTCTGCTTCACCGCATCGCCCTTCTCGACATTGAGGGCGTGAATCACGCCGCTGGTGCGCGCCGCCAGCACCGACATCTTGTCGGCGGCGGTCGCGCCCGAGATGGTGATCTTGCGCGAATGGTCGGCGAAATGCGGCGCCACCACCGCCACGGTGGGCAGTGTCGGCGCCTCGACGGCTGTCGGCGCCTTTTCGGCGGGCTGGGCGGCCTGGGCCTCCTCGCTGCCGACGGCCGAGAACTTGCCGGTGGCGACCCAGGCCCCGGCCCCGATCAGGACCAGCAGCGCGGCGACTCTATGGGCACGGAAACGAGCGGGCATCGAAGGCACTTTCCCCGGCGGAGCGCGACAGGCTGCGCCGGCGCAATAGATTCGGCCGTCCGCGACCTCGCGGACGCGGCCAATGTTACGCGGGCGAACATTGGGTCAAACGCGGCAAAGGTCAATATCCCCGGGGTCATTCCGATTCCCGTGTTTCACCCTTGCCGCGGAAAATCGCCCGAAATTCCGGCATGACGTGGCGGCAACGGCGTCCCTCGCCCGCTCGTCATCGTCGCGCCGGGGCGCCGCGCTTGCGATGTGGCAGACGGGGAGCTAGCCTTTCTACGGTAGTTCAACGAGTCCCCGGCGGTCGCGCCGATCACGAACCGGGGCTGTCTGGAGGTTCTCGATGAAGAAGATCCCGCTTCTCGCGCTCGCGCTGGCCGTCACGGCCTCGCCCGCGCTGGCCCATATCGCGCCGCTCGCCCATGGCTCGGTCGCCGCCGGGCTGGAACACCCGGTCACCGGGCCCGACCACGTGCTGGCGATGGTCGCCGTCGGCCTCTGGGCCGCGATGGCCGGGGGCCGGGCGCTCTGGGCGCTGCCGGCGACCTTCGTCGGCGCGATGGTCGCGGGCTACGGGCTGGCGCTGGCGGGGGTCGCCCTGCCGATGGTCGAGCCGATGATCCTGGCTTCGGTGATCCTGCTGGGCGGGATGCTGGCCTTCGCCGCGCGGCTGCCGCTGGGCGCCAGCGTGGCGATGATCGCCGCCTTCGGCCTGGCCCATGGCGCCGCCCATGGCGCGGAAGTCGGTGGCGCCGGTCAGGTTGCCTTCGGCCTTGGCTTCGCGCTGGCCACCGCGGCGCTGCACGGCATCGGCGTCGGCGTGGCGCAATCGCTGGTCAGGCTGACCTCGGCCGAGCGCCGGATGACCGTGCTGCGCGGCATGGGCGCGGCGACGGCCGCCGCCGGCCTTGTCCTGGCCTTTAGCTGATCTCCTGACCCAGATGCCGCGCGCCCCGGCGCGCGGCGATCTCCATCTGGCGCTGACGCTCGCGGAACCGCGCGCGGTCGGTCTCGGAATAGGCGCCCACGCAACGCGGGCACTGCACCCCCTCCTCGTAATCCGGATGGCGCTTGTCGGCTTCCGACACCGGTCGGCGGCAGGCGTGGCACAGATCGTACTGCCCCGGCTTCAGCCCGTGGCCGACGCTGACCCGCTGATCGAAGACGAAGCATTCGCCCTGCCACAGGCTGTCTTCCTCCGGCACCTCCTCGAGATATTTCAGGATCCCGCCCTTGAGGTGGTAGACCGCCTCGACCCCCTGCCCCAGCAGGTAGTTCGTCGACTTCTCGCAGCGGATGCCGCCGGTGCAGAACATCGCGATGCGCTTGTTGTGGAAGCGGTGGCGGTTGGCCTCCCACCAGGCCGGGAAATCGCGGAAGCTCTGGGTGCCGGGATCGACCGCCCCGTCGAAGGTGCCGATCGCGACCTCGTAATCGTTGCGGGTGTCGATGACGGCGACGTCCGGGGCCGAGATCAGGGCGTTCCACTCGGCCGGGGCGACGTAATGGCCGGTGCCCGCCAGCGGATCGACCTGCGGCTGGCCCATGGTGACGATCTCGCGCTTGAGCCGCACCTTCATCCGGCCGAAGGGCATCGTCTCGGCCGGGCTCTCCTTCCAGTCCAGCCCGGCGCAGCCCGGCAGGGCGCGGATATGGGCCAGAACCGCGTCGATCCCCGCGCGGCTGCCGGCGACGGTGCCGTTGATCCCCTCGCGCGCCAGCAACAGCGTGCCGCGGATGCCCGCCGCCTCGCAGGCGGCCAGCAGCGGGCCGCGCAGGGCGGCCGGGTCGTCGAAACGGGTGAAGTGGTAGAGGGCGGCAACGGTCAGCATCGGCGCTCCATAAGACGCGGAACGTCGTGCTGGCAAGGGCGCGCTACGCCGCCGCGGCCCCGAGATCGGGCAGCAACGCGACGCTCCGGCCGCGCGGATCGGCCAGTCTTTGGCTGGAATAGAGCCGTTTCAGCGCCCCGTTCAGCAGCTCGGGATTGGCGGCGAGGAAGGCGTCGAAGTCCTGCCCTTCCTGCATCCGCTCGGCAACGAGGCTGATGAAGGCGAGCGTGATCGTGGCGCTGTATTTCTCGGGCGCCCCGGCCTTGGCGGCCAGCCCGCGCAGCCCGCGCGCGATCCGGGCGCTGGCGGCGAAGAACTCGTCTTGCCGCAACGCCTCGAAGGCGACGGCGAGGTGGTCGCGATGGCTGAAGGCGGCCGGGTCGATCTCGGCCGCGTCGAAGGCTTCCAGGGTCACGGTCATTTCGGCTCCTCCGTCAGCCGGTGGCTGTCCTCCGCGGTCAGGTCGAGGTCGTAGACCTCCTTCAGCTGGGCGATCTTGCGCAGGGTCACCTCGCCGAACGGCGCCTTGCCCTCGAAGGCATGCAACGCCATGCCCTCGATCAGCTCCGACACCGGCATCTCGAGATGCTCGGCAAGGCCCTTGAGCACCTTCACCAGCCGTTTTTCCAGGCGCAGCCCGGTCTGGACTCGTTCGATCTGTTTCATGAGTCGCATTTAGATACCTTGGTAACATATTGTCAAGATACCAACCACCGCCCCCGCCAACCCCTTGCCATGCAGGCATTGACGGCAGGCGCGGGGCCACTTACCCGTGAAGAAACCTTGGAAGGACACGCCATGCGCCCCGCAACCGACGCCCTGATCGTGATCGACGTCCAGAACGACTTCTGCCCCGGCGGTGCGCTGGCGGTCGAAGGCGGCGACGAGATCGTGCCGCGCATCAACGACCTCTACGATCATTTCCGGGTCAAGGTGCTGACCCAGGACTGGCACCCGGCCAACCACGCCTCCTTCGCCTCGAACCACGGCGACGCGCCCTTCAGCATGGCCGAGATGCCCTATGGCCCGCAGATCCTGTGGCCCGACCATTGCGTCCAGGGCAGCAAGGGGGCGGAGTTCGTCCCCGGGCTGAACACCGACCCGGCCGACCTGATCATCCGCAAGGGCTTCCGCGCCGCGATCGACAGCTATTCCGCCTTCTTCGAGAACGATCAGGCCACGCCGACCGGCCTTGACGGCTACCTGCGCACGCGCGGGGTCGAGAACCTGACCCTGGTCGGCCTCGCCACCGATTTCTGCGTCCAGTATTCGGCGCTCGACGCCGCGCGGCTGGGCTACAAGGTCACCGTTCTGGAAGGCGCCTGCCGGGCGATCGACATGGACGGCAGCCTGGAGGACGCCCGCAACGCCATGCGCGCCGCCGGCGTCGTGCTGGAACAGTGAGCCGGGCAAGTCCCATGGTCGACATCGCCAGCCGCGTCTATAACCACAAATGGAAGATCGACCCGATCGTCCGTTCCCTGATCGACACCGATTTCTACAAGCTGTTGATGTGCCAGTCGGTGTTCCGCAACAAGCCCGACACCGACGTCACCTTCAGCCTGATCAACCGCACCACCTCGATCCGGCTCGCCGATCTGATCGACGAGGGCGAGCTGCGCGAACAGCTCGACCATATCCGGACCCTGCGGCTGGGCCGGGGCGAGAGCACCTGGCTGCGCGGCAACATGTTCTACGGCAAGCGCCAGATGTTCCGCCCCGATTTCATGGAGTGGTTCGAGAACCTGCAACTGCCGCCCTACCACCTGGAAAAGCGCGACGGGCAATACGAGCTGACCTTCGAGGGCAAGTGGCCCGAGGTCATGCTGTGGGAGATCCCGGCGCTGGCGGTGCTGATGGAGCTGCGCAGCCGCGCCGTGCTGAACCGGATGCGGCGCTTCGAGCTCAAGGTGCTCTACGCAAGGGCGATGACCAAGCTGTGGGAGAAGGTCGAGCGGCTGCAGAAGATCGACGGCCTCAAGGTCGCCGATTTCGGCACCCGGCGGCGGCATTCCTTCCTGTGGCAGGACTGGTGCGTGCAGGCGCTGCAGGAGGGGCTGGGCGAGGCTTTCGTCGGCACTTCCAACTGCCTGATCGCGATGAATCGCGACATGGAGGCGATCGGCACCAACGCCCACGAACTGCCGATGATCTATGCCGCGCTGGCCGACAGCGACGAGGAGCTGCGCCAGGCGCCCTACAAGGTATTGGCCGACTGGCACGAGGAGCATTCGGGCAACCTGCGCATCATCCTGCCCGACACCTATGGCACAGAGAATTTCCTCAAGCACGCGCCGGACTGGCTGACCACCTGGACCGGGATCCGGATCGATTCCGGCGATCCGGTGGAAGGCGCGGAGACGGCGATCCGCTGGTGGCAGGAACGCGGCGAGGACCCGACGCAGAAGCTGGTGATCTTCTCCGACGGGCTCGACGTCGCCAAGATCGAGGAACTGCACGCCCGCTTCGCCGGCCGGGTCAAGGTCAGCTTCGGCTGGGGCACGCTGTTGACCAACGATTTCCGCGGCTTGGTGCCGGACGACGCGCTGGCGCCGTTCAGCCTGGTCTGCAAGGCGGTCAGCGCCAATGGCCGGCCGACGGTCAAGCTGTCGGACAACCCCAACAAGGCGCTCGGCCCGGCTGACGAGGTGGCGCGCTACAAGCGGGTGTTCGAACTTGGCCCGCAGAAGGCGATGGACGTGATCGTCTGAGCCGCGAACGCGCTCATGACTGATCGCGCAGCGCCGCGCGGTCAGCCGACAGGCCGGGCATCTTCGCCAGTGCCTCAGAGACGGCGGCGCGGATCGTCGCATCCGGCGTTGCGAGACAGGCATACATGACCGCGGCGCCGGCCTTCTTCGGCGTCATGAAGGGCGGGTCTGCCCTCAGGGCCTGCGGGTTCGCCCCGTTCCAATAGCCCAGAACCCAGGAGGTCAGCACATCCTGAGGGATGGCGCCGATGTTGCGGCACGAAACCCTGGCGATCGCGCCCCCGGCCGCGCCCTTGCCGACGGCAAGTCCCGGCGGGGGTTCGACGCGATAGGTCCCCGTCCAGATCAGCATGTGGTAGGTGGTCACGACCATCATGGCGACGGCAAATCCCCCGAGCAGCCAGAGCGTGCTGGCCGTGGACAGGAAAGACTGCCGAGATTTCCATGGTTTGAAAGCTGTGGCCATCGTCGAACACTCCAACACTCAGCCCCCGCCCACACATAGCACTAAGTGAATGTTTTTCCTGCGGAACAGTCAACCGCGCGGACAGTGCGCGCGCGCACGAGTGACGTGGCGTTACCGCAAACAATGCGCCGCTGCCGCGGCCCGGCGTCCTGGCGTCCCGGCCCCGGCGCAAAGCAAAACCGGCGGGGCTTGCACCCCGCCGGCTTCGATTTCGCTGTTGCTGCGTTCAGCTGTGGTAGGCCGCTTCGCCATGCGAGCTGAGGTCGAGACCTTCGCGCTCGGCATCGCTGTCGACCCGCAGGCCGGTGATCGCCTTGGTGATGTAGATCAGGATCAGCGAGCCGACGCCCGACCACACCAGGGTGACCAGGACCGCCTTGATCTGGACCATGACCTGGGCCGCCATGCCGCCGTTCTCGACGACGAAGCCGGTGCCGCCCAGCGACGGGGCGCAGAGGATGCCGGTCATGACAGCGCCGACGATGCCGCCGATGCCGTGGACGCCGAAGACGTCGAGGCTGTCGTCATAGCCGAACTTCGACTTCACGGTGGTGACGAAGAAGTAGCAGACCGGCGAGACGATCAGGCCGAGGACGACCGCGCCGACCGGGCCGGTGGTGCCGCAGGCCGGGGTGATGGCGACCAGGCCGGCAACGATGCCCGAGGCCGCGCCCAGACCCGACGCCTTGCCGCGGGTGACCGCTTCCACGATCGACCAGCTCAGCGCCGCGGCGGCGGTGGCGACGAAGGTGTTCAGCAGCGGCAGGGCGGCGCCGGCGGTCGCTTCGAGGTTCGAACCGGCGTTGAAGCCGAACCAGCCGACCCACAGCATCGCGGCGCCGACCATGGTCAGGGTCATCGAGTGCGGGGCCATGTTGTCCTTGCCGAAGCCGATCCGCGGGCCGATCACGATGGCGACCACCAGCGCGGCGATACCGGCGTTGATGTGCACCACGGTGCCGCCGGCGAAGTCGATCGCGCCCCAGTCGAGGACCAGACCGCCCGTGCCCCAGACCATGTGGGCGATCGGGAAGTAGACGAAGGTCACCCAGAGCGCGCTGAACAGCAGCACGGCCGAGAGCTTGATGCGCTCGACGAAGGCGCCGACGATCAGCGCCGGGGTGATGGCCGCGAAGGTCATCTGGAAGGCGATGAACACGTATTCGGGCAGCTTGTAGCCGTCCGAGAAGGTATCGGCGAGCGAGTCCGGCGTCACCCCGGCCAGGAAGACCTTGCTCAGGCCGCCCCAGAGCAGGCCTTCACCGCCGAAGGCCATCGAGTAGCCGTAGATCACCCAGATCACCATCACCATCGAGGCGATCAGGGTACATTGCATCAGCACCGACAGCATGTTCTTGGCGCGCACGAGGCCGCCGTAGAACAGCGCCAGGCCGGGCACGATCATGAACAGGACCAGCAGGCTGGCCGTCATCATCCACGCGACGTCGCCCTTGTCGACGACCGGGGCCGCGTCCTCGGCGAGCGCCGGAAGGGCCACCATCGCGGCGGTCGCCGCAAGGCCCAGGGTTTTCTTGATATTCGCCATTGTCGTTTTCTCTCTTCCCTAGAGCTTCCGCGTCAGAGCGCGTCGTCGTTGGTTTCGCCGGTCCGCACGCGGACCGCCTGGGCCACGTCGAGCACGAAGATCTTGCCGTCGCCGATCTTGTCGGTCTTGGCCGCCTTCTGGATCGTGTCGACCACCTGGTCGGCCAGGCCGTCGCTGACCACGATCTCGAGCTTGACTTTGGGGACGAAATTCACGGCGTATTCGGCGCCGCGATAGATTTCGGTGTGACCGGATTGCGAGCCGAAGCCCTTGATTTCAGTCACCATCATGCCGCGCACGCCGATGGAGGTGAGTGCTTCGCGCACCTCCTCGAGCTTGAACGGCTTGATTGCTGCAATGATGAGTTTCACTGTGCGTTACCTTTCCGGTTGGCAATTCATCGGACGGTTCTGAGGGTGCCCACGCCAAGAAGAAGGGCGGGTTCGAAGGCACAGAACAAGCTGTTGAAGGCGAATCCGTCAGGCAGGATCGGTCATATTTGCACAATTTTTGCACAACTGATCTCTGATGGTGAAAAAATGGGCAAGAACAAAACCGAATCGTGACGGCTTCGCGCTCCACATTTCCGTGCAGGCAAGGTAGTCTGCGCCCAAAGGGGGCAAGAACTCCCGGCGAGCGGCACGGAACAGGCGCGTCAGGACATGAGCGGAAACTCAGGCAAACGGCCGCCTCTGGTGGCAGACCGGCGCTATGCCGCGCCCGCGGATCGCGGCAGCGGCAAAGGCGGCAACGGCGGCAAGCGCAACAGCAAGGCCCGCAGCGGCGGTGGCAAGGGCGGCAACGGCGGCCGCAAGACCCGGCGCAGCCCGCGCCGGCAGCCGGCGCGGCGCGGCAACGTGCTGACCCGCGCCATCGGCTGGCTGCTGCGCCTGATCTGGCGGCTGACCTGGCGGCTGACCGCGGTGGTGGCGCTGATCCTGGCGATGGCCACCTTCTACTACGAGGTCCAGCTGCCGCCGGCGAAGACCCTGCTCGACGGCCGCTCGCGCGGCTCGGTGACGCTGCTCGACGACCAGGGCGAGAAATTCGCCTGGCGCGGCCAGACCTTCGACTCGATCTCGGCCGACAATGTCTCGCCCTACCTGCGCGACGCCGTGATCGCGACCGAGGACCGCCGCTTCTACCACCATTTCGGCGTCAGCCCGCGCGGCATCATCGGCGCCATGATCATCAACATCCGCGCCGGCCGCGGCCCGTTCGAGGGCCACGGCGGCTCGACCATCACCCAGCAGGTGGCCAAGCTGCTCTGCCTCGGCAAGCCCTACGATCCCAAGGCGTGGAAGAACGAGTCCGCCTATGTCGCCGACTGCCGCCGCTCGACGCTCTGGCGCAAGATCCAGGAAGTGCCCTACGCGCTGGCGATGGAGTGGAAATACACCAAGGACCAGATTCTGACGATCTACCTCAACCGCGCCTATCTCGGCGCCGGCGCGCGTGGCTTCGAAGCCGCCTCCGAACGCTATTTCGGCAAGTCGGCGCGCAACGTCACCCCGGCCGAGGCGGCGATGCTGGCCGGACTGCTGAAGGCGCCGTCCTACTACGCGCCGACCAACAACCTCGCCCGGGCGCGCGAACGGGCGAACGTGATCATCGGGCTGATGCAGGAACAGGGCTACCTGACGCTGGCCCAGGCGGAAAAGGCGCGCCAGAACCCGGCCAAGCTGTCCCAGGCCGCCGCCTCGCGCGCCGGCGGCTATTTCGCCGACTGGGTGATGGAGAGCGGCCCGGACTTCCTGACCACCCAGACCACCGAGGACGTGATCATCAAGACCACGCTCGACCAGCGCATCCAGAAAGCGGCCGAGCAGGCGCTGCAGGACGTCTTCAGCAAGAAGCTCAAGGACGGCTCGAAGGCGCAGGCGGCGATCGTGGTGATGTCGGCCGACGGCGCGGTGCGGGCGATGGTCGGCGGCCGCAAGACCGATGTCGCCGGCGCCTTTAACCGCGCCACCCAGGCGCTGCGCCAGACCGGCTCGGCCTTCAAGCCCTTCGTCTACGCCGCCGCGCTCGACCTCGGCTACAGCCCGTCGGACTTCGTCAAGGACACGCCGCTGACGATCGACATCCCGGGCTCGGGCCCGTGGAGCCCGCAGAACTACGAACGCACCTTCAGCGGGCTGGTGACGCTGACCACCGCGCTGAAGGAATCGCTCAACGTGCCGGCGGTGCGGGTGGCGATGGCGGTCGGGCTGGACAAGGTGCGCAAGGTGGCCTCGGATTTCGGCATCCAGAGCGATCTGGCCAAGGGCCCGGCGCTGGCGCTGGGGGTGTCCGAGACGACGCTGCTGGACATGACCGGCGCCTATGCCGGCATTCTCAACGGCGGCTCCTCGGTCAAGCCCTACGGCATGGTCTCGCTGCGGCTGAAGGGCGACGACAAGCCGCTGATCGGCCAGTCCGGCGGCATCGGCGAACGCGTGATCTCGACCAAGTCGGCCAAGCTGCTGACCTACATGATGACCCAGGTGGTGGAATCGGGCACCGGCCGCCATGCCAAGCTCAAGGACCACCAGGCGGCGGGCAAGACCGGCACCAGCCAGAACTCGCGCGATGCCTGGTTCATCGGCTTCACCGCCGATTACGTCGCCGGGGTCTGGATGGGCAATGACGACAACTCGCCGATGAGCCACGTCACCGGCGGCAGCATTCCGGCCGAGATCTGGCATGAGCTGATGAGCAAGATCGAGGAGGGCCAGCCCTCCAAGCCGCTGCCGATCATCGTGCCCGAGCCGCGGGTGCCGCCCAAGGGCGCCGAGACCGAGGCCGCGCTGGCCGCGGGCAAGGAGCCGCCGAAGCAGCAGGGCGTGGCCGAGAAGATCCTGTCGGACGTGCTCCACAGGCTCGGCGGCGGGCGCAACTAGAACTTGCCTTGCCCCTTCTCGGGCCTCGTCGCGTCAGCGCGGCAAGGCCCGGAGATTCGGCGCGCCGTCAGCCCGCCGTTTTCAGATCGGAAATCAGCGCGTCGAGATTGCCGCGCCGCTTGTCGAGCATCGCGCCGATCTCGGTGCGCTCGGTCGCCAGCATGTTCACGCCGTCGATGATGATGTTGAAGAACAGGTCGCGGCCGCTCTTGTCCGAGACATGCCAGCGCAGGTCGAACGGCGCCTCGCCGCGCAGCTTGGCGATCGAGGTCACTTCGTAGAAGCTCTTGACCGGGCGGGCGCCCGTCACCTCGATCTCGCCGCCGATGAATTCGCGGAACCGCTTGCCGTACTTGCGCGAGATATAGCCGCGGAACGCGGTGGTGAAGGCGTTCATCTGGGCCCGGTTGGCCCGGCGCGCGGCCACGCCCAGCGCCGAGCGGGCGATCACCGGCACATCGGCGTATTTGGCGAAGATCCTCTCGAAATCGCCGAACATGCGGTTCTCGGATTCGCCCGAGTTGATGACGCGGTTGATCTCGTTGACCAGGCGGCCGATCAGGTCGCGCGCCTGGGCGGTGTTCAGCGCGCTGGCCGGGCCGGCCAGCGCCATAACCGCCGTGCCGGACAGCAGGCCGGCCACAACCGAGCGGCGGGAAATGTCATTGCGCATAGGGGTCCTCATAGGGATCGAAATAGGTGTCGGGGGCCGCTATGCCAAGCTCGTAATGCCGGTTCTGCAGATACAGAAGCCGCGCCTGCGCATAACCGTCCGCACTGTCGTACAATATGGAATCGACCGTATCAGAAAACCGGTAGCGATCACCGACTTTTGAGGCGACCTTGGCGCCCAGCGCCACGTCCTGCTCGGTGCCGTTCAGCGCGAAATTGAGCGGGTTCATCGCCATGTCGACGATGGTGCCGGCGAAGTCGCGCTCGGTCGATGGCCCCAGCAGCGGCAATTCGAGATAGGCGCCCTCGGGCGCGCCCCAGGCATGCAGCGTCGCGCCGAAATCGGTCTTGGCCGCCGGCAGGCCCAGCGCCGTGGCCGGATCGAACAGCCCGCCGACGCCGACCGTGCTGTTGATCGCGAAGCGGAAGAGGCTGGCCACGCTCTTGTCGAGCTTGGCCTGCAGCAGGTTGTTGACCACGTTGCTGGGCTCGTTGAGGTTGGCGGCGAAATGCCCCACCCCCGCGCGCACCGGCTCGGGCAGCACGCCGCCATAGGCCGAGGAGAGCGGCTTGAGCACCGTCTTGTCGAGGCCGACATTGAAGCGGTGCGCGACCCGGTTGTTGCTCTCGAACGGGTCGTTGATCTTGCCCTTCTCGACGGCCGGCGAACAGGCCGACAGCGCCGTAGCCAAAACCAGCACCGCCAGGCCGGCAAGCCGCGGCGACAGGCGGCGGAAGACAGGGTGTCCCGAGGGGCGCGCGATCCGCATAGCTAGTTCTTCCCGCAGTTGTTGCGACCGAATTTTGCCCTTGAGGCGCTGGTGGCCATGGTTACGATGCTAGGAAGGTGATATCAACCGGCTGCGCGGCGCCAGCGCGTCGCACGGATCATTTGAACGAGAATACATAGGTTGGATTCTCCGGCATGAGCAGAAGTGAGACTGCGAAAGGGCGGGCCGAGCTGAGCGCCGCCCGGAACGAAAGCCGCATGCTGTTCGCGGCCGTTTTTATTTTCAGCATATTCGTCAACATCCTCATGCTGACTGGCCCGCTCTACATGTTGCAGGTCTACGACCGGGTGATCGGCAGCCGCTCGCAGGAAACGCTGGTGGCGCTGACGGTGCTGATCGCCTTCCTGTTCGCGATGATGGGCCTGCTCGACTATGCCCGCGGCCGGGTCATGGCCCGGGCCGGGGCGCGGTTCCAGGACCGGCTCGACCGGCGGGTCTTCGCCGCGGCAATCCAACGCACCACCACCCGGCCCAACGACCCGGTGGCGATGGCGGCGCAGCGCGATCTCGAATCGATCCAGCGCCTGATCACCTCTCCGGTGCTGCTGGCGGTCTGCGACATTCCCTGGACCCCGTTCTTCATCGCCGCGATCTTCATGTTCCACACCTATCTCGGCGTGCTGGCGATCCTTGGCGGGGTGCTGCTGGTCCTGATCACCCTGCTCAACCAGTCGACCACCCGGCGGGCGATGGCCGACGCCAATACCGCCTCGCTCAAGGCCGACCAGTTCGCCGAGCAGATCAAGGCGGAATCCGAGGCGGTGCAGAGCCTGGGCATGCGCGGGTCGAGCTTCGACCGCTGGCAGCTGGCGCGGGGCAAGGCGCTGGCCGAGACGATCCGGGTCGCCGATCGCGGCGGCGCCTATACCACGCTGACCAAGACCTTCCGGCTGTTCCTGCAATCGGGCATGCTGGGCATGGGCGCCTACCTGGTGCTGCAGGGCCAGCTCTCGCCCGGGGCGATGATCGCCGGCTCGATCCTGCTCGGCCGGGCGCTGGCGCCGATCGAGATGGCGATCGGGCAATGGAGCCTGGTGCAGCGCGCCCAGGAAGGCTGGGGCCGGCTGTCCGAGCTGCTCAGCCGGGTGCCCGACGAACCGGCGCGGACGCCGCTGCCGCGGCCCAAGGCGGCGCTCGACGTCCAGCAGGTGACCGTGATCCCGCCGGGCGAGCAGCAGGCGGCGCTGCGCATGGTCAGTTTCCGGCTCGACCCCGGCCAGGCGCTGGGCGTCATCGGCCCGTCCGGCGCCGGCAAGTCGACCCTTGCCCGGGCGCTGACCGGCGTCTGGCGCCCGGCCGGCGGCAAGGTCCGGCTCGACGGCGCCTCGCTCGACCAGTACGACCCGGATGTGCTGGGCAGCTATATCGGCTACCTGCCCCAGCGGGTGACGCTGTTCGAGGGCACCATCGCCGAGAACATCGCCCGGCTGAATACCGCGCCCGATCACGCCAAGGTCGTCGAGGCCGCCAAGAAATCGGCCGCCCATGACATGATCGTGCGCCTGCCCCAGGGCTACGACACCAAGGTCTCGGCCCTGGGCGGCCGGCTGTCGGGCGGCCAGATCCAGCGCGTCGGCCTGGCCCGGGCGATGTATGGCGACCCGGTGATCCTGGTGCTGGACGAACCCAACTCGAACCTCGACAACGAGGGCTCGATGGCGCTCAACTCCGCGATCCGGCAGATGAAGGCCGAGGGCAAGTCGGTGCTGATCATGGCCCACCGCCCCGCCGCGATCCAGGAATGCGACCTGCTGCTGGTGCTCGAGGACGGCGCCCGCCGCGCCTTCGGCCCGCGCGACCAGGTCCTGCGCGAGATGGTCCAGAACCATGCCGAGATCGTCAAGAGCAGCGGCCCCGGAGGCGTTTCATGAGTAAGAGTAACTGGTCGGCGCGCCTGCCCCTTCTGGTCGGCTTTTTCGCGCTTGTCCTGCTGCTGGGCGGCTTCGGCAGCTGGGCGGTGATGAGCCGCCTGTCCGGCGCCGTCGTCGCCCCCGGCCTGATCGAGGTCTCCGAGAACCGCCAGGTGGTGCAGCATCCCGATGGCGGGGTGGTCGATAAGGTTCTGGTCAAGGAAGGCGACCGCGTCGAGGCCGGGCAGCGGCTGATCGTCCTCGACGGCTCGCTGCTGCGCTCGGAACTGACCATCGTCGAAAACCAGTTCTACGAGATCCTCGCCCGCCGCGGCCGGCTCGAGGCCGAGCGCGACGGCGCCACCAAGATCGCCTTCCCCGAAGAACTCGGGGAGGCGGCCCGGGTGCATCCCGCCGTCTCGACGATGATGGACGGCCAGGTCCGGCTGTTCGAGGCCCGCAACCAGTCGCAGCAGCGCCAGACCGACCAGCTGCACAAGCGGCGCGAGCAGATCAAGAGCCAGGTGGCCGGCATCGACGCCCAGCGCGACGCGCTCAAGACCCAGCTCGACCTGATCCGCGAGGAACTGAAGACCCAGCAGGACCTGCTGTCCAAGGGCCTGGCCCAGGCGACGCGGGTGCTGGCCCTGGAACGCGAGGAGGCGCGGCTGCGCGGCCTGGTGGGCGAGCTGACCGCCAACCGGGCCGAGGCCGACGGCAAGATCACCGAGATCGACATCGAGATCCTCAAGCTCGGCACCAGCCGGCGCGAGGAGGCGATCACCCAGCTGCGCGACCTCGGCTATCGCGAGCTGGAACTGGCCGAGCGCCGCCGCTCGCTGGGCGAAAAGCTCGACCGGCTCGACATCCGCGCGCCGGTCTCGGGCATCGTCTACGGCCTGACGGTGACGACGCCGCGCTCGGTGATCCGGGCCGCCGAGCCGATCATGTATATCGTGCCCCAGGACCGGCCGCTGGTGATCTCGGCCCAGGTTTCGCCGATCCACATCGACGAGGTCCATGTCGGGCAGGAGGTGCGGATTCATTTCTCGGCCTTCAGCAGCCGCTCGACGCCCGAGTTGATGGGCCATATCCAGGTGATCTCGGCCGATGCCTTCCAGGACCAGCGCACCCACCGCTCCTATTACCGCGCCCAGATCGTGATCGACAAAGGCCAGCTGGCCCGGCTGGGCGACAAGAAGCTGCTGCCGGGCATGCCGGTCGAGGCCTTCATCCGCACCGGCGACCGGACGCCGCTGGCCTATCTGCTCAAGCCCTTCACCGACTACCTCAACCGCGCCTTCCGCGAGAATTGAGCGGGCGCGGGCGCCGCCGTCATCGCGGTGTCACGTCGCTGCCGGATATCCGATCGGGCCTTTCCGACGCCGCGCGCATTGGGTAGCGTCGGCGGCGAAGCGGCGTCCGCCATATCGGAGCCCGCAAATCGGAGGATGAGATGAGCAACGCGATCGAGGACCGGCTGGCCGAACTGGGCGTCACCCTGCCGGATGCACCGGCGCCGGCGGCGAATTACGTGCCCTTCGTCAAGATCGGCGACCTGGTCCATGTCTCGGGCCAGATCAGCCAGGGCCCGGACGGGCTGATTACCGGCAAGCTGGGCGCCGATCTGGATCTCGCCGCCGGGGCCGAGGCCGCGAAACGTTGCGCCATCAGCCTGCTGGCGCAGGTCCGCGCCGCCTGCGACGGCGACCTGTCGCGGCTGGTCCGCGTCGTCAAGCTGACCGGCTTCGTCAACTCGACCGCCGATTTCACCGATCAGCCCAAGGTCATCAACGGCGCCTCCGACTTCCTGGTCGAGGCGCTGGGCGAAGCCGGGCGCCACGCCCGCTCGGCCGTCAGCGCCGCGGCCCTGCCGCTGGGCGTCGCGGTCGAGATCGAAGGCATTTTCGAGGTCCGCTGAATGTCGCTCGAAACCCCTGTCCAGGCCCCGGCCCTGCCCGGCGCCTTCCTCACCCGGCCGATCGCCCATCGCGCCTATCACGACCGCAGCGCCGGCCGGCCCGAGAACTCGCGCGCCGCGATCCGCGCCGCCGTCGAGGCCGGCTATGGCATCGAGATCGACATCCAGCCCTCGCGCGATGGCATCCCGATGGTGTTCCACGACTATTCGCTGGAACGCCTGACCGCCGAGACCGGCCCGGTCTGCCAACGCAGTGCGGCCGAGCTGGCGGCCATCCCGCTGATCGGCGCCGAGGACGGCATCCCGACGCTGGCCGAGGTGCTGGAGCTGGTCGGCGGCAAGGTGCCGCTGCTGGTCGAGATCAAGGACCAGGACGGCGCCAACGGTCCCGATGTCGGGCCGCTGGAACAGGCCGTCGCCGGGGTGCTGGCGGGCTATGACGGGCCGCTTGCCGTGATGTCCTTCAACCCGCATGCCATCGCCGCGATGGCCCGGCACGCGCCGCATGTCCCGCGCGGCCTGACCACCAGCGCCTACCGGATGGAGCACTGGCTGCTGCTGCCCAAGTCGCGCGCCGACGAGCTGCGGCTGATCCCGGATTACGACCGGGTCGGCGCCAGCTTCATCAGCCACGAGGCGGCCGATCTCGACAATCCGCGGGTGGCCGAGCTGGCGGCGAAGGGCGCCCATATCCTGTGCTGGACCATCCGCAGTGCCGAAGCCGAGGCCAAGGCGCGCGAGGTGGCGCAGAACATCACCTTCGAGGATTACCCCGCCGCCTTCCCCGCCTGACCGGGCCGGCTTGACCTGACCGGGGCGCGACACAGATCCGTCGGGGTTGCGCGAAACCGGAGCCGAGATGCGCGAGACGATCGAAATCAATCTGCTGGGCGGGGTTTCCGAGATCCCGGCCGGCGACTGGGACGCCTGCGCCTGTCCCGAGGCGGCCGAGGGCGGCCGCCCCGACGATCCCTTCACCACCCACCGTTTCCTGTCGGCGCTGGAACGCTCGGGCTCGGTCGGGCCCGGCACCGGTTGGGACGCGCGGCCGCTGGTGGCGCGGGCGGGCGAGCAGGTGATCGCCGTCGCCCCGCTCTATGTCAAGAGCCACAGCCAGGGCGAATACATCTTCGATTTCAACTGGGCCCATGCCTACGAGCGCGCCGGCGGCCGCTACTATCCCAAGCTGCAGATCGCGGTGCCCTTCACCCCCGCCACCGGCCGCCGTCTGCTGGCCCTGCCGGGGCTGGAGGAGACCGGCCGCGCCGCGCTGGTCCAGGGCGCGGTCCAGATCGCGGCCGAGAACCAGCTGTCCTCGCTCCATGTCACCTTCTGCACCGCGGAAGAGGCCGAGGCCGGCGCGGCGATGGGGCTGATGCACCGTGTCACCCAGCAGTTCCACTGGGAGAACCGCGGTTACGACAGCTTCGACGCCTTCCTCGCCGGCCTGTCCTCGCGCAAGCGCAAGACCCTGCGCAAGGAGCGCCGGGTGGCGCAGGCGTTCGGCGGCACCATCCACGCCCTGACCGGCGACGATCTGCGGCCCGAGCACTGGGATGCCTTCTGGCACTTCTACCAGGACACCGGATCGCGCAAATGGGGCACGCCCTACCTGACCCGCGCCTTCTTCGACGAGCTGCACCGGACCATGCGCGACGACGTGCTGCTGGTGCTGGCCGAGCGCGACGGGGCCTACGTCGCCGGGGCGCTGAACTTCATCGGCCGCGACACGCTCTACGGCCGCTACTGGGGCTGCGTCGAGGATCACCCCTGCCTGCATTTCGAGCTCTGCTATTACCAGGCCATCGACTATGCGATCGAACACGGCCTCGCCCGGGTCGAGGCCGGGGCGCAGGGCGAGCACAAGCTGGCCCGCGGCTACCTGCCGGTCGAGACCCATTCGCTGCACTGGATCGGCGATCCCGGCTTCCGCGACGCCATCGCGCGTTTCGTCGAGGCCGAGGCCCGCGCGGTGGGCGAGGAGATCGAGGTGCTGACCGCCTACGGCCCGTTCCGCCGCGACGACAGGCAGGAGCAGGAATAGGGGCGCGTCACCGGCCCGGCCGCGATTTCAAAGGACTGGCCCCCTGGCAAAGACGCGCGCTCACACATTGCTCAGAGGGCGCGCGGCCGCCCGGAGTGGGGGGCGGGCGGACGCGTGCCCCGCGCAAGCGCCGGGCGGGACATTTGGCAGATGACGCGGCCTCGATACCGCGCGTTGAGCCACGCGCCAGCCCCCTCAGATCCCCAGCGCCTTGCAGGTCCTAAAGGCGTCCGTCGCCCGCACCAGCTCGGCGCTGATCCCGGGTTCCGACAGGGCGTGGCCTGCCGCCGGCACCATCTTGAGGTCGGCGCGCGGCCAGCCGTCGGCCAGGTTCCAGGCCGAGACCGGCGGGCAGATCATGTCGTAGCGGCCCTGCACGATCACCGCCGGCAGATGCTCGATCCGGTGCTTCTGGGCCAGGATCCAGCCGTCATGCTCGAGGAACCCGGCATTGGTGAAATAGTGGTTCTCGAGCCGGGCGAAGGCGCGGCAATATTCCGCCGGACCGTCGCCGCGCGGCAGGTCGCTGTCGATCGAGGCCAGCGCGTTCTCCCAGCCGGCCCAGAGCCGGGCATAGCGCAGCTCCTCGCGCATGTCGCCGCTGAACAGCCGCCGGTGATAGGCGGCGATCAGGTCGCCGCGCTCGCCCTCCGGCACCGCGGCGCTGAAGCGGGCCCAGAGTTCGGGGAAGAACCGGCCGGCGCCGCCGCCGTAGAACCAGTCCAGCTCGGCCCGGGTCATCAGGAAGACGCCGCGCAGCACCAGCGCCGCGGCGCGCTCGGGATGGGTGATGGCGTAGATCAGCGACAGCGTCGCGCCCCAGCTGCCGCCGAACAGCATCCAGCGCCCGATCCCCAGCGCCTCGCGGATCCGCTCCATGTCGGCGACGAGGTCCCAGGTGGTGTTGCCCGTCACGCTGGCATGTGGCCGCGACCGGCCGCAGCCGCGCTGGTCGAACAGGATGATGCGATAGACCGACGGGTCGAAATAGCGCCGCATCGCCGGGCTGCAGCCGCCGCCGGGCCCGCCATGGACGACGATCACCGGGATGCCGTCGCGGGCCCCGGACTGTTCGACATAGACATGGTGGCCGTCGCCCGTATCGAGGAATCGCTGGTCGAAGGGGTCGACCGGCGGGTAGAGAAAGGCGGCTGCGCGTTTTTGGCCTGCGGTTCTGTCCATGACTGACCTATATAACGCAAAGGCGCGCCCCGCCACGGGGTCGGAACGCAGAATCGACAGGAGGTCGCATGCAAAGCGAAACCACGGTAGATGCCGCCGAAGTTGCCAAGTTCGAGGCGATGGCCGCCGAGTGGTGGGACCCGAGCGGCAAGTTCAAGCCGCTGCATGACATGAACCCCTGCCGGCTGGATTACATCACCAGCCAGATTGCCGCCGAATTCGGACGAAACCTTGCCGACGAGGTGCCTTTCAAGGGGCTTCGGCTGCTGGATATCGGCTGTGGCGGCGGGCTGCTTTCGGAACCGATGGCGCGGCTGGGGGCCGAGGTGATCGGCGCCGACGCGGCGGCGGGCAACATCCCGGTGGCCCAAATTCATGCCGAGCAGACCGGGCTCGACATCGACTACCGCAACGTCACCGCCGAATCGCTGGCGGCGGCGGGCGAACGCTTCGACGTGGTGCTGAACATGGAAGTGGTCGAACATGTCTCCGACCCGCTCGCCTACCTGTCCGCCTGTCACGACCTGTTGAAACCGGGCGGTCTGATGATCTGTTCGACGCTCAACCGCAACGCCAAGAGCTTCGCCATGGCCATCGTCGGCGCCGAATGGGTGATGCGCTGGCTGCCCAAGGGCACCCATGAGTGGAACAAGTTCATCACCCCGGACGAGCTCTATGACCTGATCCGCCGCGCCGGACTCGACCCGGTCGACCGCAAGGGCATGGTGTTCAACCCGGTCGCCTGGTCGTGGCGGCTGTCCGACCGCGACCTGTCGGTGAACTACGTCACCGCCAGCGTCCGCCGCGACTGAGATGCGTCCCGGCCCGCGGCCGGCGGGCACTCGCCGGCTCTGCCGCGCCCCGTCCGCGATGGCCCCGGGCTTGTTCTGCGGGCGGGCTTGGACTGACCCGGAATAACCTTCTCCAAGTCCGGGCCGCGCCAGCATGGCTGTTGGTTTTGCATAGAAACTTCCGCTCATGGCCCGCGCACCGGGATGCATCACCCAAAAGGAGCTCTGCGCCCGCAACCCAACGACGCAATTCACGCTGCAGAATTCCTACAAGTGGATGAAGGGCCGGTCGCAGCCGCGCTCGGGAGAGGTCTATCGCGACTGGGCGCTGCTGCTCGATCTCGACCAGTCGGCGCAATTCCTCTCCGACTGTTCGCCCGACGTCTTCACCAGCCTCGTCTCGGCCCGCTACGGTCTCGATCCCGCCGGTTCGGGGGCGCCGTCCGCCCCGGCGCCGGCTTCCGACCCGGCGGCCATGTTCCGGGGCGACTATGCCTGTTGTTCGTCGGCCTGGCCGAAGGCCGCGCGCGGCCGGCGGATCCGGGGCGCGCTGCCGATCTCGCCCGACGCCGACGGCACCCTGCGCGCCAGCTACGAGGAACGGGTGAGCGGTGGCACGCTGCACTATTCCGGACCCGTGCGGGTGGCCAAGCGCATGCTCTCGATGACGCTCTCGGATACGCGGCCGGATACGCGGCAGGGCCACGCGCTGTTTCTGAACTTTCCGCCGCCGCTGCCACCCGTCACGGTGCTGACGGGCCTGCTGGCCGGCTCGGCCTACCAGGACTTCGAAACCCGCCCGACCGCCTCGCGCATTCTCTGCGTGCGCAGCCTGCAACCCGCCGGGGCGATCGCACGGGACAATCGCTATATCGACCGGTGCTCCGAGACCATCGACCGGGACCTTGAAAGCCTCGGCTACGATCTCGGGCCAGAGCGCGAGATCGGGGCACTGTGCCGGGAGTTTCTGACCACGCCCGGAACCGGCGGCCGGCTTGAGGTTCCGCTGTCCTAGACGGAAGCCCTGGCCATGGCCTTCGCGCGACTGCAAATGCCCTGAGGCCCACGGCGGCGCGGGCCGGCCATCGCTCCGTTCACGAGGGGCTATTTGTGGACACTTGCGGACAAGCATAGCCGAACTTTTCCATAAAAATACGCAAAAACAGCGACTTAATCCCGCCGGGGCGGCGCCCGCGCAGCGGGATGTCGCGCCGGGCCGGCGCTGGCCGCCGGACGGCGAGCGCCGCGCCCGGGCAGCGCCTTCGGCTTGCGCGTGACGACGACCTGGGAAGGGCTATCGGCGCCCGTGATGCGCGTGGCGAGTGGTTCAGGTGGCAAGCCGCGGCCCCGCCGGGCGGTCCGGGTTTCACAGCCGGACGGGGGCGGGGCAAGGGAGTGCGAGTATGAGCAACCGTGCAGAGTGGAAGCGCCTCGGCCGGGCAGGCGTGCTGAGAACGGGGACGGCGCTGGGGCTGCTGATGGCCCTGGGGCTGTGCCCAGTGCTGGCGCGGGCCGACGGGGCGCTGCCGCGCGGCGGCGGTCGCCACCAGCGGCAGCGCCCTGACCGTCACCCAGTCGAGCCGGACGGCGATCCTCAACTGGCAGAGGTTCTCGGTCGGCTCCGGCGCCTCGGTCCATTTCGACAACGGCAGCGGCGCAACGCTGAACCGGGTGCGGGGCAATGTCACCAGCACCATCGACGGCAGCCTCAGCGCCACCGGCAGCCTGTTCCTCGTCAACCCCGCCGGGGTCGTCGTCGGCTCCGACGGCACCGTCACGACCGGCGGCAGCTTCGTCGCCTCCAGCCTCGACGTCAAAGACGGGGACTTCCTCGATGGCGGCAGCCTGACCTTCAGCGGCCCCGGCGGCTCGGTCGCCAACCTGGGCACCATCCGCTCGGCGCGGGGCGACGTGGCGCTGATCGCCTAGAAGGTCGGCAATGCCGACACGATCGACGCGCCGCAGGGCACAGCGGCGCTGGCCGCCGGCACAAGGGTGCTGATGCGCGCGGCGGATGCCGGGAGCGGCGGGCAGTGGTTGCTCGACCCGGTCGACCTCACGGTCGATGCCGTGGCGGCGGCAACGATCAGCAATTCCTACGCCACTGGCTCAGTGGGCGGCCATAATTCTGGCGGGCTGGTCGGCGTCAGTTACGGAACGCTGAGCAATGTCTACGCCCTGGGGAAGGCCAGCGGCTCCGGTTCCAGTGGCGGGCTGCTCGCTGTCAGCAGCATCAGCGGCACGATCACCAACGGCTACTGGGATACCGACGTCACCGCCACGGCGGGCTGGAACTCGGGCGCCGGCTTGGTGCCGCGGGGCACCGACGGCGCCGGCGATCCGCTCAACGGCGGTAACGGGTTTGCCGGGATCTTCGACAGGCTCGGCCACAGGATCAGCGACCTGACGATCAACCGGCCGGCGGCGGATTTCGTCGGCCTGCTCGGCTATGCCACGGCAACGCTGCGCAATATCGGCATCGTCGGCGGGTCCGTTGCGGGCGGCAATTACACCGGCGATCTGGCGGGTCAGGGGCAGGACGTCAGCAACGCCTATGCCACCGGCAGCGTCAGCGGCAACGATCAGGTCGGCGGGCTGGAGCGACACCCTTCCCGGCAAGACCGGCCGGACCGCGGTCGACCTGCGCCTCAAGGCCAATCCGCGCGGGGTCATGGCCGGCAATGACGGCGCCACCTGGAACAGCTACTCGAACGGCCGGGTGAGCTCCGTCCGCTACGGCTATGCCGCGCTCGACCTCGACCGCGGCAGGCGGCTGGGCGCCGGAACCAGCTGGCACAGCCACCTCTCGGCGATCCTCACCGGCAGCCCGCTGCCCGATCCCGAGCGGCTGTCGCTGGGCGGGCTGGACGCGGTGCGCGGCTACGGCTTCGACGATGCCAGCGTCGAAGCCGGGGCGATCTGGCGCAACGAGGTCCGGCTGCCCGGTTTCGGCCTGCGCGCAAGCGGCCGCGACCGGCTGCGGCCCTACCTCTTCGTCGACATCGCCAGCGGCCAGGACCGGGCCAGCGGCACCTCGACCACCCTTGTCGCCCGTGGCCTCGGCGTCGATTATGCCGCCGGAGGACTGACGGCCACCGTCACCGCCGGACAGGCGCTGCGCAGCGCCGGCAACACCAGGGCGCATGACTGGACCGTGCTGGCCCGGCTCACCGCCCGGTTCTGACAGACAGGAGAGAGCATGCCGATCAAGACATTGCGCGCATCGCTGCTGGCGCTGGGGCTGGGGCTGGCCCTCGCGGCCGGCGCGGCCATGGCCCAGACGCAAGCCAGGCCGGCCGCCGACCTGCCGGGCGGCGCCAGTGCCCTGCGCAAGGTCCATGGCGACTGGACCGTCGCCTGCCAGATGGTGACGGGGGACAAGAGCGCGGCCAAGAAATGCGTCCTGTCGCAGGAGCAGGTCAATCCGCGCAAGCAGCGCACCTTGGCGATCAACCTGGTGCCGAAGGGCGACGGCTCTCAGGGCGCGATCGTCCTGCCCTTCGGCGTCGCCGTCACCAAGGGCGTCACGCTGGCGGTCGACGGCATCGCCCTGGGTGCGCCGCGGCCGTTCTCGACCTGCCTGCAACTGGGCTGCATCGTGCCGCTGATACTGGACGCCAAGGAGCTCGCCGGGCTGGTCGAGGGCAAGCTGCTCACCGTCACCGTCCGCACCCTCTCGGATCGCAAGCTGACCCTGCCGGTCTCGCTCAAGGGCCTGAAGGGCGGGCTGGCGCGCACCCGCGACCTGCTCAACTGACGGCGCGGCGGAGCTCAGTCGCGCAGACCGTCCTCGTCGAGCAGGTGGCGGCCGTCGCGGCTTTCCACCTCGATCACCCAGAGATCGGGATCGAAACCGCGCTGGCGGGCGATGGCGGCGTCGACCTCGGCCTCGTCGCCCTCGGCCAGCACCACCCAGGCACGGGCGCCGGTCATCAGATCGAAGCTGCGCTGGAAGGCGCAGGCCTTGCCGTCCAGCGTCGCCAGCTTGACCAGCACCGCGCCGGCGGTGTCGTCGCCATGGGCGGTGACGAAGGCCGGGATATCGGCCAGCCGCAGCCGCGCCAGGTAGGCGCGGACCCAGAATTCCGACGTCAGCCTCGGCTCACTCGCCATCCTTGAAATCGAGCCCCATCTCGGAATAGCGCTCGGCCTCGTCGAGCCAGCCGGGCCGGACCTTGACCTGCAGGAACAGGTGGACCGGGCGACCGAGGAACTCGGCGATCTCGGCCCGCGCCGCCTGGCTGATGCCCTTGATCGTCTCGCCCTTGTGGCCCAGCACGATACCCTTGTGGCCGTCGCGGGCGACATAGATGATCTGGTCGATCCGGGTCGAGCCGTCCTTGCGGTCCTGCCACTGCTCGGTCTCGACGGTAAGCTGGTAGGGCAGTTCCTCATGCAGCCGCAGGGTCAGTTTCTCGCGGGTGATCTCGGCGGCGATCATGCGCAGCGGCAGGTCGGCGATCTGGTCCTCGGGATAGAACCACGGCCCCTCGGGCAGCTGGCCGGCCAGCCAGTCGCGCAGGTCCTCGACGCCATAGCCGCGCTCGGCCGAGATCATGAAGGTGGCGGCGAAGGGATAGGCCTCGTTCAGCTGCTCGGTCAGCGCCAGCAGTGCCTCGGCCTTGACCTTGTCGATCTTGTTGATCGCCAGCGCCACGGTCTGGCCCTCGGTCGCCCGCTCGCGCAGCGCCTCGAGGATGGTCTCGACGCCGGAGGTGATGCCGCGATGGGCCTCGATCAGCAGCACGATCACGTCGGCATCGGCTGCCCCGCTCCAGGCCGCGGCGACCATGGCGCGGTCAAGCCGGCGGCGCGGGCGGAACAGGCCGGGCGTGTCGACGAAGACGATCTGCGACTCGCCCGCCATGCAGACGCCGCGGATCCGGGTCCGCGTGGTCTGGACCTTGTGGGTGACGATCGAGACCTTGGCGCCGACCATGCGGTTGAGCAGGGTCGACTTGCCCGCGTTGGGCTCTCCGATCAGGGCGACAAAACCGGCGCGCGTGGTCATGGGCAGGGGCCTTGTTGGAAATGCAGGGGCTCACATAAGGCAGAAACCCGCCGGATGCCAGAGCCGGGCGATCGTGCCTGCGGGGCAGGATAGCGGCCGGCCGCCGGGCCGATCAAGCGCCGCCCGCCTCCAGCCGCTCCAGCAGCGCCTTGGCCGCCGTCTGCTCGGCCTGGCGCTTGGCGCCGGCGCGGGCGCTGGCCGCGGCCCCGTTCTCGAGCCGGACCTCGACAGTGAAGACCGGGGCGTGGTCCGGGCCACTGCGGCCGGTCTCGACATATTTCGGCGGCGCCATGCCGCGGGCCTGGGCCCATTCCTGCAGGCTGGTCTTGGCGTCGCGGGAATCGGCCTCGACCGAAGCGATCCGCTTGCCCCAGAGCCGCAGGATCATCGCGCGCGCGGCCTCGAAACCGCCGTCGAGATAGACCGCGGCGATCACCGCCTCCATCCCGTCGCCAAGCAGCGCCTCCTTGCGCCGGCCGCCCGACATCATCTCGGACCGGCCCAGCTTGAGCACCGCGCCCAGGTCGACCTGGCGGGCGACGTCGGCGCAGGTTTCCTTGCGCACCAGAGCGTTGAAGCGCGGGGCGAGCTGGCCCTCGGTCGCCGCCTTGTCGGCCGCCAGCAGCGCCTCGGCCATCACCAGCCCCAGCACCCGGTCGCCGAGGAATTCCAGCCGCTGGTTGTCGGGCCGGGTCGGCGAGGAGATCGAGGCATGGGTGACGGCGCGCAACAACAGTTCGGGCCGCCGGAACTCATGCCCGATGCGGTCGGAAAACGCCTGAAGATCGCCGGAAAGCTTCACTCGATCGCCTTGAAGAAGCGGTCGGGGCGCCAGGTCCAGAAGTAGAACAGCGAGCGCCCGGCGGAGGAGAAGATCACCCGGTCGGCACGGCCGATCAGGTTCGCGGCCGGGACGAAGCCCACCCCGCCGACGGCCTGCGAGAAACGGCTGTCCTCGGAGTTGTCGCGGTTGTCGCCCATGAAGAAAAATTCGCCCTTGGGCACGGTGAAGACCGGCGTGTTATCGGCCGGGCCGTGCTGCTCGATATTCAGGATATCGTGGCTCACCCCGTTGGGCAGCGTCTCGCGGAAGCGGTCCTTGATGCAGGTGCCGCCCTCGCCCACCGGCGCGTTCTCGCAGCGCGGGTAATGGCCGACGGGGCCCTGCGGCGCGTAGGTCTCGTCGAACTGGCCGGCCGGGGTCACCTTCACTGGCTTGTCGTTGATGTAGAGCAGCCCGTCCTTCATCTGGATGCGATCGCCGGGCAGGCCGATCAGCCGCTTGATGAAGTCGGCGCCGTTGACCGGGTGGCGGAAGACGACGACGTCGCCGCGCTTGGGTTCGGAGGCGAAGATGCGGCCCGAGATCGGGCACATGCTGAACGGGCAGGAATACCTGGAATAGCCGTAGGCCATCTTGTTGACGAAGAGGAAATCGCCGATCAGCAGCGTGTCCTTCATCGAGCCCGAGGGGATCCAGAACGGCTGGAAGAACAGGGTGCGGAAGATCCCCGCGATCAGTAGCGCATAGACGATCGTCTTGATGGTCTCGACGATGCCGTCACCGCCCTCTGCCTTGCTCGCCATGTGCGCTCCTGCCTGCTGCTCTGGTCGGGTCCGTTGGTCGGTCCGGATGACGGGTTGAAGTCCGGCGCTACATGCGCGGGAACCATTGGTGAAGTCAAGTTTCGTTGGGGTCAACTGTTCGCGGAGCCGCCTCCGGATCGGCAAGCGGCCGCGCCTCGATCACCACGAAGGCCTGGGCCCAGGGATGATCGTCGGTCAGGGTGACATGGACGATGGCCTCGTGGCCCGGCGGCGTCATCGCCGCCAGCCGCTCGGCCGCCCAGCCGGTCAGCGCCATCACCGGCTGGCCGCTGCGCAAGTTCGCCACCCCCATGTCGCGCCAGGCGATGCCCATGCGCAGCCCGGTGCCCAGCGCCTTGGAACAGGCCTCCTTGGCAGCCCAGCGTTTGGCATAGGTGCCGGCGACGTCCTTGCGGCGTTCGGCCTTGCGCTGCTCGATCTCGGTGAAGACCCGGTCGCGGAACCGGTCGCCGAAACGGTCGAGCGTCGCCTGGATGCGCTCGATATTGCACAGGTCGGTGCCGATGCCGAGGATCATCTCAGACCCGCAGCCGGGCGGTCAGGATCTCGAAGCTGGCGACGCCGAACAGCGCCCCGAAGGCGCCGTCGAACCAGCGCCGCAGCCGCGCGTAGCCACGGGCGACGCGGGGGATCGAGAACAGCAGCGCGTAGCCGTGGAAGACGGTGGCCGAGACCGAGATCAGGCACAGGAACAGGGTCCAGACATCCGCGCCACCGGCACCGGGCGGCAAGGCGATGGCATAGATCGCGCCCCAGGCCAGCACCGCCTTGGGGTTGGTCAGGTGCAGCAGCATCCCCCTGGCGAAGAGCCGCCGGCGCCCGGTCGCGGCCGCGGTGGCAAGCCAGGGCCGGGCCGCCCGTTTCAGCGATTTCAGCGCCAGGAACAGCAGGTAGCCGGCGCCGGCATAGCGGATCCCCTCGAACATCCAGGCATTGGCCAGCATCACCGCGCTCAGCCCCAGCCCGGCGGCGACGCCCCAGCTGGCCGAGCCGCAGGTGATCCCGGCGGCCAGCGTCAGCGCCGCCCGGCGCCCGTGCGACATCGCGGTTTGCGAGATCGCCAGCGTCGCCGGCCCCGGGCTGCCACCGGCCAGCGCCCAGCCCAGCAGGATCAGGCCGACATGGGCCGGGGCCAGCATCAGCCCCGCGCCTCGTCCATCAGCCGCCGCATTTCCTCGATCGCCGGCACCAGGCCGCGGAAGATCGCCTCGCCGATCAGGAAATGGCCGATATTCAGTTCCACCACCTGCGGGAAGGCGGCGATCGGGGCGACCGTCTCGTAGGTCAGGCCGTGGCCGGCATGGACCTCGAGCCCGAGCTCGGCGGCATAGGCGGCCATGTCGCGCAGCCGCTCGAGTTCCTCGTCGCGGGCGGCGAAGCGGCCCTCGTAATGGAAGTCGCAATAGGCGCCGGTATGCAGCTCGACCACCGCCGCGCCGATCCGGGCCGCGGCCTCGACCTGGGCCTTGTCGGCGGCGATGAACAGCGACACCCGGCAGCCGGCATCGCGCAGCGGCGCGATGAAATGGGCCAGCCGGTTCTCCTCGCGCGCCACTTCGAGGCCGCCCTCGGTGGTCCGCTCCTCGCGCTTCTCGGGCACCAGGCAGATGGCGTGCGGCTTGTGGCGCAGGGCGATCTCCTGCATCTCGGCCGTCGCCGCCATCTCGAGGTTCAGCGGCACGCTCAGCGTCGCCATCAGGTTGTCGATATCGGCGTCCGAGATATGGCGCCTATCCTCGCGCAGATGGGCGGTGATGCCGTCGGCCCCGGCCTCCTCGGCCAGCTTGGCAGCGCGCGCCGGATCGGGATAGGCCGAGCCGCGGGCGTTGCGCACCGTGGCCACGTGGTCGATGTTCACGCCGAGGCGCAGTTTGCCGCCGATACCGTCCGTCATTGCCGTCCCCTCTCAAGCTTCAGCGCAGATCACCCCGGCGGCGCGGCAAGGTCAAGCCGTCAGCCGGCGCTTTCGCCCGGTTTCCGCCCGCTGGAGGCGGCGACCCCGGTCGTAGTCGCGGTCCCGGCGGCGGGCTTGGCCAGCGGCGCGGGGGCGATCCGGGCCGCCGCCTGCGCCTCGGCCTCGGCGGCCAGCGCGGCCTTGATCTCGCGCTGCTTCTCGACCCGCTCCATCAGCTTCTTCTGGCGCCGCTTCTGATAGGCGCCGATCACCGGCAGGCTGAGATAGTAGCCGGCCAGCGCCGCCACGATCCCCGGCCCCAGCCCGCCGATGAAATAGGGCCAGAAGACGCGGTGGAAAAAGCGGATCAGGTTGTCCCAATGCGGCGCCTCGGCCGTGAACAGGGCAAGCAGGTTGTCCCACAGCTCGACCGAGGCACCGGCGAAGGCGTCGACGATGCTGTGCAACGGCATCCCGCCGGGCAGGTGCAGGATGCGACTGCCGAGCTCGACCGAGACGGTCATGATCAGCGGGAAGGTCAGCGGGTTGCCGACGAAGGTGGCCAGCAACGCCGCCACCATGTTGCCGCGCATCAGCCAGGCCAGGCAGACGGCGATGACGAAATGGAAACCGAAGAACGGGGTGAAGGAGACGACGATGCCGGCGGCGATGCCGCGGGCGATGCGGTGCGGCTTGTCGGGCAGCCGGCGCAGGCGGTGGATGATGTAGGAGACGGCGCGAATCCAGCCACCCCGAGGATAGATCGCATGGCCGATCGCCTGCGCCCAGGACCGCTTGCTGCGCCTCTTGAATACCACCCGACCGTTCCCCCGGTCCCGAAGGCCGGCCTGGCGGCCGGCGCGAAATGCGGGGTCAGCCGGGCCGTCAGGGCTTGCGGCTGAGATCCCTGTAACGTTCAAGCTGCGCCACGTCGCTTTCCGCCTCGAGCGCCGTCATGACGTTGTGCAGATGCTCGACATCGCGCAGGTCCACCTCGATGATCAGGCGATAGAAATCGGGCTTCCTGTCGACGAAGTGCAGGTCCGAGATATTGGCCTTCTGCTCGCCGATCAAGGTGCAAATGTGGCCCAGGACCCCGGCGTCGTTGCTGATCGTGACATTGAAGCTGACGGTATGCACCGCCGGGTGGCGGCCGGCGGTCCAGTGCAGGTCGACCCAGCGGCTGGGCTGTTCCTCGAACTCGGCCAGCGCCGGGCAGTCGATGGCGTGGACGATGACGCCCTGGCCGCGATAGGTGATGCCGACGATGCGCTCGCCCGGGACCGGCTGGCAGCAATTGGCGCGGCGATAGGTCTGGCCCGGCGACAGGCCGACGACCGGGCGGCGGGCGTCGACCTCCTCGGCCGGCGCGATCGAGGCCAGCTCGGGGTAGAGCGCCTCGACCACCTTGCCCGCCGACAGCTCGGCGCTGCCCAGCCGGGCCAGCAACTCGGTCGAATCCGGCAGGCCCAGTGTCTTGGCGGCGGTGCGCAGCGCCTTGTCGGTGGCCTTCTTGCCGACATGCTCGAAGGCGACGCGGGCCAGCTCCTGTCCCAGCTTGACGAAGCGGCCCTTGTCCTCTTCGCGCAAGGACCGCCGGATCGCCGACTTGGCCCGGCCGGTGACGACGATGTCGATCCAGGTCGCCTGCGGGCGCTGGCCCTCGGCGGTGATGATCTCGACCGACTGGCCGTTCTTGAGCCGGGTCCACAGCGGCACCCGGATGCCGTCGACCTTGGCCGAGACGCAGGAATTGCCGATCCGGGTGTGGATCGCATAGGCGTAATCGAGCGGCGTCGCCCCCTTGGGCAGCTGCACCACGTCGCCCTTGGGCGTGAAGCAGAACACCTGGTCGGTATACATCTCGAGCTTGACGTTCTCGAGGAACTCGCTGTGATCCTCGCCGTTGTCGAACCGCTCGGTCATGGTTGTGATCCAGCGGGCCGGATCGACGGCAAAGGGGTTCTGGGCCCGCACCCCGTCGCGATAGGACCAGTGCGCGGCAACGCCGGCCTCGGCGACCTCGTGCATCTGGCGGGTGCGGATCTGGACCTCGACCCGCTTGCCATCGCGGCCCGACACCGTGGTGTGGATCGAGCGGTAGCCGTTCGATTTCGGCTGGCTGATGTAGTCCTTGAACCGGCCCGGCACCGCCCGCCAACGCTGGTGGATCACCCCCAGCACGCGGTAGCAGTCGGCCTCGTTATGGGTGATGACGCGGAAACCGTAGATGTCGGACAGGCGCGAGAAGGCGAGGTCCTTCTCCTGCATCTTGCGCCAGATCGAGTAGGGCTTCTTGGCGCGGCCGTAGACATCGGCCTCGATCCCGGCCTTGTCCAGTTCCAGCCGGATGTCGGCGGTGATCTTGTGGACCACGTCGCCGGTTTCCTTCTGCAGCGTGATGAAGCGCCGGATGATCGAGCTGCGGCCCTCGGGGTTGAGCACCCGGAAGGACAGGTCTTCCAGTTCCTCGCGCATCCACTGCATGCCCATGCGGCCGGCCAGCGGGGCGAAGATGTCCATCGTCTCGCGCGCCTTCTGGGCCTGCTTCTCGGGCCGCATCGACTTGATGGTGCGCATGTTGTGCAGACGGTCGGCCAGCTTGACCAGAATCACCCGCAGGTCGCGCGACATCGCAATCAGGAGCTTGCGGAAGTTCTCGGCCTGCTTCGCCTCGGAGGAGGACAGCTGCAGGTTGGTCAGCTTGGTGACGCCGTCGACCAGCTCGGCGATCTGCTCGCCGAACAGCCGCGCGACCTCGGAATAGGTCGACTTGGTGTCCTCGATCGTGTCGTGCAAGAGCGCGGTGGCGATGCTGGCGTCGTCGAGCCGCTGCTCGGTCAGGATCGCCGCCACCGCGACCGGATGGGTGAAATAGGGCTCGCCCGACTGGCGGAACTGGCCCTCGTGCATCTCCTGCCCGTAGGCATAGGCCCTGCGGATCAGGTCGGCATCGGTATGCGGGTTGTAGTTGCGGACCAGCGCGATCAGGTCTTCGACGTCGATCATCCCGGCCGCATCCCGTTCGGGCGCTGGTGGCGCCTCAGCCCTGGCCCTGGGCCTGCATCAGCGCCCGCAGCAGCTTCTCTTCCGACATGTCGTCCTGGTCGGGCTTGTCGGATTCGCCGCTCATCAGCAGCGCCATCGAATCCTCTTCGGGCTCGTCGACCTCGATCTGGGTCTGGTAGCTCTCGATCATCCGCTCGCGCAGCGATTCGGCCGACTGGGTCTCCTCGGCGATCTCGCGCAGGCTCACGACCGGGTTCTTGTCGTTGTCGCGCTCGACCGTCAGCGGCCCGCCCGCGGCGATCTCGCGCGCACGATGCGCGGCCAGCATCACCAGCTCGAACCGGTTCGGAACCTTGTCAACGCAATCTTCGACCGTCACGCGGGCCATGGGCAACTCCAATTCGGGTTTGGGGCGTGGAGCGGCCTATGTAAGGCCTCCATCGCCCCTTGACAAGCGTTGAATCCGGCCCCGCGCGCGGTCGTGGCCCTGTTTTTTCTGGGCCCTCGGGCCCTCCCGCCGGCCCCCAGCGACCGGCTCGGCGCGCGGCTGGTCAGCCCTGCGACTCCGGCCTCGGGCGGACCGCGGCGCGCTCGTCCTGCGGTAGTGCGGCCAGCATCTCGGCCACCGTCAGCCCCAGCAGCGGGTGGCGCCAGTCCGGCGGCGCGACCTCGGCCAGCGGCACCAGGACGAAGGCGCGGTCCTGCATCCGCGGATGCGGCAGGATAAGCTGCCCGGGCGCGCGCGCGACCTGTTCCTCCGGCGGCAGGTCGCGCCAGGCCTGCTGGGTTTCGGCATCGGGGAGGACGGTTGCGCCGACGGCGATCAGGTCGAGATCGAGGGTCCGCATTCCCCAACGCTGGTCACGGGCCCGAGCGAATTCCGCCTCGACTTCATGCAGCCGTTGAAGCATCGCGGCAGGCGACATTTCCGCGCGCAGCCGTAACGCGGCATTCACATAATCGGGACCGGCACCGGCCGGGAAACAGGCTGTGTCGAAATACCGACTCACCTGCTCGATAACCACACCTGCGCCGGAAAGCCTTTGAATCGCGGCGCGAATTGTCGCCTCGGGCGATCCCACCCGGGAGGGCAGGTTTCCGCCGAGTGCGACAAGAAAGATCTGGCCATTCAGCATTTTTGTGCAACACTTTCGTATACACCTTCTTGCGCGAGGGGGGTTTTCGCCTATTTTCTCGCCAATCCGGTTTCGCATTTCAGTATACAAGTTACCCACTCACGGAAAGCGATTGCCGGTAATAAATTTCGGAAGGACGACTCATGTTTTACAAGGATGATCGTCTGGCACTGTTTATCGATGGGTCCAACCTCTACGCTGCGGCCAAGGCGCTCGGGTTCGACATCGACTACAAGCTGCTCAGACAGGAGTTCATGCGCCGCGGCAAGCTTCTGCGTGCGTTCTACTACACGGCCCTGCTCGAGAACGACGACTACTCGCCGATTCGCCCGCTGGTTGACTGGCTGCACTACAACGGCTTCACCATGGTCACCAAGCCGGCGAAGGAATACACCGACAGCCAGGGCCGCCGGAAGGTCAAGGGCAACATGGATATCGAACTGACGGTCGACGCCATGGAACTGGCACCGCGGGTCGATCACATCGTGCTGTTCTCGGGCGATGGCGATTTTCGCCCATTGGTGGAAAGTCTGCAGCGCCAGGGCGTGCGTGTTTCCGTTGTGTCAACAATCCGCAGCCAGCCGCCGATGATCGCCGACGAGCTGCGTCGCCAGGCCGACAACTTCATCGAGCTCGACGAGCTGCGCGAGGTGATCGGCCGGCCGCCGCGCGAGCCGCGCGAGCAACGCTTCGAACGAGAGGAAGTGAGCGCCGGCAACTGAGCCCGGCGCAAAGAGATCGCTGCACGCCACTCACGGACAGCGATGTACGCTAGAAGGGCCGGAGCTTGGGGAAGCTCCGGCCCTTTCTTCTCTGCCGCAATCCTGTCGGCCTTATTCGGCCGGCATCGCCTCGGCGTCGCTGCTCAGCGGCTGCGGCAGATGCGCCAGCATCTCCTTGGGGCAGACCTGCAGGAAGTTCGCCCGCTCGTCGGCCCAGTTGGCCAGCAACTTCTGCGCCTTGCGGCTGCCGGTCTCGCGCGCATGGCGCTCGATCAGCCCCTTCAGCTCGGCCTCCCAGTGCGGATGGCCGACGGCGCAGGTGACCAGCGTGTCGAGGTTCATCATCTCCTCGGCCACGCCTTCGGGATCGTAGAGATAGGCCATGCCGCCGGTCATCCCGGCGCCGAAATTGGCCCCGATCGAACCGAGGATCACCGCGACCCCGCCGGTCATGTATTCGCAGCCATTGGTGCCGCAGCCCTCGATCACCACACGGGCGCCCGAGTTCCGCACCGCGAAGCGCTCGCCGGCCCGGCCGGCGGCGAACAGATAGCCATCGGTCGCGCCGTAAAGCACTGTATTGCCGATGATTGTGTTCTCCGAGGCCGTCAGCGGCGAGGCCATCGGCGGCCGCACCACGATCAACCCGCCCGACAGGCCCTTGCCGACATAGTCGTTGGCGTCGCCCGAAACCTCGAGCTTGAGACCCGGCGCCGCGAAGGCGCCCAGCGACTGGCCGCAGGACCCCGACAGCTTCACCGTCAGGTGGTCGGGCTGGAGGCTGTTGCGCATGCCGAACTTGCGCACGATATGGCTGCTGGCCCGGGTGCCGATGGTGCGGTGGGTGTTCCGCACGGCATAGGACAGCTGCATCTTCTCGCCATCCTCGAAGAAGCGCGCGCCGTCGCGGATGATCTCGGCATCGAGCGTGTCCGGCACCGCGTTGCGCGGCTTCGACCGGTCGTAGCGGATCTTGGAGGCGCCATCGACGGTGATCAGCAGCGGGTTGAGATCGAGGTCGTCGAGATGGGCGGCACCGCGGCTGACCTGGGTCAGCAGGTCGGCGCGACCGATGATCTCGTCCAGCGACCGCGCCCCGATCGAGGCCATGATCTCGCGCACTTCCTGGGCGTAGAAGGTGATCAGGTTGACCACCTTGTCGGCCGTCCCGGTGAACTTGGCGCGCAGCTCTTCCTTCTGGGTGCAGACGCCGACCGGGCAGGTGTTCGACTGGCATTGCCGGACCATGATGCAGCCCATCGCGATCAGCGCGGCGGTGCCGATGCCATATTCCTCGGCCCCCATCATCGCGGCGATGATGATGTCGCGCCCGGTGCGCAGGCCGCCATCGGTGCGCAGCGTCACCCGCTCGCGCAGGTTGTTCATCGCCAGCACCTGGTGGGCCTCGGTCAGGCCCATTTCCCACGGCAGACCGGCGAATTTCACCGAGGTCGCCGGCGAGGCGCCGGTGCCGCCGTTATGGCCCGAAACGAGGATCACGTCGGCCTTGGCCTTGGCCACCCCGGCGGCGATGGTGCCGACGCCCGAGCTGGCCACCAGCTTGACCGTCACCTTAGCCCTGGGGTTGATCTGCTTGAGATCGTAGATCAGCTGCGCCAGGTCCTCGATCGAGTAGATGTCGTGGTGCGGCGGCGGCGAGATCAGGGTCACGCCGGGGGTCGAGTGCCGCAGCCGGGCAATCAGCGCGGTCACCTTCATGCCGGGCAGCTGGCCGCCCTCGCCGGGCTTGGCGCCCTGGGCGACCTTGATCTCCAGCTCCTCGCAGGCATTGAGGTACTCGGCGGTGACGCCGAAGCGGCCCGAGGCCACCTGCTTGATCTTGGCCGAGGGGTTGTCGCCATTCGGCTCGGGCAGGAAATGCGCCGGATCCTCGCCGCCCTCGCCCGAATCGGACTTGGCACCGATTCGGTTCATCGCCACGTTCAGCGTCTTGTGCGCCTCGGGCGACAGCGCGCCGAGCGACATGCCGGGGGTGACGAACCGCTTGCGGATCGAGGTGATCGATTCGACCTCCTCGATCGGCACCGGCCGGCCCAGCGGCTTGATGTCGAGCAGATCGCGCAGGTGGATCGGCGGGTTGGCCCGCATCGCCGCGCTATACTGCTTCCACAGGTCATAGCTGGCCCGGTCGCAGGCCGATTGCAGCATGTGCATCGTCTGCGCTTCCCAGGCGTGCTTCTCGCCCGAGCGCCGTGCCTTGTAGAAGCCGCCGATCGGCAGCACGTCGGTATTGCCCTTCCAGCCCTTGGCGTGGATTTCCTCCAGCTTGTGCTGGATACCGTGGATGCCGATGCCCGAGATCCGGGAATGCATGCCGGGGAAATATTCGGCGACCATGGCGCGCGACAGGCCGACGGCCTCGAAGTTCAGCCCGCCGCGATAGGACGAGATGATCGAGATGCCCATCTTCGACATGATCTTGAGCAGCCCGGCGTCGATCGCGTCGCGGTAGCGCCGCATCGCGTCCTCGAGGCTGCCCTCGATCAGCCCGCGGCGGATGCGGTCGGCAATGCTGTCCTGCGCCAGGTAGGCGTTGACGGTGGTCGCGCCGCAGCCGATCAGCACCGCGAAGTAATGCGGGTCGATGCACTCGGCCGAGCGGACGTTGAGCGAGGTGAAGGTGCGCAGCCCCTTGCGGGTCAGCCAGCTATGCACCGCGCTGGTCGCCAGGATCATCGGCATCGGCACCTTGTCCGGGCCCTGGTTCTGGTCGGTCAGCACGATATGGGCCGCGCCCGAACGCACCGCGTCCTCGGCCTCGTTGCGGATCCGCTGCAGCCCCAGCCGCAGCGCGTCATGCTCGCCGCCGTCGGAGAAGGTGCAGTCGATGATCGCGACGCTGCCGGCGAACTGCTCGAACATCACGTCGAACTCGGCATTGGCGATGAACGGGCTTTCCAGCACCAGGATCTCGGTCTGGCTGCTGTCCTCGTCGAGCACGTTCTTGAGGTTGCCGAAGCGGGTCTTCAGGCTCATCACCCGGCTTTCGCGCAGGCTGTCGATCGGCGGGTTGGTGACCTGGCTGAAGTTCTGGCGGAAGAAGTGGCTCAGCGGCCGGTACTGCTTGGACAGCACCGCGGCCGGGGTGTCGTCGCCCATCGAGGCGATCATCTCCTTGCCGTCCTCGGCCATCGGCGCCAGCACCTGCTCGAGCTCTTCCAGCGAATAGCCGGCGGCGATCTGGCGGCGGCGCAGCTCGGCGCCCTCGAACATCGGCTTCTCGGGCACGTCGCGCAGCATCGCGTTCAGGTCGGTGACCTTCTCGATCCAGTCGGCATAGGGCTGCGACCGGGCCAGGCGGTCCTTCATCTCCTCGTCGTGGAACAGCTTGCCCTCGGCCATGTCGACCGCGATCAGCTGGCCCGGCCCCAGCGCGCCCTTCTCGCGCACCGTGGTCTCGTCGACCGGCACCATGCCGGCCTCGGAACCGGCGATCAGCAGGTCGTTGCCGGTGACGACATAGCGCATCGGCCGCAGGCCGTTGCGGTCGAGCCCGGCGCAGACCCAGCGCCCGTCGGTCATCGCCAGCGCGGCCGGGCCGTCCCACGGCTCCATCACCGCGTTGCAATAGGCATACATGTCCTGCCACGCCTTCGGCATCTCGCCGGTGGTCTTAGACCAGGCCTCGGGCACCAGCATCGTCTTGGCCATCGGCGCCGAGCGGCCGGCCCGCACCATGACCTCGAACACCGCGTCCAGCGCCGCCGAGTCGGAGGACCCGGTCGGCACGATCGGCTTGATGTCCTCGGCCCATTCGCCGAACGAGGTGGACGCCATCCGGATCTCGTGGCTCTTCATCCAGTTGACGTTGCCCTTCAGCGTGTTGATCTCGCCGTTATGGGCCAGCATCCGGAACGGCTGGGCCAGCCACCATTGCGGGAAGGTGTTGGTCGAATAACGCTGGTGGTAGATGGCGAAGGCGGACTGGAACCGCTCGTCCATCAGGTCGGGATAGAACTCGGCCACCTGCTCGGCCAGCATCATGCCCTTGTAGATCACCGAGCGGCAGGACAGCGAGCACAGGTAGAGCCCGGCGATCTGCGCCGCGGCGACCGCCTTCTCGATCCGGCGGCGGATGATGTAGAGCTCGCGCTCGAAGGTTTCCTGGTCGATGTCCTTCTCGCAGCGGATCAGGATCTGCTCGATCTCGGGCCGGGTCGCGTTGGCCTTCTCGCCCAGCACGTCGATGTTCACCGGCACGTGGCGCCAGCCGTAGATGTAATGGCCCATGCGCAGCACTTCGCTTTCGACGATGGTGCGGCAACGCTCCTGGGCGCCGAAATCGGTGCGCGGCAGGAAGACCTGGCCGACGGCGACCAGCTTGTGCATGTCGGGCTCGTGCCCGGTGCGGCGGATCTGGTCGTAGAAGAAGGGCGCCGGGATCTGCAGGTGGATACCGGCGCCGTCGCCGGTCTTGCCGTCGGCGTCGACGGCGCCGCGGTGCCAGACCGCCTTGAGCGCGTCGATGCCGTTCTGGACCACCTCGCGGCTGGGCGTGCCGGAAAGCGAGACGACGAGGCCGACACCGCAGGAGGCGTGCTCGTCATCGGGGCGATAGAGGCCCTGTTCGGCCATGAGGGCGCGCTTGGCTTCCTCGGCGGCAACCCAGGCGTCATCGTATTTGGTCATCGTCGCTCTCCCTTTCCGAAGGGGCCCGGGGGTCCGGGCGATCTGTCTCTTGGCTGCCGTTCGGCAGGCTGAATGTCTCGACGCGGTGCTACCGCGTCACCAGGTGCCGGTCGGCGCGCGCCTTGGCGGGGCGGTCCGGCCTGAATTCGGTGTGAAACTCATTGCGCCTCCCCGCCGCCGGGCAGCCTCAGGGACGACATCACCGTGTTGCAGTCGAAGATCGGCGTCGTGGCGCCGAAGCCGGTATCGCCCGGCTTGAGAATCCGCACCGGGGTATTGTCGAACCGGCTGGTGCCGCTCTCGTCTTCCCAGTCGCCCTTGCCCGACAGGAACAGGCGCAGCTCGGGCTGGACGTATTCATGGCCCGAGGACCGCCACAGCATCTTGCCGTCTTCGGCCCGCGCGGTGATCTCGAACTCGGTCTGCTTCAGCGTCACGCCGTCGACGACCTCGGTCTCGCCGGTCAGCCGGTCATGACCGGTGAAGTGGCGCAACTTGCCGCTGTCCGAGACGGTCGAGAAATCGTAGGCGTCGTAGCCCTTGGCCAGCAGATCGGTGAACGAGGCCGGATCGGCGGCACCGGCCTGCAGCACCTCGCGTTCGCGGGTCGACAGGTCGTAGCTTTCCACCCATTGCGTCTCGCGGTCGATGCGGCTGACGAAATAGGGGCCGTTGGCGTTGAAATCGGCACGCCACTGGTCGCCCGGCTGGTCCTGGTCGCAGCGGTAGTGGTTCGAGACGACGCAGCCATGCTGCTGCACGGTCAGGAAGGCGGTGCAGCCGCGCGGCGCGACGAAGGTGCCGGCCAGCGCGGGCAGCGCCAGCGCGCCCGCGATCAGGCCGCCCAGCAGCCCCGCTCTCGCCGTGATCGAAAGGTCCGTCATGTCGTTCCGTCCTTTCCGCCCAAGCCGGTTGTCACCGCCAAAAAAGGCTCTAACGCAGCTGAATCCGGGTCAGTCCCGGCCCTGTCACTCGGCCGCCACCGCGCTCGGCTGGGCCAGGTAGTCGAGGATCGCCTCCGCCGCCTCGCGCCCGTCGCGGATCGCCCAGACCACGAGGCTGGCGCCGCGGACGATGTCGCCGGCAGCGAAGACGCCGGGGATGCTGGTGGCTTGGCTGCGGAAATCGGCCTTCACCGTGCCCCAGCGGGTCACTTCCAGGTCCGGCGCTTCCCAGCCTTCGGGCAGGTCTTCCGGCTCGAAGCCCAGCGCCATGACGACGAGGTCGGCCTCTTCGACGTAATCCGCGCCCTCGATCACCTCAGGGCTCTGGCGGCCCGAGGCATCCGGCGCGCCCAGCCGCATCTTCTGCACCATCACGCCCTCGACCGGGTTGCCGGTGAAGCCCTTCGGCGCGCTCAGCCAGACGAATTCGACACCTTCCTCCTCGGCATTCGCCACCTCGCGCTGCGAGCCGGGCATGTTGGCCCGGTCGCGGCGATAGAGACATTTGACGCTGGTCGCGCCCTGGCGGATCGCGGTGCGAACGCAGTCCATCGCCGTGTCGCCGCCGCCGATGACGACGACGCGCTTGCCGGCGGCGTTCAGCTCGCCCGACTCGAAAGCCTCGACCTCGTCGCCGAAGCTCTGCCGGTTCGAGGTGGTGAGGTAGTCGAGCGCCTTGACGATGCCCGGCACGCCGACGCCCGGCATCCGCAGCTCGCGCGCCTTGTAGACGCCGGTGGCGATCAGGATCGCGTCATGCTTGCCGCGAATCGCGTCGAAGCTGATGTCGGTGCCGACATCGCAGTTGAGCACGAATTGCACCCCGGCCTCTTCCAGCTGGTCGATGCGCTGCATGACGACATCCTTCTCCAGCTTGAAGCCGGGAATGCCGTAGGTCAGCAGCCCGCCGGCGCGGTCGTGGCGGTCATAGACGGTCACCTGCACGCCCTGGCGGCGCAACATGTCGGCGGCGGCAAGCCCGCCCGGCCCGGCGCCGATGATGGCGACGCTCTCGGAGCGGTCGGCGGCCGGCTTGATCGGCTGGACCCAGCCCTGCTCCCAGGCGGTGTCGGTCAGGTATTTCTCGACCGAGCCGATAGTGACGGTGCCGTGGCCCGACTGCTCGATGACGCAATTGCCTTCGCAGAGGCGGTCCTGCGGGCAGATCCGGCCGCAGATCTCGGGGAAGGTGTTGGTCGCCTGGCTCAGCTCATAGGCTTCCTGCAGCCGGCCCTCGGCGGTCAGGCGCAGCCAGTCGGGGATGTTGTTGTGCAGCGGGCAATGCGATTGGCAGAAAGGCACGCCGCATTGGCTGCAGCGGCTGGCCTGCTCGGTCGCCTTGGCGTCGGCGAATTCACGATAGATCTCGTGGAAATCCTGCGCGCGCAGATCGGCCGGGCGTTTCTCCGGCATCTCCCTCGCCACGGTGACGAACTGGAGCATACGTTGCGTGGCCATGGCGGCGCCTCCCTGGGAACTGGGTTTCGGGTGCGCCTTAGTATAGCGGGGGGAAATTAAATAAAAGTCAGTACTATTGACCTAATTTATGCTTTTCGCCGACCACGAGCCTAAATCCTTGCGACATTTTGCCAAAATTAGGTCAGTATATTTTCCCTATCTACTTTCAACCCCTTCATACGCGCGCCCGGACGCCCCGCTTCAGGGCTGATTCGCCCCGACCTCAGCCGACGATTCCCGCTGCCGACAGCACCAGCAACAGCCCGCCAAAGACGATCCGGTAGATCGCGAAGGAGGTGAAGCGGTGGGTCTGGATGAACCCCAGCAGCCATTTCACCGCGATGAAGGCGGTGACGGTCGAGACCACGAAGGCGATGCCCAGCGAGGTCCAGTTCTCGTGCCCGCCGCCGTGCATCGCCTGCTTGAGCAATTCGTAGCCGCTGGCGGCATACATCGTCGGGATGCCGACGAGGAAGGCGAACTCGGTCGCCGCGGCCCGGTTCGAGGTGCCCAGGATCATGGCGATGAAGATCGTCGAGGCCGAGCGCGAGGTGCCGGGGAAGATCCCGGCGACGATCTGCGCCAACCCGACCGCGATGGCGACCTTGAGGGTGATGACGCTCGAATCCTTCAGCCTGGCGGCGTAGCTTTCGGCCGCGATCATCCAGAAGCCGCCGATCACCAGCGCCCAGGCGACCGGCTGGATCGTCGTCGGCAACTCGAAGCCCAGCTTCTTGACGATCAGCCCCAGCACCGCGGTGATGCCGAAGGCAACGGTCAGCTTGACCAGGTAGTCGCGGTTCTCGGGCTGGCGCCAGTTGGCCAGCAATTCGACGATCCGGCGCCAGTAGATCAGCGTCACCGCCAGGATCGCCCCGGCCTGGATCACGATATTGTAGGTTTCCGACCGGGCGCCCAGCCAATGTTCGGCCAGCAGCAGGTGCCCGGTGCTGGAAATCGGCAGAAACTCGGTGATCCCCTCGATCACACCGAGCCATACGTCATGCAGATAGGTCAAGCGACACCGCCCCCTCAGTTCATCTACCGAGGCGTCGTGCCCCTTGATTTATGCCTTGCGCAGGTTGCGCGCCGATTCCTTGATCGCGTCGTATTGCCCGGAGGGGCGGAACCGCCACAGGTATTCCGGCACGACCGCCTCGAACGGTGTCGCCTCAATACCCAGATCGGCAAGGGTTTTCACGCCCTCTCCGACCACGTTATCGTGAGCCAGGTTGCGCACCTGGTCACGGGTCAGCACCCGGTTGGTCACCAGCCCGCCGGTCAGCGTCTGCAGCAGGTCGAAGGCGCCGCCGATCACCGAGCCCAGCCAGAACGGCAGGTTCACCACGATGCGGCGGCGGCGGATCATCTTGAGCATACCGGTGACCATCTCGCGCAGGGTCAGCGCCTCGGGCCCGCCCAGCTCGTAGATACCCGGCGCGGCGGCACCGGTCGCGCCGGCGACGGCGGCGCGGGCGACATCGTCGACATAGACCGGCTGGAATTTCGTGTTGCCGCCGACCAGCGTCAGGAACGGCCCCAGGCGCGACAGGCTGGCGAAACGGTTGAAGAACTGGTCTTCCGGCCCGAACAGCGCCGACGGCCGCAGGATCACGGCATTCGGGAAGGCGGCCAGCACGGCCTCCTCGCCCCTGGCCTTGGTCCGGGCATAGGCACTGTTGGATTTCGCGTCGGCGCCGATCGCCGAGACATGCACCAGCTGGCCGACGCCTTCCTCGGCGGCGAGGCGGGCGACGCGGCCGGCGCCTTCGGCCTGGACGGCGTCGAAGCTGTTGCGGCCGCTTTCGACCAGGATGCCGACGCAGTTCACCACCGCATCCGCCCCGGCCATTGCCGCGCGCACCGATTCGTCGTCGCGGATGTTGCACAGCACCGGCTCGACCTGGCCGACCGCGCCATAGGGCTTGACGAAAAGCGCCTCGTTGGGGCGGCGCACGGCGACGCGCACGCGCCAGCCTTCCTTCGCCATCCGCCGCGCGATGTAACGCCCGACGAAACCGGACCCGCCGTAGATCGTGACCAGCTTGGACATTTAGGAGCCTCCGAACCTCTGGTGCCTGCACGCAAATGCCGGGCCCAGCCCGGCCTGCCGCTTGCGTCTCAATAGCTTCGCGCGTCCGCGGGAACAAGCGCCAATGCGGTGACAGGAAATTGCCGCACGAATTTCTGTCACACCCCGTTGACACTCCGCGCGCGCCTATATAAATCGCCCTTCACGACACCGGCCCAGGTGGCGGAATTGGTAGACGCGCAGGTTTCAGGTACCTGTACCGCAAGGTGTGGAGGTTCGAGTCCTCTCCTGGGCACCAAGCTCCCTCCACGAGAGAGACGGAGATTGGACGTGGCGATTACCCTGTACCAGAACGATCTTCCCGACGGGCTCAACCTCGGCCCCGTCGTGGCGATCGACACCGAAACCATGGGGCTGATGCCGCATCGCGACCGGCTCTGCCTGGTGCAGCTGTCGGCGGGCGACGGCAACGCCCATCTGGTGCAGATCACCCAGGGCCAGACCAGCGCGCCGAATCTCGAACGGCTGCTGGCCGACCCGAAGGTCCTCAAGCTGTTCCACTTCGCCCGCTTCGACATCGCGGCGCTGCAAAAGACCTTCGGCGTGGTCACTGCGCCGGTCTACTGCACCAAGATCGCCTCGAAACTGATCCGCACCTTCACCGACCGGCACGGGCTGAAATACCTGCTGCAGGAACTGCTCGGCGTCGACATCTCGAAGCAGCAGCAAAGCTCGGACTGGGGCGCGCCGGAACTGACCGCGGCGCAGGAGGAATACGCCGCCTCGGACGTGCTTTACCTGCACAAGCTGAAAGTCGTCCTCGACGAGCGGCTGGCGCGCGAAGGCCGGACCGAGCTTGCCCAGTCCTGTTTCGACTACCTGCCGACCCGCGCCGCCTTCGACCTGATGGTCGGCGGCGATTACGACATCTTCGCGCACTGAGCCCGGCGCGATGACCGGCTCGGACAAATTCCTCGCCACCGCCCGCCGGGTGATCCGCGCCGAGGCCGAGGCGCTGGAGCTGCTGGCCGAGGAGCTGGATGGCGGCTTTGCCGGCGCGATCGAGCTGATCCTGAAGGCGCCGGGGCGGGTGATCGTCTCAGGCATGGGCAAGTCGGGCCATGTCGGCCGCAAGATCGCCGCGACGCTGGCCTCGACCGGCACGCCGGCGCATTTCGTCCACCCGGCCGAGGCCAGCCATGGCGACCTGGGCATGGTGACCGAGGGCGATGTGGCGCTGGTGCTGTCGAACTCGGGCGAGACGGCGGAGCTGGCCGACATCATCGCCCATACCCGCCGCTTCGGCATCCCGCTGATCGGGGTCGCCAGCCGTCCCGAGTCGACCCTGCTGCGCCAGTCCGACGTCGCCATCACCCTGCCCGCCGCGCCCGAGGCCTGCGGCTCGGGCATCGTGCCGACCACCTCGACGACGATGACGCTGGCCCTGGGCGACGCGCTGGCGATCGCGCTGATGGAGCACCGCGCGTTCACGCCCGAGCATTTCCGCCAGTTCCACCCCGGCGGCAAGCTGGGCGCCAGGCTGGCCAAGGTCGGCGACCTGATGCACCCGCTGGCCGAGCTGCCGCTGGTGGCCGCGGGCACGCCGATGAGCGACGCCCTGCTGGTGATGAGCCAGAAAGGCTTCGGCGTGGTTGGCGTGACCGAGGGCGATACCTATCTGAAAGGCATCGTAACCGACGGCGACCTGCGCCGTCACATGGATGGCCTGCTCGGGCTGACCGCGGATCAGGTGATGACGCCCGACCCGCGCACCATCGGCCCCGAGGCGCTGGCCGAACAGGCGGTGGCCGTGATGAATACCCGCAAGATCACCTGTCTTTTCGTCGTCGACCCGGCCGAAAGCCGCCGGGTCGTCGGCCTGCTGCATATCCATGATTGCCTGAGGGCCGGGGTGGTCTAGTGGCCCGCTTCGACAACGCCCATTCCCGGCTGGTGGCCTGGCTGAAGATCCTGCTGCCGCTGGCGGCGCTGGCGATCCTGTCGACGCTGTTCCTGTTCTCGCGCACCATCGACCCCAGTCGCGCCATTCCCTTCGCCCGCGTCGACGTCAAGGAACTGGCGCGCGAACCGCGGATCACCGGGCCCAACTATGCCGGCGTCACCAGCGACGGCACCGCCGTCACCCTGAGCGCCCGGACCGCGAAACCCGACGCCGACAACGGCGCCAGCGCCACCGGCCTCCACGCCCGGCTGGACACGCCCGACGGCGCCCGCACCGACATCACCGCCGGAGACGGCGCCGTCGACCCGACGGCGGGAAAGATGGTGCTGGAAGGCGGCGTCAAGGTGATCAGCTCGACCGGCTACACGATCGACGCCGCCAAGCTGACCGGGGCGCTGGGAAAAACCGACGTGCAAAGCGACGGCCCGGTCCGGGCCAGCGGGCCGCTGGGCACGCTGGATGCCGGCGCGATGCACCTGCGTCAGGAGCCCGGCACCACGGCGGAACCGGGCGGCTATGTTCTGGTTTTCAAAGATGGGGTGAAGCTGGTATATCAGCCGCGGGATTAAGGGTATGATTATGACAAATTCCATCCGTCCGCGCGCGCTGGCGCTAGCTCTGGGGCTGATCGCCGCGCTGGCCGGCGGGCTGGCCGGGACCGAGGCCCCGGCCCAGGGGGCGCAGATCGCCTTTTCCGGGCTGAAGCAGGATACCAGCCTGCCGGTCGAGGTCACCGCCGACCAGCTCCAGATCCGCCAGGCCGACGGTCAGGCCACCTTTTCCGGCCATGTCGTCGTCGGTCAGGGCCAGATGCGGATGACCGCTTCCAAGGTGCTGGTCGAATACGCCGCCAAGGGCAGCGACGCGACCGGCAAGATCTCGCGCCTGCACGCCACCGGTGGCGTCACCCTGGTGACCGGTGCCGCCGAAGCCGCCGAATCGCGCGAGGCGGTCTATACCATCGACAGCGGCACCGTGGTGATGACCGGCAATGTCGTCCTGACCCAGGGCCAGAACGCGCTGTCGGGCGAAAAGCTGGTGGTCGATCTGAAAACCGGCACCGGCACGATGCAGGGTCGGGTCAAGACCATCCTGCAAAGCGGCGGCACCAAGCCATGAGCGCGCCCGAGCTGACGGTCACCACCGGCTCTCAGGGCCTGCATGTCACCAACCTGCGCAAGAGCTATCGCCGCCGGCTGGTGATCCGTGACGTCAGCATGGATCTGGGCCGGGGCGAGGTCGTCGCCCTGCTCGGCCCCAACGGCTCGGGCAAGACCACCTGTTTCTACGCCATCGCCGGGCTGATCACCCCCGAGGGCGGCCAGGTGATGATCGACGGCCGCGATGTCACCCTGCTGCCGATGTATCGCCGGGCGCGGATGGGCATCGGCTACCTGCCGCAGGAGGTCTCGATCTTCCGCGGCCTGTCGGTCGAGGATAACATCCTCGCCATCCTCGAGGTCGCGGTCGAGGATCGGCACAAGCGGCGCGAGCGGCTGGAAGAGCTGCTGAGCGAGTTCTCGATCACCCATCTGCGCCGTGCCCCGGCCCTGTCGCTTTCGGGCGGCGAGCGGCGCCGGGTCGAGATCGCCCGTTGCCTCGCCGCCGATCCGAAATACCTGCTGCTCGACGAGCCCTTCGCCGGGGTCGACCCGATCGCGGTGGGCGAAATCCGCCATCTCGTTCACGATCTCAAGCAACGCGGTATCGGGGTCTTGATCACCGATCACAACGTCCGTGAGACGCTGGAAATCGTTGATCGCGCTTATATCCTCCATGACGGCAAGGTGCTCATGAGCGGCACCGCCGACGAGGTTGTGCGCGATGAAAACGTCCGTCGGGTCTATCTGGGCCAGACCTTCCGCATCTCCTGAGACCGGGTCGGAGACGGCGTCGCGGCCCTCCGATGGCGTGCCCGCCGCAACGGCCCCATCGGCCCTGCGACGCAGTTCCCACCTGCTGCGCCTGCCCGCCGCTGCGCTGCAGCGCGAACTGGCCGGGGCCGCCGCCGCCAATCCCGCGCTGCAGTACCGGCCCCCGCCCGCCGCGCCGGCCACCTATCGACCGGCGCCGGAGGGCCGGACGCTCACGGATGGCGGCGCGGTGGCGGCCGATCTGCGCCGCGCGCTGAACACCCGGCCGCTTGCCGCAGCGGTGCGCCGGGCCGCGCTGCACCTGGCCGGCGCGCTGCGTCCGGACGGTTACCTGGCGACGACGCTCGAGGCCGCGGCGCACCAGACCGGCCTGCCCGTCGACACCGTGGCCGCGGGGCTGCGGGCGCTGCAAGGCTGCGGCCCGGCCGGGATCGGCGCCCGCGACCTGGCCGAATGCCTGGCGCTGCAGCTGGCCGATCGCGACGTCGCCCCCCCTCTCGCGGCCCAGGTCGTGGCACGGCTCGAACTCTTCGCGCGCGAGGATTGGCCGGCGCTGGCCCGGGAACTGGGCCAGAGCACCGACGAGATCCGGGCCCTCGCCGCCAAGCTGCGCGGACTGACGCCGCAGCCGCTGGCCGCCGCTCCCGCCCCGGCCGTGCCCGATCTCACCGTCAGCCGCGCGCCGGACGGGACGCTTTCGGTGCACTTGTCGCCCGAGGCCGCGCCCGAGTTGACGCTCGATTCCGACTGGCTGGCCAAGGCCGACCCGGCCGATCCGCGCACCGCCGAGGCGCGAGGCCGGGCCGAGGCGCTGATCCGCGCGCTGCGCAATCGCGGCACGGCCCTGCTGCGAATCGGTAGCCGGCTGGTGCAGGACCAGCGCGATTTCTTCCTCCATGGCCCCGATCACCTGACGCCGCTCAGCCGCCGTCGCCTGGCCGGGGAGCTGGGCCTGCACCCCTCGACCCTGGGCCGGGCGGTGGCGGGCAAGGCGCTCGCCATCGACGGGCTGCTCTATCCGTTGTCCCTGTTCTTCCCCTCGGCCCTGCATGGCAGCGACGGCCGGGACGTTTCCAGCTTTGCCGTCAAGCGCGCCATCCGCCGGATGATCGGCCGCGAGAGGCCCGAGCGGCCGCTCTCGGATGCGGCGATTTGCGACCGTCTCCATGCCGACGGAGTTGACATCACGCGGCGATGTGTCGCCAAATACCGGTCATGCATGGGAATACCCCCCTCTTTCAAACGCCGCAGGCGCGAGGTAAGTCCCGACGCGCGATGAGTCGGGCAGCCGACGAAGGCGACAACTGATTTACCCGGGCCATCGCCTTGCACGTTGCAGGAGCTTTCGTCCGAAAGATTCGCAGGAGGAAACATGCGCTATCAAATCAGCGGAAAACAGATCGACATCGGGGATGCGCTCCAGACCCACGTTAAAAGTGAACTGGACGAGGTCGTGGCCAAGTACTCGCAACGGCCGACCGATGCCACCGTGGTGTTTTCGCGCAACGCGCACGAATATGTCTGCGAGGCCGTGATCCATCTCTCGACCGGCCTGTCGGCCTCGGCCAAGGCCCATGCCGTCGAGATCTACGCCGCCTTCGACGCCTGCCGCGAAAAGCTGGACAAACAGCTGCGGCGCTACAAGCGCCGGCTCAAGGATCACCACCTGGGGCGGACGGAACCGGTTGAATTCGGCGCCGGCTCGGCCTATATCCTCGCCGCATCCGAGGAATCGGAGGATACCGAGCCCGAGACGCTTCAACCGATCATCATCGCCGAAATGGAGACGAAGATTCCCTCTTTGTCCGTCGGCGAGGCAGTGATGCAGATGGAGCTTTCCGAATCGCGGCTGCTGGTCTTCCGGAACGAGAAGCATAGCGGGGTGAACGTCGTGTATCGCCGCGAAGACGGCAATATCGGCTGGATCGACCCGCGCAACAACGGCTAAGCGCCTGCACAGGGCGCCGGACAAAGACGGCTAATGGAACTTTCGAGCATTCTTGAGCCCGGGGCCGTCAGGGTCGTCGGCGATTTGACCAGCAAGAAGCGCCTCTTCCAGGAACTGGGAGAGGTTGCTGCCTCGATCTACGGCATCGAGGCCAGCGACGCGGTCGACGCGCTGCAGGACCGCGAGAGCCTGGGCCCGACCGGCGTCGGCCATGGCATCGCCCTGCCCCATGCCCGCCTGGAAGGGCTCGACCGGATCATCGGCGTCTTCCTGCGTCTCGAACGGGCGCTCGACTTCGACTCGGTCGATCGCCAGCCGGTCGACCTGGTCTTCGCCCTGTTCGCGCCCAAGGATTCGGGCGTCGAGCATCTCAAGGCGCTGGCGCTGGTCTCGCGCACGATGCGCGACGCCGGGGTCTGCGCCAAGCTGCGCGCCAATGGCGACCCGGCGACGCTCTACGCCGTGCTGACCGAGGCGCGCACCACCCAGGCCGCCTGAGCCTTCCCGCCATGACCGAGTTCCCCGCCTTCAGCTTCGCCGCGGCGGGACGCATCCTGTTCGGCCGCGGCCGCGCCACCGAAGCGGCCGGCATCGTCTCGGCGCTGGGACGCCGGCCGCTGCTGGTCCACGGCAGCGACGCCGCCCGCGCCGCCTGGCTGCGCCACGCCCTGCCCCGCTGCACCTCCATCGCCTGTCCCGGGGAACCCAGCCTGCCGCTGCTCGAATCGGCCACCGAAATGGCCCGGCGGGCCGGCGCCGACGTGGTCGTCGCCCTCGGTGGCGGCGCGGCGATCGACCTCGGCAAGGCGGTGGCGGCGCTGGCCGCCGCGGGTGGCGACCCGCTCGACCATCTCGAAGTGGTGGGCCGGGGCCTGCCGCTGACCGCCGCGCCTCTTCCCCTCGTCGCCATTCCGACCACCGCCGGCACCGGCGCCGAGGTCACCAAGAACGCCGTCATCGGCGTGCCCGAGCATCGCCGCAAGGTCAGCCTGCGCGACGACCGGATGCTGCCGGATGTCGCCCTGATCGACCCGGCCCTGACCGACGGGCTGCCCTGGCGCATCACGCTGGCCTCCGGCCTCGACGCGCTGACCCAAGTGATCGAGCCCTATCTCTCGGCCCGCGCCACCCCGATGACCGACGCCCTGACCCGGGCCGCGATCCCGCAGGCCCTGCCCGCGCTGCGGCGGCTGGAGCGGGGCGAAGACCCGGGCGCGCGCGACGCGATGGCCTATGTCAGCCTGACCGGCGGGCTGGCGCTGGCCAATTCCGGCCTCGGCGCCGTGCACGGTTTCGCCGGCGTCATCGGCGGGTTGACCGGCGCCGCCCATGGCGCGGTCTGCGGCGCCCTGCTGGCGCCGGTGCTGCGGGCACTGGCCGCGCACGCCGCCCCCGACAGCGTGCTCGCAGCGCGGCTGGGCGAGGTGGCGGCCTGGCTCTCCGCCCCGCTCGGTTGCGCCCCGGAACAGGCCTTCGACCGGCTGGGGGACTGGGCCCATGGCGCCGGCCTGCCCGGGCTGGCGGCGCTCGGCGTCGAGGCCGCGACGACCGGAAGCATCGCCGAGCAGTCGCGCGGCTCGTCCTCGATGAAGGGCAGCGCCATCGCCTTCACCGCACCGCAGCTCCAGGCGATCCTGGAGGACGCGCTCAGCGCGGGGTGACCTGGACCCCTTCGGCGACGCGGTCGCTGGGATGGGTGATGACCTCGTCGCCCGGCTTCAACCCGTCCAGCACCTGCGCCACCTCGTCGTTGCGCCGGCCCAGCTTGATCACCCGCTTCCGCGCCACGCCGCTGCCGTCGACATAGACCGCCCAGTCGGCGCCCTCGCGGAACAGCGCCCCGATCGGCACCTGCACCGCGTCCGGCGCCTGCCATTCGACGATCCGGACATAGACGCGATAGGCATTGCCCAGTCCGGCGCGCCGGGCGGGCGGGCCGGTGAAATCGAGGATCGCCTTGACCCGCTGCTCCTCGATCCCCAGCGCCGAGACCTTGGTGAAGCCCGAGGGCTCGATCTCGCGCAGCTTCGCCTGCAGCAGCCCGTCGCCGCCCCAGCGGTCGACCGTGGCCGTGGCGCCGGCTTTCAGCCGCACCGCGTCCGAGGACAGCAGATCGACAGAGACCTCGAGCTCCTTGGGATCGCCCACGGTCAGCAGCGCCTCGCCGGCGGCGACCATGCGCTGGCTGGTATTGACCACCGACAGCACCTGCCCGGACACCGGCGCGGTCAGCCGGATGCAGCAATCGGTCAGGTCATCGCCGGCCTCGGGCACCTGCGGCCCGGTCAGGGTGGCGCGCTGGCGCTCCAGCGTGCTCTGGCGCAGGTCGCGTTCGGCCTCGGCCGCGGCCAGCTGGGCCTTCTTCGTCTCCAGATCGGCGCGCTGGCGCTGGTATTCCTGCGCCGACAGGTTGCCGTTGTCGTAGAGCCGCTGATAGCGCGCCATCTGGGCCTCGGAATAGTCGAGCGCACTTCGTGCCGCGGCGATATTGGCCTCGGCCAGCTTCAGCGCCGCCGCCGCCTCCTTGACCGCCGCCTCGGCCTGCAGCCGCGAACGTTCGTCGAGGAAGGCCGGCTCGCCCGGCTCGACCGCCGCCACCAGCGTCTTGCCCGCCACCACCGGATCGCCAACCTCGACCGGCGAACGCAGGACGAGGCCCGAGACCGGGCTGGAAATGTGGTAGAGGTTGTGAATCCGGGTGACGCCCTCGGCATTGACGGTGACCTCCATCGGCCCCTGCGTCACCTCGGCCAGGTCGACCGGCACCGGGATCGGCCGCAGCGCCAGCCAGCCGCCGACGGCGACAACGGCCACGGCGCCGGCAATCATCAGGGGTTTGAACAGCTTTGCCATGGGTCACTCCCGTGTCTTCATTACCGCCACCAGATCGAGCCTGTCGATCCGCCGCCGCACGATCAGCGCCGAGACCAGCGCCGAGACGGCGACCGTCGCCGTCGCCTTGAGATAGGTCGCCCGGGCGATCACCAGCGGCATGGTGAACAGGTCCGAGGAAAAGCTCGAGGTGATCAGCAGCGCGAACAGGTAGCCGCCATAGAGCCCGAGCGGAATCGCCACCAGCGTCAGAATGCCGAGCTCGCCCAGCAGCACCGCCGAGACCTCGGCCCGGCTGAAGCCGAGGATGCGCAGGCTGGCCAGCTCGCGCGCACGCTCCGACAGCTGGATGCGGGCGGCGTTGTAGACGACGCCGATCACGATCAGGGCGCCCATCAGGGTGTAGATGAAAGTCTGAACCCCTATACTCTCGGCGACGGTGTCGCGGAAGGACTGCCGGATCTGGGCCAGCAGCGAGATCGCGGCGATGCCCGGCGTCTCCTTCACCGCCTTGAACAGCGCCGGCAGCTTGTCCTCGTCGAGCATCACGTTGACGGCGCTGACCTGCGGCGCCTGTTCCAGCATCCGGTTCAGCGCCGCGTAATCCATATAGGCGCCGAGGCCGAAATGCTGGGTAATGATCCCGGTGACGGGCAGCGCGTAATGGCCGCGCCGGCCGGTCATCACCTCGACATCGACCTTGTCGCCCAGCTGCAGGTTCAGGTGCCGGGCCAGCCGGTCGGTCAGCACCAGCCCGTGGCTGGGCAGCACCACCCTGTCGCTTTGGCTGTCGACGACGCGGGCCAGGTCGTCGCCCGGGGCGTGGCCCTCGATCGAGATCAGCCGGTTGCGGGCGCCGTGGCTCAGCCGCACCGGCAGGCTCAGCACCCCCTCGGCCCGCATCACCCCGGGCAGCCGCGCGACATCGTCGACCGCCGATTGCGGCCGGTCCTGGGCGAAGGTGATCGTCGCACTTTGCCGATTGGACAGGTAGAAGGCGCTCTCGATCATCCGGTCGATGGAATCGAAGCTGAACAGCGAGGCGACCAGCACCGAGCAGGACAACCCGATGCCAAGGCTGGTGAGCGCGGCGCGCAGCGGCCAGCGGGCCAGGCTACGCACCACCATCATCGCGGTCTGGCGCACCCCGGCCCAGGCCATCAGACGGTCGATCGGGCTATGCCGGAAATGCGGCGGCACCGGCGGCGCCATCGCCACCGCGGGCGACAACCGCAACACCCCGCGCACCGCCGTCACCGCGCCGAAGGCGGCGGTGGCCAGCCCGCCGGCGGCCGAGATCACGTAGGTGTCGGGATGCTGGACGAAGACGAGGAAGGGGAAATGGTAGAACTGGGCGTAGAGCGATGCCAGCCCATGCGCCGCCCACAGCCCGAAGCCCCAGCCCAGCAGCACCCCCAGCACGCCGATCGCCAGCGCCAGCTTGACGTAATGCCAGGCGACCTCGTAACCGCCATAGCCCAGCGCCTTGAGCAGCCCGATCTGCGCCCGCTCCAGCCGGATCAGCCGGCTGAGCACCATGTTCACCAGAAAGGCGGCGACGACGAAGAAGATCGGCGGCAATATCCGCACCATGCTGTCGAGCTGGGTGAGCTCGGAATCGAGGAACATCCACGAGATCTGCAGGTCGCGCCCGGTCGCCCCGGTGCCGCCATAGGGCGCCAGCAACTGGTCGAGCCGCGCCTTCACCCGTTCCGGCCGGGCGGTGACGGTCAGCCCCAGCGTCACGTCGTTGAAGGCGTCGTTCAGCCCGTAGGCGGCCTCGAGCACGTCGCGCGACATCCAGATGATGCCGAAGCGGCGGTCGTCCGGCATCATCCCGCCGGGCGGCATGGTGTAGATGAATTCGGGGCTCAGCACCGTGCCGGTGACGGTCAGCACCCGCTTGCGGCCGTTGATCGTCGCCTCGAAGGTCGAGCCGGCGGTGAAGCCGTTGGCCTTGGCAAAGGGCGCGTTGACGACCACCTCGCCCGGTTTGTCGGGCGCGGGCCAGCGCCCCGAGGTCAGCACCGGCACGTTGAGGACCGGCGCCCCGCCGCCACGCGGCAGCGACAACAGGTGACCCATCGCCGGCTCCTCCAGCCCGGCGATATCGAGCACGGCATATTCCGACACCCGCGCCTCGCTTCGGGCGACGCCGGGGATGTGGTTGATCTGCTCCAGCAGGCTGTCCGGCGCCCGTGTGGCCGTGGCGAAGACATCGGCGAAGCGGTTGCGCTCGTAATAGGCGTTGCGGGTCTCGGTCAGCGAGCGCGCGACGCCGTGGAACAGCACCAGCGTCATCACCCCGCAGCCCAGCACCAGCGCGATCGCCAGCGACTGGGCCCAGAGCCGCCGGACATCGCGCAGCAATTTCAGGTCGAGCGCATGCATCTACCACTCCAGCTCTTCCGGCCGCACCCGCTCGGCATTCTCCTCGACGCCGGACAGGGCGCCGTCCTGGAAGCGGATGACGCGATGCGCCATCTTCCGGATGCCGGCATTGTGGGTGATGACGACGGTGGTCGTGCCCAGGTCGCGGTTGATCCGGTCGAGCGCGGCCAGCACCTGCACCCCGGTCTTGCTGTCCAGCGCCCCGGTCGGCTCGTCGCAGAGCAGCACCTGCGGCCGCTTGGCGATGGCGCGGGCGACCGAGACCCGCTGCTGCTCGCCGCCCGACATCTCGGCCGGGAAATGGTCGATCCGGTGGCCCATGCCAACCCGCTCCAGCGCCTCTTCCGGCGGCATCGGGTTGGCGGCGATCTCGGTCACCAGGGCGACGTTCTCCTTCGCCGTCAGGCTGGGAACGAGGTTGTAGAACTGGAACACGAAACCGACATGGTCGCGCCGGTAGCGGGTGAGGTCGCGGTCACTCATCGCCGTCAGCTCGTGATCGGTGAACCAGGCCCGGCCGCTTGTCGCCTTGTCGAGGCCGCCGAGGATGTTGAGGAAGGTCGACTTGCCGGAGCCCGAGGGGCCCAGCAACACCGTCAGCTCGCCCGCCATCATCTCGACGCTGATGCCGCGCAGCGCGTGGACGGCGGCGGCGCCGCTGCCGTATTGGCGCGACAGTTCCTCGGTGCGGAATACCGCTTCGGCCATGCCCTGCTCCCGCTCGCTGCGCATTGGCGCCTGAATACCGGTCCGAAGCGGCCGGCGCCTTGATCCAGCTTAAGGAGCTTCAGCCTGCCAGCGACCGCTCGAGGATGTCCAGTGCTTCCGTCACCGTCCGCCGCTCGGCCTCGGTCAGCCCCTCCAGCGCCCGGTCGGCCGCCGCCGCCAGCTCCGGCACCAGCGCGTCATAGGCGCGGCGACCGCGGCGGGTCAGGCTGGCATGGGCGACGCGGCGGTCCTGCGCGTCGGTCTGGCGCGTCACCCAGCCGCGCGCCTCCAGCGCCTGCAGCGCCCGGCTGACCTTGGTCTTGTGCAGCGGCACCATCTCGCACAGCTCGCGCGCCGTCGCCGCCCGGACCTCGGCCAGGTTGGCCAGCACCCGCCATTCGGGCTGGGTCATGCCGTGCTTGCGGCGATAGATCGGCATCACCTCCGCGCTTAGCCTTTCTGCCAGAAGTGTCAGCCTGTAGGGAAGGAACCCCTTGAGAAACATGTTATTTCCCGTGCGCTTGATAGTTACATTTTCAACTTTTATCTTTCCTCGGCGTCGATTCGGCAAGCTCGGGAGGGGCCTGCCCGACGCCGGAGAGGAGCCCATGACACGGATTTTCGAAACCCCGCTCTACCCCTATCGGCGCGCGGCCGATCAGGATGCGGCGACGCCGGCACGCCATCGCGTCATCGTGGTCGGCGCCGGCCCGATCGGCCTTGCCGCCGCCATCGACCTCGCCCAGCAAGGTGTCGAGGTGCTGGTGCTGGACGACAACGACAAGGTCAGCTGGGGCAGCCGCGCGATCTGTTTCGCCAAGCGGCCGCTGGAGATTCTCGACCGGCTCGGCTGCGGCCAGCCGATGGTCGACAAGGGCGTGGTCTGGAACCTCGGCAAGGTGTTTTTCGGCGAGCGCAAGGTCTACGAGTTCAACCTGCTGCCCGAAGGCGGTCACCGCCGGCCGGCTTTCATCAACCTCCAGCAATACTATCTCGAGCAATACCTTTACGAACGACTGGTCGAAATCCAGCAGGCCGGCGCCCCGGTCGAACTGCGCGGCCGCAACAAGGTGCTGTCGGTCGATGCGCAAGAGGACGGGGTGACGCTCGAGGTCGAGACCCCGGACGGCCCCTACACGATGCAGGCCGACTGGCTGATCGCCTGCGACGGCGCCGGTTCGCCGATCCGCGGCATGATGGGGCTCGATTTCGTCGGCCGCGTCTTCGAGGACAACTTCCTGATCGCCGACGTGGTGATGGAAAACGATTTCCCCACCGAACGCTGGTTCTGGTTCGATCCGCCCTTCAACCGCGGCCAGTCGGCGCTGCTGCACAAGCAGCCCGACAATGTCTGGCGCATCGACCTGCAGCTGGGCTGGGACATCGACCGCGACGCGGCGGTGAAGCCCGAGAACGTGCTGCCGCGGCTGCGGGCGATGCTGGGCGACGAGGTCCAGATCGAGCTCGAATGGGTCTCGGTCTACACCTTCCAGTGCCGGCGGATGGAGAAATTCCGCCACGGCCGGGTGCTGTTCGCCGGCGACAGCGCCCACCAGGTCTCGCCCTTCGGCGCCCGCGGCGCCAATTCCGGCCTGCAGGACACCGACAACCTGTGTTGGAAGCTCAAGCTGGTGATCGACGGCGCGGCGCCCGACAGCCTGCTCGACAGCTATGACAGCGAGCGGGTGCAGGGCGCCGACGAGAACATCCTCAACTCGACCCGCTCGACCGATTTCATCACCCCGAAATCCGAGATCAGCCGGGTCTTCCGCGACGCCGTGCTCGACCTGTCCGAGGCCTATGACTTCGCCCGCCCGCTGGTGAATTCGGGCCGCTTGTCGGTGCCCTGCGTTCATGACGGCTCGCCGCTGAACACGCCCGACGCCCTGCCCGGCGCGCCCGCGCGCAGCCGCCCCGGTGCCCCCTGCGCCGACGCGCCGCTGGGCGACGGTTTCCTGCTCGACCGGCTCGGCAACGCCTTCACCCTGATGACGATCGACGCCGATGCGCCCGAGCAGGTGACGGCCGGCGGGGTGACGGCGAAACGGCTGGCGCTGAGTGCCGGCGGCGACCCGGGCGGGGCGCTGGCGGAACGCTATCTCGGCACGGCAAAGGCAGGCGTCTACCTGATCCGCCCCGACCAGATCGTCGCCGGCCGCTGGCCCGCCTATGACGAAACCACCATCCAGGCCGCCCTGCGGCGCGCCATCGGGAGGGACGCATGACCGACCTCATCACCACGCCGAACCTGCCCGATCCCGACGGCTTCTACGAGGAGCTGCTGGCGGCGCATGAAGGCCTGACCAAGGCGGAAAGCGACGCCCTCAATGCAAGGCTGGTGCTGCTGCTCGCCAACCATGTCGGCGACCGCGACGTGCTGCGCCAGGCCCTGGCGGCGGCGCGGCGGCCAAGCGACGGTTAGCGAACGTCAATTCGTTAATGCCGGGTTAAATCGGCACCACGTCCACCGAGTGCCCGCTGCTCTGGCCGCCGCCGGTGCGCAGCACGCCGCGGACTGGGGCGACATCGTCGTAATCCCGGCCCAGCGCCACCCGGACATGATCGCCGCCGACCATGGTGTCATTGGTCGGATCGAACGAGATCCAGCCGGTCTCGACCCCGCACCAGGCCCGGACCCAGGCATGCATCGCGTCGGCCCCGGCCAGCCGTTGCTGGCCCGGCGGCGGTTCGGTGCGCAGGTAACCCGAGACATAGCCCGCCGGCACGCCGATGCCGCGCAGGCAGGCGATCATCACGTGGCTGAAATCCTGGCAGACGCCGTGTCGGTTGGCGAAGGCCTCGGCAGGATCGGTGTCGACGGTCGTCGCCCCGGCATCGAAGCGCATGTCGCGATGCAGCGCCGCGCCGACTGCCTGCACCGCCGCCAGCGCCGTTATCCCCGGCCGCAGCTGGTCGCGGGCATAATCGGCCATCTCCGACGCCAGCCGCACCCGTGGCGACGGGGCGAGGAAATGCTGCGGCGATTGCGGGGCGAGGCTCTGGACCGTCGCCAGCTCCGTGGCCAGCCGCTCCAACGGCGGCGACAGGTCCAGTTCGGGCGGCTGGGCCATGCGCTCGACCCGCGCCTGGACGCGGAAGCTGACATGGTCGAAGGAATGGCGGAAGGCCAGCTCCACCATCTCGTTGCCGAAGAAATCGACCCGGCAGACGCGCTCGTCCGGGACCAGGTCGGAGCTCAGCGTGCCGGCGATCAGCCGCTGCTCGCCCGGCACGTTCGCCGGCATCAGCCGCAGCAGGTTGCGGCCGGCGCCGGCGGCGGTCTGGTAGCTGTAGTCGATGCTGGCGTTGATATCGTAAAGCATTGAAACTCAGCCGAAATAGGCCGCCCCCACCAGTGTCGCGATATCCTCGACCGAATGCGCCAGCGCCGTCAGCGCGGCGCTATCCATCTCTTCCGGCCCCCGCACCGCGAGCTCGGTATGGACCTCGAGCACGCGGCGGGCGAGCGGCGGCATCGGCGCGGCCGCGCTGCCCGGCAATTCGGCGATCTGGGCCTTGGCCTCGGTCAGTTGCGACAGCACCGAGCGCGGGTTGCGGTCGTCCAGCGCCAGCAGGTCGACGACGGTGTCGCGCGTGGTCGAGACCGAGTAGCGGCGGCGATGCGACAGGGCGCTGTCGCCAACCTCGAGGGCAAGGTCGAAGGCCCCCTCGGGCGCGTCGGGATCGGCGAAGGCGGCCAGCGTCAGCGCCATGGCGTCGGCCCGCTCCAGCGCCCGGCCGAGGCTGAGGAAGCGCCAGCCGGTGAAACGATACATGTTCTCGTGCACCAGCCCCGAGAAGCTGCCGACCCGGCGCAGCAGCGCCCCCAGCGCCCGGGCGGCCGCATCGCCACGCGGGTCGCTGTCGGCCAGCGCCGCCACCGCCTCGGCCAGGTTGTTCAGGGCGATCCAGCCGTCGAGGGAAAACCGGTCGCGCACCTTGCCGGCGCAGCTCCGGGCCTGGCCGATCCGCTCCTGCAGCGGCGCGGCGATCGGGCCGCCGACATCGACGCCTTGCGTGGCGAGGAAATCCGCCAACGCGCGCAGCAGCGGCCGGTCGGGCGTGCCCGCCTCGGCCAGCCGCAGGTGATAGGCGCGCAGCAGGCGCAGCACGGTCTCGACCCGCTCGACATAGCGGCCGAGCCAGAACAGGTTGTCGGCGGCCCGGCTGGGCAGGACCGAGGCGGCCCGGCGCCGGAACCCGTCCGGGGCGGGCAGCATCGTGTCGCTGGCCACCGGGCTGTCGCTGGCGATCCAGACATCGGCGACGGCGCCGCCCCGCTGCAGCGCCAGCGCGGTCGCGTCGCGGCCGCGGCCGATCCGGGCGAAGCCGCCGGGCATCACCTGCCAGCCCGCCGCGGTTCGGGCAAGGAAAACCCGCAGGCTCATCGGGTGCGGCGCCAGCCGGCCGTCGCGCAGCGCCGGCGCGGTCGAGACGCTGACCGTCTCCTGCGCCACCAGCCCCGGCCCGCGCGCCGCCAGCCAGTCCTCCAGCGTCTCGTCGCGCTCCAGCATCGCCGAAGACAGTGCCCGGGCATCGCTTTCGAACGGCAGGCCCGAGGACAGGGCCGGGCCGACGGTCATCCGCGCAGCATTGGAGACGACCTCGGCCCGGGCGGCGCGCTGGCCGCACCACCAGGTCGCGATATTGGGCAGCTTCAGCTCTTCGCCCAGCAGGGCGCGGGCGATCGCCGGCAGGAAGGCAAGCAAGGCGCGGGTTTCCAGCACGCCGGCGCCCAGCGCGTTGACCATGGTCAGCTGGCCGCCCCGGATCGCCCCCACCATCCCCGGCGTGCCGAGCCGCGAACCCGCATCCAGCTCCAGCGGGTCGGCGTAACGCGCGTCGAGCCGGCGCCACAGCACCGAGATCGGGTGCAGACCGGCCACCGTCCGCACCATCACCCGGCCGTCCTGCACCACCAGATCCTCGCCTTCCAGCAGCATGAAGCCGAGGTAACGGGCGATATAGGCATGTTCGAAATAGGTGTCGTTCAGCGGCCCCGGCGTCAGGATGCCGACCCGCTCGCCCGCCTCCCGCTGCAGCCCGTCCAGCGCATCGCGGAAGGCCCGGAAGAACGGCGCAAGGCGGTGCATGTTCGCCTCGGTCAGGAATTCCGAAAACACGCGAGACGTCGCCACCCGGTTCTCGACCGCGAAGCCCGCGCCCGAGGGCGCCTGAGTCCGGTCGCCCAGCACGAACCACGAGCCGTCGGGGCTGCGGCCGATCTCGAAGGCGAGGAAATGCAGGAAATGGCCCGAGCGCGGCACCGCGCCGACCAGCGGGCGCAACCATTCCGGGTTGCCGGCGACCAGCGCCGCGGGCAGGTGGCCCTCGCTGACCAGCCGGCCGGGGCCATAGAGGTCGCGCGCCACCAGTTCCAGCAGTTCGGCGCGCTGGATCAAGCCCTCGGCGAGGCCCCGCCACTCAGCCTCGCCAATGATCACCGGGACATGGCTCAACGGCCAGGCGCGCTCGGTCGAGCCGGATTCGTTGTAGAGCCGGTAGAACACCCCGGCATCCTTGAGATACTGGTCGCCGCGGGCGAAGCGGTCGGGAATGTCCTCGGGCGCGATCGCGGCAAGGTGGCGCAGGAACGGCCGCCAGACCGGGCGCGGCGCGCCGTTGCCGTCCAGCAACTCGTCCGCCGCCCCCGCCAGCGGCGCATAGCCGGCCAGCAGCCGCGCCACCGGATCGTCCGCCGTGACCTTGCGCTCCGCCATCTCAAAGACCGGCCCGGCGCCGCAGGTCCAGCGTCATCGGGAATTCGGGATGGGGGGATTCCGGCGCCGGGCGGTAGCTGCCGGGCGAATGGCCATGCGCCTCGAACCTTGCCAGCCGCCGCGCCTCGGCCTCGTTGCCGTTGACCGGGAAGGTCTCGTAGTTGCGGCCGCCGGGATGGGCGACGTGATAGGTGCAGCCGGCCAGCGCGTGGCCGGTCCAGCTGTCGAAGATGTCGAAGGTCAGCGGCGCGTCGACCGGCAGCACCGGGTGCAGCGCCGCCGCCGGCTGCCACGCCTTGAAGCGCACGCCGGCCACCGAGACGCCACTCTCGCCCGTCGGCCGCAGCGGCACCGTGCGGCGGTTGCAGGTCACGGTATATCGGTCAGGATCGGCGGCGGTCAGCTTGACCTGCAGCCGCTCGACCGAGCTGTCGGTATAGCGCACGGTGCCGCCGATCGCCCCGGTCTCGCCCAGCACATGCCAGGGTTCCAGCGCCTGGCGCAGCTCCAGATGCACGCCCTCGGCCGCGACCTCGCCGCAGAAGGGGAAGCGGAACTCGGCCTGCGCGGTGAACCAGTCCGGGCCGAGGGTGAAGCCATGCGCCCGCAGATCGGCCAGCACGTCGCGGAAATCGGCCCACAGGTAATGCGGCAGCATGAAGCGGTCGTGCAGCACCGTGCCCCAGCGGGTCAGCTTGCCCGTCGCCGGGCTGGCCCAGAACCGCGCGATCAGCGCCCGGATCAGCAATTGCTGGGCCAGGTTCATCCGCGCGTTCGGCGGCATCTCGAAACCGCGGAACTCGACCAGGCCCAGCCGGCCGGTCGGCCCATCGGGCGAATAGAGCTTGTCGATGCAGATTTCCGCCCGGTGGGTGTTGCCGGTGACATCGGTCAGGATGTTGCGCAGCAGCCGGTCGACCAGCCAGGGCTGCGGCACCGATCCGTCGCCACCCAGCTCCGGCGGCGCCGGGATCTGCGCGAGCGCGATTTCCAGTTCATAGAGACTATCATGCCGCGCCTCGTCGATCCGCGGCGCCTGGCTGGTCGGGCCGATGAACAGACCCGAAAACAGGTAGGACAGAGACGGATGCCGGTTCCAATGCAGCACCAGCGAGCGCAACAGGTCCGGCCGGCGCAGGAACGGGGAATCGTTCGGCGTCTCGCCGCCGACCACGACATGGTTGCCGCCGCCGGTGCCGGTATGGCGACCGTCGATCATGAACTTGTCGGCCCCCAGCCGGGTCTGCCGCGCCTCCTCGTAGATCGCTTCGGTCGTCGCGACGCAATCCTCCCAGCTGTTCGCCGGGTGGATGTTCACCTCGATGACGCCGGGATCGGGCGCCACCCTTATCACGTTCATCCGCGGATCGGGCGGCGGCGCGTAGCCCTCGATATGCACCGGCAGGCCGAGGTCCCTGGCCGCGGCCTCGGCGGCGGCCAGCAGCTCGAGGTAATCCTCGAGCGATTCCACCGGCGGCATGAAGACGCATAGCCGCCCGTCGCGCGGTTCGACCGCCAGCGCGGTGCGCACCTCGCCGCCCGCCGCGCCCAGCTCCTGCTCGCGCAGGTCCTGCATCGGGCCGGAGGGCGCAACCTCCGAAACCGGCTGGCTGTGCCCCGGCGTCGGCGCCGGCGTCGCCTGCTCCGGCTCGGGCGGATGGAAATCCGGCAACGCGCCGCGCGGCACGGTCGGGTCGGTGACATAGGTATAGGGGTATTGCGCCGGCGGGATATGCGGCAGCGCGTTCAGCGGGATGCGATAGCCGACCGGGCTGTCGCCGGGCACCAGGAAGATATGCCCGCGCCGCAGCTGCCACAGCTCCGACTGCCAGCCCTTCGCCGCCTTGCCCTGCCAACGCTGGATCGGCAGCACGAAGCCGGCCGGTTCGGTCAGCCCGCGGGCGAAGACCCTGGCGATGCGGCTCCGTTCTTCCGGGTCCTTCAGCCTGGAATTCTCCGGCGCGACGTTGTCGGGCAGCTGGCCCTCCTTGAGGATCCATTCCGCCGGGTCCTCATAGGCCGCCTGCGCCAGCGCCGGATCGACCCCCAGTCGCCGCGCCATCGCGCGCAGCAGCCGGTCGGCCTCGGCCGGCCCGGCCCCGGTCTGCGCCTCCTCCTCGGCGATCAACCCGGCATCCTGCCACACTGGCTTGCCGTCGCGGCGCCAGTAGAGCGAGAAGGTCCAGCGCGGCAAGGTCTCGCCCGGATACCACTTGCCCTGGCCGTAATGCAGGAAGCCGCCCGGCGCGAAACGGTCGCGCAGCCGCCGGATCAGCCGGTCGGCCAGCCCGCGCTTCATCGGCCCGACGGCGGCGGTGTTCCACTCCTCGCTCTCGAAATCGTCGATCGAGACGAAGGTCGGCTCGCCGCCCATGGTCAGCCGCACGTCGCCCTTGACCAGCGCCGCGTCGACCTCCCCGCCCAGCGCATTGAGCGCGTCCCAGGCCTCGTCGGAAAACGGCTTGGTGATGCGCGGATGCTCGGCGACGCGGCGCACCTGCATGTCGAAATTGAACTCGGTCTCGGCATAGCTGGCCATGCCGGAAATCGGCGCCGCGTTGCGGTAATGCGGCGTCGCGGCCAGCGGAATATGGCTCTCGCCCGCCAGCAAACCGCTGGTCGGGTCGAGCCCGATCCAGCCTGCGCCGGGCAGGTAGACCTCGACCCAGGCATGCAGGTCGGTGAAATCGTGCTCGGTCCCCGACGGCCCGTCCAGCGCCTTGAGGTCCGGCTTCAGCTGGATCAGGTAGCCCGAGACGAAACGCGCCGCGAAGCCCAGATGGCGCAGCGCCTGCACCAGCAGCCAGCTGCTGTCCCGGCACGAGCCGGTGCCGTGCTCGAAGGTCTCCTCGGGCGTCTGCACCCCGGGCTCCATCCGGATCACGTAGCCGACCTCCTGCGCCAGCCGCGCGTTGAGCCCGACGATGAAGTCGACGGTCCGGGCCTTGCCTTTCGGAATGCTGTCGAGGAATTTCTGCAGCTCCGGTCCCGCCGGCTCGGGCCTGCGGTAGATCGACAGGTCCTCGGCCAGATCGAGCGGATAGTCGAAGGGCCAATGCTCGGCTGCCTCCTCGACGAAGAAATCGAACGGGTTGTAGACCGACATGTCGGCGACAAGGTCGACCTCGATCTTCAGCTCGCGCAGCGGCTCGGGAAAGACGAAGCGCGCCAGCCAGTTGCCGTAGGGATCCTGCTGGTGATTGACGAAATGCCCGCCGGGCGAGACCTTGAGCGAATGCGAGATCACCCGCGTCCGGCTGTGCGGCGCCGGTCGCAGCCGGATCACCTGCGGGCCAAGCGTCACCGGCCGGTCGTATTGGTAATGCGTCAGGTGATAGATACTGGCCTTGATCGACATGAATGACCCCTGCGACTTGGCCGCAGGGTTTCATATTCCGCCCAGCCAAACTAGCCGCTTTCGCCGCCGCCCGCGTGCCACATGCGGCAGCTGCCCGTCAAATGGGCACAGGGCTGGGGGCGCTGCCCCCAGACCCCCGGGAGTATTTCTGCAAAGAAGAAGCCGCAGAGCCGCCCTGCATTTCACCTTTGCGAAAATACTCCGGGGGAGTCACCGCAGGTGACGGGGGCAGCGCCCCCACGCGCGCAGCGCCACGAAAACGGCTTGCGCCCGCAGGGCGCACCGCTGGATCGGGAAAGGGGCCGGACGCGCCGGCCCCGATCGGATAACGGGATCAGGCCGAAGGCCTCAGTTGATCAGCCCGGCATAGCGCATCGCGTCGTCGATCCGCGCCTTGGTGGCATCGGTGACGCCGACCAGCGGCAGCCGCACCTCGTCTTCGCACAGGCCCAGCTTGGACAGGCCGTATTTCGCGCCGGCGACCCCCGGCTCGAGGAAGATCGCGGTGTGCAGCGGCATCAGCCGGTCCTGGTATTCCAGCGCCTTGCCGTAATCGCCCGCCAGCGTCGCCGCCTGGAACTCGGCGCAGAGCCGGGGCGCGACATTGGCGGTGACGCTGATGCAACCCACCCCGCCATGGGCGTTGAAGCCCAGCGCCGAGGCATCCTCGCCCGAGAGCTGGATGAAGTCCTTGCCGCAGGTCTCGCGTTGCTTCGACACCCGGGTGACATCGCCGGTGGCGTCCTTGACACCGACGATGCGCGGCAGTTTCGCCAGCTCGCCCATCGTTTCGGGGCTCATGTCGACGACCGAGCGGCCGGGGATGTTGTAGATTATGATCGGCAGGGTGCAGGCATCGTGCACCGCCTTGAAATGGGCATAGAGCCCGGCCTGGGTCGGCTTGTTGTAATAGGGCGTCACCACCAGCGCGGCATCGGCGCCGACTTCCTCGGCATGGCGGATCAGGCGGATGCCCTCGGTGGTGTTGTTCGAGCCCGCGCCGGCGATCACCGGCACCCGGCCGGCGGCGGCCTTGACCACCTCTTCGATCACCCGGTCGTGCTCTTCGTGGCTCAGCGTCGGGCTCTCGCCGGTGGTGCCGACGGGGACGATGCCCGACGAGCCTTCGGCGACATGCCAGTCGACCAGCTTTTTCAGCGTGTCGAGATCCAGCTCGCCGTTCTTGAACGGCGTGATCAGGGCGGGAATGGACCCTTTGAACATGACACGCTTCTCCTTCATGATGGTGGGCGCTTGACAGGTGAGTCGCCCGGCTGCAAACGCGGCGCAAACTAGCCGTGTGCGCCGCGCTTGCCAAGTTTGTGTGTTGCGGCATGTGATCGACAGGCTAGAGTTGGTCCATCCCCCTTTTTCAACCGCCCGATCCGACGGAAGATATCCCTTGATCCGACGTGTATTTCTTTGCCTCGCCGCCAGCATGGTTTTCGCGGTGCCGGCCCTTGCCCAGTCCGATCCCGAGGTCGCCGCGCTGTCCGAGGCGCTGCAGCTGGGCGACAACCAGGACTGGGACGGGGCCGAGGCCGCCGCCGGCCCGTCGGGCCCGATCGGCCGCGACATCATCGAGTGGCAGCGGCTGCGCGCCGGCGACGGCGATCCGAAGGACTATTTCGCCTTCCTCGCCCGCCGGCCGGACTGGCCCGGCCTGCCCTATCTGCGCCGGGTCGGCGAAAAGCCGGTCGCCGAGGCCGATACCGCGGCCGAGCTGCGGGCCTATTTCGCCAAGCACGCGCCGCTGACCGCCCAGGGCTCGCTGGCGCTGCAATCGGCGCTGCTGGCCGGCAAGGAGCCGGCAAAGGCGCTGGCCGAGGCCAAGCGCGCCTGGCTGGCGTTGAGCTATTCCGAGGACGAGCAGGCCCGGCAGCTGCTGGGCTACGGCAAGGAACTGGCGCCGCTGCACCGGGCCCGGCTCGAGCATCTGCTGTGGAACGGCCAGCTGGCCGAGGCGCGGCGGATGCTGCCGCTGGTCGATGCCGGCCACCGCCACCTGGCCGAGGCCCGGATCAAGCTGCAGGCACGCGAACGCGGGGTGGATGCCGCCGTCGCGGCGGTGCCGAATTCGCTCAAGGACGATCCCGGCCTGGCGCTCGACCGCTTCGAATGGCGCTTCGACAAGGGCTATTACGATTCCGCCGCCGACCTGATGCTGGCGCGGTCGTCCAGCGCCAAGTCGCTGGGCCGGCCGCTGGCCTGGGCGCGCGAGCGGGCGGCGCTGGCGCGGCGCGAGATGCGCGAGGGCGACCCGAAGAAGGCCTATCGCATGGCCGCGCATCATCACCTCTCGGGCGGCGGCGCCTATGCCGACCTGGAATTCCTCGCCGGCTATATCGCCCTGCGCAAGCTGCACGATCCGAAGACGGCGCTGGCCCATTTCCGCGCCCTGCGCGCCGCCGTCACCACCCCGATCAGCCTCGGCCGCGCCGCCTATTGGGAAGGCCGCGCCAACGAGGCGCTGCACGACGAGGAGGCCGCCCGCGCCGCCTATGCCTACGGCGCCGAGTTCCAGACCGCCTTCTACGGGCTGCTCTCGGCCGAGAAGGCGGGGCGCACGCTCGACCCGGCCCTGATGGGCAACGAACGCTATCCCGACTGGCGCACGGCGGGCTTTCTCAACTCCTCGGTGCTGCAGGCCGGGCTGTTGCTGGCCAAGGCCGGCGACCGGCGGCTGGCGACACGGTTCTTCCTCCACCTCGCCGAGGGGCTGAACGACACCGAACTGGCCCAGCTCTCGGACCTGGCGCTGGCGATCAAGGAGCCGCATATCGCGGTGATGGTGGCCAAGGAGGCGGCCGGGCGCGGGGTGATCCTGGCGCGCGCCTATTTCCCGATCACGCCGCTGGCCACCGCCAACCTGCCGATCCCGCCGGCGCTGGCGCTGGCCATCGCGAGGCGGGAAAGCGAGTTCGACGAGGGCGTGATCAGCCCGGCCGGGGCGCGCGGGCTGATGCAGGTGATGCCGGCGACGGCCAAGCTGATGTCGAGCAAGGTCGGCGTCGATTACGACAAGGCCCGGCTGACGCAGGACGGGCTCTACAACGCCAAGCTGGGCAGCGCCTACCTGGCCAAGCTGATCGACGAGTTCGGCCCCGCCATCACCCTGGTCGCGGCCGGCTACAATGCCGGTCCGGGGCGGCCACGCAGCTGGATCGCGCAGTTCGGCGACCCGCGCAACCCGGATGTCGACCCGGTCGACTGGATCGAGACGGTGCCGCTGACCGAGACCCGGAACTACATCATGCGGGTGGCCGAGAGCCTGATCATCTACCGCGCCAAACTGGCCGGCAAGCCGGGGCCGATCCGTCTCTACGAGGCGCTGAAGGGCAAGTAGGGAGCCGGAACTCTGCGCCCGGCGGCAACGCCCGGCGGCGCCCTCACCGCCCCCGCGCCGCCCGCATGGCCCGCACCCGGGCGCGCCACAGGGTGAACAGCCCGGCCGAGACGACCACCGCGGCGCCGATCACCTCGTTGGTGCGCAGCTCCTCGTGGAACACCGTCAACCCGATGACCGAGGCGAAGACGAGCTGGAAATAGGCGAAGGGCTGCACCGTGCTGGCCTCGGCCACCTCGTAGGCGCGGATCAGCAGCCAGTGGCCCAGCGCCGCCGTGCAGCACAGCACCGCCATCCAGGCCCAGTCGCCCGCCGTCATCGGCTGCCAGAACCAGACCCCGACCACGGTCATCGCCACCGCGCCGACCGTGCCGGTCCAGAAGAAGCTGACCGGCGCGCTGTCGCCGCGGGCGACGTAGCGGGTCAGCAGCCCGTAGAGCGCGAACATGAAGGCCGCCGCCAGCGGCACCAGCGCCCAGGGCGAGAACACCTGGACACCGGGCTCGAGGATGATCAGCACGCCGACGAAGCCGACGCCGATCGCCGCCCAGCGCCGCCAGCCGACCTGCTCGCCCAGCACCGGGCCCGACAGCGCCGCGACCAGCAGCGGGTAGGAGGTGAAGACGGCATGGCTCTGCACCAGCCCGAGATGGACGAAACCGATGACCATGACGCAGACCTCGGCCACCAGCAGCAGCGCCCGGATCGTCTGCAGCAGCGGGAATTTCGGCCGCAGCGCCGCCCGCAGCCCGCCCCGGCTGCGCATCGTCAGCGCCAGCACGAAGGCGGCGAAGAACCAGTAGCGGATCATCACCACCATGTAGACGTTATAGGCCCCGGCGAGGTGGCGCGAGATGCCGTCCTGCATCGCGAAGACGAAGGTGGTGGCGATCATCAACAGGATGCCGAGGCGGGCGTTCTGTTCGGTCATCGGCGGGGCTCCAGCTGGCCCGCGCTCATGTGCCGCTTGTGGCCGTATCCTTGCTGCCGCTCTACCCGAAATCCCGCCGCCTGCAAGCCCCGACGGACAAAGCCCGCCGCGGTATAGGTGGCGAAGGTGCCGCCCGGCGCGCTATGCACCCCGACCTCGGCCATCAGCTCGGGCGCCCACAGCTCCGGGTTCTTGGCCGGCGAGAACCCGTCGAGGAACCAGGCGTCGGCCCGGCCCCGCCAGCGCGGCAGCGTCTCGCGCGCATCGCCGAGGACGATCTCGGCCTCGAGGTCGCCGAGCAGGATATGCGTCTCTCCGCCGGCCCATTGCCGCAGGAACGGCCCGGCGACGGCCGCGGCCTCGGGAAAGGCCGCCAGCGCCCGGGCGATCTCTTCCGCCGCCATCGGGAAGGCCTCGAAACTGGTGAAACGCAGCCGCCCCGGCATCCCGGCCGCCCGCCATTCGATCAGCGCCGCCAGCATGTTCAGCCCGGTGCCGAAGCCCAGCTCGGCGATGTGGAAGCCCTCGCGGAACCGCGCCGGCAGATCGTTGCCGGCGAGGAAGACGTGCCGCGTCTCGGCCAGCCCGCCGGCGAGCGAGAAATAGGGATCGTCGAACCGGGTCGAGACCGGCACCGTGCCGTCGCGCCAGTCCAGTTCCGCCTTCTCTCCGCTCATCCGCCTGCTCCCGACCGCGCGCCGGGCCTTTCCCTGCCGCCGATTGCGCTTTAGACCGGCGACGAGCATGAGGAAAGGCCCGGCAATTGGCAACGTGCGATGTGACAGTGATGGGCGGCGGCATCTTCGGCCTCTCGGTCGCCTATGCCTGCGCGCAGCGGGGCGCGAAGGTGCGGCTGATCGAGGCCAAGGCGATCGGCGCCGGGTCGAGCGGCGGGCTGGTCGGCGCCTTGGCGCCGCATGTGCCCGAGAACTGGAACGACAAGAAGGCGTTCCAGCTCGACAGCCTGCTGATGGCCGAGGCGTATTGGGCCGAGATAGAGACTGTTTCGGGCCTGTCACCCGGCTATGCCCGCCTCGGCCGGCTGCAGCCGCTGGCCGATGACCGCGCCGTCGAGATGGCCCGCGCCCGCGCCACCGGCGCCGCCGCGCTGTGGCAGGGCCGGGCGAGCTGGCAGGTGGTGCCGGCCGGCGATTTTCCCGGCTGGGCGCCGGTCAGTCCCACCGGGCTTGTCATCCACGACACGCTGAGCGCCCGGATGCAGCCACGCATGGCCGGCGCTGCGCTGGCCGCAGCCTGCCGCGCCCGCGGGGTCGAGATCGTCCTTGGCGAGGGCCAGCCCGAAGGCGCCGTGGTCTGGGCCACCGGCTGGCAGGGCCTGCTCGAGCTGTCGCGGCAGCTGGGCAAGACCGTCGGCACCGGGGTCAAGGGCCAGTCGCTGACGCTGGCCCATGACGCCCGCGACCTGCCGCAGCTCTATGCCGACGGGCTCCACATCGTGCCCCATGCCGACGGCACCGTCGCCATCGGGTCGACCAACGAACGCGAATTCGACGCCCCGGACGGCTGCGACGCCCAATGCGACGCGCTCCACGCCCGCGCCGTCGCCGCCTGCCCGGCCCTTGCCGGCGCCCCGGTCACCGAACGCTGGGCCGGCGTGCGCCCGCGCGCCAAGAGCCGCGCGCCGATGCTGGGCCACTGGCCCGGCCGCCCCGGCCACTACATCGCCAATGGCGGCTTCAAGATCGGCTTCGGCATGGCGCCAAAGGTCGGCGCGGTGATGGCCGACCTCGTCCTCGAAGACAGGGACGCCATCCCGGAAGGCTTCCACGTCGAAGCCAACCTCTGACTTCATCTTCACGCAAATATCCCGGGGGGGCCGGGGGGCTGGCCCCCCGGCCGTACGTTCTGCGGCCTACCCTTCCCCTTCCAGCCGCCGCCGCAACTCGCGCAGCACCGGCAGCACCGCCCGCACCCGCTCGGGCCCCAGCGCGGCCGCGACGTCGCCGATCACCGGGGTGATCGCCTGCAGCGCCGCGTCGCGGGCGGCGCGGCCGGCGGGCGAGATCGAGACGAACTTGCGCCGGGCATCGTCCCAGTCGGGGCGGATATGGACATGGCCGGCCCATTCCAGCTTGTTCAGCGTGTTGGTGATCGCGCCGCGGGTGACGCGGAAGGTCTGGGCCAGCTGCGCCGGCGTGCGCTCGTCATTGACGCGGGCAAGGTGATTGAGCACGCCGAAATGGCTCAGCTCCATCCCCTTGGGCAGCACCTTCGAGATCTGGTTGCGCGCCAGCTGGTCGGCCATGAACAGCTCGGAGAACAGGGCGTTGGCCAGGTTTTCGGGACTGTCTGCCATCACGGGCCGTCGAAGGGTCGGTCATGGGTGATCGAGGGCACGCGGGCGCGGGCCTTGGCGACCGCGTCGAGGTCGAGATCGGCGAAGCTGACCCCGGTCTCGGTGCCGCCATCGACCAGCACCTCGCCCCAGGGCGCCACGGCCAGGCTGTGGCCGTAGGTGCGGCGCGGCTTGCCCTGATGGGCGGCGTGTTCGCCGGTCTGGGCCGGGGCCAGCACGTAGCAGCCGGTTTCGATCGCCCGGGCGCGCAGCAGCGTGTGCCAATGCGCCGCGCCGGTGGTGTCGTTGAAGGCGGCCGGCACCGTCAGCACCTGTGCCCCGGCCTTGGCCAGCGCGCGGTAGAGATAGGCGAAACGGAGATCGTAGCAGATGCTGAGGCCGAGCGTGGCGAAGGGCGTCGACGCCACCACCGCGCGGGCGCCGGGCCGGTAGCCGGCGGATTCGCGGTAGGATTCGGTCGCCGACACGTCGACGTCGAACATGTGGATCTTGTCGTAGCGCGCGGCGATCGTGCCGTCGGGCCCGATCAGGAACGAGCGGTTGGCGAAGCGGCCGTCGGCGTCATGGGTCTTGAGCCCGAGCGAGCCGATCAGCAGCCAGACGCCCAGCTCCGCCGCGTCTGCCCGCAGTGCCGCCAGGGTGATGTCGTCTTCCTCGTGCTGCAGCACCGCGTCCTGATGGTCGCGGCTGGACGAGATGCAGTTGGTGACCTCGGGCGTCAGCACGAAGCCGGCGCCGCCCCCGGCCGCCTGCCGCACCAGCGCCCGGGTCTCGATCAGGTTCGCGGCCGGATCGTCGGAGACGTTGAGCTGGACCAGCCCCGCCCGCATCGCTCAGCTCGCCAGCAGCGGATCGAGCTTGCCGGCCCGGTCGAGCGCGTAAAGTTCGTCGCAGCCGCCGACATGGGTCTCGCCGACGAAGATCTGCGGCACGGTGTAGCCGCCATTGGCGCGCTGCATCATGGTCTGGCGCAGGTTGGGATCGCGCGAGACGTCGTATTCGGTGAAGGCGACGCCCTTCTTGTTGAGAAGGCGCTTGGCCGCGTGGCAGAAGCCGCAGAACGGCGAGGTGTAGATTTCGACGGTTTGCATGGCCGGTCCTTGGTGGTTGCGCGTGACTATAAGGATTTAGGCACTCCGCGCAACGCGTGCCAGTGCCACGCGGTCACTCCTTCACCACCCGGGCCAGCACCGCGACCGAGACCGCCGCCGCCCCGGCGCCAAGGCAGGTCTCGGCCGCCGCCGCCAGCGTCGCGCCCGAGGTCATCACGTCATCGACCAGCAGGACGTGGCGCCCCGCCATCCGCTCGGCCCGCCGGGGATGTGGCGCCAGCGCCCGGGCGACATTGGCGAAGCGGCCGTCGCGGTCGCGCCCCTCCTGGCTGGGGGTGGCGCGGGTGCGGACCAGCAGGTCGGGGCAATGCTCCAGCCCGGTCATCCGCGCCAGCGCCGCCGACAGCAGCGCCGACTGGTTGTAGAGCCGGCGCAACAGCCGCAGCCAGTGCAGCGGCACCGGCGCCACCAGCATCCCCGGCGCGAGGATCGGTGCGGCGGCCTGGGCCAGCCAGCCGGCCGCCGGCGTCGCCAGATCGTGCCGGTCGCCATGCTTGAGCCGCAGCACCAGCGCGCGGCCATTGTCGCGGTAGAGCAGCGCCGCCCGGCCCCGCTCCCACGGCCGGGCGATGGTCAGGCAGTCGTCGCAATGGACCGGGGCGTCGCCGGCCTCGCCCGGCAGCGGGGCACCGCACTTATCGCAGACCAGCCCGGCGACGAAGGGCGTGTCGCGCCAGCACGGGCCGCAGAGGCCGTGATCCGTCGTCACCAGCGCATCGCAGATCAGGCATTGCGGCGGGTAGACCAGGTGCAGCGCGCTTTCCAAGACCACCGGAACCTCCTACATAGGCGCCCGAGTGCCCGGCTGCCCCGCAAGAAAGGCCCGCCATGTCCCGTCCGCCCGAACTCACCAACCCTGCCGCCCTTGCCCGGCACCGGGCCCGCGCCCGGCGCGCCCCGGCCCTGTTCCTGCACGAGGTGGCCGTGGCGGATCTTCAGGAAAGACTGAGCCAAGTTAAAAGATCGTTTACGGCGCCGGCGGTGGTGACGGGTTTTCCCGAGGCGTGGCGGCCGGGCTTTCCGGACGCGAAGATCGTGGCGGACGACGCGGTGCTGGATTTGGAGCCCGGGGCGCATGACCTGGTGATCCACGGCCTTGCCCTGCATTGGGCCAACGATCCGGTCGGCCAGCTGGTGCAATGCCGCCGGGCGCTCAAGCCGGACGGGCTTTTCCTCGGCGTGCTGTTCGGCGGCCAGACCCTGGCCGAGCTGCGCGCCTGCCTCGCCCAGGCGGAATCGCAGGTGCTGGGCGGGCTGTCGCCGCGGGTGCTGCCGATGGGCGAGATCCGCGATCTCGGCGCCCTGCTGCAGCGTGCCGGCTTTGCCCTGCCGGTGGCCGACAGCAGCGTTCACAGCGTCAGCTATCGCGACGCGCTCCACCTGATGCACGACCTGCGCGCGATGGGCGAGACCAACGCCCTGGCCCAGCGCCGCCGCACCCCGCCGCCGCGCGCCCTGTTCGCCGAAGCGGCGCGGCTCTATGCCGAGGCTTTCCCGGCCGAGGACGGCCGCGTTTCGGCGACCTTCGAGATGATCCACCTGGCCGGCTGGGCCCCGCATGAGAGCCAGCAACAGCCGCTCCGCCCCGGCTCTGCGGTGCAACGGCTGGCCGAGGCGCTGGGAACCGAGGAGCTCCCGCTGGACGCCCCTGCGACCAAGGGCGACGATTGACCCAACGCCAAAACCGTCTATTTCGGTCGGGAACGCCGCGACGAGGGGGAAACGGATGCTGGATGCCGGCAAAGGCCAGAAGACGATCCAACCGGGCAAGGGCCGCCTCGCCCATGCGCCTTCGGACCACCCGCCGGTAGCCGAGGCCAGGGTCGGGGTGCTGCTGGCCAATCTGGGCACGCCGGACAATTACGACTACTGGTCGATGCGGCGCTACCTGAGCGAGTTCCTCTCGGACAAGCGGGTCATCGACTACCCGTCGTGGAAATGGCAGCCGCTCTTGCAGCTCATCATCCTGTCGAAACGGCCCTTCTCCTCGGGCGCGAACTACAAGCTGATCTGGAACCACGACAAGGGCGAGAGCCCGCTGATGACGATCACCAAGGAGCAGACCGCCAAGATGGCGGCGGCGCTGTCGGAACGCTACGGCGACCGGGTGATGGTCGATTTCTGCATGCGCTACGGCAATCCCTCGACCGAAGCCAAGGTGCGGGAGATGGTCGCGGCCGGCTGCGAGAAGATCCTGTTCTTCCCGCTCTACCCGCACTATGCCGGCGCCACCTCGGCCACCGCCAACGACCAGTTCTTCCGCGCCCTGATGAAGGAAAAGCGCCAGCCGGCGGTGCGCACCGTGCCCGAGTATTTCGAGCATCCGCTCTATGTCGAGGCGCTGGCGCAGTCGGTCGAACGGGTCTGGAACGGCATGGAGGTCAAGCCCGACGTCCTCGTCGCCTCTTATCACGGCATGCCCAAACGCTACCTGATGGACGGCGACCCCTATCATTGCCAGTGCCAGAAGACCTCGCGCCTGCTGCGCGAACGGCTGGGCTGGGGTGATGAAATGATCGACACCACCTTCCAGTCGGTCTTCGGGCCCGAGGAATGGCTCAAGCCCTACACGGTCGAGCATGTCGCCGAACTGGCGAAGCAGGGCAAGGAACGGATCGCGGTGATCGCGCCCGCCTTCTCGGCCGATTGCATCGAAACGCTGGAGGAGATCAACGGCGAGATCCGCGAGGCGTTCGAGCATGCCGGCGGCGAGAGCTTCACCTATATCCCGTGCCTCAATGCCGAGGACGCCCATATCGCCGCACTGGCGCAGGTGGCGATGGAGAACCTTGGCGGCTGGCTCGACTGAGCGGGGCGCGCCTCACCTGCGGTGATAGGTCAGCGCGCCGGCGACGAGGAAGCGCAGCTTGTCGAGCGGCAGGCTGGCACCGCTGTCGAAATGGATGCCGCGATTGCCTTCATAGGTGAAGCCATCGGGAAAGATCGCCCGGAAATCCGACAGGATCGTCGTCTGGCAATGGGCGTAGATCGCGAAGCCGCCGCTCTTGGGGATGCCGAGCCGCAGCGTCGAGCCTGACTTCGTTTCCGGGGTCAGATAGGCCGGCTGGCCCCATTTCAGCGTTTCCTCGATCCGGCCGACGCCGGCGGTCTGCGCGGCCGTTTCGAAGATCAGCCGCCGCAGCGCCAGCAGGCCGTCGCGCGCTGTCGCGGGAAAGGCGGCGAAGGCGCTTTCGACTGCGGGATCGTGAAAGGGCGGCCGGATGTCGCGCATGGATCGAGGATAGCACCGCGCCCGGCCCTGCGTCAAAATCGCCACGGCGGCGCCGGGCAGCCGCAGCCGGCGCCCCGAATGAAAAAGGCGGCGGGAAACCCGCCGCCTTTTCCATCTGTCTGCGCGGTCGACTTAGTTCGACGCGGCAGCGGCCACGGCCACCAGCAGCAGCAGCGGGATGATGATCCCGCCCGACGACGTGGTGGTTTTCTCCACGACGACCGGAGCCGGCATCACCGGTTCGGCCATGCCGCCGGCGAAGGTGGCGGTGGCGGTCGCCGAAAAGACCGCGGCAAGAGCAAGTTTCTTCATTTCAAACCTCCAGTGTTCTCCCCGATCCGTGATTCAGGCATGCGGAACGGAGACCCCAAGACTGTGCCTCGTAACAAAATCTCTAACCAGTTGATCACCCGAATTGCAACGGCCGTTCCATGCCGTCGGCCCCACATTGCCGGCGTGTCGTCAAATTAGCAACACCTGTGTCCCGACCTTGGCCAATCCGAAAAGCTCAGCGATATGCTCGTTGTAGAGACCGATGCAGCCGTTCGACGAGCGCCGGCCGATCTTGCGCGTGTCGTGGGTGCCGTGGATGCGGTAATACTGCCAGCTGAGATAGAGCGCATGGGTGCCCAGCGGATTCTGCGGCCCCGGCGGGATGTAATCGGGCCATTCCGGGTTGCGCTTCTTCATGTCCGGCGTCGGCCGCCAGCTCGGACCGTTCACCTTGCGCACCACCTCGGTCCGGCCGAGGCGGGTGAGGTCCGGCGTCAGCGGCACCGAGGTCGGGTAGAGCTTGTAGATCGTCTGGTCCTCGGACCAGAAATGCAGCGCCCGCGAGGTGGTGTCGACCAGGATCGCGCCCTTGCGGGTATTGGCGAAATAGTCCTGCCATTGCAGCGACCGGAAGCTCGAGATGTTGTGGCGCACGGTGGCCGAGACCGTGGCCTCCATCTCGGTGGTCTGGCCGCCGGTGCCCGGGGCCGGCGTCTGGGCCAGCACCGCGGGGGCGGCCAAGGCGCCCAGCGCGGTGGCCGAGGTGCCGAGGAAACGGCGCCGGGTGATCCGGTCTAGGGGGTCGCGCATCGCGGCGGCTCCTGTCCTGTCTGTCGCGCCCGGCCAGTCCGGGCGGCGGCAGAATAGCCCCGCCGCCCGGGGGCCGCAAATCAACTCGGGCGGCGCGCTGCCGAGGGTGGCAAGAGGCCGCGCAACGGGTTTGCCCACGGCCGCGACAGCCGCTATTGCTGGGCGCCGAGGCCAACCGGGTGGGACCCATGAACCGACGCTCTTTCCTGACGATTTCCGCCACCCTCGCCGCCGGCGCGCTGGCGGCCTGCGCCCCGGTGCCCGCGCCGCAGCTGGGCACCGACGGCAAGCCGCTGCCCAAGCTCTACCCGATCAAGCCCGGCGACAAGGCGGCGATCGAGTATCGGATGCTCGACGGCGTCAACGCGCTGCGCAGGGCGCGCGGCGTGCCGCCCCTGCGGCTCGATGCCCTGCTGACCTCGGCCGCCGCCACCCATTCGCGCGACATGGCGGTGCAGAACCGGCCCTGGCATTTCGGCTCGGACGGTTCGTCGCCGCTCGACCGGGTGGCACGGACCGGCTACGACGGCATTCTGCTGGGCGAGAACATCTCGGAGACCTACGAGACCGAGACCGAGACCCTCGCCGCCTGGATGGGCGAGGCCGATACCCGGTCCGTGATCCTCGACCCCAGGGCCCGCGACATGGGCTTCGCCTGGTTCCAGGAAAAGAACGGCAAGATCTGGTGGACGCTGGTGACCGGCGGGCCGAAACCCTGACGGATCGGCCCTGCGCCTATGGCATGATGAAGATCGGCGTGCCGTCGCGGACCATGGCGTAGATATCCTCGATATCCTTGTCCGAGACGGCGATGCAGCCCGCCGTCCAGTCCTGACTGGTCCGGCCGCGCCTGGGATCCTCGCCATGGATGAAGATATCGCCGCCCGGCGGCAGGCCCGCGGCCTTGGCGACCTGCACGTCATGGACGTTGGGATAGGAGATGCCGATCGACAGGTGGTAGGCGCTGTTGGGGTTGCGCCGGTTGATGTAATAGAGCCCTTCCGGCGTGCGCCCGTCGCCCTCGAAACGCTTCGGCCCGACCGGCTGGTTCCCCAGCTCGATCTTGTAGCTTTTCAGCACCGTGTTGTCGTGCATCAGGAACAGCTCGCGCGCGCCCTTGTAGACCTGGAGCTGGGTCACGGCCGGCCCGTCATAGGTCTTGAACTTGCTCGAACAGGCGGCAAGCCCGAGGGCGGCCACCAAGATAAGAACGATCCGGAAGATGCGCATCACTGTCCGATCCATGCCTCGAAGCCTCTGCGGGCGTTTCGGCAAGACTACCGCAAACCGGCCCCGGCCACCAGCGCGACAAGGCGGCGCGATCACCCCGTTCGGCTGAACCGCGCCGCCAGCTCGACATGCGGCGACCAGCGGAACTGGTCGACCGGCCGCACCCAGTCCAGCCGGTAGCCGCCCTGCACCAGCAGCCGGGCGTCGCGGGCGAAGGTGACGGGATTGCAGGAGACGGCGGCGATCACCGGCACCTCGGAACGGGCCAGCTCGACCGCCTGCGCCTCGGCCCCGGCGCGGGGCGGGTCGATGACCACGGCGTCGAAACGCCTGAGCTCGTCCGCCATCAGCGGCCGCCGGAACAGGTCGCGGGCCTCGGTCGTCACCCGCTTGAGCCCCGGCGCCGCGCGCCAGCCCTTGTCGAGCGCGGCCGTCATCTCGGCCGAACCCTCGACGGCATGAACCTCGGCATTCTCTGCCAGCGGCAGGGCGAAGGTGCCGCAACCGGCGAACAGGTCGGCAACGTGGCGGGCGCCCGCAACAGTCTCTGACACGGCCGAAAGCAGGGTTTTCTCGCCCTCCGCGGTCGCCTGCAGGAAGGCGCCGGGCGGGGGCACGACGCGGGCGGCACCGAACGCCTGGTAAGGCGGATGGCGCAGGGCGACGACCTCGCCGCCCCAGGCGAGGCGGGAGAGGCCGAAACGTTCGGCGATCCCGGCCAGTTCGCTATGCAGGGCGACATCGAGCTCCTTGCCGCCGCTCACGGCGACATCCGGACCGGAGGCGCAGCGGGTCACGGTCAGCGACAGTTCGCCCTTGCGCGAGGCTCCGGCGAGGGTCAGCGCCTCGAGCGCCGGGAAGGCCGCGATCAGCTCCGGGTGCAGCAGCAGGCAGTCGGGCACCGCGACGACGGTATCGGAGGCGCGGCCGTGGAAGCCCAGCAGCACGCCCTTCTTGGTCCGCCGCCCGGCCAGCACCGCCCGCCGCCGCGACTGCGCCGGAGAGGTGGCGATGGGCCGGATCTCGGCCTCCAGCCCCTGCCCGGCCAGCGCGGTCCGCACCACATCGGTCTTCCACGCAGCGACGAACGGGTCGGCGGCATGCTGCAGTGCACAGCCGCCGCAGCCCTTGTAATGGCGACACGGGGCGCGGACCCGCTCGGGCGATGGCGTGACGATCTTCGGCGCCGCGATCACGTCGCCGCTCACCTCGCCCTCGACCAACTCGCCCGGCAGCGCGCCGGGGACATAGACCGGCCCTTCGGCGATCCCGTCGCCGAGATGGCCGAGCCGCAGGATTTCCACCTTCATTCCGCCGCCTCTTCCGTGCCGATGAAACCACCCGATTGCCGGTTCCAGTAGCGCGCGTAAAGCCCGTGCCGCGCCAGCAGCGCGTCATGGCTGCCCATCTCGACGATGCGGCCGCCATCCATGACGACGATCCGGTCCATCTCGGCAATGGTCGACAGGCGGTGGGCGATGGCCAGCACCGTCTTGCCCTCCATCACCCGCGCCAGCGCCTCCTGGATCTGGGCCTCGACCTCGCTGTCCAGCGCGCTGGTCGCCTCGTCCAGCACCAGGATCGGCGCATCCTTGAGGAAGGCGCGGGCAAGGGCGATGCGCTGGCGCTGGCCGCCCGACAGCTTGACCCCGCGCTCGCCGAGGAAGGCGTCGTAGCCAGTGTTGCCCATGTGATCCTCGAGCCCGAGGATGAAGTCATGCGCCTCGGCCTGTTTCGCCGCCGCGATCACCTCCTCCTCGGTCGCGTCGGGCCGACCGTAGAGGATGTTGTCGCGCGCGGTGCGGTTGAACATCGCCGTCTCCTGGGTGACCATCGCGATCTGCCGGCGCAGGCTCTCCTGCGTCACCTCGCGCAGATCGCTGCCGCCGATCAGAATCCGGCCCTTTTCGGCGTCATAGAGCCGCAAGAGCAGCGCGACGAGGGTCGATTTCCCAGCCCCAGACGCGCCGACGATGCCCAGCTTCTCGCCCGGGTGGATCACCAGGTCGATATCCTCGACGCCGCCGTCCTCGCGGCCATAGGCGAAGCTGAGGTGATCGAAGGTGATCTCTCCCCTCACCCGGCCGAGATCGCGGGCATCGGGCGCGTCGGTCAGGGTGTGCGGCGGGGTCAGCGTGTTCATCCCGTCCTCGACCTCGCCGATGCTGCCATAAAGCTGCATGAACGCCATCGAGACCCAGCCGGTCATCTGGGCGATGCGAATGGCGATGGCACCCGAGGCGGCGATGTCGCCCGCCGTCGCATGGCCCGTCGACCACAGCCAGATCGTGCCGCCGATCAGCAGCACCGGCAACATCCCGGCCAGCGACATCAGCGAATAGCGGAACCAGGCCGAGATGACGCCGAAGTCGAGCGCCCGTTCGCGGAACCCGGCCATCGCCGCCAGCGCCGAGCGGTCCTCGTGCTCGTGATGGGCGAAGAGCTTGACCGTCTTGATGTTGGTGATCGTGTCGACCACCTGCCCGGTCACCATCGCCCGGGCCGAGGCACGGGCGGCCGAGCGGCCCCGCACCTTGGGCAGGAACCAGCGGATCAGGGCGAAGTAGAGCACCAGCCAGACCGCCAGCACCGCCGAGACCCAGCCGTCGATCGCCAGCAGGAAGACGGCCGAGCCGATCAGCGACGACAACGCGAAGGTGACGACGTTGATCATCTCGGTCGCGACGTCGGTGGCGGCGCGGGCGGTCTGCATCTGCTTCTGGGCGATGCGGCCGGCGAAATCGTTGTCGAAGAAGGTGACGGCCTGGCCCATGGTCCAGCGATGCAGCCGCGACAGCACTAGCGGCAGCAGGTTGGGCCCGACCGCAACGGCGTTGGTGGCCGTCGACAGGCCGAACACCGCCGGCCGCACGATCAGGTAGAAGGCAGCGAAGCCGGCGAACAACATCCAGTTGTCGGCAAAGACACGGTCGGCCCCCGAGGCGAGGGCGGAATCGATCACCCGCCCCAGTAGCATGGCCGAGACCACTTCCATCGACCCGGCGCAGGCCGAGATGAAGGCGGCCCAGATCAGCACCGGCCAGGCGCCGCGCAGGCACCAGCGGAAAAAGGCCAGCAGGGTGCGCGGCGGCGGCCCCTCGGCCGGGCGGAAAGCGTCGATCAGGCTGCCGAACCTCATTCCGCCGCCTCCCCGGTCGGTGCGCCCTCATCGGTGCCGATGAAGCCGCCCGACTGCCGCTCCCAGAACCGGGCATAGAGCCCACCCTGCGCCAGCAGTTCTTCATGCCGGCCTTGCTCGACGATGCGGCCCTCGTCCAGAACGATGATCCGGTCCATATGGGCGATGGTCGACAGCCGGTGGGCGATGGCGATCACCGTCTTGCCCTCCATGATGCCGTAGAGCGTCTTCTGGATCGCCGCCTCGACCTCGCTGTCCAGCGCACTTGTCGCCTCGTCGAGGATCAGGATCGGCGCGTCCTTGAGGATGACGCGGGCCAGCGCCACCCGTTGCCGCTGGCCGCCCGACAACTTGACCCCGCGCTCGCCGACCTGGGCGTCATAGCCCTGCCGGCCCTGCGGGTCCTGCAGCGTGTCGATGAACTCCGCCGCCTCGGCCCGGGCCGCCGCCTCGCGCATCTGGTCTTCGCTGGCCTCGGGCCGGCCGTAGAGGATGTTCTCGCGCACCGAGCGGTGCAGCAGGGCGCTGTCCTGCTGGACTATGCCGATCTGGCGCCGCAGGCTCTCCTGCGTCACCGCCGAGATGTCCTGCCCGTCGATCCGTATTTGGCCCTTCTCGGTGTCGTAGAACCGCAAGAGCAGCTTGACGAGGGTCGATTTCCCGGCCCCCGACCGTCCCACCAGCCCGATCTTCTCGCCCGGCCGGATCGCCAGGTCGATCCCGTCGAGGCCGCCGCTGCCCCGGCCGTAATGGTGGCTGAGTCCGGCAATCTCGATCCCGCCCTCGGGAACGGTCAGGGCCCGCGCCCCCGGCCTGTCGGTCAGCGCGATCGGCTGGGCGATGGTCTCCATCCCCTCGGCGACGACGCCGAGCGAGCGGAAGAAGGTGGAAAGCGCCCACATGATCCAGCCGGTCATCGCGTTCAGCCGCAGCGTCAGCGCGGTGGCGGCGGCGACGACGCCGACCGTGGCCGAACCCTGCATCCACAGCAGCACGCCCCAGCCGACGACGCCGACGATCAGCAGCCCGTTGAGGGTGACGAGGCAGACATCCATCACGGTGAAGATCCGCATCTCGCGGGCGAAGGTCTTGCGGGTATCTTCGATCGCCTCCTTGGCATAGGCCAGTTCGCGGTCGTCATGGGCGAACATCTTGACCGAATGGATATTCGTATAGGCATCGACGACGCGCGCCGTCACCGCGCTGCGGGCATCCGACGACGCCTTCGAGGCCGGCCCGACCCGGCGGATCGTCCAGCGCACCAGCAGCAGGTAAAGCGCCAGCCAGCCCAGCAGCGGCAGCGCCAGCCGGGCATCAGCATGGGCCAGCAGCACCACCGCGCCGACGAAATAGGAGACCGAGAAGGTGATCGCGTCGAAGACCTGGAAGATCGCGTCGCCCGCCGCCGGCGGGGTCTGCATGATACGGTTGGCGATGCGGCCGGCAAAGTCGTTCTCGAACCAGCCGACCGACTGGCGCAGCACGTGGCGATGCGCCCGCCAACGGATCAGAGTGCCGAAATTCGGCAGCACCGCGTTGTTGAGCAGGGCGACGTCGAACGCCTGCAGCACCGGGCGGATGAACAGCAGGAAGACAGCGGCCAGGATCAACTCGGTGCCGTAGCTGGCCCAGACCTCGGACGGGCTGCCACGCGACATCAGGTCGACGACGCGGCCCATGTACCAGATCAGCCCGATCTCGATCGCGGCGACGATCAGCGAGGCGAAGGCGGTGACGACGAAGACCTTGGCGAAGGGCCGCGCGTAGTCGCGCAGGAACGGCCACAGCCGCTGCGGCGGGGTGTCGGTCTCGACATAGTCGCCATAAGGATCGACGAGGGTTTCGAAGAACCTGAACACGGGGGGCCTTTCACCGAATGCTTCCGGGATATAGCCCCGTTGGCAGCGAAGTAAAACGCCCGTGAACCTAGCCCAGCAGCGCGTCGCGCGTCAGGGTGAAGCCCGAGTCGATCCAGCGCCGCTCGATCTCGGCCAGCCGGGCGCCCAGCGCCGGGCCCGCGTATTCAGGCATCAGGTCGGCGGCGCGCACCGGGAAGCAGGCGCCGGCGCCCGTGGCGATCTCGGCCAGCCAACCGTCGGGCAACGGCGTTTCCAGCACCGCCGCCCGGGCCAGCACGATATCGCGGGCGATCTCTTCCCCGTGGCGGTAGCCCAGTTCGGCGGGGCTCCGCATGGTGCCGATTTCGTCCCTGATCCGGCCCAGATCGCGGCTTTCCGCCTTCGACAGGCGGAGCTGATCGGTCGGCTCCTCGCCGCCCAGCACAGCCAGCCGGCGCAGCCAGCGCGGGCTCAGCCCGGCCTCGAGATGGACCAGCACCGGCAGGGCGCGCGGATCGGCGCCGGGCAGGGCGAAACCCAGCACCCCGGTCGCCGCCATCGCCGCCACCGCGGGCGCCGGATCGGGCGCCGCAAGAAGCTTGCGCATCTCGGCGCCGATGCGCTCCTTCGACAGCGTCGTGATGCCGGATTCGTTCTCGGCACAGGCGGCCAGCCCGTCGGGGTCGAGCCCCTCTTCCGGGTCGCCATACCAGGCGTGGAAGCGGAAGAAGCGCAGGATGCGCAGGTAATCCTCGGTGATCCGCTCCTCGGCGACGCCGACGAAACGCACCCGGCGGGCCAGCAGGTCGGGCAGCCCGCCCAGCGGGTCGATGATCTCGCCGTCCGGCCTGGCATAGAGCGCGTTCATGGTGAAATCGCGCCGCGCCGCATCCTCCCTGACGTCGGTCGAGAAGGCGACGACGGCGTGGCGGCCGAAGGTCTCGACATCGCGGCGGAAGGTCGTGACCTCATGCGGGATGCCGCCCGAGACGACGGTGATCGTGCCATGGTCGATGCCGGTCGGCACCGGCTTCAACCCGGCCTTTTCGGCAAGTTTGGTAACGGTTTCCGGCGTCGCGTCGGTGGCGATGTCGACATCGGCGACGGGCTGGCGCAGCAGGGCGTTGCGGACGCAGCCGCCGACGAACAGGGCCTGGTGACCGGCCGCGACCAGCATGGCACAGACCGCCTGGGTCTCGGCCCGTTCGCGCCAGGCACCGTCCGCCCTCATCCCTTCATCCTCTCGGCCAGCCCGCGCAGGATCCGCGCCGTCGCGCCCCAGATGTAATAGGGGCCGTAGGGCACCGCATAGTAGTTTCGCCACTGGCCGCGCCACCAGCGCCGCTCGACCCGGTAATTGGCGATCTTGGCCAGGTGGGCCAGCGGCACGTCGAAGACTTCCTCGACCTCGCCGGCCTCGGGCCGCGGCGCGAACGGCGCCCGCACCCGGCCCAGCACCGGGGTGACGGTGAAATTCGTCACCGTCTCATGCGCCGGCAGGTCGCCCATCACCTCGACATTCGCCGGATCGAGCCCGATCTCCTCCTGCGCCTCGCGCAGGGCGGCGGCGATGGCGTCGGCGTCGCCGGGATCAACCTTGCCGCCGGGAAAGGCGATCTGGCCCGGGTGGTGCTTGAGCCGCGACGACCGCTTGGTCAGGATCACCCGCAGCCCGCGCTCGGTTTCCAGGAACGGCACCAGCACGCCGGCCGGGCGCAGGACGCGGTCGGCCGGCGGCACGTAATCCGGGTTCAGGTCGAAATCCGAGGACGCGCCGGTGGGCCGCTCCAGCGCGCGCCACAGCAGGGCGAAGGGATCAGTCGTCGTCACCCGCATCCTCCTCCGGCGGATTTTCCGCCTCGAAGCCAAGCGTCTTGGGGTCGAACTCGTAATGCGCGCCGCAGAACTGGCAATCGGCGGTGACGATGCCCGCGTCGGTGGTCATCGTGCCGATATCCTTGGCCGAGTAGATCGACAGGCTCTGGCGCACCTTGTCGGCCGAGCAGGTGCAGCCGAACTCGACCGGCTGGGCATCGAAGACCCGGGGCGTCTCTTCGTGGAACAGCCGCACCAGCAGGTCGGTGGCATGGACCTTGGGCCCGATCAGCTCGAGATCCTCGACCGTGTCGAGCAGCATGTTGGCCCGATTCCAGTTCTCCTCGGCCTCGCCGTGCAGAATATCGGTGGCGTGCAGCAACCCGCCTTCGGCCGAGCCGCCGCCGGTGGCGAAGGGCGAGGCCTTGGGCATGACCTGCAGCATCACCCCGCCGGCGCGCCATTGCAGCGGCTGGCCGGGTTCGCGCGACTGGCCGAAGCTGATCGCGAACCGCGTCGGCAACTGCTCCGACTGAGCAAAATACGTCTCTGCGCAGGCCGAAAGCGACCCGCCGGCAATCGGCGTGATGCCCTGGTAGGGGGTGGTGCCGGCGCCCTGGTCGATCAAGATGGCGAAATAGCCCTTGCCGATCAGGTCGAAGGGCTTCGCCTTCGGGTCCAGCCGCTCCTCGTCGAAGCTGGCCCAGGCCCGGATCCGCGCCGGCGCGCCCTCTTCTCTGGGCCCGTAATAGTCGGTGGCGATGATCCGCGCCGGCCCGTCGCCGCGGATCTGCAGCGACAGCTTCCAGCGCAGCTTGATGGTCTGGCCGATCAGCGCGGTCAGCAGCGCCGCCTCGGCCACCAGCGCCTCGATCTGCGGCGGGTAGTCGTGCTGGGCCAGGATCGTGTCCAGCACGCCGTCGAGCCGCGCGACGCGGCCGCGGATATCCGAGCGGTCAAGCTGAAACGGCAGGACGGTATCGTCCCAGGCGATTTTGGATCCGAGAGTCATGGGGTTTCCTTGGCAAGCCGGCCTTGGCATACCGCGACTATATAGTCCCGGCAACCACTCGACCAAGGGCCCCGCCATGATCAGACGTTTCGGAGAACCGGTGCGCGCCGACATCCAGTACCGGCGCCGCCCCGGCGTCTACGCCATCCTGCGCCACGGCGACCGGCTGCTGCTGACCCACCAGGACGCGCCGGTGCCGGAATTCCAGCTGCCGGGCGGCGGCATCGACCCCGGGGAATCGCCGATCCACGCCCTGCATCGCGAGGCCTGGGAGGAAACCGGCTGGCGCATCGAGATCACCCGCCGGCTGGGCGCGTTCCGGCGCTTCACCTACATGCCGGAATACGAATATTGGGCCGAGAAGGTCTGCACCGTCTACCTCGCCCGCCCCGTCCGCCGACTGGGCCCGCCGAGCGAGCCGGGCCATCAGGCGGTGTGGATGCCGATCGCACAGGCGGCGCGGGAGCTGGGCAACCCTGGCGACCGGCATTTCGTCGAGCGGCTGCTGTAGGGAACGCCGGAGCCGCGCCAAGACCTCCTGCGCGGAATCAAGGCCACGGGCCGCCCTCTCAGATCAGGAACTCCGCCAGCGTCTCGTCGTCGGTGATGTCGCGATAGGTGAAGCCGGCGGCCTCCATCCGGGCGCAGAGCCCGTCGAAATCCGCCGCCCGCCTGGTCTCGATCCCGATCAGCACCGAGCCGAAATTGCGCGCCGACTTCTTGAGGTATTCGAAGCGGGCGATATCGTCGTCCGGCCCCAGCGTGGCGAGGAAGTCGCGCAGGGCACCGGGACGCTGCGGCAGGCGCAGGATGAAGTATTTCTTCACCCCCGAGTAACGCTGCGCCCGCTCCTTGACCTCGGGCAGGCGCTCGAAATCGAAATTGCCGCCCGAGGTCAGGCAGACCACGGTCTTGCCCTCGATCTGCCCGGCCAGTTCGGGCAGCACGTCGACCGACAAGGCCCCGGCGGGTTCCAGCACGATGCCCTCGACATTCAGCATTTCGATCATGGTGACGCAGATCCGGTCCTCGGGCGCCAGCAGCACGTGTTCCGGCACGACATGGCGCAGCCGGTCGAAGGGCGCGGCGCCGATCCGGGCCACCGCGGCACCGTCGACGAAGCTGTTCACATGGTCCAGCGTCACCGGCCCCCCGGCCCGCAGCGCGGCGGTCAGGCTGGCCCCGCCCAGCGGCTCGACGAAGCGGAACTGGGTCGCCGGCGCGGCCTCGGCCATGTAGCCGGTCACGCCCGAGGCCAGCCCGCCACCGCCGACCGGCAGGATCACCAGGTCCGGCGCCCGGCCGAGCTGGTCGAGGATCTCGACCGCCACGCTCGACTGGCCCTCGATCACGTCGAGATCGTCGAAGGGCGACAGGAAATGCGCCCCGGCCTCGGCGCAGAACGCCTGCGCGGCGGCCAGCGAGCGGTCGAAATAGTCCCCGACAAGACGGATCTCGACGAAATCGCCGCCGAAGATGCGGGTTTTCGCGATCTTCTGCTGCGGCGTCGTCACCGGCATGAAGATGGTCCCGGTGACGCCGAAATGGCGGCAGGCATAGGCCACGCCCTGGGCATGGTTGCCGGCGCTGGCGCAGACGAAATGCGCCCGCCCCGGATCGGCGGCCAGCACCTTGCGCATGGCGTTGAAGGCGCCGCGGATCTTGTAGCTGCGCACCGGGCTGAGGTCTTCGCGCTTGAGCCAGATCTCGGCGCCGAACCGGGCCGAGAGGTGGTCGTTGCGCTGCAGCGGCGTCGGCTCGAAGACGGCACGCAGGGCTTCGGTGGCGGCGCGGGCGGTGTCGGAAAAGGTGCTCATGCCGAACCTGTCGCGCGAATTTCCCTTTCTGGCAAGGGTCCGCGGAAACAATGCCACGGATTCGCCGTGACGCCGTCCGGACGAAGCCGCAGTCGCGCGGCAGCCTGAGTCGATCCAGAACTCACCCTCTGCCACGAGGTTCATTATGAAAAAGCTACTTTTCCTGACCGTCTTCGCCGCCGCGGCGCAGCTTCCCGTCTTCGGCCTTGCCGACACGGCCACGACGCGCCCGGTTCAGCTCATCAAGGCCGAAATCGACACGCTCGACCCCTACATGCCGGGCTTCGACGCCAAGCTCGACCGGCTGCTGGCCGAAGAGGCCGCCGCGCAGGCGGAGACCGGGGCGGTGCTCGCCGCCAACTGAGCGGCGGCAGCCAGCACACTTGGGGCAGATCCGGCTCGCGCTCAGCCGGTGACCAGCGGCCGCTTCTCGACATAGTGGCCGTAGATCGTGGTCAGCAGGCTGATGCCGACCATGAGCCTTGCCCAGCCCGCAACGGCCATCCAAACCTGCAAGACCGTGCCCAGGTGCAGGAGGGAGAGCACGAGGTAGCTTTCCAAAATCAGCCAATCCGACACGCTGACCAGGGCCGCCAAGGCCAAGAAAGTCCCGCCCTGACCCGCCGTTTCGATCCAGGCCCAGCGCAGCGGCATCTCCTCCCCGAGCGCGGCTGCCGGCAGCATCGGCGCAACGCGAAAGCCGAACCAGGCCGCGGCGATCCCGAGTATGAACTGGATCAGGATCTTCGGCGCGAACATGGAGGTACCCGGCAAAGTGGCGGGTTGGGAAAGCCCCGGGGCGAAGCTCGATGGGAAGAGGACAAACGACAGGACGAAAAACAACACGACTGGTATCGCGGCGAGGAACAGGAGCAACGTCATCTGGGCGGCGCGGCCGAAATAGGCCAGCAGTCGCCTGCCATGCCAGCGCGGGAAAACAACCACTGGCCGCTCGAGCCTCAAGACGTAGCGATGCCAGCCAATCGCAATCCAGAACACCGTCGCGAACCACAGCACGACAACAAATGGCATCCCGAGAAACAGACCAATGGAATCGTAGGCCGAACCTGCGGCATGTGCCTTCACCGCCGCGACCCGGTGAAGGATCCATATGAACAGCAGAAAGGTCGCCGCCGCCGCGATTGCCAGGGGTCCCAGCGATATCCGCAAAGCCATGCCGAAATTGCCGAACACCTGCCGCACCGAGTGCCAGAGCAACCTTACTTCCTGCACGCGAACCCCCACTCGCCCCACAACTTTGGCGAACCCTTCCGCACTGCGCCCGGCCTGTCAACGTCCTTCCCGGGGGGCTGCGCTTGCCCTTGCCCTGCAAACGCGCTAATCGCGCGCAGTTGGCCTTGCAATGCAGGAGTTCTCGATGTCCGCACCCAAGAAAGTCGTCCTTGCCTATTCCGGGGGGCTGGACACCTCGATCATCCTCAAGTGGCTGCAAACCGAATACGGTTGCGAGGTGGTCACCTTCACCGCCGACCTCGGCCAGGGCGAGGAGCTGGAACCGGCGCGGGCCAAGGCCGAGATGCTGGGGATCAAGCCCGAGAACATCTATATCGAGGACGTGCGCGAGGATTTCGTCGCCAACTACGTCTTCCCGATGTTCCGCGCCAATGCCGTCTATGAAGGGCTCTACCTGCTCGGCACCTCGATCGCGCGGCCGCTGATCTCGAAACGGCTGGTCGAGATCGCCGAGGCGACCGGCGCCGATGCCGTCGCCCATGGCGCCACCGGCAAGGGCAACGACCAGGTCCGCTTCGAACTGGCGGCCTACGCGCTCAACCCCAGGATCAAGGTCATCGCGCCGTGGCGGGAATGGGATCTGTCCTCGCGCACCAAGCTCTTGGAATTCGCCGAGCAGCACCAGATCCCGATCGCCAAGAACAAGCGCGGCGAGGCACCGTTCTCGGTCGACGCCAACCTGCTGCACACCTCGTCCGAAGGCCGCGTGCTCGAGGATCCGGGCGTGATGTCGCCCGATTACGTCTACCAGCGCACCGACGATCCGGTCACCGCCCCGGACGAACCGGAATATATCGAGATCGGTTTCGAGAAGGGCGACGCCGTCTCGATCAACGGCGAGGCGCTGTCGCCGGCGACGATCCTGACCCGGCTCAACGAGCTGGGCAAGACCCACGGCATCGGCCGGCTCGACTTCGTCGAGAACCGCTTCGTCGGCATGAAGTCGCGCGGCATCTACGAGACGCCCGGCGGCACCATCCTGCTCGAGGCACATCGCGGCATCGAGCAGATCACCCTCGACAGCGGCTCGGGCCACCTCAAGGACTCGATCATGCCGCGCTATGCCGAGCTGATCTATAACGGTTTCTGGTTCAGCCCCGAGCGCGAGGCGCTGCAGGCGCTGATCGACAAGACCCAGGAATACGTCACCGGCACCGTCAAGCTGATGCTCTACAAGGGCGCGGCCCGGACCGTGGCGCGCTGGTCGGATTACTCGCTCTATTCCGAGGCCCACGTCACCTTCGAGGACGACGCCGGCGCCTACGACCAGAAGGACGCGGCAGGCTTCATCAACCTCAACGCCCTGCGCCTCAAGCTGATCGCGACGCGGAACGCGAAGGTCAAGTAAGCGCCAATCCGGCCGAAAGAACCAAGGGGCGGGTCAATTCCCGCCCCTTCTTCTTTGCCCAGATACTCCCGCCGGAGGCGCTTACAGGCAATGCGCCCGCAGCCGCTCGTAGAACGGCAGCGCCTGTTCCGCCAGCCGGGCATAGTCCCCGTCCAGCTCCGGCAACGGCCCCTCGGCGCCGTCGAAACCGGTCGAGCGGTGGACCGCGCCGTACCAATGCGGCGCCCAGGCGCCGTCATAGGGTTTCGGTCCGGCGGGCCAGTGCAGCATCTGCTCGGTGAAGGAAATCCCCAGCCCGGCGCAGAGCTTCGCCAGCGTTTCACGTGGCGCGGCGCGGATGTCGGCGCTGTCGACCACCAGCGGCGCGCGGCCCAGCCAATCGGCGACCTGGTCGAACAGCTCCGCCTGCTGGGTGAAGCCGATATCGGCCAGGGTCGGCCCCTCGCGTTTCCTCGCATAGCTGGCGACGACCCGTACCGGGTGGCGGATGAGAAAGACATTCTCGCAGGTCCGCATGAAGTCCCGGGGGAAACCGGGGATCATGTGGACCGTCATGTGTTTCTGGTAAAACAGGCTCTGTTGCTGCGGAATCGGCCCTTCGCAGGCGGCGGCGACCCTGGCCGGGTCGACCTCTCCCGCGGCGATGATTTCGTCCTTCATCGGGTGGTCGATGCCGGTCACCTTCAGATAGGCGGCATAGAAGGGTTCGTCCCAGGCGGCGCAATCACCGCGGGCGGCGAAGGCATACATCATCGCCGTCGACAGGTTGCGCGGGCCGGACCACATGGCGATGCGCATCACCGGCATTCCCGCGCGATCAGGTCCTTGTAGAGCGCCCGGATGCGTTCGGTCATCGGCCCCATCTCGCCCGTCCCGATCACCCGCCCGTCGATCTCGCCCACCGGGGTCTGGGCGCCGAAAGTGCCGGTCAGGAAGGCCTCGTCGGCACCGTAGGTATCGACCAGCGAGTAGTTGCGCTCGTACACCGGGATGCCCTCGGCCCGGCAAACGTCGATCACCTTCTGCCGCGTGATCCCGTTCATGCAATAGTCGCCGGTCGAGGTCCAAACCTCGCCCTTGCGGACGATGAAGAAGTTGCAGGCGTTGGTGGTGTTGACGAAACCGTTGACGTCGAGCATCAGCCCCTCGTCCGCCCCCGCCTTCTCGGCCGCGATGCAGGCAAGGATGCAGTTGAGCTTGGAATGCGAGTTCAGCTTGGGGTCCTGCGTCATCGGCAGCCCGCGGATATGCGGCACGGTGGCCAGCCGAATCGGCCGCGGGATCGAGGGCCGCGAATGTTCCATGATGATCGCGACGGTCGGGCCCTGCTGCGACAGCGACGGGTGCTGGAACGGGCGCGATTTCACCCCGCGCGTCACCATCAGCCTTGCATGGGCGTCGGTCTCCATCCCGTTCGCCTGCCGCAACGCCTCCAACGCCGCCACCACCCCGGCCCGGTCGAGGCCGATATCGAGGTCGAGCGCCTTGGCCGCCTCGAACAGCCGGTCGAGATGGTCGTCGAGGAAGGCCCAGCGGCCGTTATAGAGCCGCAGCCCCTCCCAGATGCCGTCGCCCAGCATGAAGCCGCTGTCGTAGATGCTGACCACGGCCTGCTCGCGCGGGACGATCCTGCCGTTGAGATAGAACAGCAGATCCGCGTTGCGCGCATCCTCCTCGGCCTGGTGGGTCGTCACATGCTCCTGCACCCCGAACCTCTTTTAACAGTCCCTGACAGGGCCGAAATCGCCCTAGCCCACCTTGCAGGCGGCGATCACGGCCATGTTGAGAATGTCGTTGACGGTCGAGGTTGTCGAGCAGATCTGGATCGACTTGTCGACGCCGGAAAGGATCGGGCCGATCACCGTCGCCCCCGCCATTTCCTGCATCAGCTTGACCGAGATCGAGGCCGAGTGCCGCGCCGGCACCACCAGCACGTTGGCCGGACCGGTGAGGCGGCTGAACGGGTATTGCGCCATGGCGCTCATGTTCAGGGCCACATCGACGGTCATCTCGCCCTCGTATTCGAAATCCACTCCCATCCGGTCGAGCGCCTCGGGCGCCTCGTGCATCTTCATCGCACGTTCCGAGATCGGGTAGCCGAAGGTCGAGAAGGAGACGAAGGCGACGCGCGGCTCGATGCCGAGGTTGCGGGCGACGCCGGCGGATTTCACCGCGATATTGGCAAGGTCCTCGGGCTCGGGCCATTCATGGACCAGCGTGTCGGCGATCATCACCACCCGGCCCTTGTGCAGCAGGGCGGTGACGCCGACGGCGCCATCCTCGGCCCTTGCGTCGAAGACGTGGTTGATCAGGCCCAGCACATAGGCCGATTTGCGGGTCACGCCCGTCACCATCGCGTCGCCATGGCCATGGGCCAGCATCAGCGCGGCAAAGACGTGGCGGTCGCGCGCGGCAAGACGATGGATGTCCTTGCCGTCATAGCCCTTGCGCTGCAGCCGGTTGGCAAGGAACTGCTTGTAGGTATCGAGGTGGCGGGTATTGGCGGCGTTGACCACCTCGATCTCGCGCACCGCGTCGGCCAGGCCCTCGGCGGTGAGCTTTTCGCGCACATCCGCCTCGCGGCCGACGACGATGGCATGGCCGAGGCCCGAGCGTTGATAGGCGACCGCGGCACGCAGCACGCGCGGGTCGTCGCCCTCGGCAAAGATCATCCGCGCCTGCGCCATCCGGGCCCGGGCATGCAGGCCCTGCAGCATCGAGGCCGTCGGGTCCATCCGCGCCTTGAGGCTCAGCTCATAGGCCTCCATGTCGATGATCGGCCGCCGCGCCGCGCCGGTATCCATCCCGGCCCGCGCCACCGCCGGCGGAATGGTGTGGATCAGGCGCGGGTCGAAGGGCGTCGGGATGATGTAGTCGCGGCCGAAGGACAGCTTGCGGCCATAGGCCATCGCCACCTCGTCCGGCACATCCTCGCGCGCCAATGCCGCCAGCGCCTGGGCGCAGGCGATCTTCATCTCGTCGTTGATCGCCCGGGCGTGGATATCCAGCGCGCCGCGGAACAGGTAGGGAAAGCCGAGCACGTTGTTGACCTGGTTCGGGTAGTCCGACCGCCCCGTCGCCACGATCGCGTCGGGGCGCACCGCATGCGCCTCTTCCGGCGTGATCTCGGGATCCGGGTTGGCCATGGCGAAGATGACCGGGTTGTCGGCCATGCTTTCGACCATCTCCTGCGTCACCGCGCCCTTGGCCGAGACGCCGAGGAACACGTCGGCGCCCTGCATCGCATCCTCCAGCGTCCGCGCCTTGGTCTTGGCGGCATGGGCCGATTTCCACTGGTTCATGCCCTCGGTGCGGCCCTGGTAGATCACCCCCTTGGTGTCGCACATGATGCAGTTGTCGTGCCGCGCGCCCATCGTCTTGAGCAGTTCGAGACAGGCGATGCCGGCCGCGCCGGCGCCGTTGAGGACGATCTTGCAATCCTCGATCTTCTTGCCGCTGAGCTCGAGCGCGTTGATCAGCCCGGCGGCGCAGATCACGGCGGTGCCGTGCTGATCGTCATGGAACACCGGAATGTCCATGATCTCCTTCAGCCGCTGCTCGATGATGAAGCATTCCGGCGCCTTGATATCCTCGAGGTTGATGCCGCCGAAGGTCGGCCCCATCAGCTTGACCGCCTGGATGATCTCGTCCGGGTCCTCGGTATCGAGCTCGATGTCGATGGCGTTGACGTCGGCGAAGCGCTTGAACAGCACCGCCTTGCCCTCCATCACCGGCTTGGAGGCCAGCGCGCCCAGGTTCCCCATGCCGAGGATCGCGGTGCCGTTCGAGACCACGGCCACCATGTCGCCCTTGACGGTGTAGTCATAGGCGGTCTCGGGCCGCTCGGCGATCGCCGCCACCGGCACCGCGACGCCGGGCGAATAGGCGAGGCTCAGATCGCGCTGCGTCGCCATCGGCGTCGTCGCGACGATCTCGTATTTTCCCGGCCGCGGCTCGGAATGGTAGGCCAGCGCCTCGTCGTCGGTAATGCGGTTCTTCTTCTTCAAGGCCGGGATCCTCCTCCAATCCGAACGGTCATAGCGTCCCGGCAGCCCCCTGCCAACAGCGCCGATTTCCCGCTTTCCCGTCCGGGGCCGCTTTTGTAGTGTCGGCGCGCTCGCACAGGAGGAATACGTGGCCGCCGACACCCCCGTCACGCCGATGATGGCGCAATATCTGGAGATCAAGGCGCAGAACGCCGATGCGCTGCTGTTCTACCGGATGGGCGACTTTTACGAGATGTTCTTCGACGACGCGGTTGCGGCGGCCGAGGCGCTCGACATCGCCCTGACCAAGCGCGGCAAGCATCTGGGCGAGGATATCGCCATGTGCGGCGTGCCGGTCCATGCCGCCGAGGGCTACCTGCTGCAGCTGATCCGCAAGGGCTTCCGCGTCGCCATCGCCGAGCAGATGGAAGACCCGGCCGAAGCCAAGAAACGCGGCTCGAAATCCGTCGTCCGGCGTGACGTGGTGCGGCTGGTGACGCCGGGAACGCTGACCGAGGAAAGCCTGCTCGAGGCACGGCGCCACAACTTCCTTGCCGCCTATGCCGAGGTCCGCGACGAGGCCGCGCTGGCCTGGGCCGACATCTCGACCGGCGAGTTCCGCGTCATGCCCTGCCCGGCGGTGCGATTGGGGCCGGAGCTGGCCCGGCTCAGCCCGCGCGAAGTGGTCGTCAGCGAGGTGAAAGAGGCCGATCTGGCCGGAACAGTGACGGAATCCGGCGCCGCGCTCACCCCGCTCGCCCGCGCCAGCTTCGACAGCAGCGCGGCCGAAAAGCGGCTCTGCGCCCTCTACAATGTCGGCTCATTGGAAGCTTACGGCAGCTTCACCCGGGCGGAGCTGTCGGCGATGGGTGCCATCGTCGATTACCTCGAGCTGACCCAGCGCGGCAAACTGCCGCTGCTGAGGGTGCCGTTGCGCGAAAGCGCGTCGAAAACCGTCCAGATCGACGCCGCGACCCGCCGCAACCTGGAAATCACCGCCAGCCTGTCGGGCGGCCGCGAGGGCTCGCTGCTCATCGCGATCGACCGCACCGTCACCGCCGCCGGCGGCCGGCTGCTCGAACGTCGCCTGTCGAGCCCGTCGCGCGACCTCAATGAAATCCACGCCCGCCACCTCGCCGTGCGCTTCCTGCTCGATCAGCGCCGGCTGGCCGAGGACCTGCGCACCGCCCTGCGCAAGGCGCCGGACATGGACCGGGCGCTGTCGCGGCTCGCCCTCGACCGCGGCGGCCCGCGCGACCTGGCCGCGATCCGCAACGGCCTGACCCAGGCCGGCACCGTTGCCGAGGACATCGCCGCGGCCGAGGCGCCCCCGCTGCTCAACCAGGCCGCCACCGCGCTGGTCGGCCACGAGGCACTGGTCGATCTGCTCGATCAGGCGCTGGTGGCCGAACCGCCGCTGCTCGCCCGCGACGGCGGCTTCATCGCGCCGGGCTTCGACGCCGATCTCGACGAGGCCCGGACCCTGCGCGACGAGGGCCGCGGTGTGATTGCCCGGATGCAGGCGGACTACGCCGCCCAGACCGGCATCGCCTCGCTGAAGATCAAGCACAACAACGTGCTGGGCTATTTCATCGAGACCACCGCCACCCACGCCGAGAAGATGCTCTCGGCGCCGCTCAACGAGACCTTCATCCATCGCCAGACCACGGCCAACCAGGTGCGTTTCACCACGGTCGATCTGAGCGAGATGGAAACCAAGATCCTCAATGCCGGCAACCGGGCGCTGGAGATCGAAAAGCGTCTCTATGACAGCCTGAAAGGGGCAATTCTCGACCGCGCCGCCCAGATCGGGGAAGCCGCCCGCGCCCTGTCCGAGATCGATCTCGCCGCCGCCTTCGCCGACCTCGCCGCGGCCGAGGACTGGGTCGAGCCCAAGGTCGACGACAGCCGCGCCTTCGAGGTTCAGGGCGGCCGCCACCCGGTGGTGGAACGGGCGCTGCGCAAGCAGGGCGCCGGGCCGTTCATCGCCAACGATTGCGACCTGACCGCGGGCGACACCCCGGCGATCTGGCTGCTGACCGGCCCCAACATGGCCGGCAAATCGACCTTCCTGCGCCAGAACGCCCTCATTGCCCTGCTCGCCCAGGCCGGCAGCTACGTTCCCGCCGCCAGCGCCCATATCGGCCTGGTCAGCCAGCTCTTCAGCCGGGTCGGCGCCGCTGACGACCTCGCCCGCGGCCGCTCGACCTTCATGGTCGAGATGGTGGAAACCGCGGCGATCCTCAACCAGGCCGACGACCGGGCGCTGGTGATCCTCGACGAGATCGGCCGCGGCACCGCCACCTATGATGGGCTCTCGATCGCCTGGGCGGTGCTGGAGCATCTGCACGACGTCAACCGCTGCCGCGCCCTCTTCGCCACCCACTACCACGAGATGACGGCGCTGGCGCAGAAGCTGGACGGGGTCGAGAACGCCACCGTCGCCGTGCGCGAATGGGAGGGCGAGGTGATTTTCCTGCACGAGGTGCTGAAAGGCGCCGCCGACCGCAGCTACGGCGTCCAGGTCGCGCGCCTCGCCGGCCTGCCCGAGGCGGTCGTCCACCGCGCCCGCACCGTGCTCGACGCGCTGGAGAAGGGTGAGCGCGAAGGCGGCGCGGCGAAACAGGCGCTGATCGACGACCTGCCGCTCTTCGCCGCCACCCCGCCGGCCCCCGCACCGCGCGCGCCCGCCGAGACGTCGCAAGTCGAAAACCGCCTGCGCGAGATCCACCCCGACGAGCTCACCCCGCTCGACGCCCTGCGCTTGATCTACGAGCTGCGCGAGGGCTTGAACGCAAAAGAGGGCCCCTAGGCCCTCTGCAACTTCCTCTCAGTCCAAATATCCCACGGGGGTCCGGGGGTGTGAAACCCCCGGCGCCCGCCGCAAGCGCCTCAGCTGGCCGGCGTCGACGACACGCCCACCTGCGCCGGGCGCAGCAGCCGGTCATGCAGCATGAAGCCTTCGGTCATCACCTGGATGATCTGTCCCGCCTGCGTCCCCGGCAGCGGCGCCTCGAACATCGCCTCGTGCTGGTTCGGATCGAAGGTCTCGCCGACCTCGGGCGAGATCAGCACGATGCCGTGCTTGGAAAACACGTTGAGCAACTCGCGCATGGTCAGCTCGATGCCTTCCAGCAGCGACTTCTGGGTCTCGCGCTGCTCCTCGGTCACCGCCGCCAGGGCACGGCTCAGGTTGTCATAGACCGGCAGCATGTCGCGGGCGAGTTTCGAGCCGCCATATTGCTCGGCCTCGCGCCGGTCCCGTTCGCCGCGCTTGCGGGCATTCTCGGCATCGGCCAGTGCGCGCATGAAACGCTCGCGCATCTCGTCGCGCTCGGCCCGCAGCTGTTCGATCTCCGATGTGTCGAAGATGTCTTCGCCGCCTTCAGCACCGGCCAGTTCGTCCAGGAAATCGTCTTTCTTCTCGTCTGCCATTCTCTACCCCTTGCCCCGGTCGGAAATCAGCTTTCCAACCAGTTGCGCCGTGTAATCGACGATCGGCACGATGCGTCCGTAATTCAGCCGCGTCGGACCAATCACGCCGATGGCGCCGATGATCTTACGGTCAGCGTTCATATAGGGAGAGACCACCAGAGAGGAACCCGAAAGTGAGAAAAGCTTGTTCTCGGAGCCGATAAAAATGCGCACACCCTCGCCCTCTTCGGCGAGTTCGAGGAATTCGGCAATGTCCCGCTTACGCTCGAGGTCGTCGAACAGATTGCGGATGCGGTCCAGCTCCTCGGCCTCGGCCGCGGATTCGAGCAGATTCGCCCGACCGCGGACGATCAGCCGCTCGTAGCGGCCGCCCTCGTCCTCCCAGACGGCGAGGCCACTTTCCACCAGCTCCCCGGCCAGCGCATCGATCTCGCGCCGGCGGGCGGCGATCTCCTTGCCGATGCTGCTGCGCAGCTCCGACAGGGTCCGTCCCTCGGCCAGCGCGTTGAGGAAATTCGCCGCCTCGCGCATCGCCGAGGGCGTGAGGCCCGGCGGCGGCGTGAAGACGCGGTTCTCGACATGGCCGTCGCCAAAGACCAGCACGACCAGCGCGCGGCCCGGCGCCAGGCTGACGAATTCGATATGGCGGATCGGCGCCTCGTGTTTCGGCGTCAGGACAAGGCTCGCCCCCTGGGTCAGCCCGGACAGGGCGGAGCCGACACGGTCGAGCACCGCGCCCATGTCGGTTTCGTTGCTGCCCAGCGTCCGGTCGATCTTCTCGCGGTCGTCCTGATCGACGGCGCCGACTTCCAGCAACCCGTCGACGAACATGCGCAGCCCCATCTGCGTCGGCACCCGGCCGGCCGAGACATGCGGACTGTCGAGCAGGCCGAGATATTCCAGGTCCTGCATCACGTTGCGGATCGTCGCCGCACTGACCTTCTCGCTCATCGTGCGGGTCAGCGTGCGCGAGCCGACCGGGTCGCCGGAGCTCAGGTAGCCTTCGACGACACGGCGGAACACCTCGCGCGATCGGTCGTTCAACTCGGCCAGGATTTTCGAGCCTTCGGTCATTTCCCTCGGGACCTCTTGCAGCCGTCTCATTAAAGGCCGCCATTCTCCGCCGTCAATCGGTGCCGTCGATCGGGGTTGCATCGCCGCCCGGCGGATGGGTATCTGGCAGCAAAGCAGGAAAGGATTTCCCATGCGGCCTTCGGGACGACAGATAAGCGATATGCGGCCAATTTCAATCGAAACGGGCGTGACAAAACATGCCGAGGGGTCGTGCCTGATCAAGTGCGGCGACACCCATGTCCTGTGCACCGCCTCGATCGAAGACCGGCCGCCGCCGTTCCTGCGCAATACCGGCCAGGGCTGGGTGACGGCCGAATACGGCATGTTGCCGCGCGCCACCAACACCCGCACCCGGCGCGAGGCCGCTTCAGGCAAGCAATCGGGCCGGACCCAGGAGATCCAGCGCCTGATCGGCCGCAGCCTGCGCGCCGGCATCGACCGGCTTGCCCTTGGCGAACGCCAGATCACCGTCGATTGCGACGTGATCCAGGCCGACGGCGGCACCCGCTGCGCCTCGATCACCGGCGGCTGGGTGGCGCTGCGCCTTGCCGTGAACAAGCTGCTCAAGGCCGGGCTGGTGACGTCCGACCCGATCCTCGACCATGTCGCCGCGGTCTCCTGCGGCATCTATGCCGGACAGCCGGTGCTCGACCTCGACTATGCCGAGGACAGCGAGGCCGGGACCGACGGCAACTTCATCCTCACCGGTCACGGCCGGCTGATCGAGGTGCAGATGTCGGCCGAGGGCGCAACTTTCTCGCGCGAGGAGATGAACCAGCTGCTCGATCTGGCCGAGGCCGGCACCGCGCAGCTGATCGAAGCGCAGAAGGCAGCGATCTGATGCGGCGGTTCACGGAAAAAGCGCTGCTGGTGGCAACCCATAACAGCGGCAAGCTGGAGGAAATCGCCAATCTGCTCGAGCCCTTCGGCATTTCCGTGACCTCCGCCGGAGAAATGGGCCTGCCCGAGCCGGAAGAGACCGAGACCACCTTCGTCGGCAATGCCCGGATCAAGGCCCATGCCGCTGCCAAGGCGACGGGACTGCCGGCGCTGGCCGACGATTCCGGGATCGAGATCGACGCTCTGGGCGGCGCTCCCGGCGTCTACACCGCCGATTGGGCCGAAACGCCTGATGGGCGCGATTTCGTCATGGCGATGACCAAAACCTGGGACAAGCTGGAAGCCGCGAACGCCCCGTTCCCGCGCACCGCCCGCTTCTGCTGCACCCTGGTGCTGGCCTGGCCCGACGGCCATGACGAGGTGTTCGAAGGCCGGATGACGGGCCAGATCGTCTGGCCGATGCGCGGCGATCAGGGCCATGGCTACGATCCGATCTTCCAGCCCGATGGATACGAACAAACGTTCGGCGAAATGGACCGCTGGGAGAAGAACAAGATCAGCCACCGCGCCGACGCCTTCCGCAAGCTGGTGAAGGGATGCTTCGCATGAGCCGAAAACTAATTTCCTCTGGCTCGCCCTTCGAGGCGACGATGGGCTATTCCCGCGCCGTGGTGCAGGGCGACTGGTGCTTCGTCTCCGGCACCACCGGCTATGACTATGCCAGCATGACGATGCCGGAAGACCCGGCCGAACAGGCGCGCAACTGCTTCGCCACCATCGCCAAGGTGCTGGACGAGGCCGGTTTCGCCATGGCCGACATCGTCCGGGTGCAATACACCGTCACCGACACCGCGCTTGTCGAGGTGATCGTTCCGGCACTGGGCGAGGCGCTTGGCGAAATCCGCCCTGCCGCCACCATGGTCATCGCCGACCTGATCAAGCCGGAAATGAAGATCGAGATCGAGGTCACGGCCTTTCGCGGCTGAGCCTCGATTGCGCAACAGGCTCCGACACCCTAGATAATGCGCCGAACTCCACAGGATCGGCGCATCATCATGGAAGACTGGCGCAACGGCGGCTTCGGGCTCTACCTGCATTGGCCCTTCTGCGCCTCGAAATGCCCCTATTGCGATTTCAACAGCCATGTCGTGGCCGAGATCGACCAGGGGCGCTGGCAAAAGGCCTATCTGAGCGAGATCGCCCGCCTCGGCGCCGAAACCGAGAGTCGCCTGCTCAACACCGTCTTCTTCGGCGGCGGCACCCCCAGCCTGATGGACCCCGATCTGGTCGCCGCGATCATCGAGACGATCCGCGCCACCTGGCCGATGGCCAACGACCTCGAAGTCACGCTCGAGGCCAATCCCGGCTCGGTCGAAGCCGGCCGCTTCCGCGGTTATCGCGAGGCCGGGGTCAATCGCGTTTCCATGGGCCTGCAGGCGCTGAACGACGACGATCTGCGTCGTCTCGGCCGCCTCCACACCGTCGCCGAGGCCCGCGCCGCCTTCGACATCGCCCGCAATACCTTCGACCGGGTAAGTTTCGACCTCATCTATGCCCGCCAGCACCAGAGCCTCGCCGATTGGCGCGCCGAGCTGACCGAGGCGCTGTCGATGGCGGTCGATCACCTGTCGCTCTATCAACTGACCATCGAGGACGGCACCGCCTTCGGCGCCCGCGCCGCCGCCGGCAAGCTCAAGGGCCTGCCCGAGGACGACAGCGCCGCCGACATGTATGCGGTGACGCAGGAGGTGACGGATGCGGCCGGCCTGAACGCCTACGAGGTTTCGAACCACGCCCGCCCCGGCGCCGAGTCGCGGCACAACCTGATCTACTGGCGCTATGGCGACTATGTCGGCATCGGCCCCGGCGCCCATGGCCGCCTCACCCTGAACGGCGGCCGGGTTGCCACCGACACGCCCACCGCGCCCCTGCCCTGGCTGAGCCAGGTCGAGACAAAGGGTCACGGGGAGCGCGAAAGACAGGCCTTGAGCTTGAAAGACCAGGCTTCGGAATACCTAATGATGGGGCTGAGGCTGGCCGAAGGGCTGGATCTCGCCCGCTATGCCTATTTGGCCGGAGAGTCGATAAATATGAATATTATCAATGATTTGGAAGATATTGGCATGGTCTGTAGCACGCCGGAGCGGCTGATCGCCACCGATCGCGGGCGGATGGTCCTCAACGCGGTGATCCGCGAACTTCTGGTGGCCTGAATGCCCTGGATCTGGACGGCATTCGGCGGTCTGGCCCTCGCCCTCGGCGCCATCGGGATATTCCTGCCGCTGCTGCCGACGGTGCCTTTCCTGCTGCTCGCCGCCTTCTGTTTTGCCCGCTCCTCCGAACGGCTGCATGATTGGCTGCTCGGCCATCCCCTCTTCGGCCCGCCGATCGAGAACTGGCGCCAGAGCGGCGCCATCTCGCGCCGCGCCAAATGGGCGGCGAGCCTCTCGATCGCCGCCGCCTTCACCCTGTCGCTTGTCCTTGGCGTCAAGCCGCTGATCCTGGGAATTCAGGCCGTGACGCTGATCGCCGTCAGCCTGTTCATCTGGACCCGGCCAGAGGCGTAGCGGTCAGCACCCGGCACAGCTCGTCCAGATCCTCGAGCGTCTTGTAGTTGATCACCAGCTGGCCCTCGCCGCTCTCGGCGCGATGGTTGATCAGCACCTTCATGCCCAGATTGGCGGCCAGGTCCGATTCCAGTGCCCGTGTATCGGCATCCTTTTCCGGCGCCGCCCGCCGCGGCGCCGCCGCGGCCTTCGCCGGCGCCTTGGCCAGCCTTTCGACCTCGCGCACCGAAAGCCCCTTGGCGATCACCTTGCNCCGCCGCGGCCTTCGCCGGCGCCTTGGCCAGCCTTTCGACCTCGCGCACCGAAAGCCCCTTGGCGATCACCTTGCGGGCCAGTTCAACCGGGTTTTCGGTGGTGATCAGCGCCCTGGCATGGCCCGCGCTCAGCTTGCCTTCGCGCAAGTAGCCCAGAACCTCGTCCGGCAGCTGCAACAGCCGCATCACGTTGGCAATATGGCTGCGGCTTTTCGAAAGCCCCTCGGCCAGCTTTTCCTGGGTATGGCCGAAGCGTTCCATCAACTGGCGATAGGCCATCGCCTCTTCCACCGGGTTGAGGTCGGCGCGCTGGATGTTCTCGATGATTGCGACTTCCAGCACCTCGGTATCGCTGAAATCGCGCACCAGGACCGGGATCTCGTGCAGTTTCGCCAGTTGCGACGCCCGCCAGCGCCGTTCGCCGGCAACGATCTCGTAGCCGTCCGCGGTCTTGGGGTCGCGGCGGACGATCAGCGGCTGGATCACCCCCTTGGCACGGATCGAATCGGCCAGTTCCTCGAGCCCCTCGGGCGAGAAGTCGCGCCGCGGCTGGTCGGGATTGGGCCGGATCTTCTCGACCGGCACCATCATGTCGGGGCGCTTGGGCTTCTGCTCGCCGCTTTCGGTCGTCGTCGTCGGCGTCACATCGGCCATCAGCGCCGACAAGCCGCGCCCCAGCCCGCGTCGTTCGTTCTTTTTCTCGCTCATTCTCGCCTCCCGGCGGTGCGGGCAGGACGAAATGCGCCCTCCCCGCTCCGCGCCTTATGCTAAGCCGCCTGCCCCCGGCGGTCGATCAATTCCCTGGCCAGCGACCGATAGGCCTCGCTGCCCTTCGATGCCGAATCGTATACCAGCACCGGCAGCGCGTAGGACGGCGCCTCGCTGACGCGGACATTGCGCGGCACGATGGTCTTGAAGACCAGGTCGCCCAGGTTGTCGCGCGCATCCGCCTCGACCAGTTGCGACAGGTTGTTGCGCTTGTCGAACATCGTCAACAGCACGCCTTCGATCCGCAGGTTCGGATTGGCGCTCTGCCGCACCTCGCGGATCGTCAACATCAGCTGCGAAAGCCCTTCCAGCGCGAAGAACTCGCTCTGAAGCGGCACCAGAACGGCATGCGCCGCCACCATCGCGTTCACCGTCAGCAGGCTGAGCGACGGCGGGCAGTCGATCAGCACGTAATCGAAGCGGTAGCGGTCGATCGCCGGCTGGCGCAGCGCGTCATGCAGCAGGAAACTGCGCTTTTCATTCGCCACCAGTTCGATATCGGCCGAGGACAGATCGGTCGTTGCCGGACAGATCCAGACATCGGGAACGGAGGTGGCAATCACCACATCTTCCAACGGCGCGTCGTCGATCAACAAGTCATAGGTGGTCATGCCGCGCTGGCCCGGTTCGATGCCCAGCCCGGTCGAGGCATTGCCCTGCGGATCGAGGTCGACGAGCAACACCCGCATTCCCTGCTCTGCCAGCGCAGCGGCCAGGTTGATTGCGGTGGTCGTCTTGCCCACGCCCCCCTTCTGGTTGGCGATGGCAAGGATGCGTGGCCCGGGCGGACGGGTCGGATCAGACACGCGCGAGTCCTCCGATACTCAGAATGACGGCTTTGGGATCGGTCTTGCTGGGATGTTTCTGAACGTCGAAACGCCAATGCGCAAGGGCTTCCTCGATCTCCTGCGCATGAGCGGCGCCCTTGAGGAAAATCGCCCTGCCCTCCGGCGCCAAGTGGCGCGCGGCGTAGCCCAGAAGATCGTCGAGCGGGGCCAGCGCCCGGGCGGACACGGCATCCGCGCCCAACGGCGCGAGCGCCTCGATTCTCTCGGGCCGGACCTCGACCTGCACCCCGGTTTCGCGCGCGACGGTGGACAGGAAGGTCGCCTTGCGGATATCGCTTTCGACCAGAGTCACCCGCAACTCCGGTGCCGCTTCGGCGGCGAGGATGGCGATGACGAGGCCGGGAAAGCCGCCGCCGCTGCCCAGGTCGGCCCAGCTGCGCGCGCCCTCGGGCTTGAGGTCAAAAATCTGCGCCGAATCAAGGAAATGCCGCGTCCAGAGCTGGGCCAGCGTGGACTTCGAAACCAGGTTGATCGCCCCGTTCCACTTCTCCAGCAGTGCCGCATAACACTCCAGCCGCGCCAATGTTTCACGTGAAACAGGCCGCTGAGCCAGGAACGCCGCCTTGCCGCCGTTCATGCGGATTTGCGCCGCGCCTGCCGCAGCTTGGCGAGGATCAGCGTCAACGCCGCCGGCGTCATCCCGTCAACCCGCCCGGCCTGCGCCAGCGTCCGCGGTTGCGCCCTGGCAAGCTTGCTCTTGAGCTCGTTCGACAGGCCGGGCAGCGCGGCGTAATCGAAGCCCTCCGGAATCTCCTGCCCCTCGTCGCGCTTCATCGCCTGCACGTCTTCCTGCTGACGCGCGATGTAATTGGCGTAGAGCGCGTCGCGGGCCAGCTGCTCCTGGATATCCGCCGGAATGTCGGCCAGCTCCGGCGCCAATGCGACCAGCTGGGCAAACCGCACATCCGGCACCGACAGCACCTCGGTCCCCGAACGCCGCGGCCCGTCGGCATTCAGCCGCACGCCGGTCGCCGCAATTTCCCGCGCGGTGAAAGACAGCGCGTCCAGCCGGCCCCGCCCCGCCTCGAGCGCGTCCATCTTCTCCGCGAATGCCCGCGCCCGCGCCTCCGCGATGCAGCCGATCTCCCTCCCGATCGGCGTCAGGCGCTGGTCAGCATTGTCGGCGCGCAACGACAACCGGAACTCGGCGCGCGAGGTGAACATGCGGTAGGGTTCGCTGACGCCCCGGGTCACGAGATCGTCGATCATCACCCCGATATAGCTTTCGGAGCGGCTGAAGGTGACGGCCTCCCGCCCCTGCGCCTGCAGCGCGGCGTTCAACCCGGCGACCAGCCCCTGCGCCGCCGCTTCCTCGTAGCCCGTGGTGCCGTTGATCTGCCCGGCCAGGAACAACCCCGGCACGTCGCGCAGTTCCAGCGTCGGCCGCAGCGCGCGCGGATCGACATAGTCGTATTCGATGGCATAGCCCGGCTGGAGGATTTTCACCCCCTCCAGGCCGCGAATCGAACGGACATAGGCCTCTTGCACCTCCTCCGGCAAGGAGGTCGAAATCCCGTTCGGATACACCGTCGGATCGTCAAGCCCTTCCGGCTCAAGGAAAATCTGGTGCGAGCTCTTATCGGCAAAGCGCACCACCTTGTCCTCGATCGACGGGCAGTAGCGTGGGCCGACCCCCTCGATATGCCCGCCATACATCGCCGAGCGGTCGAGGTTGTCGCGAATGATCTGGTGGGTCTTCTCGTTGGTATGGGTGATGCCACAGGCCACCTGGCGCACGAAGGGCGCGCGGTGGAGGAAGGAGAAAACGACCGGATCGTCGTCGCCCGGCTGTTCCTCCAGCAGATCCCAGCGGATCGTGCGCCCGTCCAGACGCGGTGGTGTCCCCGTCTTCAGCCGGCCCAGCGGCAGGCCGAAGCCGTCGATCCGCTCGGCCAGCTTGATCGACGGACGGTCGCCCATCCGGCCGCCCGGGCGCTGGACATCGCCGATATGGATGACGCCGCGCAGGAAAGTCCCGGTGGTCAGGACGACGGCGCCGGTGCGGATTTCGCTCCCATCGGCGAGGGCGAGGCCTGAGACCCGGTCGCCCTCCATCAGCAGGTCGGCCGCCTCGCCCTCGATCAGCTCGAGATTCGGTTGCGCCTCGATTTCGGCCAGCATCGCCTGGCGATAAAGCTTGCGGTCGGCCTGGGCCCGGGGGCCCTGTACTGCCGGCCCCTTGCGTCGGTTGAGCAGGCGGAACTGGATCCCGGCCTTGTCGGCCACCCGCCCCATCACCCCGTCCAGCGCATCGACCTCGCGCACCAGGTGGCCCTTGCCAAGGCCGCCGATCGCCGGATTGCAGGACATCACGCCAATATCGCTGCGCCGCAGGGTGACCAGCGCGGTCCGCGCGCCGAGGCGCGCCGCCGCATGGGCCGCGTCGGCGCCCGCATGGCCGCCCCCGATCACCACCACGTCAAAATGTTTCACGTGAAACACTCCTACTTCCCGATGCAGAAACTGGAGAAAATCTGGTCCAGGAGGTCCTCGACATCGACCCGCCCGACCAGCGAATCGAGCGCCCGGATCGCCGCCCGAAGCTCTTCCGCCGCCAGCTCTGCCCTGCTTGCCCCGTTCAATACCTCAAGCCGTGCCGATTCCATAGCCCCGATCGCGCGCAACACCGCCAGGCGATGGCGTTCGCGCGTGATCGTGGCGGCGCCGGTGGCGCGGCCTTCCAGCACCGATGTAATCCGGGCGATCAGATCTCCAAGGCCTTCGCCGGTTTTTCCGGAAATCCGCAGCCCCTCTCCCGCCGCCAGATCGGCTTTGCCCTGCACGATCAGGTCGTCCGGGTCCGGTTCCAGCCCTGCCGGCATCTGGCCATTCGCCAGCAAGAAAACCCGCAAATCGGCTTGCCGCGCCCGGGTCAGCGCGCGCTCGACGCCGATACCCTCGACCGCGTCCTCGGTTTCGCGCAGCCCGGCGGTGTCGAGCACGGTGACGGGCAGCCCACCGAGATTCATCCGTACCTCGATCACGTCGCGGGTCGTGCCGGCATGTTCCGAGGTGATCGCCGCCTCGCGCCCCGCCAACGCATTGAGCAAGGTCGACTTGCCGGCATTGGGCAGGCCGACGATCGCCACCTCGAAGCCGTCGCGAATCCGCTCGGCTACCTGGGCGCCCGCGGCCTCCTTGCGCAGGTCTTCCAGAACCCGGTCGATCAGCGTCAGAACCTCGGGCGAAACATCGACCGGAACCTCCTCGTCGGCGAAATCGATCGTTGCCTCGAGCAAGGCCGCCGCCCGGATCAGGTCACCGCGCCAGCTCTCGGCCCGCGCCCCGACGGCGCCGGACAGCACCCGCAGCGCCTGGCGTCGCTGCGCCTCGGTCTCGGAATCGATCAGATCGGCCAGACCTTCCACCTGCGCCAGGTCCAACCGGCCGTTTTCGAGCGCCCGGCGGGTGAATTCCCCCGGCTCCGCCAGCCGCAAATCGGGGAGCTCGCCCAAGGCCCGCAACACCGCGGAGACCGTCGCGGTCGCGCCATGCAGCTGCAGCTCGGCCACCGCCTCGCCGGTGAAGCTGTGTCCCGGCTCGAACACCAGCACCAGCGCCTCGTCGAGCACCTCTCCCGTCGCATCGCGCAACAGCCGCAACCCGCTGCGCCGCGGCTCGGGCAGCGATCCGGCCAGCGCCCGCGCCGCGTCATGCGCCGCCGGGCCGGAGACGCGGATCACCGCCACCCCGGCCTTGCCGCGCGCGCTGGCCAAGGCGTAGATCGTGCTCATTCTCGTCTAACCTATTGTTTTATAACAACAAGTCAGGTGTTCATGGAGTCGAAGAACTCGGTGTTCGTCTTCGTCTGCTTGAGCTTCGAGATCAGGAACTCGATCGCATCCGTGGTCCCCATCGGGTTCAGGATGCGGCGCAGGACATAGGTCTTCTGCAGGTCCGACTTCTCGATCAGCAGGTCCTCTTTCCGGGTGCCGGACTTGAGGATGTCCATCGCCGGGAAGACGCGCTTGTCGGCCACTTTCCGGTCGAGGACGATCTCCGAGTTACCGGTGCCCTTGAATTCTTCGAAGATCACCTCGTCCATCCGGCTGCCGGTATCGATCAGCGCGGTGGCGATGATGGTCAAGCTGCCGCCCTCCTCGATGTTCCGCGCCGCGCCGAAGAAGCGTTTCGGCCGCTGCAGCGCGTTGGCGTCGACACCGCCGGTCAGCACCTTGCCCGAGCTCGGCACCACGGTGTTGTAGGCGCGGCCCAGGCGGGTGATCGAGTCGAGCAGGATAACGACGTCGCGCTTGTGCTCGACCAGCCGCTTGGCCTTCTCGATCACCATCTCGGCCACCGCGACGTGGCGCGTCGCCGGTTCGTCGAAGGTCGAGGACACGACTTCGCCCTTCACGCTGCGCTGCATGTCGGTCACCTCTTCGGGCCGCTCGTCGATCAGCAGCACGATCAGGTAGCACTCGGGATGGTTGGTCTCGATCGAATGGGCGATGTTCTGCAGCAGCACCGTCTTGCCGGTCCGCGGCGGCGCCACGATCAGCGCCCGCTGACCCTTGCCGATCGGCGAGACGAGGTCGATGATCCGGGCCGAGCGGTCCTTGATCGTCGGATCCTCGATTTCCATCTTCAGCCGCTCGTCGGGATAAAGCGGCGTCAGGTTGTCGAAATGCACCTTGTGACGGGCGCGTTCCGGACTGTCGAAGTTGATCTTGGTAACGCGGGTCAGCGCGAAATAGCGCTCGTTCTCGCGCGGGGCCTGGATCACGCCCTCGATCGTGTCGCCGGTACGCAAGGAGAACTGGCGGATCATGTCGGGCGAGACATAGATGTCGTCGGGGCCCGGCAGGTAGTTGGCCTCGGGCGAGCGCAGGAAGCCGAAGCCGTCCTGCAGCACCTCGAGCACGCCGTCGCCGCCGATTTCCCAGCCGTCCTCGGCGCGCTCCTTGAGGATCGAGAACATCATCTCGCCCTTGCGCATCGAGGGTGCGTTTTCGATTTCGAGCTCTTCGGCCATGGCCAGAAGGTCGGCCGGGCTTTGCGCCTTCAGATCGGCGAGGTTGAGCTTTTCCTGAGTCATTGGAAGTCACATATATTGAGCCGGCCGCAGGACGCGGCGCAGATGGCTATGAATGGGAGACACATGGGCCGGACGGCCCCGTTGAACAAGGGCGATACAGAACGGGCGCGAAAAAGTCAACGCGGCTGAAGCGGGGGCCCTGCCCCCGTCGCCTGCGGAGACTCCCCCGGAGTATTTCAGCAAAGAAGAAATGAAGCGCCTTCGCTGCTTCTTCTTTGTCAAAATACTCCCGCCGGAGGCGCTCAGAACTTCAGCACCACCGACAGCACGATGACGACCATAAAGATCGTCGGCAGTTCGTTCATCATCCGGTAGGTCCGGCCGCTGCGCGTGTTGGTGCCGTTGACGAAGTCCTTGCGCCGCTTGCCCAGCCAGTGGTGGTACCAGGTCATCGCCAGCACGGCCGCCGCCTTGGTCCAGGGCCAGACCGAGGACCAGTCGACGATCCCCGGCGTGAAGACGAGACAGAGGCCGAAGATCCAGACCGCGACCAGCGACGGATTCATGATCGCCCGCAGCAACAGCCGTTCCATGCGCTGGAACAGCAGGTCCATCTCGCTGCCCGGTTCCACGCCTTTCCTGTCGTAACCCTCGACGTGGTAGACGAACAGGCGCGGCAGATAGAAGATCCCGGCCATCCAGGTGATCACCGCCATGATATGCAGTGCCTTCACCCAAAGATACCACTCCGCCAGAAAGTCGAGCATCGGATCCCTTCCACCGTCGCAACACTACATCCTCTTAATCAAAAATATATAAGAAAGAAAATGATGATGTAGATGGGCCTATGGATAACAGGATTTGCTACTTTGCCCAGCACCTTACCCACAGGTCGCAGCTTGTGGGTAAATCCGGGAAAACCCGAAGACTGTCCAACGGCAAGAGTAATTAATATATATATTGCAAGTATATACCTGAAGCAGTGCAGATGTTTGCCATGTGTATGAAATGTGCAAATCCGGCGCGTAAGACAGCTTCCAACAGGCTGAGGAAAGCATCGTCATCAGGTGGATAACCGGGGCTGACAGCTTGACAAGAGCGGTCGAATTCAGGGAACGATCGGCCGGCGCCGGGTTACCCCCAAAGCGTTCCGTCCTTCATTCGCCCCTCATCCACAGGATCGCCCACATGCGCCCCGTTATCCTGGCATCGAGCTCCGAAATCCGCGCCCGGCTGCTGGCCAATGCCGGCGTCCCGGTCGAGATCATGCCGGCCCGCATCGACGAGGAGGCGATCCGTGCCGCCCTGGAGGCCGAGCAGGCCGGCCCGCGCGACGTTGCCGATGCCCTGGCCGAGATGAAGGCGCGCAAGATCTCGGAGAAGAACGGCGATGCGCTGGTGCTCGGCTGCGACCAAGTCCTGGCCTTCAAGGGCGCGATCCTGTCCAAGCCCGAGGATGTTGATGCAGCCCGGGCACAGTTGCGCGCGCTTCGCGGCAACCGTCATGCGTTGCTCTCGGCGGTCGTGATATACGAGGCCGGCAAACCGGTCTGGCGCCATGTGGGCGAGGTGCGGCTGACGATGCGCAGCTTCTCCGACGCCTATCTCGACGCCTATCTCGACCGCAACTGGAACAGCATCCGCCACGCGGTGGGCGCCTACAAGCTTGAGGAGGAGGGTGTGCGTCTGTTCTCGCACATCGAAGGCGACTATTTCACTGTTCTCGGCCTGCCGCTGCTGGCGGTGCTCGACTATCTCGGAACAAGGGGTTTGATCGCGACATGAGCGATACGCGGATTCCGCTGGCGGGGGTGATCGGCTCTCCCGTCGCCCATAGCCGCTCGCCGGCCCTGCACGGCTATTGGCTCAAACGCTACGGCCTGCAGGGATACTACATCCCGATGGATATCGCCCAGGCCGATCTGGCCGAGGCATTGCAGACCCTGCCCAAGCTGGGTTTCGTCGGCGTCAACGTCACCATTCCGCACAAGGAAAGCGTGCTCCAGCTGGCCGATACCGTCACCGACCGGGCGGCGCTGATCGGCGCGGCGAACACGCTGATTTTCCGCCAGGACGGCAAGATCCACGCCGACAATACCGACGGTTCGGGCTTCGTCGCCAACCTGCGCCAGAACGCGCCGATGTGGGCACCGGCCTCGGGCCCGGCGGCGGTGCTGGGCGCCGGAGGCGCGGCACGGGCGGTGATCGCCGCGCTGATCGAGATCGGCGCGCCCGAGATCCGCGTCGCCAACCGCACCCGGGCCCGGGCCGAGGCGCTGCGCGCCGATTTCGGCGCCAAGGTCGTGGTTCACGACTGGGTTCAGGCCGCCGGAATGCTCGAGGATTGCGCCACGGTGGTGAACACCACCTCGCTGGGCATGACCGGCAAGCCGCAGATGAAGCTGTCGCTCGACGCGCTGTCGCCCAAGGCGGTTGTCAACGATCTGGTCTATACCCCGCTGCGGACCCATTTCCTCGATCTGGCCGAAGTGCAGGGCGCGACGGTGGTCGACGGGCTGGGCATGCTGCTGCACCAGGCGGCGCCGGGTTTCGAGCGTTGGTTCGGCCTGCGTCCGGATGTCGACGAGGACACCCGCCAGGCCGTGCTGAAGGCATGAGCCGGCCATTCCGCCTCGGTCTTACCGGCTCGATCGGCATGGGCAAATCGACCACGGCGCAATTCTTCGCCGAGGAGGGCGTGCCGGTCTGGGACGCCGATGCCGCGGTGCACCGGCTCTATGCCCCCGGCGGCGCTGGGGCGCAGGCGATCGCCGCGCTGCATCCGCAGGCGATCCGCGACGGCGCCGTCGACCGGACGGCGCTGAAGGACTGGATCGCGCGGGACAAGACCGCCCTGCCCCGGATCGAGGCCGTGATCCATCCGCTGGTCGCCGCCGACCGGGCCGAATTCATCGACAACGCGGCCAATAACGGCGCCGATCTCGTCGTGCTCGACATTCCGCTGCTGTTCGAGACCGGCGGCGATGCCGAGATGGACGGGGTCGTCGTCGTCTCGGCCCCGGCCGAGGTCCAGCGCGAGCGGGTCTTGGCCCGGCCCGGCATGACCGAGGCGCAGCTGGATACCATCCTCGCCCGCCAGATGCCGGATGCCGAGAAACGCGCGCGCGCGACCTGGGTGATCGAGACCACGGGGCTTGAGGCCGCCCGCCGTGCCGTGCGAGAACTGATCGAAGAGATCAAGGGGCGGAAAGATGCGTGAGATCGTTCTCGATACCGAGACCACGGGATTCGAGCCGTCGGAAGGCCACCGGATCGTCGAGATCGGGGCGGTGGAGCTGTTCAACCACGTCCCCACCGGCAACACCTATCACCAGTATATCAACCCGCAGCGGCCGATGCCGAAAGAGGCGTTCGAGGTTCACGGGCTGGGCGACGATTTCCTGCGCGACAAGCCGCTTTTCGCGGATATCGGCCAGGCGTTTCTCGATTTCGTCGGCGATGCCAGGCTGGTGATCCACAACGCCGCCTTCGACATGAAGTTCCTCAATGCCGAGTTGGGCTGGGCCAACCTGCGCCAGCTGCCGAACGATCAGGCATTGGATACCCTGTTGATCGCACGGCGGAAATTCCCCGGTTCGCCGGCGACGCTGGACGCGCTTTGCCGCCGTTTCGGCATCGACAACTCGGCGCGCGACCTGCACGGCGCGCTGCTCGACAGCGAGATCCTGGCGGAAGTCTATCTGGAACTGATCGGCGGCCGGCAGCCCGATTTCGGCCTGTCGACGCAAGGCGGCAAGAGCGCGGGTCTTGAAGAGGCCTCCGACTGGCGCCCGCCGCCGCGGCCGAAACCGCTGGCGCCCCGGATCACCGAAGCGGAAGCCGCCGCCCATGCCACCTTTGTCGAGGGGCTGGGCGACGGCGCGATCTGGAAGTCGCTGGGCTGATCAGGCCTGGGCCGACTGAGCGGCGGCCTGTTGCTGCGCCGCGGCCTGCTGACGGTAGAGCTGGACGAAATCCACCGGCTCGAGGTTGAGCTGCGGGAAGCCGCCGTCATGGGTGGCGTCGGCGACGATGCGGCGGACATAGGGGAACAGGTGGCGCGGGCACTCGATCAGCAGGAACGGGTGCAGCTGGTCCTCCGGCACGCCGGCGACGTGGAAGATCCCGCCATACTCGATCTCCATCAGGAACATCTTGTCCTCGCTGTCCTTGTTCTTGGACTCGATGTTGAACTTCAGGATCACTTCGTACTGGTTTTCGACCGGGCGCTTGCGCGCGTCGAGGCCGATCTGGACCTGGATCTCGGGCGTGACCTCACCGCCATGCAGGCCCTTCTGGGCGACGATGTTCTCAAACGACATGTCGCGGATGTACTGGGCCAGGATCTGCATCTGGATCTGCTGCTGCTCGCCCTCTTGCGGGGCTGCGGTATCGGTGCCGTTCTCGGCCATCGTAATCTCCTGTCGGAAGAGCTGTCTTAATCGTCGATTGTCTAGCAGGTCCGGCGCAGCCGCTCAATCCGCCTTGGCGACGCGTCACCAAGCTGTCAGTGCGGGGCTGTCAGTGCCGGGTCCAGCCCGAGGGTTGATGGGTCGGACGCTTGTTCGGGTCGAGTTCCTCGAATTCGCCGTCGATCACCGATCCGTCGCCGAAATCGCCGGGATAGCCACCATGCGGCCCGCCCGAATGCGGCCCGTGCGGCCGCGGGCCGGACTGCATCCGGCCGGACCCCATCTCGAAGGTGGTGACGCGCATGTTGCGCCCGGCCCAGCGCATGATCGCCCGCCGCACCGCCGGCACCAGCAGCAGGAAGCCGATCGTGTCGGTCAGGAAGCCCGGCGTCACCAGCAGCGCGCCGGACAGCAGGATCATCGCACCGTGGGCCAGCGGCGCCGTCGGGTCGTCGAGCTCGGAGAACGAGCGCCGCAGCTCTTCCATCGTCTGCATGCCCTGGCGCTTGACCAGCGCGGTGCCCAGCATCGCGGTGCCGATGACGATGGCAAGCGTCGGCCACAGGGTCAGCCAGCCGCCGACCTTGATGAACAGAGCGATCTCGGTCAGCGGAACGAAGACGAACAGGGCAAAAAGCCACATCTCGGTTTTCCTTATCCTCGGGGGGTATGGTAGACTCCCCCGCCTTGGCACCCTACATAGGGGGGGACCGTGGGCGATACCAACCCCACAGAGATTTTACTGCCCCGAAACCGAGGTAAAAATGAGTTCTGCCGTGATCCAACTGCTTGTTCTGGCCGGGGTCGCCGTGTTCCTGATCCTGCGTCTGAAAAGTGTTCTCGGCACCCGTGAAGGCTTTGAAAAACCGCCGCTTCCGACGCAGAAATCGGAAGAGAGGCCGCGTCGGCGCGAGTTCGAGGTGATCGAGGGCGGCCCGGATGCCGACATCATCGATCACGTGCCCGAGGGCAGCCCCGCCGCCCAGGCCCTGGCCGCGATGAAGCGGGTCGAGCCGTCCTTCGGCGTCGGTGAGTTCCTGCGCGGGGCGCGCGGCGCCTACGAGATGATCCTGACCGCCTTCGAGAAGGGCGATCTCGACTCCGTCGCGCCCTTCCTCGCCCCCGATGTCCTCGACAGTTTCCGCGAGGTGGTCGCCCAGCGCGAGGCCCAGGGCCTGACGCTCGAGACCAACTTCGTCGGCATCCGCGAGCTGACCCTGACCGAGGCCAGCTTCGACCGCGCCAGCAACGAGGCCGAGGTCACCGTGCGCTTCGTCGGCGAGCTGACTTCAGTGGTCCGCAACAAGGCCGGCGAGATCGTCGAGGGCGACGCCAACACGATCCGGCGTCAGCGCGACGTCTGGACCTTCGGCCGCAAGATGGGGTCGAACGATCCCAACTGGCAACTGGTCGCCACCGGCGAATGATGGGCGGGGCGCGGCTTGTCGGCGCCCTCGCGCTTGTGGCCGTGGTCGCCGCCATGGCAGCGACCGTGACGGGGGCGGCGGCCGGGCCGCGCGCGCAAACGCTGCGCTTCGATCAGCTCAAGGGCTGGGCCAAGGACGATTTCGCCGCCGCCCTGTCGACCTTTCTCGTCACCTGCCCGCGGCTGAAAGACCCGGACTGGCACGAGACCTGCGCCGCCGCGCGCCTGGCCGGCGACGATCCGCGCGGCTTCTTCGAGAGCTATTTCCGCCCGGTTCTGCTGGGCGATCCGAAACAGGCGCTGTTCACCGGCTATTACGAGCCGGAACTGACCGCCTCGGCCACCCGGACCCCGCGTTTTGCCTACCCGATCTATCGCCGCCCGCCCGAACTGCGGCCCGGCGCGGTCTGGTATAGCCGGGCCGAGATCGAAACCCGGCACCTCCTTGCCGGCCGCGGGCTCGAGATCGCCTGGCTCGACAACCCGGTCGACGCCTTCTTCCTCCAGGTCCAGGGCTCGGGCCGGTTGCACCTGACCGACGGCCGCATCCTGCGCGTCGGCTTCGACGGCAAGAACGGCCATCCCTACCGCTCGGTCGGGCGCGAGATGGCCCGGCGCGGCCTGCTGCCCAAGCACCGGGTCTCGGCTGCCCGCATCCGCAGCTGGGTCAAGGACCATCCCGATCGCGGCATGACGATGCTGCGCCACAACCCGTCCTACGTCTTCTTCCGCGTCTTGCGCCTGGCCGCCAATCGCGGGCCGCTGGGGGCGATGCGCAAGCCGGTGACGGCGGGCCGCAGCATCGCGGTCGATCCCGATTACGTGCCGCTGGGGGCGCCGGTCTGGGTCGAGAAGACGGGCCGCAACCCGCTGCGCCGGCTGATGATCGCCCAGGATACCGGCAGTGCCATCAAGGGGCCGCAACGGGCCGATATCTTCTACGGTTCGGGCGCCAAGGCGGGTCGCATCGCCAGCCATGTCCGCGACGGCGGCCGCATGGTCGTGCTGTTGCCGGTCGCCCGGGCCCTGGCGATGGAAAACGGGGGCTAGGGCGATGGCGCGGCGCCGGCCCCGGGCCCTGCGGCCCGAGGAAGAGGAACTGTGGCAGCGGGTCGCGCGCTCGCTGACGCCAATGCATCCGGCCCGGCCGCATCCGGGGCCGGAAGAACCCGACCGCCCGGTGAAACACGACACCGTCAAGCACGACCCGACCGGTCCGGCGCCGCTGCCCGAGTTCCAGCTTGGCCAGTCGGCCCGGCCCCGGGCCCACGGCCATGACCTTGCCCCCTCTGTCACCGAGCATCTGCATCACGCCCCGGTGCGGATGGACCGCAAGCAGTTCACACGGATGAACCGGGGCAAGCTGACGCCCGAGCGGCGGCTCGACCTGCACGGCATGACCCTGGCCGAGGCGCATCCCGAGCTGATCCGGTTCGTCCTGACCTCGCATGCCGCCGGCAAGCGGCTGGTGCTGGTGATCACCGGCAAGGGCCGCGACGGCGACGGCATGGGCCCGATCCCCACCCGGCGCGGCATCCTGCGCCACCAGGTGCCGCACTGGCTGTCGGCGCCGCCTTTGGGCGCGGTCGTGCTGCAGGTCACGCCGGCCCATCGCAAGCATGGCGGCGAAGGCGCGTTCTACGTCTACCTGCGCCGCGCGCCCGGCTCTACTGGGTGATCGAGAGCGGTTCGAGCAGGATTTCCGTCGCCTTCTGCACCGCCAGCACCGTGCCGGGAAGCAGCCCGGTTCGCCCCGAGCGGTCGCGCTGGATATAGTCGTTCACCGCCCCGGCATTGCGGAACAAGCGGATCAGCGCCGGCGAGTTGCCCAGCGTGAAGTGGTTCAGGTCGGCCCCGTTGGAGAATTTCGTCACGTTGAACACGGTTACCGGCAGGTCGGCCACCTGGCTGATGGTCTTGAGGTTGCCCAGTTGGTGCTGCGCCCCCGACAGCATCGCTGACAGCCGCAGCGCCCGGTCCTTGGTCGAGACGAAGATGACGAAGGGCTGCGGCAGCCGGCCCATGCGCCAGGCCTGCGAATGGAACACGTCGACATCGATATCGGGCGAGATCAGCACCACCGCGTTGACGGCCCGCCGCGGCAACGCCGGGTTCTCGATCGCCATCTGCCGCAGGGTTTCGACCGCCAGGAAGGCGCCCATCGAATGGGCGGCCAGCAGGATCGATTCCGCCCCGGCGGCGCGGGCGTCCTTGATCGTTCTTTCCAGCGCGTCGCGGGCGAACAGCGCGCTGTCGCGGTCGTGTTCGTAGCCCAGGACCTTGGCGGCCGAGGACCAGGAGAAATAGACCGGCACGCCGCCTATGTCGAAATCGTCGACCAGCTGCGCCAGCCGGAAGGCGCCCTCGGCGAAATTGACGTTGAAGCCATGGACGAACAGGACGACCTCGCGCTGGCCGGGCGGCCGCGCCCGCAGCTGCCGGGCCAGCCGGGCGCGGAACATGGCCTCGCCGTCGAAGCGTTGCTCGCCCGCCAGCGCGAAATCGCGCTTCGGGTCCGGCACGCCGCCGCTGACCTCCAGTTTTCCCGGCGTATGGCTGGGCGGAATCGCCACCTCGAGCTGACCGTAAAGCGGCTTGTAGACCCGGTCGCTACCGTATTTCCCGGCCGGTTCGGGATTGCGCGTGGTGGCGTAGAGCAGCGTTTCGACCTTGCCGACCTGCGCCGCCTCGGGCAGCACCACCGTCGCCGGCCGCGGGGCGCAGGCGGCAAGGGCGAGGCAGAAAAGGACGGCGAGGCGAATCCGGAACATCGGGCCGAGGGCTGAAAGGGCTTTTCGCAGTGATACGAAATGCCCGTAGCCCCGGCCAGCCCTTCGTGACGTCACATTGCCGAGTGGCGCCGTGTTACAGCACGTAGCGGCTCAGATCGGCCGATTTCATCAGCTCGCCCAGATTGGCATCGACAAAGCCGGCATCGACGACGATCTCCTCGCCGCCCCGGTCCGGCGCGGTGAAGCTCAGCTCCTCGAACACCCGCTCCATCACGGTATAGAGCCGCCGCGCGCCGATATTCTCGACGCTGCGGTTGACCTCGGCCGCGATCCGGGCCAGCGCCGCGATGCCGTCCTCGGTGAAGCTGACCGTCACCTCCTCGGTGCCCATCAGCGCGGTGTATTGCCGGGTCAGGGCGTTGTCGGTCTCGGTCAGGATGCGGACGAAATCCTCTTCCGTCAGCGCCCGCAGCTCGACCCGGATCGGCAGCCGGCCCTGCAATTCGGGCAGCAGGTCCGAGGGTTTGGCGATGTGGAAGGCGCCCGAGGCGATGAACAGGATATGGTCGGTCTTGACCGCGCCATACTTGGTGCTGACGGTCGTGCCCTCGATCAGCGGCAGCAGGTCGCGCTGAACCCCCTCGCGGCTGACATCGCCACCGCGGGCATCGGCCCGGGCGCAGACCTTGTCGATCTCGTCGAGGAAGACGATGCCGTTCTCCTGCACCGCCTCCAGCGCCGCCTTGTTGACCGCCTCGTCATCCAGCAGCTTGTCGGCCTCCTCGCCGATCAGGATGTCGTAGCTTTGCGCCACGGTCATCTTGCGTCTCACGGTGCGGCCGCCGAAGCCCTTGAAGATGTCGCCCAGGTTCAGCATCCCCATGCCGCCACCGGGCTGGCCCGGGATGTCCATCATCGGCATCGGGTTCGAGGTATCGGCGAGTTCGAGCTCGATCTCGGTATCGTCCAGTTCGCCGCGCTTGAGCTTGCCGCGGAACATCTCGCGCGTCTGCTCGCGCGCGTCCTTGCCGGCGATGGCCTCGATCACCCGCTCCTCGGCCGCCGCATGGGCCTTGGCCTTGACCTCCTCGCGCATCCGCTCGCGGGTCTCGATGATCGCGGCATCGACCAGGTCGCGGACGATCTGCTCCACGTCACGGCCGACATAGCCGACCTCGGTGAACTTCGTCGCCTCGACCTTGACGAAGGGCGCCTTGGCCAGCTTGGCCAGGCGGCGGCTGATCTCGGTCTTGCCGACGCCGGTCGGGCCGATCATCAGGATGTTCTTGGGGTAGACTTCTTCGCGGATGTCATCGGCCAGCCGCTTGCGCCGCCAGCGGTTGCGCAGCGCCACGGCGACGGCGCGCTTGGCCTCCTTCTGGCCGATGATGAAGCGGTCGAGCTCCGAGACAATCTCGCGGGGGGTCAGGTTGGTCATTTGGCTATCTTCTCAACCGTCAGGTTGCCGTTGGTATAGACGCAGATATCCGAGGCGATGGCCATCGCCTTGCGGGCGACCTCCTCGGCGGTCAGTTCGCTCTCCATCAGCCCGCGTGCCGCGGCGAGGGCGAAGTTGCCGCCCGAGCCGATGGCGGCGATGTCATGTTCGGGTTCCAGCACGTCGCCGGCGCCGGTGATGACGTAAAGCTGGTCGCCATCGGTGACGATCAGCATCGCCTCGAGATTGCGCAGGTACTTGTCCATGCGCCAGTCCTTGGCCAGCTCGACGCAGGCGCGCTGCAACTGCCCCGGCGCCGATTCCAGCTTCTTTTCCAGCCGTTCCAGCAGGGTGAAGGCGTCGGCTGTCGAGCCGGCGAAACCGACGACGACATCATGGCCGCCGGGCGAGATCCGCCGCACCTTGCGCGCGGTGCCCTTGATGACGGTCTGGCCCAGGCTCACCTGGCCGTCGCCGGCCACCACCACCTCGCCGCCGCGCCGCACCCCGATGATCGTGGTGCCGTGCCAGCCGGGAAACTTGTCTTCCGCCATTCATGCCTCCGTCCGTTCCCGCCTATATGGCGGCCATGGCCAGCGGGAACAAGGCCGGTGAACAAGCCTTGCGCGGCCCCGGCCCCGGCCCTAGCCTGCCGCCATGTCAGAACCGCGTGAGCTGCGCCTTCACCTCGATGACGAGATGCGCGAACGGGCGCAGGCCGGCGAGCTGGGCATCGCCAACCGCATCCGCGCGGCTTTCGAATCCCGCGATTTCCGCGTCGAATTCGTCTCTGACTCGGCCGAAAACCGTCTCTCGGCCCTGCCCGGCACCGGCTATCACCTGTTTCACCTGCAGGAGGCGATGGGACCGAACACGCTGGTGCTGCGGCTCGCCTATTACTACCCGTTCTGGCGCATCGAGGAGAGCAATGCGCGGTGGCAGTTCGATGTCGCCCACGCGACCTTCGATCCCGAAACCATCGACCCGGAGACCGCCCGCGCCTTCGTCGCCCGCCGCCGCCGCAAGCTGTTCGGCGCCCGCAGGCCGGAGAACAAGGGCTTCATCCTGATCCCGCTCCAGGGCCGGCTGACCGAGCACCGCAGCTTCCAGAGCATGAGCCCGCTCGACATGATCCGGGCGACGCGCGCCGCCGATCCGGAGCGCGAGATCCTGCTGCGCCGCCACCCGGGCGAAAGCTACAGCCGCGAAGAGATGACGGCCCTGCGGCAGCTGATCGACACCACGCCGGGCGTGCGCCTTGCCACGCGGCCGACCTTGGCGCTGCTGGCCGAGTGCGACTACGTGGTGACGCAGAATTCCTCGGTCGCGCTGGCCGGCTTCTTCCTCGAGAAGCCCGCCGTGCTTTTCGCCCGGATCGACTTCCACCACATCGTCGCCTCGGTGCCCGAGATCGGCATCGCGGCCGCCTTTCGCGCCGTCCGGGGCCCGGCCCCGGATTACACCCGCTACCTGTGGTGGTTCCTGCGCGAAACCACCATCGACGCCACCGCCGAGGACGCCGAGACCCGCATCCTCGCCCGCGCCCGCCGCTTCGGCTGGCCGGTCTGATCCGCCCGGGCCCGACCCGGCCATTTCTTCTTTGCCCAAATACTCACGGCGCAACGCGGGCCGCAGGCGCAACGAAAAAGGGGGGCGCGACGCACCCCCCTTTCGATAGTCCGGCGAAACCGCTCAGATTTCGCTGTCGATCCAGTTCTTCAGCGCCGCTTTCGGCGCCGCGCCGATCTTGTTCGAGACGACCTGGCCGTCCTTGAACAGGAACAGCGCCGGGATGCCGCGCACGCCCAGCTGGGCCGGCGAATCCGGGTTGTTGTCGACGTCGACCTTCACGATCTTCACCTTGCCGTCATACTCGGCCGAAAGCTCTTCCAGGGCCGGGCCGATCTGCTTGCACGGGCCGCACCATTCGGCCCAGAAATCGACGATGACGGGGATGTCGGACTTGCGCACTTCCTCGTCGAAAGTCGCATCGGTGACGGGAACGGTTGCCATGCTCGGTTCTCCTGGAAAAAGGGTTGGCCAAGAACCTATGGCCGCCCCCCTGCCCCGTCAAGGGAACCCGATGCCGCAAGCCCGGCCGCGTCCAGCGCCGCCCGCACCAATGCCTGCGGAAGCGGCATCAGCCGCCCGGTGCGGGTCCACAGGATCGCGGTCTCGATCTGCCGCCCGGGCCACAGCTGCTCCAGCGCCGCGGCATAGGCGCCCATCTGGCGCAGGATGCCGGCGGGCACCTGTTCCGGCCGCTCCGGGATCAGCGCGTTCGACTTGTAGTCGACGGCCAGCACGCGGTCGTCTTCGATCAGCAGCCGGTCGATCGTGCCCAGCATCCGTCGGCCGGCCAGATCGGCGGTGATGTCGACCTCGGCCAGCGTGCCGGTGGCGAAGAGCGGGGCGAGGTCGGGCGCCTCGAGAACCGTGCGCGCCTCGATGAGCAGTTCGGCGATCTCCCCGGCGGCTGCGGGTTCTTCGCCGCTGACCAGCAAATCTGCCGCCATCTCCGGCCACTTGTCGCGCGGCCAGAGCGGCAGGTGCTCGAGCAGAAGGTGGAGCCGCCGCCCCCGCCGCTTGGCCTCCTCCTCCGACAGCCCGGCGCCTTCGCCGGGCAGCACCTTGGCGCCGCCGAGATCCGAGGGCGACAGGGGCCGCGCCGGCTCCTCGGCCACGGGCGCATGCCGCCGCGCCCAGTCGGCCAGCACCGGCGCCGGCGCCTCGGCCTCCGGCGCCGCGCCCGGCGCGTCGGCGGGCCAGTCGCCATGCTCCAATCGCTGGATCGGGCCGAATCCCGCAGGAACAGTGACGCTTTTCAGCGTCGCCCCGACCTGCTCCATCCCCTGCCTGATCCGCGCAAACCAGGCGCTGTCCTTCTCGACCTCGCCGGCGGCGCAGGTGATCAGCCAGCATTCCGCCCGGGTCAGCGCGACATAGAGCAGGCGCAGGTTCTCCTCTTCCTGACGTGCCCGCTGTTCCTCGCGGGCGGCGGCGATGGCCGGCGGGCTGGCATCGGCCGGGGTCTTCCACGCCACTGCCCCCTGCCCGACCTCGACCAGCGCGTCGCGCTGCTGGATCCGGCGTTCGGCGGTGTCGGGCAGGATGACGATCGGGGCCTCGAGCCCCTTGGCGCCATGCACCGTCATCACCCGGATCCGGTTGCCGGCGCTGTCGGGCTGGCGCTTGACCTCGACATCGTCGGCCTCGAGCCAGCCGAGGAACCCGGTCAGGCTGGGCACGTCGAGCCGTTCGTAGCTCAGCGCCTGGCCGAGCAGCTCGTCGATCCCGTCCTCGGCCTCGGGGCCGAGCCGGGCCAGCAGCCGGGCGCGGCCGTGGTGGCGGGTCAGGATGCGCTCGATCAGCTCGAAGGGGCGCAGGAAATCGGCATGGTCGCGCAGGTCGGCGATCGTCTCCATCTCGGCCGGGAAGTCCCCGGCCCGCTCGCGCAGCGCCTCCCACAGGAACTTCTGGCTGCGCCCGGCCGAGAGCCGGTAAAGCTGGGCCTCGCTCCAGCCGAACAGCGGCGAGCGCAGGGCGGCGGCCAGCGACAGGCTGTCCTCGGGCGTCGCCAGGAAGGCCAGCAACGCCCGCAGGTCGCGCACCGCCAGCTCGCCGCCCAGCTTGAGCCGGTCGGCCCCGGCAATCGGCAGGCCGGCGGCCTTGCAGGCGCGGATGATCTCGTGGAACAGGGTCGAACGGCGCTGCACCAGGATCAGGAAATCCCCCGCCTTCACCGGCCGCGGCCCGTTGTCGGTGGGGATTTGCACTCCGGCCCCGGTCATCCGCTTGATCTCGCCGGCGATGCGGGCGGCCAGCCTTGCGGTGTGGTGCTGGTCGCTGACCAGGTCGACCGGGTCGAACCACTCGCCGCTGTCCGGATCCGCCACTGCCTCGATCGGCGGCCACAGGTCGACGCGGCCCGGCATGTTGCGCTTGAAGGCGAGGTGTTTGACATCGCCCCCCAGGCCGGCCGCGCGGCGTTCGTCGAAGGTCATGTCGACCAGCCGCAGCACGGCAGCGGAAGAGCGGAAGGAATACTCGAGCGTCAGCGGCTGCAGCTTCACCTGCACCCCGGCGAGGCGCCTCTCGAACTCGGCATGCATCCGGTCGAAGGCGCGCAGGTCGGCGCCCTGGAAGGAGTAGATCGACTGTTTCTTGTCGCCAACGACGAAGATCGTGCGGTTGACCTGCCGCGCGCCGCGCCCGGCGGTGAATTCCTGGGTCAGATGCTCGATGACGCGCCACTGCTCGGGGCTGGTGTCCTGCGCCTCGTCGACAAGGATGTGGTCGATGCCGCCGTCGAGCCGGAACAGCACCCATTGCGCGACCGACGGATCGGTCAGCAGCCCGCGCGCCTTGACGATCAGGTCGTCGAAATCGAGCCAGCCGCGCGCCGCTTTCCGCCTCTCGTATTCGGGCAGGAAGACCCCGGCGAAGCGGTGCAGGGCGTGGGTGCGCTCCGCCGCCAACAGTGCGATCCGGCGCGGCCGCGCCGCCTCGACCCGGCGCATCAGCTCCTCGAGCCGGTTCAGGAGAGGGCCAAGGGCCTCGCGCGTCGCCTTGGTCGGGAACTTGCCCAGCTTGGCGGTGAAGGGTTCCTTGGCCGAGGGCCCCGTCAGCAAGATGTTTTCGAGAAGCGCGAGATCGGTCGGATTCGGCAGTGCCAGAGACAGATCCGAAAGCTTCTCGGCACTCTTCACGTCACTGCTGCTCCCGCCGCGCAACGTGGTGACGACCTGCGGCAGCCACGCCTCCTCGCCGCCCAGGAAGACCTCGGCCAGCAGTGTCGCGAAGCTGTCGCCGGCAGACAGCCCGAACAGCTCCCAGATCGCATCGCGGCTCAGCGGCGGGTCGAAGTTGGCGCGGTGACGGCAGAGTTCGGCGCTCAGGCCCGAGAAATCCTCGTCGGTCAGCAATCTCGCAACGCCGTCGACCTCCTCTCGCGCGGTTTCGGCCAGATGGTCGATGACCTCCTCGCGCAGCAGCGTCGCGCGGCGGTCGTCCATCTCGGCGAAGCCCGGCGTCACCCCGGCCTCGAGCGGGAAGCGGCGCAAGAGCGAGGCGCAGAACGAGTGGATGGTCTGGATCTTCAGCCCGCCCGGCGTCTCGATGGCGCGGGCGAACAGGCGGCGGGCCCGCGCCAGCCGCTCTGCGTCCACCGCGTCTTCGACGCCGAGATTGGCAAGCTGCTTCCGCAGCTCGTCCTCCTCCAGCATCGCCCATTCGCCCAGCCGCTTGAACAGCCGGTTCTGCATCTCGCTCGCCGCCGCCTTGGTATAGGTCAGGCAGAGGATGTGCTGCGGTTCGACCCTATCGAGCAGCAGCCTTGCGACGCGGTCGGTCAGCACCCGGGTCTTGCCCGAGCCGGCATTGGCCGACAGCCAGGTCGAGGCGGCGGGATCGGCGGCCTGGACCTGGCGCTCGGTGGCGTCGTTGCGCGGGCTCATCCGACGTCCTCCGGCCGGGGCGTGTCGCTCATCTCCCATTCGCCGTAGCGGGCGAGGTGGTCGTAATCGCCGGGAAACCGGTCCTCGAACACCGCCCGGCGCGAGGGGTAGCCGCGGCCGGGCTGCTGATAGGCGGCGATCAGCCGTTCGAGCCCCTCCCAGACCTTCGCCGTCACCTCGGGCGTGATCTCGGTCACCTCCTCCTTCGGGTTGGTGCCGAGGCCGATATAGGTGATCCGGGCGACGTCATGCGGGCCGAGATCGGTGAACCCGCCTTTTTCCGCCATCGCCGCTTCGAGCAGGAGTTGCTTGTCGAACTGCTCCTGCTGCTTCTTGGTCGGCGGGCTGCCGGTCTTGTAGTCGAGGATATGCAGCCGGTCGTCGGCCAGAAGGTCGATGCGGTCGGGCTTGGCCGTTAGGGTGAACGGCGCGTTTTCCAGTGTGACAGAGCCTTTTTTCTCGGTCAGCACCGGGGTGCCCTCGCGCGCGGCCTCGCGCGACAGGAACCAGTCGGCGGCGCGTTCCAGCCTGGCGCGCCACATCCGCCGGGCGGCGGGCCAGGGGGTGTGCTCGGCCAGCACGGCATCGGTGATCGCCATCAGCCTTGCATGGGCTTCGGCCAGGGTCTCGGCCGGGTCGCGTTGCTGCACGTAGCGTTCGAAGATCAGGTGCAGGATCGAGCCGCGCAGGCGGGCGTCGGGCGCCTGGCGCAGCGGGTCGAGCGGCTTCAGCTTGAGGATATAGCGGGCGTAGATCGCGTAAGGGTCGCGGATCAGGGTGCGGATGCCCGTCACCGCCAGTTCCTTCGGCCGCATGGCGACCGGCGGCCGCGGCGCCGGTCGGTGGGCCGGCTCGGTCGGCGCGCCGGGGTCTTCCAGCGCCACCGCCTGGTCGAGCCAGTAGCGGCCGCGCTCCCGCATCGCCGCCAGCGCCGCGACGCCGCCTTGCCCGGGCAGCCCGCCCAGCAGGTTGGTCAGCCGGTTGAGCCAGCGCGAGGGCACGGTTTCGGCCTCGGCGTCGCGCTGGGCCCGGGTGATCACCACCTCGGGCGCGGCCATGGCGATCTGGTAGTCATGGGCGGAAAGGCCGATCTGGCGCTCGGGCAGCAGCAGCCCGGCCTCCTTGCGCATCTGGCGGCTGAGCCAGGGGTCGGGCGCGGGCAGGGCGGGCCATATTCCGTCATTCATGCCGCCGAGGATCACCAGCTCGGCCCCCTGCTCGCGTGCTTCGCGCGGGCCGAGGATGGAGATGAAGGGGTGTGGCTGCACCGTCTCGCGCACCTCGCGGCGCTCGAGGATGGCGGTGAAGAGGTCGGTGTAATCGCCCGGGGTCAGCGCGCCGCCATGCCCGGCTTCGCGCCCCAACTCCTCCATCGCCGCCAGCGCCGCCGCCCCGGCCTCCTTGCGCCACAGTTCGCCCGGGTCCGTGGCGCCGGGCCCGCCGGCCAGGGCTTCGGTGAGTTGCCGGTGATGGGGGACGTGATCGGCAAGCGGCCGGGTGCCGACAGCGTCGAGCCCGTCGAGAAGGTCGCCCAGCCAGCGCGCCCAATCTTCGACGCCCTCTTCCTTGCGGGTTTCGGCCCAGCGCAGCAGGTCGGCACCGGTCGGGAAGGCCGGGCCGTCGCGGCGCAGGCGCAGTTCCAGCTCGCGCGTCCACAGCAGGTGGTTGCCGCGCGACGTCCCGCCGGTGTTGCACAGCGGATGCTTGAGCAGGATCAGCAGGTCCTCGGCGGTGATCTGGCGGCCGAACAGCCCGGCGACATGGCGCAGGAAGCGGCCGGGCGGCGACAGGGCCAGCGGCCGGCCGGCGCTGTCATCGGGCAGGATGCCCCAGCGGTCGAGCGCCGCCGTCACCTGCCGCGTCAGCAACCGGTCGGGGCTGATCAGGCAGGCCCGGGTGCCCTGCTCCGCCGCCTTGCGTAGCCGCAGCGCGATCGCCAGCGCCTCGGCCCGGGGCGAGGGCGCCTCGATCAGGGTCATCGCCCCTGTCGCCGCGTCCAGCCCGGTCAGCTCGCGGCCCTCGGTCATCCACTGATCGGTGACCGGGGCCGGGCGCAGCGACAGCGAAACGAGGCCGTTGCGGGCCGCGCTGGGCGCCCGATCGTCGCTCCAATGCGTCACTGTTCCAGCGGAAACGCCCAGTTGTTCCATCAGCCGGCGGTAGCGGTATTGGGGATGGTCCTCGGCCGTCATCATGTCGTGCAGCCCGTCCCAGACCCGCTGCGGCATGTCGAAATCGAAGCCCGGCAGGATCAGCGCCCCCTGCGGCAGCCCGGCAACGGCGCGCATGAACAGCGCCGTCGTCCCGCGCGAGCCGGTGGAGCCGGCGACGATGACGGGATGGTCGGGCGGGGTTTCCTGCCAGCGTGCCACCATCGCCTCGGCGGTGCGGCGGCGCAGGGCCTCGGCATCCGGCGGGGCGTCGGCCTCGAAATACTGCGCGACGATGGACAGGAACTTGAGGCTGCGCTCCCAATGCTGCGAATGCTCGGCGATGTCGATCCCGGCCAGCGCCTCGGGCCCGACGCCCTCGCCCTGCATCTCGTCCATCACCCCGGCCAGGCTGTCGGCCAGGTCGTAGATCGCCGAGCGTGGCGCCAGCCCCGGTTCGCGGCGCAGCAGTTCGGCGACGAGCTGGGTCAGTTCGAGGCGCCGGCGCAGCGGCGGCACCGGCGCGGGCAGGCCGGGCAGGCTCATGTCCTGCGCCAAGTCGGTGACGAGGCGGATGCGCGGCAGCAGCGCGGCGCCCTGCTCGGCGAAGATCTCGCGGATCCGGCGCTGCATCCGGCGGGTGTTGACGTAGAGCACGACCCGGGCCAGCGCCTCGGGCGGCTGGCCGGCCATGCGGGTGCGCAGCCCGGCGACGAAGGCGCGCGGGAAATCGGCGCCGGGGGGCAGGGCGAAGAGCCGCGGGGTTTCGGAGGGGTCAAACATGGTCTGCCTCGCGCAGCATCGCCTCGGCCTCGGCGATGCCCTCGGGCCGGCCGACATCGCACCAGAAACCGTCATGAATCACGCCGAAAAGCCGTCCGGCCGCCGCGATCCGGTCCCACAGCAGGTTGAGCGAGAAGACCTCTGCGTCAATGCCGGCCAGCCCGTCGGGCCGCAGGATCTGGGCGCCGACATAGATCATCGGCCCGCCACGATGCAGCCGGCCCTCGGCATCGAGGCTGAAATCGCCGCCGCCGACCCGGCCGCGCGCCGCCCCGGGCGACACCAGCAGCAGCAGTGCATCCATCCGCGCGGGATCCCAGGCGGCGCGGAGCTGGGCGAGGGGGTTCGACCCGGTCCAGACGGCGTCGGAGTTCAGGGTGAAGACCGGGCCGGGGCCGAGCAGGGGCAGGGCGGCCCGCAGCCCGCCGCCGGTTTCCAGCAGCTCCGGCTCATGCGACAGCGCCAGCTCCCGCCCCGCCAGATGGGCGGCGAGCTGGTCGGCGAAATAGTGGGTGTTAACCACGGTGCGGGCGATCCCGGCGCCGCTCACCAGATCAAGCGCATGGTCGATCAGCGGCCGCCCGGCGACTTCGATCAGCGGTTTCGGCCGGTCGGCGGTCAGCGCGCCCATCCGCGTGCCGCGCCCGGCGGCGAAGAGCATCAGGGCCTCGGGCCCGCGCGGCATCAGGTCGGGCATCTGTCGGCGATCCCTTGCAGAGCCTCGGGCGTCGGTTCGGGCACGGTTTGCGCCACCAGCTCGGCCAGCTCGGCCAGCTCGGGATGGGCGAGGTTGCGCTGGACGTAGCCCCAGACCCGCGGGATCATCGACAGGTAGCGCGTCTTGCCGTCGCGCAGCGCCAGCCGCGCGAAAATGCCGACGATGCGCAGGTTGCGCTGGGCGCCCTGAGCGGCATAGGCGGCCTGGAACGGCTCCAGATCGCGCTTGGTGAAGCCGGTGAAGCGCCAGATCATCGCCTCCTCGGTCTCTTCGGAGACGTCGCGGCGGGCGTCCTGCAGAAGCGAGACGAGGTCGTAGGCCGGGTGGCCCATGCAGGCGAGTTCGAAATCGAGCAGCCCGACCTTCTCGATCCCGTCGCGCTGCGGCAGCCAGATCAGGTTCTCGGCGTGGTAGTCGCGCAAAAGCATCACGTCGGCCCCGGGCGCCAGCCGGGCAAGGGCCGCGGTCATCGCGGATTGCAGCGGGGCCGGGTCCTGCGCCGTGCCGGTGACCGTCGCGGCATAGAATTCGGCAATCGGAGAGACGGCTTCGCCCATCTTCGCGCTGTCATAGACCGGCAGGCCGGCCGGGGCCGGCTGCGATTGCAGGAAGCCGATCAGGTCGGTGGCGGCGGAATAGAGCGGGTATTCGCGGGCCGGGAAACGCTCGATGATCCGGGCATAGATGTCGTCGCCCAGATCCTCGACCAGCAGTAAGCCATTGCCGATATCCTCGGCCAGGATGCGCGGCGCCGACAGCTCGAGCGTCCGCAGATGGCGGGCGATGCGGGCGAAGGCGCCGACATCGACGCCGCCCTCCGGCGGGGCATCCATCAGCACCGCGGTCTTGTCGCCGCGGGTCAGCCGGTCATAGCTGCGGGCCGAGGCGTCGCCGGCCAGGAAGGCGCGGGCGGCGTCGCCCCAGCCGGCGGCCTCCAGGAAGGCGGCGGAAAGCGCGGCGCGGTCAGGCATCGGCGGCCTCGGAGACCGGTTCGGGCCAGAGTTGCAGCGTCGCGATCAGGTCCTGCCACGGGCCCTCGCCGGCGAAACTCAGCTCGCGGGCGTCGTCGTCGGGGCCGGCGGCAAAGCCGATGCGCAGCGCCCCGGCCGGGGCGAGCGCGCCCAGCCGGTCGGGCCATTCGACCAGGCAGATCGCGGTTTCGAAGGCTTCGTCGAGCCCCAGCTCGATCACTTCCTCCGGGTCGGTGAGGCGGTAGAGGTCGGCATGCCAGATCGCGTTGCCGTCGGCGGATTCGTAGCTCTGCACCAAGGTGAAGGTGGGCGAGGGCACGTCCTCGGGCGTGGCCAGCAGCGCCTGGATCAGGGCGCGGGCGAAATGGGTCTTGCCGGCGCCGATCGGGCCGTCGAGCAGCAGCACGTCGCCCGGGCGCAGGCGCGGCGCCAGCCAGCGGGCCAGCGCGGCGGTCTCTTCGGGGCTTCGCAGGATCAGGCGGGCGGTCGGTTGCATCGGGGCGAGTTTTACCGCCCCAGGCGCTCCCCGCAAGCCCCGCGGCGCCGGACCGGCCGATCAGGCGAGGCGCCGCGTAGTCCTGGCGACCTCGGGCCGCGGCTGTCCCGGCGTCGCGTGCCTGATCGAGAAACCGATCAGCGTCGCGCCGCCGGTCAAGGGCACGAAGCGGCAGCGCAGCGGCCGGCCGTCGCGCAGCCGCGCCTCCCCGCTCCGACGCTGGCGCGGGCCGACGGTGCCGACGAAATCGCGCGCCTCGTTCCAGAGTGGGTTCGGCGTGCAGCGGCTTTGCCACAGGCCGGTGGCCTCGACGATCCCGGTTTCGCCCAGCGCGCTGTCGGCTTCGGTCTGCCACAGCGCGCGATAGGCATCGTTCGACAGGATCAGCAGCCCTGCCGGCGAGAACACGGCGATCGCCTCTTCCATCGTGTCGATCACCGCCTGGCTCAACTCGATCTCGGCCCGGAAGCGGCGGTTGAGGGTCGTTTCGGCGCTGATATCCTCGAACAGGAGGGCGGTGGCGCCGTCGGGATGGGGCCGACCGGTGACGCGATAGGTCTGGCCCGAGGGCAGCGACCAGATTTCCTCGTACTGGCCCGAGCCGGCGGCCTTCTCGAGCGCCGCAACGCGGGTGCGCCAGCTCTTGTAGTCCTTGGGCTCGGGGATCATCCGGCCCTCGCGCATCTTGTCGAGGAAGCACGGCAATTGCGGCCGGGAAGACAGGAATTCCGGGCTGAGCGCCGTCAGCTCGACCAGCGCCGGGTTGAACAGCACCAGCGCGCGCCGGCGGTCGAAGATCGCCAGCCCGACGGTCAGCTGGGCGAAGGTCTTGGACAGGGTCTGGATGAAGCTGCGCAGGCTGGTCTCGGCTTCGACGGTGGCATCGGCGGGCAGGGCGAAATGCAGCGTCTCGCCGTTCAGCGGCAGGCTGTGACAGTCGAACCAGAGCGGCGCGTCGCGGTCTTGCGGCGCCAGCGCGCCGCGCCGCGTGTTGCCGTCATGCGGGGCGAACAGCCGGGGCAGGGGCCAGCCGATCTCGGCATCCGCCGGATCGCAGCGCGCGGCCATCAGCAGGTAGGGCCGGTTGGCCCAGGTCACCGATCCGTCCGGCCCCGCGCGCCAGGCCAGGAACGGGGCCTCGTCCAGCGTGGCGCGCAGCCCGCCCAGCTCGTCCTCGAGCGCGCGCTGGCTGATCGGGTCGAGCGCGCCGCCGCCGGGCTCGCCTGCCTCGCGCAGGGTGATCCGGATCAGGCCGCCGCGCCATTCGGCCCGAAGCGTGAGCGGTGGCGGTCCCTCGGCCGATAGCACGAAACGACCCAGCTCGGGCAGCCGGGCCAGGCGCGGCGCGAAGTCGGGAAAGCGCGGCGCGACGAAGGACAGCAGCCGGTGCCAGGCGGTCCGCCCCTCGAGCCGGTCGCAGCCCAGCAACATCCGCCCGGCATCGCTGGCATCGACCAGATCCTCGCCATCGAACAGGAAGACGGTGCCGGCAGCGTCTTCGCCGAACGCGCCGCCGGGCCGCTGCCGCCTGCGGTTCTGCCAGATCGACAGCCCCGCCAATGCCATGACCGATGCCGACAGCGACGATCCTGCCACCGAGGCATAGGATGCCCAGTCCAAACTCATAACAGCCCCCAAGAGGCGAGCGCCCCGCAGCAAAGCCTTGAGGTAAATGGTTAATCCTGGGTTAAGCCGGCGCGCCGGGTCGGCGCCGGGTCGGCGTCAGCTGCGGATCTGCTGGTTCTCGCCCAGCGCCTCGCGGCTTTCCGGGCTGATCCGGCCGCGCGGCCAGACCGCGGCGACGATGGCGCCGCTGCGCATCGGGCGCTCCTCCTCGGTCAGGAACGGGTCGGTGCCGTTGGCAAAGCTCAACTCGGCCCCGGTGCGCTCGAGCAGGGTCTTGGCGATGAACAGGCCCAGCCCCATGCCCTCGTATTCCGGCCGCTGGGAGCGGTCCTCGGCGCTGCTGCGCCAGCGCACGAAGGGGTCGCCGATCCGGCCGATGATCTGCGGCGGATAGCCCGGCCCGTCATCGGCGATGCGGATGGTGATGGCGCGATCGTTCCATTCGGCATCGACCCAGACGGTGCTGCGGGCGAAATCGACGGCGTTCTGGATCAGGTTGCGCAGCCCGTGGATGATCTCGGGTTGACGGCGGACGCTGGGCTGGCCCTCGTCGCCGCCCGGCGCCGGGCCGATGTTGAAATGGATCTGCTTGCCGCGATCCATATGCGGCTCGGCCGCCTCGCGGATCACCGCCGCCAGCGGCGCGATGCGCAGTTGCAGATCGTCCTTCCCGGCCCGGCCCATCGAACGCAGGATGTCGCGGCAGCGGTCGGCCTGGTCGCGCACCAGCCTGGCGTCCTCGGCCAGCTCGGGCCGGTCGGCCAGCTCTTCCATCAGCTCGGAACTGACCAGCTTGATCGTCGCCAGCGGCGTGCCCAACTCATGCGCCGCGGCCGCCACCACGCCGCCCAGATCGGTCAGCTTCTGCTCGCGCGCGAGCGCCATCTGGGTGGCCAGCAGCGCATCCGACATCGTCCGCGCCTCGGTCGCGACCCGGCGCGAATAGAGCGCGATGAAGACGATGCCGATCACCAGCGCCGCCCAGAAGCCGAAATGGAAGATCGCCGGCACCTCGAGCACGCTGCCGTCGGCGGTAAGCAGGTGGAGGTGGAAATAGCTCAGGAAAGAGATCAGCGCGATCGCCACCAGTCCCAGCAGGATGGTGGTGCGCAGGTGCAGGGCGCTGGCCGAGATCGTCACCGGGGCCAGGATCAGCAGGGCGAAGGGATTGTTGAGCCCGCCGGTGAGGAACAGAAGCAGCGTCAGCTGGCCGAGATCGAACAGCAGCATGATCATCGTCTCGTATTCCGCCAGCCGCTTGGTCTTTGGATAGACGAAGATCGCGCCCAGGTTGGCGACCATCGAGGCCAGCACGACGACATAGCACAGCCCGGTATCGATCTGCAGGTGGAACACCCGGTCGGCGACGGTGATCGCCAGCGCCTGGCCGGCGATCGCCATCCAGCGCAGCATGATCAGGGTGCGCAGCCGCACCCAGTCGCTGCTGGTATCGCTGTGGAACAGGCCGGGATCGGCTTGGGTCATCACACTTCGGTGTTCGCCTGAGGCAGGGTGAAGCATTGTTAGACGCTGCAAGATCGTGGATCAATGCGGCCAATGTAACGGAAGGACCGTCTCCATGACCCGCGTCTACGCCATCGCTGCCGCTATCGTGATCGCCGGTGTTCTCGGTTTCACCGGCTACAAGGCCATGTACGGAACCTCTTCCGACCCGTTCGCCGAATGCCGCACCGGCAAGATCGCCGGTGGCGCCGGGGCGATCGGCGGGCCCTTCACCCTGGTCGACGAGGACGGCAAGACCGTCACCGACAAGGACGTTATCACCAAGCCGTCGCTGATCTATTTCGGCTATACCTTCTGTCCCGACGTCTGCCCGCTGGACAACGCCCGCAACGCCGAGGCGGTCGATATCCTCGACAAGCGCGGCTATGACGTGACGCCGATCTTCATCTCGATCGACCCCAAGCGCGACACCCCCGCCGTGATGCGCGACTTCACCGAGAACATGAGCCCGAAGATGATCGGCCTCACCGGCACGCCGGAACAGGTGAAAGCGGCCTCGCGCGCCTACAAGACCTACTACAAGGTGCAGGACCCGAGCCAGGAATATTACCTGATCGACCACTCCACCTTCACCTACCTGGTCTTTCCGAAAATCGGCTTCGTCGATTTCTTCAAGCGCGACGAGACGCCGAAGGAAATGGCAGACCGTGTGGCCTGCTTCATCGACAAATCCAAGGAAAATTGACCCTCCCCCCACTTCGCTTTAGAACCATTCGAAAGGTTCTCTTGTGGAGGAACGGAGATGGCCGAAGAAGACCTCGCAAGCCAGTTGGGCGCCGACCGTTCGCTGCTGCTGGTCGATGACGACGAACCGTTCGTCAAGCGGCTGGCGCGGGCGATGGAGAAACGCGGCTTCGAGCCGGTGACGGCCGAAAGCGTGGCGGCGGGCAAGGCCATCGCCTCGACCCGGCCGCCGGCCTATGCGGTGATCGACCTGCGGCTCGAGGACGGCAACGGGCTCGACGTGGTCGAGGTCCTGCGCGAGAAGCGGCCCGACGCCCGCATCGTGGTTCTGACCGGCTATGGCGCGATCGCCACCGCGGTGGCGGCGGTCAAGATCGGCGCGACCGACTACCTGTCGAAGCCCGCCGACGCCAATGACATCACCAACGCGCTGCTGGCCAAGGGCGAGGCGCTGCCGCCGCCGCCGGAAAACCCGATGTCGGCCGACCGCGTGCGCTGGGAGCATATCCAGCGGGTTTACGAACTGTGCGACCGCAATGTCAGCGAAACGGCGCGGCGGCTGAACATGCATCGCCGGACCCTGCAGCGCATTCTGGCCAAGCGCAGCCCGCGCTGAATTCGGCGGCGATCCCGAATGGACGGCCCCCATTGCGGGGCCGTTTCTTTATTTTTGCTGTAACGTCGCCTATTATCCCTCTTGACTTGCTTTTTAGGCGTCGTATTTCGGTTGTAAATCAATGGAGGTGTATATGGATATCGATTTTAACAACCTTTCTTTGAAAGAGCTGAAAGATCTTCAATCCCAGGTCGCCAAGGCCATCGCCTCCTACGAGGATCGACAAAAGAAAAAGGCTCTTGCCGAGCTCGAGGAAAAAGCGCGCGAGATGGGCTTTTCCCTTTCCGAACTCACCGGTGGCGCGGGCAAGCGCAAACGCGCCTCGGCGCCGCCGAAATACGCCAACCCTGCGGATCCGTCGCAAACCTGGACCGGCCGCGGCCGCCGCCCGAAATGGATGGAAGAGGCGCTGAAGGCCGGTAAGTCCCCGGACGACATGCTGATCTAGCCGGTCAGCGGTGATCGAGCGCCGCCATCAGGGCGGCGTGGCGGGCGGTGTAGTCGGCCCGCACTTCCAATGGCGGGCGCAGGCGAATTTCCAGACCGGACGTTTTCTCCTGCGCCAGTTTGCCGAAAAAGCGATTTGCCTCTGCCGGCGTGAAACCCGCAATTTGCACCGCCTCGAGCCAGGCCGAGATCTTGTCGGCCGCCTTGATCGCTTTCTTGATTTTCACCGGCAGCACGGCCGGCAATCCGAAACGGATGTGAATGGCCGCGCTCAACCGCGCATCCAATTCGCCATAGGCCGGGCCGACCGAAGCCTTTACCGGCGAGATCATGTCGCCGATCACGTATTCCGGCGCGTCGTGCAGCAGCGCGGCCAGCCGCCATTTCGCCGGCGCGTCGGGATTGGCGCGGCTGAATATCTCTTCGACCAGCAACGAATGCTCGGCGACCGAATAGGGAAAATCGCCCTGGGTCTGGCCGTTCCAGCGGGCGACGAAGGCCAGGCCGTGGGCAATGTCCTCGATCTCGATATCGACCGGGGTCGGGTCGAGCAGGTCGAGCCTGCGGCCCGACAACATCCTTTGCCACGCGCGGGGTTGCTTCATTTTCGATCTCCGAATCCGGCTGTGACCCTAGCGACAGGCCCTTGCCATTGTCGAGCAGGTCCCCGGGTGGTATCCCGGCCCCCAATCACGGACATTCGAAGGAGAGCGGCGGAATGCCGAAAGATCAGATGGATTATGTCGTCAAGGATATTGCTCTTGCGGATTACGGGCGCAAGGAACTGGACATCGCCGAGACCGAGATGCCGGGCCTGATGGCCCTGCGCGAGGAGTTCGGCGCCTCCAAGCCGCTCAAGGGCGCCCGCATCGCCGGGTCTCTGCACATGACCGTTCAGACCGCCGTCCTGATCGAAACGCTCACCGCGCTGGGCGCCGACGTGCGCTGGGCCTCGTGCAACATCTTCTCGACCCAGGACCACGCCGCCGCCGCCATCGCCGCCGGCGGCACCCCGGTCTTCGCGATCAAGGGCGAGACGCTCGAGGATTACTGGTCCTACACCGACCGGATCTTCCAGTTCGCCGAGGGCACCTGCAACATGATCCTCGACGACGGCGGCGACGCGACGATGTACATCCTGCTTGGCGCCCGGGTCGAGGCCGGCGAGACCGGCCTGATCGAGGTGCCGACCTCGGAAGAAGAGGTCGCGCTCTTCGCCCAGATCAAGAAGCGCCTCGCCGCCAGCCCGGGCTGGTTCAGCAAGCAGCGCGACGCGATCCAGGGCGTCTCGGAAGAGACCACCACCGGCGTCCACCGCCTCTACGACCTGCACAAGAAGGGCCTGCTGCCCTTCCCGGCGATCAACGTCAACGACAGCGTCACCAAGTCGAAATTCGACAACAAGTACGGCTGCAAGGAATCGCTGGTCGACGGCATCCGCCGCGCCACCGACGTGATGATGGCCGGCAAGGTCGCCGTGGTCTGCGGCTACGGTGACGTCGGCAAGGGCTCGGCCGCCTCGCTGCGCGGCGCCGGCGCCCGGGTCAAGGTGACCGAGGTCGATCCGATCTGCGCCCTGCAGGCGGCGATGGACGGGTTCGAGGTCGTCGTGTTGGAAGACGTGGTCGACAGCGCCGACATCTTCATCACCACCACCGGCAACAAGGACGTCATCCGCATCGAGCACATGCGCGAGATGAAGGACATGGCGATCGTCGGCAATATCGGCCATTTCGACAACGAGATTCAGGTCGCCGCGCTGAAGAACCACAAGTGGACCAACATCAAGGACCAGGTCGACATGATCGAGATGCCCTCGGGCAGCCGCATCATCCTGCTGTCCGAAGGCCGGCTGCTGAACCTCGGCAACGCCACCGGCCACCCGTCCTTCGTGATGTCGGCCAGCTTCACCAACCAGGTGCTGGCCCAGATCGAGCTGTTCACCAAGGGCGACGAGTACGCGCCGGGGGTCTACATCCTGCCCAAGCATCTCGACGAGAAGGTGGCGCGGCTGCACCTGGCCAAGATCGGCGTCAAGCTGACCGAGCTGAAGAAAGAACAGGCCGATTATATCGGCGTCTCGGTCGAGGGCCCCTACAAGCCCGAGCACTACCGTTACTGATCGCGCCGCAACGGCATCTGTCGGGCGCTTTCCCCTCGGGGAAGGCGCCCGATGTCTTTTTTTCTTGTTCCCGAACGTCCTTTGCCTAGACTCGCCCTGGGCCAGAACGCATGCGGCAGTCCAGGATTTCGGACCCGGCCACAGGCCCGGATTTGAATGGGAGCACGCGGAAATGAGCAAGCGAGACGATCTGATTGCCAAATACGCCGACGATCTGCGCAACAAGTGCCGGATGGTGCCGGACATGGATCTGCTGACCAAGGTCACGATCGGCTGCGGTCCGACCATCTACAACGACGACAGCTCGACGGTCGCCGGATCGGACCCGGGAGAGCTGGAGACGGTGAAGACCAACTTCCTGATCAAGAAACTCGGCCTTGCCGACGGCCCGCACCTGATGGACGCGATCAACGCCGTCATCGACACCTATGGCCGTTCGGACCGCAACAAGTACCGCGCGGTGATCTATTACATGCTGGTCAAGCACTTCAACAAGGAGTCGGTCTACGGCTGACCCCCTGCCAGGCAATGTGGCGACGCCCGCTGCCGCGGGCGTTGCGCATCTCGGGACTTCAGCCGGACAGGCCGCCCTTGGCGCAGATCACCTGCCATTCCTCCTCGGTGACGGGCTGCACCGACAGGCGCGAGTTGTTGACCAGCACCATGTCCTTGAGCCGCGCGTCGGCCTTGCAATCGTCCAGGCTCACCGGGGTCGGCAGGGGTTCCACCGCCTTGATGTCGACGCAGTCCCAGCGCGGATCGTCGGTCGTGCTGTCGGGATGGGACTCGGCGCAGACCTCGACGATGCCGACGATCTCCCTGTCCTTGCCGGAATGGTAGAAGAAGCCCTGGTCGCCCAGCTTCATCGCCCGCATGTTGTTGCGCGCCTGGTAGTTGCGCACGCCGTCCCATTCCTCGCCGGCCGCGCCCTTGGCGGCCTGGTCGTCCCAGCCCCAGGTGTGGGGCTCGGACTTGAACAGCCAGTAGGCCATCAGCCGATGACCTTCTTCCAGGCCGTCACCTCGACCTTGTCGAACAGGCCGGCCTTGGCATAGGGATCGCCCGCGGCCCAGGCCCGCGCCGCCTCCAGCGTGCCGACCGACAGGATCACCAGGCTGCCGCACATCTCGCCGTCTTCGTTCAGGAACGGGCCGGCCAGCGTCACCACGCCGGTCTCCTCGATATAGGCCAGGTGGGCGTCGCGATTGTCCTTGCGGACCTGCAGGGCGCCGGGTTTGTCGTGGCAGATCACCGCGAAGCTCATGGTCTCACTCCTGTTTCAGCGGGCGGGAAAGAAGGGCGCTGACAGCCTCGGCGATGGTCAGCTTGCGGTCAAGCAGCGCCGCGATCATCGCCGTGATCGGCATGTCGAGGCCGCGCTTCCCGGCCAGGGCGGCCACGGCGCGGGCGGTCGCCGCGCCTTCGACGGTGACCGAGGGGTCGAACTCCTCGCCGCGCCCCAGCGCCATGCCGAAGCGGAAGTTGCGCGACTGGGTCGAGGTGCAGGTGAGGACGAGATCGCCGAAGCCCGACAGCCCGGCCAGCGTTTCCGGCCGCCCGCCCAGTTCGGTCACCATCCGGGCCATCTCGGCATAGCCGCGCGTCATCAGCGCGGCGCGGGCGCTGTCGCCCAGGCCCGAACCGGTGACGATCCCGGCTGCGATGGCGATGACGTTCTTCAGCGCGCCGCCGAGTTCGGCGCCGGTGACGTCGGTGCTGCGATAGAGCCGCAGCACCGGGGTCGAAAGCCGGCGTTGCAGCTCCTCGCCCGCCGCGTCGTCGGCGCAGGCGAGGGTCAGCGCGGTGGGCAGGCCGCGGGCGATGTCGGCGGCGAAGCTGGGGCCGGTCAGGATCGCCGGCACCGCCTTGGGACAGGCGCGGGCGATCAGGCTGGCCGGCCCTTCCAGCGTGGTCAGGTCGATCCCCTTGCAGCAAGCCACCAGCTTGCGGCCGTCCAGCTGCGCCCGGCTCTCGGACAGGAAGCCGCGCAGGGTCTGCATCGGCAGCGTCAGCAGCACCGGCTCGTCGGCGGGCACGAAGCTGATTTCCGACGTCACGGCGACGTTGATCGGCAGTTTCACGCCGGGCAGCCGGGCCTTGTTCTCGCCGGTGTTCTGCATCTGCGCCACCTGGCCGGGATTGCGCGCCCACAGCGTCACCGACGCGCCGCCCCGCGCCAGCGTCACCGCCAGCGCCGTGCCGAAGGCGCCCGCGCCCAGAACCGTGATCCGCGTCATGCCTTCGCTCCCCTCTTGCCCGAGCCGATCAGCGCCGGGCTGGCGCTGTCCAGCGGCCAGCGCGGCCGGGCCGACAGATCCATGCCGTCGCGCTGTCCGGCGCGGAACCGTTCGATCCCGGCCCAGGCGATCATCGCCGCGTTATCGGTGCACAGTTTCAGCGGCGGGGCGAGGAATCTTGCCCCGGATGCGGCCGAAACAGTCTCTAACACGGCCCGAATCGCCTTGTTCGCCGCCACCCCGCCGGCCACGGCGAAGGCCGGGGCGGCGGGTGCCTCGGCCAGGTAGAGGGCCAGCGCGCGGCGGGATTTCTCGGCGATGACGTCGGCGACGGCGGCCTGGAAGCCGGCGCAAAGGTCGGCGCGGTCGGCCCGGGTCAGCCCGCCCTTCTCGGCCACCAGCGCATCGCGGGCGCGCAGCAGCGCCGTCTTCAGCCCCGAGAAGGAGAAATCGCAGCCCGGCCGGTCGAGCAGCGGCCGCGGGAAGGCGAAACGCCTGGCGTCGCCCTGCGCCGCCTCGGCCTCGACTGCCGGCCCGCCGGGCTGGGGCAGGCCGAGCAGCTTGGCCGCCTTGTCGAAGGCCTCGCCCGGGGCGTCGTCGATGGTGCCGCCGAGCCGGGTGAAATCGTCGCTGCCGCGCACGATCAGGAACTGGCAATGCCCGCCCGAGACCAGCAGCATCAGGTAGGGGAAGGGCAGGCCGTCGGTCAGCCGCGGCGTCAGCGCGTGGCCGGCAAGGTGGTTGACCCCGATCAGCGGCAACCCGGTGCCGGCGGCGATGCCCTTGGCGCACATCACCCCCGACAGCACGCCGCCGATCAGCCCCGGCCCCGCCGTCACCGCGACCGCGTCGATCGCATCCAGCCCCAGCCCGGCCTCGGCCAGCGCCTGCTCGACACAGTGGTCGAGCTTTTCGACATGGGCGCGGGCGGCGATCTCGGGCACGACGCCGCCATAGGGCGCGTGCAGCGCGGTCTGGCCGGCGACGACCGAGGACAGGATCTCGGGCGCTTCGCCGTCGCGTTGGCGCACCACCGCCGCGCCGGTATCGTCGCAGCTGCTTTCCAGTCCGAGGATCGTCAGGGTGGTCATGGGGTGCCGGTTGCAGGAGGAGTTTCCAGCAGGTAACACCGCCAAAGGCCCCAGACAATGGCAGGCAGACAATGGCAGCACAGCGCATGGCCCATGCAACCGCCTCTCGCCCGGTGCTGCTGCTGACCCGGCCGCAGGCCCAGTCCGAGCGTTTCGCCCGCGCGGTGACGGAGCGGCTGGGGGACGGGGTCGAGATCGTGATCTCGCCGCTGCTGGAAATCCGCGACCGCGACGCCGATCTGCCACAGGCCCCGCGCGGGTTGATCTTCACCTCCGAGAACGGGGTGCGCGCCTATGCCAGGAGGGTTTCGCGGCGTGACCTGCCCGTCTGGTGTGTCGGCGACCGCACGGCGGCGGCGGCGCGCGCGGCCGGGTTCGCGGCCGGTTCGGCCGGCGGCGATGCCGAGGCGCTGCTGGCGCTGCTGTCAGCGGAAAAGCCGGCGGGGCCCTTGCTCCATCTCCGCGGCGCCCATGCGCGTGGCGAGATTGCGCAAAGGCTCTCTGCCGCCGGGATCGAGACTGTCGAGGCCATTGTCTACGACCAGGTGCCGCGGCTGCTGTCGCCGCAGGCGCGGGCGGCGCTGGCCGGGACGGCGCCGGTCTACGCTCCGCTGTTCTCGCCGCGCACCGCCCGGCTCCTTGTCGACGCGGCGGCGGAAGCCCGCGCACCGCTTCACGTGATCGCGATGAGCGCGGCGGTGGCCGCGGCTGCGCAGGCGCTTGGCAAGGCCAGTATTTCCACGGCCGAACGGCCGGATGCCGGTGCGATGCTCGACCTGCTGGCGCACCGGATTGCCGCAGCCGGGGCGCCTTGAGGGCGCCGCGCGCGCGGTCTACAGTCGGTCAAAGTCATTGCTGACGGGGCGGATTCCCTCCCCCCGGGAACTCAGGAGGAGCGCCGATGGCAGGCCGCAAGACGTCCGGCGAAGAGACGATCTCCGGCGAGGATATCGCGGCACCGGAGACCCCGGAATCCGAAGCGCCGGACGCGGAACCCGTCGCGGCGGCGGAGCGGCAGCCGGACGACGCGGAAGAGATCGCGCTGCCGGAGCCGGAAGACATGGCCGAAGAGCCGGTGGAGGCCGAGGAAGACGCCGATGCTGACGAGATGCAGGTGGTCGAGCCGGAAGACCGGGCCGAGGCCGACGATTCCTATCTCGAGGATGATTACGTCGACGACGACTATGTCGAGCCCGAGCCGGAACCCGGTTACGCGCCGGAGCCCGAAGTCGAAGCGCCGCCGCCCCCAGCTCCGCCGCAGGTGATCAAGCGCGGGCCGGGCTTCTTCCCGCTGGTTCTGGGCGGCATCGTCGCCGCCGGGATCGGCTTTGCCGGCGCGCAATATCTCGGACCGCAGGGCTGGCTGCCCTTCGGCCCGGCCGGGCAGGACACGGCCGCGCTCAAGGCCACGCTGGCGGACCAGGCCGCGGCCATCGCCGCGCTGCAGGACGGGGTCAAGCAGGCGCAGGCCGCGGCGGACGCCGCCAAGACGGCCGCGGCGCAAGTTCCGGCCAGCGATGCCGGGCCCAGGATCGACGCGCTGAAACAGGCGCTTTCGGCGGAAATAGAGACGAACAAGACGGCGCTGGCCAAGCTCGACGAGCGGCTGACCGCGGTCGAGAAGCGGCCGGCCGCGGGGGGCGACGGCGTTTCGGGCTCGGCGCTGGGCGCCTATGAGCGCGACGTGCAGGCGCTGCGCGACAAGCTCCAGGCCGAGAGCGACAAGACCGCGGCGCTGGCCGAGAAGGTGTCGACCATGTCGGCCGAGGTCGACAAGCGGATCGCCGCGGCGGATGCGGCGGCGCAGGCGGCCAAGGACAAGGCTGCCGCCGATGCCAGGGCGGCGACGGCGCGCGGCGCGCTGATGCGGCTCGAGGCGGCACTGGATGCCGGCGGCAGCTTCATCGATCCGGTGGCCGAGCTGCAGAAGGCCGGCGTCACCGTGCCCGAGGCGCTGTCGGGCGCCGCCGAGACCGGGGTGCCGACGCTGGCCGACCTGCAGCAGAGCTTTCCCGAGGCCGCCCGCACCGCGCTGGCCGCCTCGATCCCCGAGACGATGGGCGACAGCGTGACCGGGCGGATCGCGGCCTTCCTGCAGGCCCAGACCGGCGCCCGCTCGCTGACCCCGCGCCCGGGCGACAGCCCGGACGCGGTGTTGTCGCGGGCCGAGGCGGCGCTGCGCGGCGGCAAGCCGGCGGACGCCGTCGAGATGCTGAAAGCTCTGCCCGAGGCCGGGCAGAAGAAGATGGCCGACTGGGTGGCGCAGGCGCAGACCCGGATCGACGCGCTGGACGCGGCCAGGCAGGTCGCGGCCGGGCTGAACGGCAAGTAAGGAGAACGGGATGCTCTGGTCGCTGCTCAAGGTTCTGCTTTTCGTCGCCGCGGTCGCCGGCCTGACGCTGGGCGCCGGCTATCTGATGGATACCGGCGGCGGGCTCCAGGTCGCCGTCGCGGGCTGGGAATTCACCCTCGGCCCGGTGCAGGCGGTGATCGCCGCGCTGCTGCTGGTCGCCGTGCTGTGGCTGGTGATGAAGCTGGTCGGCCTGCTGGTCGCCGTGCTACGCTTCCTTTCCGGCGACGAGACGGCGCTGACCCGCTATTTCGACCGCAACCGCGAGCGCAAGGGCTTCGAGGCGCTGGCCGACGGGGTCATGGCGCTGGCCTCGGGCGAGGGCCGGCTGGCGATGTCGAAAGCCTCGCGCGCCGAGCGCCTGCTGCACCGGCCCGACCTGACCAACCTGGTCTCGGCCCAGGCGGCCGAGATGGTCGGCGACACCCGGAAGGCCGAGGAGGTCTACAAGCGTCTGCTGGCCGATGACCGCACCCGCTTCGTCGGCATCCGCGGCATCATGAAGCAGAAGCTGGCCGAGGGCGATACGGCCACGGCGATGAAGCTGGCCGAGAAGGCCTTCGCGCTCAAGCCGCGCCACAAGGAGGTGCAGGACATCCTGCTCGAGCTGCAGGCGGGCCAGGCCGACTGGGCCGGGGCGCGGGCGACGCTGGCGGCCAAGGCGCGCTCGGGCTATCTGCCGCGCGACGTCCACAAGCGCCGCGACGCGGTGCTGGCGCTGCAGGAGGCCAAGGACATCCTCGATCACGGCAAGTCGATCGAGGCGCGCGAGGCGGCGATCGCCGCCAATCGCAAGTCGCCCGACCTGATCCCGGCGGCGGCGATGGCGGCGCGCAGCTACATCGCCGACGGCAAACCGAAATACGCCGCCCGGGTGCTGAAGAAGGCCTGGGAGGCGCAGCCGCATCCCGACCTCGCCGCCGCCTTCGCCGAGATCGCGCCGGAGGAAAGCGCCGTCGAGCGCCTCAAGCGGTTCAAGACCCTGACCTCGATCCATCCCGAGCACGCCGAGACCCGGCTGCTGCTGGCCGAGCTGAACATCGCCGCCGAGGATTTCCCCGCTGCCCGCCGGGCGCTGGGCGATCTGGCCGAGAAGCAGCCGACCCAGCGCGCGCTGACCATCATGGCGGCGATCGAGCGCGGCGAGGGCTCCGAGGACGCGGTGGTGCGGGGCTGGCTGACCCGGGCGCTGACCGCCTCGCGCGGGCCGCAATGGGTCTGCGACAAGTGCAACAGCGTGCAGGCGCAATGGGGCCCGGTCTGCCACAATTGCGGCGGCTTCGACACGCTGAGCTGGCGCGAGGCGCCCGATGCCGGCGGCCCGAGCCCGACCCAGACCGAGATGCTGCCGCTGATCGTCGGCACTCCCGGAAGCGCCCCCGGGAGCGTTCCGGGCCACGCCGGACCGGGCGAAGCGGAGCCCGTCGGGGAGGCGGTGGTGGAAGAGGCCGAGGTGGTCGCGGAGCGGCCGGAGGAAAAAGCCGCAAATTAGGGCTACACACCTCGAAAAGATGGTGCTATCAGGCGCGCCACCGGGCCGGTGTAGCTCAGCTGGTAGAGCACGTCATTCGTAAGTAGCGGGTCTCCGCTGGAATGACATGCAAAACCAGTCGCTTAGAGGCGGCGCACAGTAACTAGTAGGGCCATAGTAGGGCCGCGACGAGAGAGGAATGCCGCTGTAGCTCAGCTGGTAGAGCACGTCATTCGTAATGATGGGGTCGGGGGTTCGAGTCCCTTCAGCGGCACCATTCCTCCTCTAAAAATACTCACAATTCCAGTAACTTACTAGGCTCTACGCCCAGCGCTGTGGCCAGCCGGGCGATGATCACTACTGTCGGGTTGCGAACACCCCGCTCCACACCACTGACATATGTGCGGTGCAGATCAGCTTCGAAGGCAAGTTGCTCCTGTGAGAGGCCTTTCGCCTCCCGGAACCTCTTCACATTTCTGCCCACGAGCGCACGGATTTCCATGCCGCCATAGCGACGATCTGCATACTATTGATCTACAGACTATGAGTCTCAATTACCTTTGCAGTGCCGTGCTCTGCGCACAAAAATGCCATGAAATCGCAACAGCCTAGTTCTTGCTGACTAGTTGCGAGGACCGCTCATGTTGAAGAAGCTGATTAGAGGTTTTGTGCGCATCCAGGTGTTGATCGCTGAACTCTTCGTGCTGGCGATTGTCCTGGGCTCACTGGAAGCTGAAAATCCTAACCTAAGCCTTCTGGCTGCCCTTCCCGTGCTGGCCCTAAGCTTCTTCACGCTAGTCACGGGCAAAGGGTTTCCCCACTTCCGGCATCGCGGAAAAGCGCTGCTCGTGATGGGTGTTGCCGCGTTCTTTTCATTGTCAGGTGCAGTTACGTCGAACGCTCAGCACGAGGCGAAGCTGGCGGAACTGAAGAAATCCGATCCGGCCGCCTACCTCACCGAGCTGAAACGCACGGATGATGCCCGTTGGCTCAGCGCTCTGAGCGAAATGGACCCCGCAGAATATCGGAAAGTATTGGACAGGCGGCAGGCTGAGGCTGACGCTAAGCGGCTGGCGAAATGCACCCCTGACAAGCTCGGCGAGGCCTATGTCATGATCCAAGCTGATGTGCGCCGGCGCCTCCGAGCCCCCTCTACGGCAAATTTTCCGTGGCAGTATGACAACGGCAGCAGGCCCGGCAGCGATTGCACCTATTCCATCGTGGGCCATTTCGATGCCCAGAACGGCTTTGGCGCGATGCTGAGGGGACATTTCTCAGGGAAGATCAAATACTATCCCTCAGACGAGAGCTGGCGGACGATGTCGCTGAACGTGGAGGGGTAAGGCCAGCAGTTGGTGATGCTTGGAGGCGGCCGCGAAAAACGCGGGGCACGACCCGGTGGCAGGGATCGCCGGAGAGGCCCGCAGCGGGGTGTGTAGCGGCCACCTAGGCCCCGGCCGCACCCCCCCCGCCACCGGCATGCAGTGGCCCTGTACGCGCACCCCACGCTGCTGCTGGGGTCGGGGCTTTTTGTAACTTGTAACCGTAACTTAGCTCAGAAGCTTTCGGAAAACAAAATGCGGGGCACCGTAGTACCCCGCATGCAGTACAGGCCTAGTTTGGGCCTTATGTTACGTTACAGGTTGCGTCAGGCGCTTCAAAAGGGCGGCTTCTCTTGGGGCTGCCTACAGAACGAACGGATGACGACAATCCCATCTTCACGGCGATGCGCGATGTACTCGACTTTCCGTTCGTCGGCGCTGCCCCGCGCGAAACCTTTGCGCTGGGCCTTGTCTGATCTACCCAGGTCGTGCAGCCGATGGGTGCCGTAGTCCCACCCCAAGCCGGCCATGATCGCCTTGATGCGCCGCATATCCATCGGCGACATACGCGCTGTGTCGAGACCGAGCAGCAGCTTCACGCTGTCCATCGACACCCTGCCTACCAGTGACCTGCCACGGGATTTTTCCTCCACCGTCGATTAGA